>SVBO01000056.1 GCA_015058845.1 Erysipelotrichaceae bacterium
CTATGCTTACACAGCATTAGCAGATATATATGGCTTTGAAGCAAACTCTTTAGAGAGTTATACAAAGAAATGTAGTGATACACCATTTATCGGAACACTATATTCCAAAGCCCCAATATTCTCATATCCTGGAGATGAGTTCTGTTATTATGATGATGAGTTAGAATATTCTGTGTATATTCATGATACACAAGAAACATTTGATTCACTTTATTTCACAGAGAACTTGTCTAACAAGGATAAATATGTTACATTCTTAGGTGGCAATAACGGAGCTGTACAGATCAGTTCTAATGCCAACACAGGTCGTAAGCTAGTTATGCTTAAAGATTCTTATTCACATGCACTGGCACCACTATTGGCAGCTCATTTTGATGAGATAGTATTGATCGATATGCGATACTTCAAAATGCCTATCTCACAGTTCATGCAAGAATTCCAACCAACTGATGTGTTATATAGCTATCATGTGATGTGGTTCAGTGAAGATAAGAATTTATTTATGTTACGTAATTAAGGAGGAAAAGATATGCGTAAAGTAATGAAATTAATGTTAGCAGGTGTACTTGCTCTTACAATGTTTGGATGTTCTTCTACTGCGAAGACACCTACTATCGATGTTCAAGAAACATTAGATACTATCATCACAACTTATTTCTCAGAAATGGCTTCTATGCCTTATGATGAAATGTATGTATCTGAAGTATTCGGTCTAACTGAAGAAGAGATCGTAAGCTTTGCTGGTGTTACACCAATGATCTCTGCTGTAGCTACTGATGTAGCAGTATTCGAAGCACAAGAAGGTAAGGTAGAGGATGTTAAGGCTGCTGTAGAATCTTATAAGGAATATAAGAAGAACAATGCTTGGTATCCAATCGAAACTGAAAATGCTGAGAAGGCTGTTGTGTATGTAAATGGTAACTATGTATTCTTCATCATGGCTGAGAATGTTGAGGAAGTACAAGCTCACGTAGAAGGTTTATTCCAATAATCTAAATCAGGCTCTTAGGAGCCTTTTTATTTTATACGAAATTACTATGTTATTCTTTGCGATACTTCTAATATAATGGTATAATAATGTGAAATGGTGGAGGGATCTTTATGTATACATGGAAAGTAATGGATAGATGTATAGAATTTGATACATTCATTGACCAACACCCATTAAGCAGTGCCACACAATTATCTGCATGGGGAGAAGTAAAGAGTGAATGGGAGTCATTATATCCAGTGGTAGTAGATGAGAGTGGTGCTATCGTAGCAGCAGGATTATTACTTAAGAGAACTGTAATAGCAGGCTTTACACTAGGATATATGCCAAGAGGACCGATCCTAGATTTCGATAATGAAGAGGTATGCAATGTATTCTTCACAAATCTAAAGAAACTAGCAAAGCGTGAGAAAATGATCAGTATCAAGATCGATCCTAATATCTACCAAGTATATGAGATCCATCAAAGAGAAGAAGCACAAAGCTATCGCAATGATGCATTCGTAGAGAAACTAGCTAAGTATGGCTTTAAACACCATGGGTATACAATGGACATGTATGACACCACACAAGCACGCTTCCAAGTTACTTTCCCATTAAGTGAGAATAACTTTGAAAGATTCCCTAAGAAGACAAGAGATAAGATCAAGCAAGCCACTAACTATCACATTGAGATCGAAGAGAAACATAGTGAGTCTGTAGATGCTTTCTATGAGATCATTAGTTATACAGAAAGGAGAAAGGGCATCATTCTAAGAAATGCTTCTTACTTCAAGAAGATCCTAGATGCATTCAAAGAAGATAGTGTATTACTGTTTGCGTATTTAAATGTAGGTCTATTAAAGCAAGATCTACTAGATCGTATGCAAGAGTTAGAACACAAACTAGCTACATTAGATGAGAAGGCTGTCAATAAAAGAGAAGTAGCAGAGAAACAACTAGCCAAAGCTAGAAGAGAATATGAACAGATCGCGGAAGAGAGTGAGTCTCGTATTCCAGTGAGTGCTCTATTACTAGCAGCGGATGGTAAGACAACAGAGTTACTATATTCTGGTCTGAATGAGAAGTATCGTCGCTTCTTAGCCCCATATGCTTTGCGTAACGCAGGTATCGAATGGTCATATCGACATGGTAAGGAATACTTTAACTTTGGAGGCGTACAGGGTAGTCTAGAAGATGGTCTATTCGAGTTCAAATCCTCCTTCCATCCAGATATCCGTGCCTTTGTAGGAGAATTCGATATGCCTGTATATACACTACTATCATTTGCTTTAGATAAAGCGATCCATATCAAGAAGAGAATACAATTGGCCATGGCCAAGAAAGGATAACAATCATGGAACTAAGAACAGCCAATGAAATGGAAACAATGCAACTGGCTGAGAAGCTAGGGAACATAGTAACAGCAGGCACACTGATCACATTAGAAGGAGATCTAGGAGCAGGCAAAACAACATTCACAAAGGGTCTTGGAAAAGGACTAGGGATCAAACGTCCGATCAATTCACCTACCTTCACGATCATGAAGATCTACGAGGGAGGAAGATTACCCCTATATCACATAGATGCGTATCGTTTAGAAGGATTAGAACAAGATCTAGGCTTTGAGGAATTCATCTATGGAGAGGGTGTATGTGTGATCGAATGGTATATGTTCATCGAAGACTTACTACCAGAAGATAGATTAGAGATCAAAATCGAATATGAGGGAGAAGATGCTCGTAAGATCACTATCATTCCTCATGGAAATATGTATGAAGAGTTAGTAAAGGAGTTAGGATAATGGAACTATTTCTAGATACTACAGGAAGTTATTTAAATATTGCTTTATCGCATGAGGGTGTGATCCTAGAGAATATACATGAATGTGCTCTACGTTCACAATCAGAACTCATTATCCCACGTCTACAAGAACTTCTTACGAAACATTCTATGACAGTAGATCACATTGATTCCATCGTGATCACGAAGGGACCAGGAAGCTATACAGGAGTACGTATTGCTATGACAGTAGCCAAGGTACTATGTACCATGAAAGAGATCCCATTATATACACTCTCTACACTACAAGCTATGAGCCTGGGAGCAAAGGGAAAAGTATGTGTCATGATGGATGCTCGTAGTAAAAGAGCATTTACTGGATTCTATGAGAATGGAGTAGCCTTACAAGCAGACTCTATCATGGAATTAGAAGTTTTAAAAGAAAAGGTAGAGAAGGAAGGGTATGCAGTAGTAGGAGATGCTCATTTGATCGAGATGGAAGCGATCCCTACAGACATGAATAGTGCAGTATTTAACTACACACCACTATGGCAGAGAGTGGACAATGTACATGCCCTTGTACCAGAATATCTAAAGGATCAGGAAAGTTATGGGAAATAGAACAAAATTACGTCCTATGACACTAGAAGATCTGCCACAAGTCATGGTATTAGAACAAGAGAACTTCTCTGCTAACCCATGGCATAAAGAACATTTCGAATATGAACTAGAAGAGAATCCCTTCTCTAAGATGTTCGTATTAGAATTAGACAATGAAGTAATCGCATACTATGGTATATGGATCACCTTTGAAGAATGCCAGATCACTACGATCGCTGTAGCAGATGCACATAAGGGCAAGGGCTATGGCAATGTGATGATGGAGAGTATCTTACATGAGGCTAAGGAGGCTTGTTGTGAGAGGATCTCTTTAGAGGTACGTGTGAGCAATGAGAGAGCACAGAATCTATATCGTAAGTATGGTTTTGAGAATATCAGTATTCGTAAGAATTACTATGAGAATACTGAGGATGCGTATGTTATGATGAAAGGAATATAAGATATGAGTAAGGATGTATTACTATTAGCTATTGAGAGTAGTTGTGATGAGACAGCTGCTTCAGTAGTAAGAAATGGGAAAGAAATACTATCTAACGTAGTATCTTCCCAAATCAATGTACATAGCAAATTTGGAGGAGTGATCCCAGAGGTAGCTTCTCGTCTACATGTAGAGAATGTTTCTGTAGTACTAGAAGAAGCAGTGAAGAATGCTGGTATTACGATGGATGAGATCGATGGGATCGCATATACATTAGGACCTGGTCTGATCGGTTCATTACATGTAGGGGTGATCGCTGCTAAGACACTTGCTCTAGCATACAATAAGCCATTATTACCAGTACACCATATTGCAGGACATATCTTTGCAAATCGTTTTGTAGATGAGTTAGAATACCCATTAATGGCATTGGTAGTATCAGGAGGTCATACGGAGTTAGTATATATGCCGGATCCATATCACTTTGAAGTAGTAGGACAGACAATGGATGATGCTATTGGAGAAGCCTATGATAAGGTAGCTAGAGTATTAGGTCTACCATATCCAGGAGGACCACAGATCGATCGTCTAGCCAAGTCTGGACAACCTGTATATCACTTAACTAAACCTATGAATGATGCAAGTTATAACTTCTCATTCTCAGGCTTAAAGTCTAATGTATTACAATTCATTGATCGTTGTAAGCGCAAAGGGGAAGAATATACCCCAGAGAATATTGCTAGTTCTTTCCAAGAGAGCGCTCTTACTTTATTAGTAGGTAAGACTGTCCGTGCTGCAATCGAGTATGATGTTAAGCATATCGTTCTAGCAGGAGGTGTGGCTGCGAACTCTAGACTTCGTAGCATGATCCAAGAGGAATTTGCGAGTAAGGCACCTAATGTAAAGGTCACTATACCACCTTTATGGTGCTGTACAGATAATGCGGCTATGATCGGTGCAGCAGGCTATTATGCCTATTTACAAGAGCGATGGGGAGAGTTGAATGATAAGGCTTCTCCTAGTATGGAATTATTCTAATTTTGTTAGTGAAAGCTGTTTTCTTTTTCACAAATTAGTGCTATACTAAAAGTAATTATGGAGGTAAGTGTTATGACAAAGAGAATGGTGCCTAAGGCAACTCTTCAACGCTACCCGATCTACTTGAAAGCATTACGTAAACTAGAACAACAAGGCGTTGAGAAGGTAATGTCTAAGGATCTAGCTGAGTTGGTAGATATCGAACCAACTACTATCCGTCGTGACTTCTCGTTCATTGGAACATTGGGAAGACAAGGATATGGATATGATGTGAAGAAGTTATTAGAAGTATTCAGTAATGAATTGGGAATGGTAGCCGAAGAGAAATTGATCTTAGTGGGAGCTGGTAACTTAGGAAGAGCTCTTATGAAATACAATGGTTGGGATCATATCGTAGGAGAGATCGTATGTGCCTTTGATATCAACGAGGATCGATTAGGAGTACGTTTCGATGTACCGGTATACCATTTAAATGACCTAGAGAAATATAAACCAGAAGATAGTAGGATCGCAATTCTAGCTATCTCACATGGAGTACAAGAAACAGTAGATCGATTGATCGCATGTGGTATCACAGGTATCGTGGATTTCACACAAGAACATATCCAAGTACCTCGCCATGTATTACTACGTCATGTGGATGTAGTAAGTGCGATCCAAGAGATCATATTTGAAGCCAATGCATTAGATAAATAAGAAAGCATAGAAGGAAAACGAATATAAGGATGCTTATACAGCGAGTCTATGAGGGTGCGAGATAGACAAAGATACTTATAGGAGAACAGTTCCAGAGCTGGATCGGAGAAATCAGTAGACGATCCCGTGAGTATAGCGTTATTATACAGCCAATTAAGAGTCCTCGATCAAGAGGGAAACAGGATGGCACCGCGTGAGTATCACGTTCCTGCGTTTTTTAAGCGCAGGTTTTTATGTATAAGGAGGATGAGTAAAAATGCTAAGTTACATGACAACAAGAGAATTATTCGAGATCAGTCAAATGGGCTCAGAAGTAGAAAAGGACTCTATTGAATACGTAGAGATGTCTGGATGGGTCCGTACGAATCGTTGTAACGGTTCAGTAGGTTTCATTGAATTAAATGATGGTACATACTTCCGTAACACACAGATCGTTTATACAAAAGAATTAGAGAACTTTGAAGAAGTTCAAAAGTACTTAACAGGAACTGCACTAACAGTCACAGGTAAATTCAAACTAACACCAGGTATGAAGCAACCATATGAGTTAGAAGCAACACATGTTGAATTAGAAGGAGAATGTGATAGCTCTTATCCATTACAAAAGAAACGTCATAGCTTCGAATACCTACGTGAGATCTCACATCTACGTCCTCGTACAAACACATTCAGTGCTGTATTCCGTGTACGTAGTGTATTATCTATGGCTATCCATGAATTCTTCCAATCACAAGGATTTATCTATGTACATGCTCCTATCATTACAGGAAATGATGCAGAGGGTGCTGGTGAGGTATTCAATGTTACTACATTAGAAGGATCTACTAACTATGAAGACGATATCTTCGGAAAGAAAGCTTCCTTAACAGTATCTGGTCAATTACATGGTGAAGCATTTGCCCTAGCATTCCGTGATGTATATACATTTGGACCAACATTTCGTGCTGAAAAGTCTAATACACGTACACATGCTAACGAATTCTGGATGATCGAACCAGAGATCGCTTTTGCTGATCTAGAGGATGATATGGATCTAATGGAAGATATGGTGAAGTTCTGTATAATATATGTTATGGAGAA
>SVBO01000057.1 GCA_015058845.1 Erysipelotrichaceae bacterium
ATAGGAATACTATTTGAATTTTCTTCATACATATAGCTCCTTATATATCAAAATATATGTAGGAAAGTGGTTTGTAATGACTAGTTTGAGAGGGGAAAGAGAATAATTAAAAATATATGAATTTTTCTATATTTTATTAACTTCTTTTTCTTGACAACTAGACAAAGTGTCTTTATAATAATACTCGGCAACTTATGCCAGTGTAGCCCCGGAAACTACATTTGGTCAGGAGGATATTATTTTATGCGCCAAACAACTATTACAAAACCAGCAGAAGTTGTGCGTCAATGGTATGTCGTTGATGCTAACGGATTAACATTAGGTCGCTTATCAACAGAGGTTGCAGCTGTATTACGTGGTAAACACAAACCTACATACCAACCAAACGTTGATTGCGGAGACTACGTTATCGTAATCAATGCAGACAAGATCGTATTAACAGGTAACAAGATGGAAGATAAGAAGTATTATAACCATTCTCAATTCCCTGGTGGATTACGTGTAAGAACTGCACGCGTTATGAAGGAAAAATACACTGTTGAATGGGTAGAACATTCAATCCATGGTATGCTTCCTCATACTAAGTTAGGTAACGTACAACGTAAGCACTTATTTGTATACAAAGGTGCTGAACACCCACATGCAGCTCAACAACCAGTAGAGCTTACAATTAAGGGATAGGAGGTAGAAGATAATGGCTAATAATCAAGTTATGTATTTAGGTACAGGTCGTCGTAAATCTTCAGTAGCTCGTGTTATCTTAACACCAGGTACAGGTAAGATCGAAGTTAACGGAAAGACATTAGAAGAATACCTTCCTCTAGAAACACTAAGAATGGTAGTTCGTTCTCCAATGGTTCTTTGTGAAGTATTAGGACAATTCGATGTTCGTATCAATGTTAGAGGTGGCGGTTATTCAGGTCAATCTGGAGCAATGCGTCATGGTGTAACTCGCGCTTTAATGGAAGCTAGCGAAGATTACCGTCCTAAATTGAAGGCAGCAGGCTTCGTAACTCGTGATTCTCGCGTTAAGGAACGTAAGAAATACGGTTTAAAGGGAGCTCGTCGTGCACCTCAATACTCAAAGCGTTAATCTATATACGTATTCGAGCAAGCAAGATCACTCATATATTGGGTGGTCTTTTTTGTTTATCTTGATAAAGTAACAAAACAAGATTTTAAGTAACACGATATCCACTAGTATTTTCTATAGGAACATGGTATAAATAACTTACTAGAGGTGATAGAATGAACTTTGCAGAAAAGTTGAAAGAACTAAGACTCTCCAAAGGTTTATCTCAAGCTAAGTTAGCGCAGGATATATTTGTATCACGGTCAGCTGTAGCAAAATGGGAGAATGGATTAGGAATTCCTAATGATGATTCCCTTGAGATGTTAGCAGAATACTTTCATATAAGTGTTGAAGAGTTGTTGTATAATAAAGAGAGTGAAGAGATCCTTGTGTCTAAGAACAAAATGATCGATGTTCAACAAAGGGTCATTAAAGTTTTTTTGATTGCTGTAGTCGTAGTCTTAGGGATCATTGTATATATGTCATATAAACCTATACGAGAATATGTAAGCATGATCGTAATAGGAATTCTTATATGTTCCTTAGGTATATTCAATATACAAGGCAATATAGCTTCTATCCATTGGTATAATCGAAGGAAGGTATCGAAAGAAGATCAATTACCTTATGCTAGACTCATGGGCATAGGAACTTTCATTATAGGTATTACCATGATCTTATCTGCGTGTATCCAGACTCTAGGGAATATAGAATTAGGAGCACAAATGATCTTGATAGGTATTGTGATAGGTCTTACTATAATGATATATGCTCAGTATAAATATAATAAAGGAATATTCTAAAGAATCATAGCTCCTAGATACTCTAGGGGCTATTTAATTACCGTTATCGAACTAAATATCTTGAAAATTAGTTCGAAAATGATATAATCGAATAAAGAAAGGGTGAATACTATGAAATATATATCGTTATACAAAAAGTATTTCATGAAGGAATACAATGCCACACAAGAATATCTAGACTTATTCAGTAGTCCTTCCACTATCCCATTTGAAATAACATTAGAGAAATATCCATTCTTTGTAAATATCAATAACGAGATCACTCAATTGATCGAAGAGATCCACACCCTAAATGCCAAGATCATAAAGATGACATATGGCAATCGTAAATTACCAGCCTTAGTAGTAAACTGGCTAGTAGATCATACATTGATCGAAGAGATCCAAATGAGTAATGAGATCGAAGGTGTTGTAAGTACTAGAGCGGAAATTAAAGAACTACTAGAGTGTACTAGTCCTAAGAAATATAAACGCTTATATGGCTTAGTATCTAAGTACCAACAATTACTAGAGAGTGATATTGAAGTACGTACTTGTAAAGAGGTACGTGAACTATACGATAAGACGATGTTACAGGACATTACAAAGGAGAATAAGAGAAATATACCTGATGGATTTATCTTTAGAAAAGAAGCTGTAGAAGTAGATTCTGGGGGTATGATGATCCATATGGGATTAAATCCAGAGTTCAATATTATTGATACCATGGATAAAGCATTAATGATCCTGAATGATCCTAACATTTCATTACTCGTAAGAGTGGCTATCTATCATTATCTATTTGGATATATCCATCCTTTCTATGATGGAAATGGTAGAATGTCTAGATTGATATCAAGTGCCTATTTGTGTAAAGAATTAGATGTGATCACAGCCTTACAAGTCTCAGTATCCTGTAAACTACACTATAAACAATACTGTGATAGCTTCAAGATCGTGAATGATATTCGTAATAAAGGGGATCTAACATATTTCGTAATATCCTTCCTAGAGATCTTTAAGAAAGGCTTAGAACACTTAATAGACTCTATTCAAGATAAGATCGATCAATATATCTATTACGAACAATGTATACATGAATTACAGATCACTGACAAGCATAGTCTATCTTTGTTAACCATCCTATTACAATGTACTCTATTCACAGCCCAAGAGTTGACAGTAGAAGATCTGATCAAGATATCTAAACTCTCTAAAGCAACGATCAAGAAGAAACTATCTTCCTCATGTATAGCCCCTTATATCCACATAGATAGAACTGCTAAGACATATCGTTACTCTATCTATGTAGATAAACTGAATAAATAACAAAAACCATCTTATGATGGTTTTCTTTTCCTTATACTAACTGTTCAAACATCTCATCAATGATCTCCTTCTTATCAGGCATCATTAACTCTAAGAACCCTCTCTTCAGTGCTCTTTCCTGTAACCCTAAGATCGCAGTGACCTTCTTACCATCCTCACACATCTCGATCCAGCCTTGCTTCTCACCCTCTCCATGGATCTTTACCTTTACTTCTCTTTGCTCACTGATCAAAGAAGGATCAATACAAGACATTACACAATACATATCATGAATAATAGCCCCAATCGCCTTATTCAACACATAATAATGATGGATATATCCACGAGAAATACGCTCTAATAACACACTTCTTTCGCCACCCTCATAACTCAAGAAGTCTAACAACCCATGACTTATAACGATCTGATTAGAAGCATCGATCCCCACGATCCTAATATCTACATCCTCTGCTAACTCATTCACTACTATCTCTGCAGCCTGAGCATCAAACCATATATTATATTCCGCATAAGGGGTAATATTCCCAGGAACAAAGAAAGCACCACCCATGATCGTAATAGACTTGATCTTCTTCATAGTCTCTTTATCCTTAGCGATCGCTAATGCTAGATTTGTAAGAGGTCCTAAACAGATCACCTCTATTTCATTGGGATATTCCTTGATCTTCTCTAACATAAAGTCCCAAGAAGGTACATCTAGTAAACATCTCTCACTATAAGGAAGATTACTTTGACCCATCCCATCACTACCATGACAATCAGCACTAATATTCTCTTGCTCCTCACCAGCCTCTAAACGCTTCAGATTCGCCTTAGCACCCTTACACACAGGAATATCCCATCCCTCAAAATCCATGATCCTAAGCGCATTTGCACTGACTACAGGTAATGATTTATTACCCGCAGTACATAAGATACCTAAAACATCAAACACATCACTATTCAACGCACACATCAATGCAAAGCAATCATCGATCCCAGGATCTGTATCGATCAATAACTTTCTCTTATCCATACCTCTAACACCCCACATATCTACCATTATACCACTGATCAAAAGAATCTAGTGATATTTTAAATAATTCATGAGTAAAGTATAGAGAAAGACACATAATAAGAACACAAGGAGAGATTATTATGAATAGAACAATTAATATGATTGCATTGACATTAGTGATCGTAGGGGCTCTGAATTGGGGATTGATCGGATTCTTTGGATTCAATCTAGTTAACTTCTTATTAGGAGGCTGGCCTTTGATCGAGAGATTAGTGTATATCTTAGTAGGTATATGTGGCTTATATTCCTTCATGTTTTATATGTATTTGAATCATGAGATCTAAGTAGAGAGCGACCCTCTCTATTTTCTTTTTATCTTGTCTATCTCTGTAGAATATGGTAAGGTAATTACAAAGAGGAGGAAACTCATATGAATGAAGTCATCAAACAATTACATGAACGTAAATCAGTTCGTATCTTTACGGAACAAGAGATCTCTGCAGAGGATAAAAGAGCGATCATAGAAAGTGCTCTACAAGCCCCTACAGCAGGTAACCAAAGCATGTATACGATCTTGAATATCACGGATCCAGAACTATTAACTAAACTATCAGAAAGCTGTGATCATCAACCATTCATCGCATCTGCTAAGTTTGCCTTAGTATTCTGTGCAGATTATCAGAAGTGGTATGATGCCTTCTGCCTTGTGAAAGAGGATGTGAGAAAGCCTAGAGTAGGAGATCTTATGCTAGCAGTGAATGATGCATTGATCGCTGCTCAGAATGCTGTAGTAGCAGCACATTCCCTAGGCATTGGTTCTTGTTATATTGGCGATATCATGGAGAATTGTGAGTATCATAGAGAAACATTGAACTTACCTGAATACGTATTCCCAGCTGCTTTCTTAGTGTTTGGTTATCCAAATGAGCAACAACAAAATAGAGCTAAACCACAACGCTTTACAGTAGAACAAATGGTATGTGAGAATACATATCATAGAAAGAATGCGGAAGAGTTAAGAGACATGTTTACGGAAAGAGGAAATCGTCAAGAGAATGGTAAGTATGACTATGATGTACGTATGAATGCTTTCTGTGAGCGTAAGTATTCTTCTGATTTCTCAGTAGAGATGAGTCGTTCTGTGGCTAAGTATATTGAAACATTTCTAAAGAATTCTGATTAGGACAGTAATGTCCTTTTCTTTTGGTCTAGTATATATAAATATCACATATATTTACTAGAGGTGAATCAAGTGAGGAAATGGTATCCATGCTGTATATTACTAGTATTATATGTTATACACATTAGTACAGGGCCATTATATGAGAGCATGATGGTAGCGGTAGAACAGAAGTTATCAGGCCTTGTGATCGTGATAGATGCAGGGCATGGGGGTAGAGATAATGGGGCTTCTGTGGAGTCTGTATGGGAAGATGGGATCAATCTAGCAGTGGCTAAGGAGTTACAAGAGATCTTAGAGATGGCTGGGGCTGTGGTAGTGATGACTAGAGAGAGTGATGTAGATCTAGCGAGTGAGGATGCTTTAAATCGTAAGAGAGAAGATCTAGCGCGTAGAGTAGAGATCATAGAGGAGGACGATGTAGCCTTATTCATCAGTGTGCATATGAATAAGTATGGGGATAGTGGTGTGAGTGGTGCACAGGTATTCTATCGTACTAATGATGATACTAGTAAAGCTTTAGCGCAAAGTATTCAAGAGAGGTTTAAGGAGTTAGGTAGTAACAAATTAGTGAAGATAGGGAACTTCTATCTACTCAATGAATCTACGACACCAGGGGTATTAGTAGAATGTGGGTTCTTAAGTCATCCGAAAGAGAGAGAACTACTACAACAAAAGGAATATCAAGTGAAGTTAGCTTATACGATCTACCAAGGAATAGTGGATCATGTCACGCAACAATATGGAGCACTCATAGCCACATGATTCTCTTTTGCTTTTGAGATGACATGTTCTTCTTGTAGTTTGGGCTAACATTGATACAGATAGTGAAATATGTTAGAATGAATTAACAGATAAATAAGAATTTGAAGGAGAATAAGCAATGAAAATCTACGATATTTCACAAGAAGTTTTCAGTTGTCAGGTGTATCCTGATGATCCGGCACCGGAAAAAAAGATTATTAGATCAATGGAAAAAGGTGAAGTATATAATTTGACGGCATTTAGTATGTGTGCGCACAACGGCACGCATATAGATGCACCATTTCATTTTATTAAAGATGGAAAAACGGTTGATGAGATATGTTTAGAGACATTTGTGGGAATGTCTTATGTGGCAGAGCATCATGGGATTGTCACGG
>SVBO01000058.1 GCA_015058845.1 Erysipelotrichaceae bacterium
TAGTCTGAACCCTATTTTTATATTTGCCACCCCAGGATAGTTTACAACACCGCCCCAGAATTATTTACAAGTGTTCTCGAAACACCCCACGATAATTTACATTACCATTTTTTCTTAAATAATTAAAGGGTGTCTTTCGACACCCTAAGTGAATACTTTATTCTTCTTTTAATTTATAGAATACGACAGATGCGATCATCGCGAATAACATCATCATGAACCATAATGCATAATCAGTTGCATCAGCAGTATTTGGTACATCATGTCCTGGATCAGTTGGTTCAGGTGGATCTGTTGGATCTACTGGGTCTACTGGTGGATCAACTGGATCTTCTAGTTCTTCTTCACCGTATGTATTAGTGAAGATCATATCTTTATCTTCTACACCATCTACATAAGTTTTAGCAACTAATCTAGAACCATTCATAGATACTTCTACTGTAATATCATATACAGTTGTATCATAAGTAATATCTTCATCATTGCCTTCTACTTCACTAATTGTGTAGTAGTGTGTACCAATGTCAGATTTACTGTAGGAAATAGGTGCGAAAGAGATAGTACCCTTAGCTGTATTTCTCTTAGTTTGAAGTACATCACCATCTTCATCCTTTAATACGAATGTGAATTCACTAGCTTTTAGATTTCTTCCTTCTAGTTCTTTTTCTGCAATGAAACGTGCAGATGTTCTTGATGGAGAATCTGGGTCATCTGGGATATCGTATACGTTATTGAAGACGATCTCTCTTACTGGATTACCATCTTGATCATTGATCCATACACCTTCGATATAAGGGTTACCCTCATGCTCTAGAATCTCTACAAAGACACGATATTCGTTTATATCATATGTGACTCTGTCTAATGGATCTGCTGTCTCTTCCTTGATCACATAACGCTTATGCCCCTCATTATCAAACCTTAACTCACTGAATTCAAATGTACCATTTGCGGCATTCTTAACTCTTTCTACCACAGTTGTAGTATCCCATGTGTCATTAGCTTCATATAGAACAAATTCAAATTCATTCGCTTGCAAACTTCTACCAGTTAATGTCTTATTACCAGTTAATACTAAGACTGGTCCTCTTAAGTATTCATTTCTAAATTTGATATTTGTTACTGGTGAACCATCTTTAGATACAACATAATTTGCTTCTAGTCCACTTGTCGTAGTATTTACTTCTACTATGATGTCATATACAGTAGTATCAAATCTAAAGTTATGTTCTTCTACAACAGATCTTTGTACTTCTCTTAATCTATAAGAATGTGTGCCCTCACTTGTAAAGAATAGATCAAACTCAAATCCACCAGTTACTGTATTATAAGCAGTATATTGATTGATTACATTATTCTCATGATCAAGTTCTTCTAACACGAATTCAAACATATCATTTACAAGAGCCATTCCATCTAATACTTTCGTACCAGAGATCTTTAGTTCTACAGTTCCTGTTAATGAGTTATTCTCATAATGTACAGCTACTACTCTATCTTGAATCGTAGTAAGTTCTTTAGATGGATCAGTTGTTGCAACTCCATCCACTTTACTTAATTTATATCCTGTTAAAGTTTGTTCTGTAACTTTCAATACTACATCTACTGGAAGATCTAGAATAAATAATTCTTCGCCATCTCGTAATTCGATCTTTGTATCACCATCAGCATCAAATGTTACATTACTTGCTACTTGTGTACCATCTTTCTTTTCAAGTACTGTTGGATAAGTGCTATTAGCGATCGTTGTTGGTCCATCTATAGCAAATGTGAAAGTATCATTAGTAGGAATAGCTGTTACTACATCCTTACTGATCGCAATACCTGTTCTAGGAGCGATTGAGATACTACCATTGTTACCTAATGTAGCTCCAATTACATAAATGTGATTTGCATCATGTAGTGTGTGACCATAATAATCTACAAATGGATCATTGAATGTAATAAATGTTCCAGTATCATTACTATCCTTATCTTGCTTAAAGTCAATTAAATATTCGAAAACGCTATCCTTTTGAATATACCAAGTATTATCACTATTTTGGATACTTTCCACTAGCATTTTTTCACCAATCTGTTGGTATACATAATCACTTGTAACTGTACTGCCATTTTTCTTATATACTTCGATCTTACGATAATATTCGCCATCAGGTCGAACTGAACCTTCATAAAATTCATAAGTATCAGTACCTGTTTTCTTGTAAATAAGTGCATTTTCTTGATAATAATATCTACTATTCTCTCTAGCCGGATAGAAATAAGAGTAGGTATTTGTTTTACCATGTCCTACTGCTCTATCTCTTTCCCATTCATTAGTATAGAAGCTATACGTACCATCTGTATTCTTGTTATTACTTAAATATGTTGGATCAACCTTTTCAAATAATGTTGTACCATTAATATCATCATCCAAAGATACTTCATAAACTAAACGAATCGGAGAAGTTGCGCCATCTACTAATAAATCTTTTACATTCTCACTCTCATCTAATTCTACTGTATATTTAATAGTAGGTAATAACGCAGCTGGAACAGCAAATGTTACGATTTCCTCACCTGTTTCGATATTTGTGCGTACTTGTACTGTAGCATACATCAAGTCAGAACTTTCATGTTCTCCTAGATATCCATAAGATTTTACTTTATACTTAGCATCTGCTGGTACTGTTGTACTTCCTTCATGATAGAAACCTTCGTATATGCCATCTTCATCTGCATACCATCCAATATAGTTAGAATAATTGTCATCATCTGTATAACTTAATTGTCCATGTTCATATGCTAGACCTACTAATGTTCTAGCAGTAGCAGAATCAGTAATACCTAATCTTTCTTTAACTGACCAAATCAAGTTATCTCCTAATGGTGTTGGATCATCATAAGTGCCTAGTTTACCTCCACCAGACACAAAGTTTTCTGATAAAGTACTTCCATCATATAATACACCATTGATAATAATACCCTTGATACCCTCAACATGCATGTATTTACCGATCTTATCAACGAAAGATACATTACCACTAATATTCGCATTACCTTCTACTAAAGTAGGATAATACTCATTCTTATGACTAATATCAAATAAGATATCTGTAAATGCTTTTCCTAATTGATCTGCAGTTGCAGCAGTGAATGCTTCATCTACATACACTCTTTGACCGACATCATTAGGGAATCCATTTTTCTTAACAACTGTATGATTCGCAACACCTGTTGGAACTCCAGCAGTATCAGTTGTTTTAAAGTATAGAGTTTGGAAATAAGCTCTTTCATTACTTACTAGTTCTCTCCAATAGTGATCAATAGAATCTGTTGTATGATTTGCTGGATCCATTACTTCTAAACTTACACTAGAACCCAAACTTAGTGTATAGAACAAAGCGTTGATCGCATCACTGTAATGAGCATCAACTTGTGCTTTCGCATAAGCTGCTGTTAATTGTGTCACGAAATCAGTTTGATCTGCTTGTCTATTACGAACTTGGTTATTTCCCATTGTTGCATCTTCATTATGCGCATTAGCAAAATTTTCAGTTGCAGCTGTTGGTTCGCCATCTGACATAAACACAAATACTGGCACACGTGGTGTTGTTCCGTTATGCATTGTATCCTCTACCGCTAGGAACTGCTCCATAGCTTTCAAGATACCTTGTTGAGCATATGTACCCGCTACATTAGGTACTGTATATGTGTTAGATGGCATTGTTGTATTATTACTGTTCTTAACATTAGATGCCACTTGAATACCTGATAATTTCGTATTATTCTTAGTAATCTCTAGATACTTGTCACTAGCATGTGTGTATCTATCTAATGGTAATAATACTTTACTACTATTAGCTGAAGATTGAGGATAAATATAGTCACCACCATAATAGATTACTACACCTACACGGTTAGCCTCATTCTTTTCTAATTCTTTGATCATGTTATTAACAGCGTCTACCATGCTCTGAACTGTACCAGTTTCTTTACTAGTACCATTATACATAGAAGAAGACATATCCAGAATGATCATTACATCTACTGGAACATTCGTAACACCCGCAATAGATTCACTAGAACCAATAGCAGATAATGTCACTAGGAAACTATTATCAGTTGTATTTCCACTGACTAAATTTGAACCTAATGCAGTATTTAACTCACTTGTAGTTTCAAATACAGACTTATCAGTCCATACACCACCTGCATTTTCTGTACTTAAATTAGTTAGATCAAAATACTTTGTCCATCCATCAATAGTAGAAGGATCTGCTACCTTATCCACAGTACTAGTAGCCCTAACCTCCGTAGGTAACACACCTAACCCTAAGGAAACAGCGAAAACTATACTCAAAACTAATCTGATAAATCTAGATAATATACTATTATTCTTCTTCATATGTTTCCTCCTTTCGTATATCTCTACATTTATTGCATATCACTTTCTATCATTATACATTCCCCCTAACTCATCCCACTTATCATTCGAGTGCTCATTTACTCACACTCTCATTATACACATATACTCTATTTCCACCCCACCCTAAATCCTAAAAAGGATGGGAAAAAGTAATCATTATTCAGAAAAATACATAAAATTAAAAGGCGTATCTTTAACTCCGCATTAAAAACACACCTTTATTTCTTTATATGCAAACGTAATCCTAGATAGAACCTTCCTACCCGTATACCTTTCATTGTGAAAAGATCCAACATAAATGTCAACCACCTTTCCTCACAAATATCACACCCATATTATAGCAAAAAATAGTACACATGAAAAGATTTCTATCACAAAAAATTACTATTTCCCAATCATAATATATCTAACAAATCGAGCCTTAGTCACCGTCGTCTGATCGACCACCTCAAACCCCGCTTTCTCCATTTCCACACACATATCTCGATTACTTACCAACACCAATTCATCACAAATATGACGTGCATGATCTAAGATCTCCTGCTGTTCCTTTTCCTCAATAGCAGTATATAACCCATAAGGAATATCAATGATCGCAGTATCATAATGCTCCGTAATATCCCTCATATCCATTCTCTTCACCACAGCATCATACCTATAATATTCTACATTCTTACGAGCTCCTTCCTTTACAGGATAATGGATATCGAACCCATCGATCTTGAAGCCAAGCCCACAAGCCTCTAACAACACCGTACCGATCCCACAACACGGATCAACTAGTCTCTTACTCGGATCATCACCCACTGCAATATTCACCACAGTACGAGCTTGTCGCATTGGGAGTGCCGTAGAGAAATGATAGGGCATATCATCATGCTTATGCCAATCCTGCGTATTCTTATGAAGCTCTCCAAAATACCACTTACCCTCTATTTCAGTATATCCTAACCAAATATCCGGATCACTCATAGCACAAGGAAGCTCGATCATACATCCAACCTCACGATTTAGAACACATCTCTCTTCATATGTTTTCTCATACCCTTCTACTTGCACATAGATCGTTTTATAGTTTTGATAGTCATACTTCTGTGCTTCGATCTTCTCTAACAGTTCTTGAAAGTCATCTGTTTCCAATAAGATATCTAAACGTGATTTCGTAAATAAAGAACGTGTTACGTCTTCTTTCTGTTCTGTAATGAAGTATTTCTTTGTACTATCTTGATGGAATACTCTTCGCATCTCCATAGCACACATTCCAGCTTCTTCGATATTATATTTCAATACATATAAATAGTTCATAGTAATTACCTCGTCGTATTATTGTAACATGGAATAGCGAAAAGAAAAACCGGTTTCCCGGTTTTAATTCTTTAAAGCTTCTGCTAGAGAAGGAATGATCTGTTTCTTACGAGAAACATACCCTGGCATGAAATCTGTTAAAGCCCCTTCTCCAAATGCCTCATTAGGAATATCTGCTAACTTACCACTCGCCATAAAGTAAGAACCTTGTAAGATCACATTCGTAAATGTCATTAGTAATAAGTCATACTTATTGACAGAATTGATCTGTTCCATATATTCCTTGAACTCTTCACGGATCTCATCTAACTCTTCTGGATTCATGATATTAACTTGGCCTACTCCTACACGATAACCCTCGATCGCAAATTCTTTGAAGTCATTGTATAAGATCTCTGAACATGAACGATTCTTGATCGTTGCAGCAGCTGAGAACATTTCTACCGCAAAGGTATCGATATTTAATCCAGCGATCTGGGCTAGTTCTTCTCCTAATACCTTATCAATAGGTGTTGTAGTAGGAGAATTGAAGTTCATTGTATCACTTACGATAGCTGCTAGTAATAAGGATGCGATCTTTTTACTAGCAGCTATCGTAAGTGATAC
>SVBO01000059.1 GCA_015058845.1 Erysipelotrichaceae bacterium
CACGTATTTCTGATAAGTTAAATGATCTAGTTGGTGGAAAGATAGCAAATAGTCCTGAGAAGGAGAGATTCTATCATTACTTATCTGTTACTACTGGAAATCGATATTCTTATGTACACTTAACTTCTTCGGGATCAGAAGCTAGTGAATGGGCAGTACGTATGGCATTGAAGATGACTGGACGTAGTGAGGTCCTATCATTCTGGAATAGTATCCATGGACGTACATATTTAAGTGCTTCTATGTCAGGTATGTCTAGACGTAAGCAGGGGTATGCACCTTCAGCTCCTGGTGTCTTATATGGTACTTATCCAGATTGTGCTCATTGTCCTTTTGAAAAGAAATGTGATAACTGTGATTTCTTCTGTTTAAAGTTCTTACAACAGAAGATGAAGTATGAATCTTCTCATGAAATAGGAGCAGTGATCGTTGAAGCTTATCAAGGAGCAGGGATCATTGTTCCTCCAAAAGGATGGTTAAAAGCATTGCAAGATTGGACACATCAACAAGAGGCATTGTTTATTCTAGATGAGATCCAAAGTGGTATGGGACGTACAGGGAAAATGTATTGTTTTGAAGAAGAAGGACTTGATCCTGATATACTTTTACTTGGTAAGGCATTGGGAAATGGTTTCCATGTAGGAGCAGCTTTATTTAAGAATGTTCCTGATGCATTCTATCAACCTGCTTTAATGGGAGGTGCTGGAGATACAGAACTGACTTATGCAGCTGGATGTGCTGTGTTTGAAGAGTTATTAGAGCATGGTTTATTAGAACATATTGCTGATGTAAGTGCATATTTAGAGGAGAAGTTAAATCAACTGAAAAGTAATTGTACTGCTATTAAAGAGATATATTGTAAAGGACTAGCAGCATCTATTGAATTCTATGATGAGGATTTCTTTGAAAGTGTTATATTGAAAGTAAAAGAGAATAGATTAATCGTGGGAATGGGGGAGAATCATAAGCTTGTGCTAAGGCCACCTTATGTGATCACGAAAGAGGAAATTGATGAGGTAGTATCTATTCTACAAAGAATAGTAGGTGAGTAGGATGAATGAGGAATGTTTGATCTGTAAGGAACCTTTAGAATACTTAGAGTCTGATGTAATGATGGAATGTGCTATTTGTTATAAGAGGGAGCTGAGTAAAACTAGGTGTATAAATGGACATTATGTATGCAACGAGTGTCATACTAAGGGATTGGATAAGATCATTTCTATATGTTTAAATAGTAGATCGAAAGATCCATTGATGATCATAGAGGAAATGATGAGTATGCCAGAGTGTCATATGCACGGACCGGAACATCATGTTATGGTTGGATCAGCATTATTGACTGCATATCGAAATGCTGGTGGAGATATAGATCTAGAAGCTAGTTTATACGGAATGATGAAAAGGGGAAAGCAAGTTCCTGGTGGTGCTTGTGGCTTTTGGGGAGCATGTGGAGCTGGTATCAGTACTGGTATGTATGTTTCTATTGTTTTAAAGGCTACACCACTTGTGAAAGAAGCATGGGGGCTTTCTAATCAAATGAGTGCTAGATCATTACAGGCTATTGGTAAACATGGTGGACCACGTTGTTGTAAGAGAGATTCATATTTAGCGATTAAAGAGGCTGTTACTTTTACAAGAGAAAATCTTGGTGTAGCTATGGAATTAAGTGATATTACTTGTTCTAGATCTCATCTTAATAATCAGTGTTTAAAGAATGATTGTCCTTTTTATAAAAGTAAGAAAAAGGTAGCTTTTATATGTGTTCATAATTCATGTCGTAGTCAGATCGCAGAAGCTTTGGGAAAACATTTGGCACCTGATGTATTTGAGTCATATTCTGCTGGTACAGAGACAAAACCTATGATCAATCAAGATGCTGTTAGGATCATGAAAGAGTTATATGGTATTGATATGGAGAAAACACAGTATTCGAAATTGATCTCTGATATTCCTGAGGTAGATATTGCGATCTCTATGGGGTGCAATGTTGGTTGTCCTTTTATTGGTAGGGAATTTGATGATAATTGGGAGTTGGAAGATCCTACTGGTAAGTCTGATGATGAGTTTAAGGATATTATTAAGAGAATTGAGATGAGGATCTTGCAGTTAAAGAATGAATTGAAATGATCTAAAGTAGGTGATACATATTGTATTACCTACTATTTTCGTATAAGAAAAGCTCATATCAAATGATATGAGCAATATTTATATAACTATTAACGATTCTTCTTTTCTTCAGACTTACTAATGATCATAGCACAAGTAGCATCCCCCGTAATATTTACCACTGTACGTCCCATATCAAAGATACGGTCTACACCAGCTACTAAAGCAATACCTTCAATAGGAAGATTGACACTCTGTAATACCATAGCAAGCATAACGATACCAGCCCCAGGAACCCCAGCAGTACCAATAGAAGCAAGCGTAGCTGTAAGTACGATAGTGATCATTTGCCCAATTGTAAGATCGATCCCAAAGCAAGTAGCAATGAACACAGCACATACTCCTTGATAGATCGCAGTACCATCCATATTGATAGTAGCACCTAGAGGAAGAACGAAACTAGCGATCTCTTTCTTAGCCCCCATCTTTTGAACACAATCCATATTGACTGGTAAAGTACCCACAGAAGAAGCACTAGAGAAAGCCATTACCATAGCTGGTACCATACCTTTAAAGAACTTAATAGGATTATATCCGCCAAGAAGCTTAACAGTCGAAGAGTAAACAACGATCATATGGATAAAGTATGCGATATAAGCCACAAGAAGAACTAATGCTAATGAACCAAGGATCTTAGGACCATTCTCAGCAATTACAGGAGTGATCAGTGCGAATACTCCGATAGGAGATAACTTTAAGATCAATGACATAACGACCATACTTACTTCAGAAAGACTATCGATCATTTGAGCAAATGGTTCTCCCTTTTCTTCAGACACGATAATACCAAAACCAAATAATAATGCAATTACAATAACTTGTAACATATTCGCATCTACCATTGGTTTGATCAAATTAGAAGGGAAGATACTCACAAGTGTATCCATGAAATTTACAGTAGCAGTAGCATCATATTCTAAACCAGTAGTTTCTAATACTTGGAACCCACCTTTAAATAGATTAGCAAAGAATAGACCAATGATAACAGCGAAAGAAGTTGTTAATGTGTAATATAGAACAGTCTTACCACCGATCTTACCTACTTTTTTAATATCTTTCATCGAAATAACACCAGAAATAATAGAACAAAGCACGATCGGAACTACAATGAACTTAAGTAGATTTAAGAAGATAGTACCAAATGGTTTCACATAAGTAATCGTGAAATCGACCATATCAGCCTTCATGAATAATAGCCCTGCGATAATACCAAGACCTAAACTAATAAAAATCTGCATAGTTAACGATAAATTCTTATCTTTTTTCATATAATACCCCCGAACACATTTTGCTAAAAACTATATCACAACTCATTGAGAAAATAAATAAAAAAATAACAAAATTATTAAAATGTTTAAATCATTTATAAAAATATATATTCATTCTTTAGATTTATATATTGTACTATTACAAAAGAGAGTAAAAAAAAGACGATCTATTAGAGTTCCTAATAAACCGTCTTACTATTATTGTTTCTTTAATTCATTTACTACATAACGATACTTTCCGAAGTTATATTGATCTTTATTCTGAGTGATCGTACCATATTCAATAGCCTGCACAGGACAATTCCCAATACATGCCATACAATGTGTACATTGATCTCCCCAAACAGGCTTCTTATCAGTGATCTTGATATTATTTAGTGGACAAAGTCTTTCACACTTACCACAACCAATACAATTCTCTTTCACATAGAAATCCTTGGCAGTTAACTTATATTTACACCAAATAGGATTAAAAGGAATGGTAATAATACTTTCAAATAAGAATACATGTCTAGCAGTCAACTTCTTACCAGAGAGAATATCACTCGCAACTTTCTCTAATTGCTCATATGAGTCAAGGATCCTCTTCTCGATCTCAGGTCTTTCTAACATAGGATACGCATCATTGGCTACATAATTCCTAGGCATCTTGAATTCAGCATGTCCATGATAGATCATATTCTTAGCAGTAAATAATGACTTCGCAAGAACACCAGAAATACCAGCATATCCACCACTCGTAAAGATACAATATACATCCTTACTACCAGTAAAAACTTGTTCCTTTAAATATTGTGTCATGAAACGAGGTATCTCACATACATAGACAGGAGCACAAATAATATAAGGTTTTTTAGAATATAAGGGAGAGTGATCATTTTTCTTAACACGCTCTAATAGATTGATACATTCATCATCTAATCGCTTTGCTAGCTCTTTCGCAATAAATTCGGTATTACCAGTAGCTGAGAAATATAAAATCATAAAGTCCTCCAAATAAGTAAAGTATAAAGGTCATTATAGGCCAGTTAGAGAAGAATGTCAATAATAGTAAATACTGATCCTATAAGTTTTCAAGTATTTACTTCATTTTTAATCAATGACACGATTCGTATCACATAATACTATATGTATTTCTAGTAAAATATATAACCTTTTGATACTCTTAAAGTACTTGGAGGTGATATGAAATGATGAAGAGAAGTTTAAAATTACGTATGGGAATCATTTTGCTATGTATATTTCTGATCTTTACTGTGTTAGTGATGTGTGTGGATGTTCAGAATGTGAATCATGGTACTGATATAGGATTTGCGACATTTAATGTAATGTTTCATAGATTGATAGGATATAATAAGTTCATGTATTGTATTACAGATTGTTTGAGTATCATACCAATATTTGTATGTATCTTCTTTGCATTACTAGGATGCTATCAATTATGGGAAAGAAAGGATCTATGTAAGGTAGATCTAGATCTGATCTTATTAGGCGTATATTATGGAAGTGTGATCTTCTTGTATCTATTCTTTGAATCATTCCCGATCAATTATAGACCTGTATTGATCAATGGAGTATTAGAAGCATCTTATCCATCCTCTACGACACTTCTAGTACTTACAGTCATGCTAAGTTGTTATAAGCAAGTGGATAGAAGGGTACATCATAGAAGGATCCAGAAGGGTATGAAAGTTATTATCGGTATCTTCATGATATTTATGGTAGTTGGTAGGATCATTTCAGGAGTGCATTGGATCAGTGATATAATTGGTTCAGGGGTATTCAGTGTAGGTCTATTTCTGTTCTATGCTGCTGTTATTGAGAATAAGGAGTGATAGTGATGGAATTTCATGAGAAGCTTCAGGAATTAAGGAAAGCAAAGGGGCTTACACAAGAGGAGTTAGCAAAGATCTTATTTGTCTCTAGAACTGCTATTTCTAAATGGGAAGGGGCTAGAGGATATCCTAGTATCGATTCCTTAAAGGATATTTCTACATATTTCTCTGTATCTATTGATGATCTATTATCAGGCGATACACTGATCACATTAGCAGAAAGAGAGAATAAGAATAATATACATTCTATATGTGATATGATGTTTACTGTGATCGATCTATTAGTGATCGTTATGATCTTTCTACCCATGTATCCGAAAACGGTAGATGATCATATTTATGCTGTAAATCTTATGATGTATACAGAAACAACATCTTTAAATCGGATAGTATATTGGATCTTTTATCTATGCCATATCCTATTAGGAAGTATCAAATTAGTCATACATGCAAGGATCGATGAGAAATGGCAAAGAATACTGATCCAATGCTCTATGATCCTAAGTAGTATATCTATACTTTATTTAGCGTTAGCTAGGGAGGCATATGCAGTAGTTGTGATGTTTATGTTGTTGATACTTAAGGGAACTATAATATTGAAACGTTTGAAAGTAATGCATTGATCTAGAAATAATTATGTCGGATTTCTATAATAGTTTCTCACATACTAACAGTATAAATGATAGGTATAATAAGAATGCAAATTTAAGTAGCAAGATTGCAAATATAGGTTGGTAGAGTATATTTTGATCAGATGATATAGTAATGATACCAAGGAGGTGTAAATATGAGTTTTGGTGAGAATTTAAGAATGATCCGAAAGGAAAAAGGTTTATCGCAAGAAGATCTTGCAGAATTGTTAGAGGTAAGTAGACAAGCTATATCAAAGTGGGAGATGGATATGGGATATCCAGAGGTTGAGAAACTGTTGA
>SVBO01000060.1 GCA_015058845.1 Erysipelotrichaceae bacterium
GGAATCGCTTGCAAAGCATAGTACCAGATAGGATTGAAAATGGTGAAAAACCTTGTATTTCCAAGGATTTTCTTGTACTGTGTTTCACTTCCCGATGTCGTATCGGGGCTACTCCTAAGCGAAAGGTCGCTGGTTCGACTCCAGTCGTGGACGCCACTTGTAAAGAAAGCCTGATCATCAGGCTTTTTTAATTCCTTGAGAAGATTTCTCCAAATAATCAGATCCCATTCCTATCAAAGATCTTACTTATACTTATATTACCTAGAATAAATGCGTACACTTTCAAGAATTTAAAATAATTAAAGTTTCGAAAGTGACTTCCTAAAACTGTGCAAATGCACATAAATGGGAAATGACACTTATTGATGGTACTTACAATATATGGTAGAATTTATATAAAGAGAAATTGATAGAAGTAGGAGGAAATAATATGAAATATGTAACATTAGGAAAAACTGGTCTAAAGGTATCTGCAGTAGGTCTTGGGGGTATTCCTATTCAAAGAACAGATGTAGAAGAAGCGAAAGCAGTCGTTAAAGAATGTTGTGCCCAAGGGATCAATTATCTAGATACTGCTAGAGGATATACTGTTAGTGAAGAATTCTTTGGTGAGGCTTTAAAGGATGTACGTGATAGTTGGATCTTGGCTAGTAAGTCTATGGCTAGAGAGTATGAGAGTATGAAGAAGGATATTGAGATCTCTTTACATAACTTACAAACTGATCACATTGAACTATATCAGATCCATAATATTAGATTAGAAGAATTCGATACTGTATTTGGAGAAAATGGGGCTTATAAAGCATTAATAGAAGCTAAAGAAGCTGGTAAGATCGGACATATCGGAGCTACTGCACATAGCTTAGAATCCTTCGAGAAACTTGTTACTGAATATGAAGATAAGATCGAAACTATGATGTTCCCATTCAATATCGTAGAGAATCAAGCTGAGAGATTAATGAAGATTTGTACTGAGAAGAATATTGGTTTCATTGCTATGAAGCCTGTGGCTGGTGGTAATATTGAGAATGTACCTCTAGGTCTTAAGTATTGTCTAAATCATGAAGATTGTACTATGGTAATTCCTGGTATGGGTAATATTGAAGAAGTTAAGCAAAACTGTTTAGATACAGTATTTGATACATTGACTGATGCTGAGAGAGAAGAATGTGCTGTTATTCGAAAAGAACTTGGACAAGAGTTCTGTAGAAGATGTGGATATTGTGCACCATGTCCTCAAGGAATCAATATTCCATCTAACTTCTTATTCGCAAACTATTTACGTAAATATGGTCTAGCTGAATGGGCTAAGGGTAGATATTGGTCTATGCCTAAGACTGCTAAGGATTGTATCGAATGTGGTACATGTGAGACTAGATGTCCATATAATTTACCTATTCGAGCTATGCTAAAGAAAGTAGCTAAGGATATGGAATAATAATGATCGGCTTTCTGTTAGCAGGAAGCCTTTTCTATATGGAATAGATAAATTAGAGTATTTAAGTAGAAATAATCTTGAAATAATGTATAATAGTAATCGGAGGTTTGAGAGTTATGGAAAAGAAAATTGCTTGGTCTAAATACGAGGATCTAAAGCCTGTATTTGACTTCAACGAAAATTACAAAAAGTTTATTAGTGATTGTAAGACTGAAAGAGAATGTGTGATCGAGGCTATTAAGTTAGCTGAGACTAAGGGGTATAAGAACCTAAATGATGTAATTGCTAGCAATGGTACATTACAAGCTGGTGATAAGGTGTATGCTGCTCATATGGGTAAGACATTGGCTTTATATCACATTGGTAGTGATCCTATCGAAAAGGGTCTAAATATCCTAGGAGCACACATCGACTCGCCAAGAATCGATATCAAACAAAATCCACTATATGAAGATCATGATCTAGTATTACTAGACACACACTACTATGGTGGTATCAAGAAATACCAATGGGTAACATTACCTCTAGCATTACACGGTGTCGTAGTGAAGAAAGATGGCACTGTGATCAATGTAGTAGTTGGTGAAGAGGATACTGATCCAGTACTTGGTATCAGTGATCTATTGATCCACTTATCTGCAGATCAAATGTCTAAGAATGCTGCTAAGGTGATCGAAGGGGAAGATCTAAATGTAACTGTTGGTTCTATTCCTAGCAAGAATGCTGAGAAAGAAAAGTCTAAACAATATATCCTTGATCTATTAAAGGAAAAATATAATATTGAAGAAGAAGACTTCAGAACTGCTGAATTAGAGATCGTTCCTGCTGGTAAGGCAAGAGATCTTGGTCTAGATCGTTCTTTAGTAATGGGATATGGTCATGATGATAGAGTTTGTGCCTATACTTCATTATTAGCTCTATTAGATAGTGAAACACCTGAAAGAACTGCTGTATGCTTATTAACAGATAAAGAAGAAGTAGGTAGTATTGGTGCTACTGGTGCTCATTCTAAGTTCTTCGAGAACAGTGTAGCTGAGATCATGAACTGCATGGGTGAATACTCTGAATTAAAGGTTAGAAGATGTTTATTTAACTCTTGTATGTTATCAAGTGATGTAAGTGCTGGTTTCGATCCTAACTATCCTGGTGTAAATGAATTAAAGAATACTGCGTTCTTAGGTTATGGACTATGCTTCAATAAGTTCACTGGTAGTCGTGGTAAGGGTGGAAGTAATGATGCTAACCCTGAATACTTAGCAAGAGTATTTAAGGCATTAGAGGATGCGGAAGTATCTTACCAAACAAATGAATTAGGTCGTGTTGACCAAGGTGGAGGCGGTACGATCGCTTACATCTCTGCTCAATATGGTATGGAAGTAGTAGACGCTGGTGTAGCTGTTCAGAATATGCATGCTCCTTGGGAAGTAGTTTCTAAGGTAGACGTATACGAAGCATATCTTGGATATAAAGCATTCATTAAGAGTGTTAAGTAAAATATAGGTCATTCTGTTATCAGGATGACCTTTCTTATTTCTATGGTATAATATAAGCAATATATAGGAGCCCATTATGAAGTACTTTACAACACTCATCAAACCAGCATCAAGTTCATGTAACATGAAGTGTTCTTATTGTTTCTATGCAGATGTAGCAGAGCATAGAGAGATCCCTAATCATGGTATTATGAGCAGAGATATCATGGAAACTATCATCACTAAAACATTAGAACACTGCACAGAAGAAACTACGATCACCTATGCCTTTCAAGGAGGAGAACCTACTTTAGCTGGTCTATCCTACTATCAACACTTTATAGAAACTGTAGATACCCATAAGAAAGACTATCATCATATTCAATATGCACTACAAACCAATGCTTTGTTACTAGAGGATCCTTGGATAGAATTCTTACGTGAGCATCATTTCCTAGTGGGTGTGTCATTAGATGGATATATTAAGAATCATGATCGTGTACGTAGGTGTAGTAAGGATCAGGGGACTTATGAGAGAGTGATGCGGAATACTCGCAAGCTACAGGAAGCAAGTGTAGAGTTCAATGTACTCACTGTATTAACAAGGGATCTTTCTAAGCATCCAAGAGAGTTATATGAGTTCTATCAAAAGAATCACTTGAAATATATCCAATTGATTCCATGCCTTCCCTCATTAGATCCTAAGAAGGATCCCTATGCCTTGACCCCTAAACAATTCTACCACTTCTATGATGAATTCTTTACCCTATGGTATAACTCCTTACGCAAAGGAGAATATATGAGCATTACCCTATTCGATAACCTGATCCCGATGTTTATAGGGATCCCCCCTCAACAATGTGGGTATCTAGGATTCTGTTCTAATCAATTTGTAATAGAAAGTGATGGTAGTGTTTATCCATGTGATTTCTATGTACTAGATCGGTATTGTATAGGAAATATCAAGGAGCAGAGTATACAAGAGTTAAATACTTCTTCCACTGTACATAACTTCTTAAGAGAGAAGAGAGACTTATGTAAGTTATGTAGTGATTGTCGGTATGTGAAGATGTGTCATGGGCAATGTAGAAGACTGAGTGTATGTTACTATGATAGTGAGTACTGTGGATTAAGAGAGTTCTTACTGAAGCATGAGAGAGAGTTAGTAGAAGTAGCTATGAATATTAGAAGATAAGTAAAAGGGAGTAGATATAGAGCTACTCCCTTACACATTACCAAGCCCCTTGATAACCAATTGTAATAGCACTATTCTTAGCCCCTGCTACCATAGCACTCTTAACATCTTTACTACCAAAATATTCCACCAAGAAACCAGCAATATAACTATCCCCAGCTCCCATAGTATCCACTACAGAACACTCTATAATACCTTGTTTAAAGAAAGTATGTCCATCATACGCAACACTTCCCTTATCCCCTCTTGTACACACAAGAACTTCTAATCCATCATACCATTTCCTGATCATGTATTCCTTTATGTCTTCTATCTCATGTACATCATCGCTATAGAAAGCATATTGAATATGTGGCAATACAAGCTCCCACATCTTACTATCCCACTTATCTGCAAAGTCAAATGCGATAGGGATATCGATCTTCTCTAGATCATATTCTACCTTAGACCAAAGGCTACTTACCATCACTTCAAATGTATGTATAAACTCAATATCTTCGCTAGTAACTCTAAAGTCTGCTAGAACTCCCTCATCATATTCACCAAACACTCGATCATTCCCAATGATCTCTACTTGCGTAACTGCTGTATTCCCGTCCATTACTCGTACATGGGAGATATCTACTCCCTTAGAAGCTACACTCTCTAATAATACCTTTCCAAAGGTATCATTCCCCACAACACCAATATAACTACTCTGTACACCTAGTCTTTGACAGTACACAGCCACATTCACAGGATTTCCCCCAGGAAACGCTTGATCAGTCTTAGTATAATAATCGATACAATTATCTCCTACACACACTACCTTCATACTAATACTCCAATTGACGATAGTATCGTCTGATCACTGTAGGATGCGCATTCACTCTCTCCATCTCCATATCGATCCTATGACACACTTGACGCATGACTAGATGTGAGATACTTCCTCTATACTTCTCACTGATTCCTTCTAAAGTATAGTTCTTAGTATCAATGATCGTGTATCTATGACAGATCTGTGGTAAGAAGTTTGCTACACGTACTGCTAATTCTCTTTGACTATCTTCTCCTACGAATACTGTCACATTCGTATTCTTATCTACGATCTCAAACATTCCATGGAAGAATTCTGCTGCATGGATAGATTTCGTTCTTAACCAATGTTGTTCTTCCCAATAACACATAGCATAGGAATACGTAGCACCCCATTGATTCCCAGCTCCTACAAAGTAATGGATCATATCCTCATGATGAGCCGCTACGAACTCTCTAGCAAACTCCTCAGACTTCTCTCCCACATCTACCAAAGCATCAGCTAAATGCTCCTCTAACTCCGTATAATACTCCTCATAATCACTGAATACACCCTCATGAAACATAAGTCGATCTGCTACCATAAAGAACTTCAATTGCTCGTTGGCAGGATATGTCACCACATGATCTACCATTCTAGCAAGTACAGCATCCTTATTATCAATGAATCCCAGCACTGTAGCCCCATACACCTTAGCCTTAGTAACAGCACTTACGATCTCTTTAGTCGTACCAGATACCGAAGATAATACAAGAAGCGTACCACTTCCTATTCTACGATTTCCTGTTGTTGTATATTCAGCAGCTGATTGACAGATCACCTCTAAACTACTCTTCTCTTGCATATGGGTAACTACTTGCATACTGCTTGCTAGTGTACCACCGATCCCCATAAAACAAATATTCGTAATACCTTGGTCATATATTGGATCTACGATCTCATTGATCTTGGTACGTAGCGCTAGTGCTCCATTAATACTCGCTTTGATCTCTTCTTTATGAAATGTTAGCATATGATCACCTCTGTTAGTATTGTACCATAGAGTAGTAATACTTTGAATATGAAAAGACCCCGTTTAAAGGAGGAAATGATATGTACCCCCTTTACTGGACAAAACCAGTGGAGGGGTTTTTAATTATGAAATACAGTTATGAATTTAAAAGAGAATGTATCGAATTATATCGAAAAGGGATATGGATGGAAACACCAGAAGATGTAAAACAAGAAGAGTTTCGTAGGGGAATAAGAAAATGGGTTAGAATAGAAACGACATGCGGATCAGAAGCATTAAGACAT
>SVBO01000008.1 GCA_015058845.1 Erysipelotrichaceae bacterium
CTTACGGCGACAATATCTATGCTTGCCATAGTGAAGATAGCAAGTTGCCGGGCTCTTAAACAACCAGTCTATTCGGCTGGTTTTTTTGTGCTTCTTTTCATCTTTATTCCCCTGAATACACAGCATAATTACCACCCATATAAACACATCCATCTCATCTCTAACAAAACACTTTATTGGTTTATATTCACAAAACAAGTCCAAACTACTATAAGTAAACATACACTGCATAGAAAGGATGTGGTGTATATGCCTCAGCATATGGATAAAGAACTCATCGCTTTAATAGAATTGAGTGAAGAAATAGCAAGAAAAATGAAAGCAAATTACCTCGGAAGTGAACATATATTACTAGCATTACTTAAAACTAAGAACTCATATATCCGGGTCTTTGTTTCCCCATATCAAATGACCTATAACAATGTATATGAAGCACTTGAACAATGTTGTGTATATTCCTCCATGAATTCACTAACATTTACTAAGTCAGTAGAAGCAATCTTAGAGTGTACTCTACAAAGTACTTACACTGAACATAAACAAAAAGCGAAGATTCGCGACTTAGAACTAGCACTTCTGCAGTATCCTGAATGTGTAGCATATGAACTATTACTAGAATATAAAGTAGATATTAATGAACTAAAATCGTTGATAGAGAGGGATAAATGGATGAGTGAACTAAATAAGATCAAAGAATTACAGAATCTTAATATAAAGATGGAGAATGAGAAGCCAATCGTACTGGGTAGAGATAAAGAAATCAATATGATCATTACTATACTTTCACGCAAAGAAAAAGCAAATCCCTTATTAATAGGAGAACCAGGCATTGGAAAGAGTGCCATCATTGAAGAAGTAGCCCGTAGAATTGCTCACAAAGAAGTACCAGTGTGTATGCAAGATACGATTATCTATGAACTCAATATAAATACCCTAGTGGCAGGCACCAAGTATCGTGGAGAATTTGAAGAGAAAATGGACCGGATCTGTAGTACTGTTAAGAAATATCGAAATGCAGTTCTATTCATCGATGAGATCCATCAGATCGTAGGAGCAGGTAAAGCAGAAGGCAGTATTGATGTAGCCACAGTATTCAAACCCTATCTCGCACGATCGGAGATCAGAGTGATCGGGGCCACTACATTAACGGAATATACCAAGTATATCGAGAATGATAGAGCCTTAGAAAGAAGATTCCAGACTATAACGATCCTCGAACCACGTAAAGAAGAAGTATTCGATATGCTTAGTAATAAGATCAGATCACTATGTACCTACCATCAAGTCAAGATCACACCAGAGATCATCCATTATGCCATCGAGGAAAGTGATCGATACTTGATCAACCGATATTATCCCGACAAAACGATCGATGTGATCGATCTAGCAGCCACACGTACCAAACTCAATAACAAAGTATATATTGATAAGAAAGACATCCAATGCGTGATCGAGGAACTTACCAACATCACCCATGATGATACGAAGACACTCAATATTCAACCATTAATAAGAAAGTATCCCACTCTAACACCAAGTATCCATACATTTCAGAAAAGCTATCTAGATACTCATTATCACACAGAAGATACCTCTCCCACAGGAGTCTATTATCTATGCTCCCCTAACAGAAATGAGGTCAATGAATTCACACGAGATCTAGCTAGTGCGATATCTACTAAAACATCCTACGTGGAACTACCACTCCATCTATACAACGAAGCCTCTTCTCTCTATTATCTGACATCTTCCAAAGACGGACCTTTCTATACCCCATGGAAAGATCTCAAGAAAACACCACAGACGCTATTCCTGTTACTGAACTTTGATCTAGCACACATGGATGTTCAACACTTCTTTATGAGGATCTTTGAACTGGGTAAATGGAAGGACACAGAAGGAAAGGAACATGATTTCCGAAACTGTATCTTCCTGATCACCAAGGAACAAAAGCAAGTAAGTAAACTAGGGTTGGAAAGAACTACTCATACTCCGATCCCTTATGCAGATGAGTATATCCAATTATCAGAGTTTACAAGAACAGAGTTTGATAGCTATGCGGAACTATTAATGGAAAGTTGGCAAGTAGAGATAGCAGAAGATCTATTAGAAGACTGCTATGATAGATCAAGTGATCGTAAGAGCCAGATCCGAAACTTGAAAAGAGTACTTAGTGAATTAAAGACGAACCAGAATGCGTAATCTATGGTACAATAATACGAGAGGTGGTTAGATGAATTACAGTGTAGTACTTCCATGTGGTGGTAAGGGTAAGAGAATGGATCTTGGATATAATAAGTTATTCTATACACTAGATGAGCAAAGTGTGATCGAGAAGACTGTGCAAGTATTCGATCAAGATCCAAAGTGTCAACAGATCGTGATCGTACATGCGATGGAAGAAGAAGCACAGATCAAAGCATTATGTAGAAGTGCCAAGTGTGTGTTTACTCAGGGTGGTAGTGAGCGTTATGAGAGTGTGTATCATGGCTTATTACTCGTAGATCATGAGATAGTGTTGATCCATGATGGGGCTAGACCCTATATCACTCAAGCAGTGATCGATCGTGTGTTAAGTGAACTGACCCAGTATCCAGCAGTGATCTGTGGCGTACCTATGAAAGATACTGTAAAGAGAGTCGTTGAGGGAGAGATCATCGATACACCACCCCGTAGTGAACTATGGTGTGCGCAAACACCGCAAGGATTCCATACAGCCTTACTGAAAGAGTGTTATGAGAAAGCGATCCAAGAGAACCACTTGATCACAGATGATGCTAGTGCCGTAGAAGCATATAGTACCTATAAGGTACGTATGGTAATGGGAGACTATGCTAATATCAAAATCACCACGAAAGAAGACTTATAAGAGATAGCACGTCTATCTCTTTTATTATCCTTTGTATATATCCGCTAGAACAAGACACCCTAGTACAGAGGTGGCAGCATGCGTAAACTAAAATACCTAGTAATACTACTCATAGCATGGATATATATTCAAAGTACAATAGAACCATATCCAAGCATACCTGTGAGTCATCCTAATGAGAAGGTATCTTGGGGGATCGGGAAAGTGAAGGAAGAGAATGGGCAACCTAGAGATTGTGTAGAAGCGAATCATACATATACGGAATATGGAGCTACTTTCGTAGGGAGTAGTGAACCAATCATCTATCTAACATTCGATAATGGATATGAGAATGGGAATACACATACGATCTTAGATATATTGAAGAGAGAGGATGTGCAGGCAGTATTCTTTGTAACGGGTGATTATGCTAGAGAAGAATATGATCTAATTCAAAGAATGATCGAGGAAGGACATGGAATCGGAAACCATAGTTTCAAGCACTTGGAGTATGCTAGTATATCAAGTGAGAAACGAATAGAAGACCTTCAAAAGCTACATACCCTCATGGAGGAGAGGTATCACTATACCATGTCCCTATTCAGATTTCCTAAGGGTGAATACTCCATCGCAGCCCTACAAGATATCCATGCATCAGGATATCGAACATTGTTTTGGTCATTTGCCTACTATGATTACAATATCCAAGACCAACCCAGTAACACCACAGCACTCTCTAAACTAAACAGTGGACTCCATCCAGGCGCTATCTATCTACTCCATGCAGTCTCTGATGCGAACATGAATGTACTCGAAGAATTTATACAAAGTGCGAAGGCTCAGGGATATACCTTTGCTCTTTGGGTGTGAATGATGAAAGAAGCAGTTCTATTGGAAAACAAGGTGTTCGAAAGAGCACCTTTTCTACTACTAGAATTCTAATAAGTATTAAGCTATAATTTAAATAAAGAGGTGATCTGTATGCATGTAGAGATTCCGAAAGTATTATTAGCACTAAGAGATCATACGATAGATACCTATCTAGAAGATGAGGAATACATCGAGGAAAAGTATCTCTGTGATATCCATCTACCTACAGGTAAGATCATAGCCAATGACCCATTATGTATGTATGAATTTCCTGTATTATCCAATACATTACTTCCCGGGAAATATCCAGTATATATCTACATACATCACATTCAAACAGATCAACGAGTTGCCTTTGCAGAGATCAGAATACAAGATACTCTACCCCAATATTATGAAGTAGCTGGAAACTATGGTGTAGACAGTGCTACAGGCTGTTACATGGATGCATCTCTAGCAGAGGTGTATAAAGACTATTCCAAAGAACAGGTAGAAAGTAGTTCACAAACACTCTCTACACTTCTAGAAGAAACCTATACCCATACCTATAGTACCTGTAACTATACCCTAGATACAGCCAATATCGTAGCCTTTTCAACTGGCTATGGAGATGGGGAATATACATGTTACTTTGGATATGATAGTAACCAAAAGATCTGTACTTTGATCACGTACTTCGATACGTTAGAGGAGATAGAAGAAGTAGAAGCAATACAGATCAGTGAGGAAGAGAAACAAAGAATGATCTGTAAATATAAGTTAGAAAGATAGAGGATAAGAATAATGGCAGTCAGTGTAAGAATTGATTTTAAAGGAAAGAAGATCCCCAGTGTAGAAGAGATCGCAGCTCTTAAGGGATTAGAATATGGAGCAGCCGATCGTAATTACATGATGCATGGAGGAGAAATAGGAGATTACACGATCCTATGTGACCCACAGAGAGTAGGAAGAGGCTTTGAAGTCTATGTAGAAGATGATCAATTATGCTTCAGTATATCATTACCGAATACACCCCATGATATCGAGTTATTCTATCAATTACTAGTAGAGATCTGTAAAGAATACAAGATCCCTAAGTTTACAAGAGATAACGAAGAAGTATTACTGATCAGTGCCTTAGATTGTATCAGTATCGATATCCATACTTCTAAGAAGATCTTGAAAGACTTTGAAGCAAAGGTAAGAAACAAAGACCAAGAACTAGTATTATTATTTGGGGCCTATCATCCGATCTCTTTAGGAGAAAAGCAATTCGATGAGATCAAGGGAGAGCCTGCTAACTTAGAAGAACTTCTCAATAGACTACAACAAAAAGATTCTTACTATGTCAATCCACACTTATACCAGAAACAAGATGGAACAGTGTTTGGAGTCTATATGGTAGGAGATGAGGATACTTCTATCGTACCAACATACCCATATGTGATCTCAGCAGATAATGATATCGTAAGTGCTTGGTATGTAGCAATACCACCACTACACATGATCCCTTATGAACACTTCATCAAACATGTTCGTAAGGTAGAAGACTTTGATGAGAACCATATTATTATAGAATTAGACCAAGAAACGATCGACTATCTAGCAAAGAACTTTGCAGTAGAAATATAGAAGGGAGTGTTTCTATGGCTAGACCCAATATCTTACTGATCACTACCGATCAACAACGCTTTGACACGATCCATGCCCATGGATATCCCCATATGCTCACAGAGAATCTAGATAGACTAGCAAGAGAGGGATGTAGCTGTGTAAACGCCTATTCACCTAATCCAGTATGTTTACCTGCTAGACATAATATCATTACAGGATTAAGTGCTAAGTATCATACCTTTGATGATAACTACTTCGATGATTCTCACCAGATCCCCTATGATCTACCTACCTTTGCCCAATGTCTATCAGATCAAGGATATGACACGATCGCTATCGGAAAGATGCACTTTCAACCGTATCGTAGACATAATGGATTCCATAGATTATTACTCATGGATGAGATCCCACGCTTTAGAGAAGATGATGATTACGCATTGTATTTAAAAGACCATGGCTATGAACACTTACAAAGTATTCATGGAGTTAGACATATGTTATACATGCAACCACAACGATCTCTAGTAAGAGATGAAGATCATGGTTCTAGTTGGGTAGCTAGTGAAACTATCAAGTATTTAGAGAATAAATCAAAAGATAAACCATTCATGATCTGGGCAGGCTTCATAGCCCCTCATCCTCCATTCGATGTACCAAGTAGCTATGCAGACCTATATAAAGATAGAAATATACCATTACCATTACAGTCTAAAACACCACTCTCTACCTTGGCAGAAGAGAATAAGAATATAGCAGACCATCCTAATACAGAAACACTCATGAGAGCTAGAGAATTATATTATAGTGCTATCTCATTCGTAGATCATAACGTAGGTAGGATCTTAGATAAGTTAGAAGAAATGGGTGAGTTAGATAATACATTCATTATGTTTACAAGTGATCATGGGGAAATGTTAGGAGATATGGGAACTTACCAAAAGTTCTTACCATATGATGGTTCTAGCAAGATTCCAATGATCATACGCTATCCTAAGCTAGTAGAGAAGAATAGTATCAAGAAAGAGTTCGTAGATCTCAATGATATATTCCCTACCTTCTTAGATGTAGCAGGGATCCACTATCCTGGTAAGATACAACTACCAGGAGCCTCTATTCTATCCAATGAGAAGGATCGATCCTATCAGTATATCGAACATCAACATGGAGCAAGACGTTGGTGTTGTATCATCACAGAGGAATATAAGTATACGTACTATTATGGTGGCGGTAAGGAAGAGTTATACGATCGGATCCATGATCCATATGAGAGTGAGAACTTACTATATACGCACAAAGATGAGTATGAGGAAGTAAGAATAGATTTACGAAAGAAACTAATAGAATTAGAGAAGAGGTGGGGATTAGAAGGATGTATCGAGAACGATGATTTCAAGGTATATGAGGATTTCGAAATAAACTTCTATCGGGAAGCAAATCCACCATTCTTTCCATCTCATCTATCTAAAGAATATGAGAGAGAACAGTTATGGAGCTTAGAGAAAGAATTAGAAGAGGCTATTAAAGAGGAAGAAGTAGTAGATCTAAGAAAACTAGATCAAGAGTACTTTATTACTAGAAATATAGTTTCGAAAGAGAAGATCGATGAGATCTGTAAGAGAAGAAAACAATAGACTTGTATTGCAATATGACTTTAAAAGTCGTACACTTAATTAGGAAATAAAGGAGAGGTATTGTATGAGTGAAATGATGTGGGCTTTAGTAAAAGAAAAAGCTGATAAAGGTTTGTGGTTAAAGAAAGTACCAGTACCTGTAACAGGTAAGAATGATGTGAAGATCAAGATCCATAAGACTAGTATCTGTGGTACAGATGTACACATCTATAACTGGAACCAATGGGCACAGAATACAATTCCAGTGGGATTAACTGCTGGTCATGAATATGTTGGTGAGATCGTAGAGATCGGTGAGAATGTAAAAGGATTCGAGATCGGTGAACTAGTAAGTGGTGAGGGACATATCGTTTGTGGTAAGTGTCGTAACTGTTTAGCAGGACAACCACATCTATGCCGTCATACACAAGGAGTAGGTGTAAATCGTAATGGAGCATTTGCTGAATATCTAGTAATTCCTGCTAGTAATGTATGGAGATGTTCTCCTAATGTCAGAGAAGAATTATACTCTTGCTTTGATCCACTAGGAAATGCCGTACACACAGCATTAACATATGATATGATCGGAGAAGATGTACTGATCACTGGAGCTGGTCCGATCGGATGTATGGCAGCAGCGATCTGTCGCCATGTAGGAGCTCGTAATGTCGTGATCACTGATATGAATGAATATCGTTTGAACTTAGCAAAAGAGTTAGGTGCTACACGTACAGTCAATGTTAAGGAAGAAAACCTATTTGATGTTATGAAGGAACTAGGTATGAAGGAAGGTTTCGACGTAGGTCTTGAAATGTCTGGAGCACAATCTGGTTTCAATGATATGGTCAATACAATGAAGAATGGTGGTAAGATCGCTGTACTAGGTCTTCAAAGAGCAGATGCTGTGATCAACTGGGAGAAAGTGATCTTCAATCAATTAAATATCAAGGGAATCTATGGTCGTCAAATGTGGGAAACTTGGTATAAGATGGATATGATGTTACAAAGTGGTCTAAATATTGATAAGATCATTACACATCGTTTCAAGGCACATGAATATGAGCAAGGTTTCGCTGCTATGAATAGTGGTCTATCTGGTAAGGTAGTACTTGACTGGAGCGAGATGCATGACTGGGAGGGTAATCATGAATAAGAAAGAAGCATTACTACATTATGCTAACGAAGTAAATACTATCAGAGAAGCAGGATTATTTAAAGGAGAAAGTCCGATCGTTTCTAGCCAAAGTGCCCATGTTACATTAGCAGATGGTAGACAAGTCATCAATATGTGTGCGAATAACTATTTAGGACTAGGAAATGATCAAAGACTGATCGATGCTGCTAAGAGAACGTATGATGAGAAGGGATATGGTCTAGCTTCTGTACGTTTTATTTGTGGTACACAAGATATTCATAAGCAATTAGAGAAGAAGATCAGTGATTTCTTAGGTATGGATGATACGATTCTATATTCTTCTTGTTTTGATGCGAATGGTGGTCTATTTGAGGTGTTATTGACAGCAGAGGATGCTATCATTAGTGATGAATTGAACCATGCTAGTATCATTGATGGGGTTCGTTTATGTAAGGCTAAGAGATATCGTTATAAGAATAATGATATGAATGATCTAAGAGCTAAATTAGAACAAGCTGATCAAGAGGGTGCTCGTATCAAGATGATCGCTACGGATGGTGTATTCTCTATGGATGGTATTATTGCTGATCTTAAGTCTATCTGTGATCTAGCAGATGAGTATAATGCACTTGTGATGGTAGATGATTCTCACTCTGTAGGATTTGTGGGCAAGAGAGGTAGAGGAACTGCTGAACACTGTGGTGTAGAAGGTAGAGTAGATATTATTACTGGTACTTTAGGTAAGGCTTTAGGGGGAGCTAGTGGTGGTTATACTAGTGCTCGTAAAGAGATCGTGGATCTACTTCGTCAACGTAGTCGTCCTTATTTATTCTCTAATACATTAGCACCAGCGATTGCAGGAGCTAGTATGGAGGTATTCAATATCATTAGTGAAGATACTAAGTTACGTGATCATTTAGAAGATCTTACTGCTTATTACCGTGCTCAATTAACAGAAGCAGGATTCGATATTATTCCAAGTACGCATCCAATCGTACCTGTTATGTTATATGATGAACTAGTAGCAGGAGAAATGGCTAGACGTATGATGGAGAAGGGTGTGTATGTAGTAGCCTTCTCTTATCCAGTAGTACCAAAGGGCAAAGCACGTATTCGTACGCAAGTAAGTGCTGCTCATACTAAGGAAGATATCGATTATATCGTTAAGTGCTTTAAAGAAGTTAGAGCGGATATGGAGAAATAGAGGTAAGTACCTGTGTGATAGCAGGTACTTTTCTTTTGCTCTGAAAAGTGTGAAATATTCTTTAAAATATTTAAATTTTTTGTTTACTTCTGTTGGAATTATTGCTATAATATACAAACGGATAGGTATGCGTTGCATAACTATTCCTTGTCTTGCAAAAGACCGTTAGACCATAAGGAGGTGTACACAATGAGTAAGTACGAAGTCATGTACATTTTAAGACCAACACTAGATGAAGCTGGTAAGGCAGAAGTAATGGAAACATTACACGGAGTTATCACATCAAATGGTGGAACAATCACAAATGTTGACGATTGGGGCTTAAAAGAACTAGCTTATCAAATCGATGACATGACAAAGGCTTATTACGTAGTAATCACTATCGAAGCTGATGCAGCTTGCGTTGCTGAATTCGATCGTCGTTCTCGTATCCATAGCCAAGTTGTTCGTCATTTAACTGTTAACTTAGACAAACAGTAATCAAAGAGGTGATAATATGATAAATCGTGTAGTATTGGTAGGACGCCTAACACAAGATCCGATGGTGAGAAAATCACAATCTGGAGTTACTTCAGCACGTTTTACACTTGCGATCGATCGCAGATACTCAGGGCAAGGCCAAGAAAAGCAAACAGATTTCATTAACTGTGTAGCTTTCAGCCGTACTGCTGAATTCATGGAACAATACATCAAGAAGGGGTTCCTTGTAGGTGTAGAGGGACGTATTCAAACAGGTAGCTATGAGAATCAACAAGGTCAAAGAGTGTATACAACTGATGTAGTATGTGATAGTGTTCAAAATTATCAACCGCGTAATACTGCTCCAGTAGCATCTGCTCCATATGGAGAGCCTACTAGAAGCAATTATGCTCCACATCACGAAGATCAATTCTCTACTTCTGATTTCGCAAACACACTTGATATCTCAAGTGATGATTTACCATTCTAGTGAAAGGAGAAAATAAGTATGGCATTCAAGAAACAACGTATGGGCCGTAAGAAAGTATGTTATTTTACAAAGAATAATGTAGAATACATCGACTATAAGGATGTTGAACTATTAAACCGTTTCATCTCTGCAAACGGTAAGATCATCCCTCGCCGTGTAACTGGTACAAGTGCTAAGTATCAACGTATGTTAGCAACTGCTATCAAGCGTGCACGTCAAATGGCTCTTTTACCTTACGTAAAAGACTAAGAACAGTAAAACCTCCACGATGTTGGAGGTTTTTTTCTCTATCTAATATCTATACTGTCATGTTTTCCTGTGAAATTTCAAAATTTTCTAAAAAACCATAACTAATCACATAATACTGTGATTAAATAATATAAATATAACTATGCCAATAACTCAAAGAAATTATCTAATTCCTTTGATCGAATATAAAGGAGGAATACCATGAACTCAACCAAGAAGATCACCCAAGGAGCCATGATGTGTGCTATCGTAGGAGCCATGTTACTGTTAGACCGACAACTAGCAGGTTTCATCGACTTTGCACTCTTCTGGATCATTCCTCTTCCGGTAGTAGTCTATACAGCAAAACAAGGTACAAGATATGGGGCTATGTTAGCCTTCAGTATCGCAGTGATCGCTTTACTAGTAGGACAACCAAGCGCGATCTTTTATTCCATCATGGCCACATTCATGGGACTCTCTCTAGGATGGGGCATCCATAAGGGAATCGACCAAGGAAAACTATTCGCTACTAGCTGTATCGTATCCATGATCTCAACATTTCTATCAGTATTTGTATTTGCATCACTTTTAGGGTATAATCTAGTAGATGAAGCAAATTACATTCAAGAGACATTAGTGACCCTAACACAATCCTTTGGGATCGCTCAAGTTCCTCAAACATTGATCGACTTCATACCGATCATCGTAATGCTATCCTTCATCATATCTGCCCTATTAGAAGCCGTATTAGTATATCTTCTATCCTATGCTACGTGTCATCGAATGAAGATCAAACTAACACCTATGAAACCAATCGTACAGATCCAATTACCTAAAATGTGGGGATATCTATGTTTAGCCGTTTATATCGCAAGTTTCATTCTATTGATGTTACCATCTACTGTACAATACAGTAATGTTTGGTACTTCATCAATCTAGTCAGTCAATTGATCTTACTAGTCAATGGGTATATTGCTATCGTAACTGTATTAGCCTATTACCAACAAAGAAAACTTGCTATCTTATTATTACTAGCGATCGTACCAGTTCTCAATACCATCATCGTTGTAATCGGGTTCTTAGACAGTGTCTGGATGCTTCGCTGGCGTATCGTTGCTTTAAAAGAGAGGAGGTAGAGTATGTTTGAAACATTTAAATCACGTGTATATCTGATCTTAGGTATCGAATTTCTAGTGATCTTAGCAGGAGGATTCGTGATCGGTCTTCCTAGTGTGGCCATTGGTCTTGGTGCATTATTGATCAATGCAGTATGTATCGAACATGTATTCCGTGTACAAGAACAAGATAATAAAAAGAGGATCTACTCTATCACTCGAATCCTGGGGAATGATGCGAAGGATGCTTTTAACTTTGGAGAAGTAGGTATCGTTACCTATGATGATAAGGGACAAGTGACATGGATGAGCGACTTGTTCTATGAACGTAAAGTAGTCGATGTGAATAAGAATCTAGGACATCAATTATCTGGACTTATTCCATTATTACAAGGAGAAGTAGATACTCTAGAGATCAAGATCAAAGATCGTTGGTATCGCGTGATCCGTAAGGAAAAAGCCGAGATCTTATTCTTTAAAGATATTACTGAATTAAAACAACTACAACAACAAATGGAAGATGATTCTCTAGTACTAGGATTCATTAATGTAGATAACCTAGAAGAAGCTATCCAATATGTAGATGAACACAAAGCCACACAGATCACAGGAACGATCCGTCAAAGTATCATGGATTGGGCTAAGGAATACAACATGATCTTACGTAGATATCGTAATGATCGTTACATGATGGTCATGAATGAAGCAAACTATGTGAATGTCGTAAATGATCGCTTCAAGATATTAGATACGATCAGACATGATGCAGCTAAATTAGATGTTGCCATTACTCTATCCATGTCATTTGCGCGTGGTACTTCTGATATCATGGCACTAGATGAAATGGCATTTGAGGCATTAGAATTAGCACAAAGCCGTGGTGGTGACCAAGTGGTATATAAGAAGTATGGTTCTGATCCAGTATTCTTTGGTGGTACTACGGAGGCATTTGAGAAACGTAGTCGTGTTCGTGTTCGTGTTATTGCGCAAACATTACGTGATCTGATCAATGAGAGTAGTAATGTCATTATCGTGGGTCATCAGAATGCAGACTTTGACTGTGTTGGTTCTGCTTTATGTATGAGTGCTATCGTACGTAGTTATCATAAAGAATGTGCGATCGTACTTCGTAGTGGGGGAGTAGAAGAGAAGTTATCTTTGGCGTTAGAGAAATATGATAAGGAATTAAGTGAGCGTCATGTGTTTGTTAGTGAAGAGGAAGCTCTTGAATCCTTAGGAGAGAATACATTGGTGATCGCGGTAGACCACCATATCTTATCACAAAGTAATGGTAAGGATATTGTATCGAATGCGAAGAAAGTAGTGATCATTGACCATCACCGTCGTGGTATGGACTTGATCCCGAATTCGATCTTATTATATATCGAATCTTCCGCATCTTCGACAAGCGAACTAGCATTAGAACTAGTATACTATCAACAAACATATATCGATATTAGTGAGATCGAAGCTACGCTTATGTTGACAGGTGTCTTGATCGATACAAATCGTTTCCGCAATCATACTGGAACAAGAACATTTGAAGTGGCAGCTAGTCTAAAGAAGATGGGTGCTAATTTACAAGAAGCAGATGAGATGTTGAAGGATAACTATGAAGAGTTCTTAATGAAGCAGATGGCTATGCGTAATCTGCAGATGTTAGGACAGGGTGTAGTGATCAGTGCTATGGATGAAATGCATAAGACACCATCTCGTGCTATATTATCTCAAGTAGCGGATCATATTCTTTCTGTAAAGGATGTGGAAGCTGCTTTCGTGATCGGTCAAACAGCCGATGGCAAAACATGTATCAGTGCACGTAGTAAGGGTAATGTGAACTGTCAAGTATTGATGGAAGTATTCCAGGGTGGTGGACATTTCTCTGCGGCTGCAGCACAGATCCCGAATCAAACAGTGAAGGAAGTAAATGACCGTTTGATCGAAGCAATTCATAAATATTTCAGTGAGGAGGGCATCAACAATGAAAGTGATTTTACTAAATGATGTTAAGAAAGTAGGTAAGAAAGGTGAGATCGTGGAGGTAGCTGATGGCTATGCACGTAACTTTCTAATTAAAAATAAACAAGCTGTAGAGGCTACTAAGAAGAGCATGGAGATCTTAGATCACCAAAATGTAGAGAAGAAACTACATGAGCAAGAGTTAAAAGCACAAGCACAAGAGATCGCTAAGAAATTAGAGAGTATCATGTTGAAGTTTGAAGTAAAGACTGGTAAGGGTGGAAGAGTCTTTGGGGCTGTTTCTACGAAGCAAGTAGCTGAGGAATTAGCCAAGAAACATGGTATTACTATTGATAAGCGTAAGTTCGTGAATAAGGATGGTGCTGAGTCTTTAGGAGTTACTAGACTTGATATCGAGCTTTATAAGGATGTTATGGGAGTAGTTAGTGTACATTTAGTAGAGAAGAAATAGAGTGTAAGAGGTAGTGATATGGAGCGTCAAATGCCACATAGTATTGATATTGAACAGGCTGTTTTAGGTGCGCAGATGATGTATGCTTCAGCAGTTCGTGAGGCAGAGGATTATGGTCTTAAGCCAGCGGATTTCTATGAAGAACGTCATGCTCGTATTTACGAGGCAGTTATGCAATTATATAAAGAGGGTCGTACTGTAGACATTACGACTCTTACTTCTCGTTTAGAAGATAAGAAGTTATTGTCTTATGTAGGGGGAGTAGATTATCTATTCCAATTAACACAGAAGGCAACATCTTCTGCTGGTGTAAAGCATCATATCGCTATTCTGATCGAGAAAGCACATACTCGTAATTTGATCAGTGCAGCTCAATTGATCGCGGAAGAAGGATTGACACAAAGTTCTACATTAGATGAGTATATCTCTAATGCAGAGAAAGCAATCTTGAATGTAACACGTTCTCGTATGGTCAATGATTTCCGCTCTAGTGAGGAAGTAGTAGATGAGGTCATTCAGGAAACGATCGCTTTAAGTGAGGCAAAGAATGCTGTTACAGGACTTCCTACAGGATATGAGAAGTTTGACCGATTGACAAATGGTCTACATAGTGGTGACCTATTGATCCTAGCAGCTCGTCCATCTGTAGGTAAGTCTGCCTTCGCATTGAATCTAGCTAGACAATGTGCTAAGTATTCTGCCTTAGAAAACAGAGGAGCAGTGGCTTTATTCTCTCTAGAAATGCCTTCTACACAGTTGATCAAGAGAATGCTTTCTAGTGAAAGTAGGATCAATTCCTATAAGATCCAAAGTGGTAAATTAAATAATGAAGATTGGTCACGTTTACATTATGGAGCGAATCAATTAAAAGAATATCCATTATTCCTAGATGATTCCTCAGTGATCCGTGTCAATGAGATCTTTGCTAAGTGTCGTAAACTTAAAGCAGAGCATGGTCTATGCTTGATCATTATCGACTACTTACAATTGATCACAGGTAGTGGTAATAAAGGTGATAATCGTCAATTAGAGATCAGTGAGATCTCACGTTCTCTAAAACAATTAGCCAGAGAAATGGAAGTACCAGTTATTGCCTTATCTCAATTATCCCGTAATGTCGAGAAACGTGAAGATAAGCGTCCTATGCTATCAGATCTACGTGAATCTGGTGCGATCGAGCAGGATGCCGATATTGTAATGTTCTTACACCGTGAAGACTATCAGACAAAAGATGCAGGGGAAGTAGATACTGTTAAGGTAGAAGTGATCTTTGCTAAGCACCGTAATGGTGCCACAGGTTCGATCGAACTAGCATTCACTAAGTCTATCAGTAAATTCGATAACTATAGCGATGATATGTAATCACTAGGAAGGTTTTAGAATGATGAGTAAAAAGAAAGAATGGATCATAGGAGTCATATCGGTAATCATAGTAGCACTACTGACTGCCTTTGGCCCTAGGATCGTGAAATATGACTTAATAACATTACTGAATAAACATATCAGAACTGATGCCAGTATCCAGCAAGATATCGTGGGGATCCGTGCTGTACCAGATCAAGTGTATACAGTATATTATAAAGATACATTGATCGGTAGATTACAAGATAAGAATGATATCGAAGTGATGTTAGAGGAAGTATATAACGAGAGATATATAGAAGAATTCCCTAATTCACAAGTTAGTTTCGATGAAGATATCCATATCAATCAGGAATTAAGTTTCTTAGAGTATGAAGATATCGATGAAGAGATCTTAGACTATTTAAAGAAAGACGATAACTTTGCGATCGAAGTGACTAAGATATCTCTATCCAATGGAGCAGAGTTCTATGTAAAGAACTTCGATGACTTTACAGTAGCTCGTGATATGTATGTATTGAACTTTATCTCTGCACAAGAATATAGTAATATCCAGAATAAGATCGAAACAGCTCCTCTTACGGAGTATGGTGATAAGGCATTGAATATCACGATCAAGGAGACTGTCGATGTTTCTACGGGATATGCATCTTATGATAAGATATTGAAGAATGTCGATGAAGTGATCTATTATCTAAGTTATGGATATGATACAGTACCTGAATACTATACAGTACAACGCTATGATACAGTAGAAGGTGTGGCTCGTCAGTATGGTCTACAACCAGAACATATCGTAATGATCAACCCTGAATTAGAGAGTGTCAATCAGATCTTAACACCAGGATCTGAATTAAATGTTACGTATTATAACTCTCCATTAACGATCGTAGTACAGAAACAACGTTTATATAAAGAAGTTGTATATCCTGATAAGACACAGTATGTCTATGATGCTTCTATTGCTGAGGGTCAAATGACTACGATCCAGAAGAGTAAAGATGGTTCTGCGGATGTAATGATGTTAGAAACTTATGTTAACGGAGTCTTGATCGAAGAAGAATCTTCTCTGATCTCTTCTAAAGTAACAGTAGCACCACAACGAGAGATCGTACGTGTAGGTACGAAGTATATTCCAGGAGTAGGTACTGGTAAGTTCAGATGGCCAGTAGATAATCCTAAGGTAACTTGTCGTTGGTATTGTTACTCTGGACACAGAGCGATCGATATGATCAACCGATATAAGACATATGCGAATGTATATGCAGCAGACCGTGGTGTTGTTTCTATGAATAGTTATGATAGTATTAGTGGTTACTATGTACGTATCAATCACAACAATGGTTTCATTACACACTATGGACACTTACGTAGTAAGTCTAAGTTGACTGTAGGGGCTAAGATCGATAAGGGTGATGTGATCGGTACGATGGGTGATACAGGACAAGCCTATGGTGTCCATGTCCACTTCGTCATATGGAAGAATGGGGTCCGAGTCAACCCATGTAACTATCTAGGATGTTAGTATATGAAGTTTGCTATGTTACAAAGCGGTTCAGCAGGAAATAGTTTCTTGTTAGAAAGCGCCAGTACGAAAATAATGATCGATTGCGGGGGCACGAAGAAATATCTTCAAACTGCCCTCGCACAGTTGCATTGTGAGATCAAAGACATAGATGCCTTACTATTGACTCATGGGCATGTAGATCACATTGCACAGATCAAACAATTCAAAGACACAATTACCTTCGGAACATTTCAAGTAGAGAATAAAGACATCCATCTGATCAGTACCCATGCCACATTCCAGATCAAAGACATCACGATCACATCTCTACCACTCTCTCATGATTATAAGAGAACAGTGGGATATAAATTAGAATGTGATGGAGAGACTTTGGTATATGTGACAGATACTGGGTATATTAATGAGAGTTTGTTGGATGAGTTAAAGAATGCGGAGTATTATATTTGGGAAAGTAATCATGATCCTTATTTACTAATGAAGACCAATAGAGCGTATTACATTAAACAAAGAATACTCTCTAGTGAAGGACATTTAAGTAATGAGGAAAGTGCTCGTCTATTAACGATGTTAGTAGGAGATAAGACGAAAGAAGTGGTATTAGCGCATATTTCTAGAGAAGCTAATACATATGAATTAGCAGTAGATACATTATACAAGACCTTTGAGAAAGCACAGATACCGATCCATTTCAAGGTACATGCGGCTACTCAAAACGAAATGTACCTAGGAGGAAACTAATGAAATATATCACCATGATCCTTTGTGTATTGGTATTAGGTTGGAATATTGTCTTATATAAACAAGTAGATGAACTACAGAAGTCTATCGATATACTACAAGAGAAGATCGTTTCGACAGAGCGTGAGGTAGTGTATCTAGGAGATCTAGATATTACAGATGTAGTAGAAGAGGTGTCTCCTCAAGTAGTGGGTATTTCTAATATGAATAGGTATGAGCAGTTGCAAGGGAATGGTAGTGGTATTATATATAAAGTAGAGGGATCTATTGTATATATCGTAACCAATCATCATGTAATAGAGAATGCTTCAGCAGTACAGATCAGTTATTCGAATGGCTCTATTTCTAAGGCTGAGATAGTGGGTAGTGATGTATATACAGATCTAGCCTTACTTAAGACTCAAGTAGATTTTGAAGTAGAGGCTGCTAAGCTAGGAGATTCTTCGGTAGTAGAAGTGGGGGAGGTAGCTATTGCTATTGGTTCTCCACTGGGTCTATCTTTCCAGGGTTCTACTACGAAGGGGATCATTTCTGGTAAGGATCGTATTATTGGAGTGGATCTAGATAGTAATGGTAGTGAGGATTGGGATATGGTGTTGATGCAGACGGATGCTGCGATCAATCCTGGGAATAGTGGTGGTCCTTTGATCAATGCTTTGGGAGAAGTGATCGGAGTGAATTCGATGAAGATCGCGAATACTGAGGTAGAGGGATTTGGTTTCGCAATTCCTATGAATGAAGTGATCCCTATTGTAAATCAATTAATGGAGCAGGGATATGTGCAACGACCAATCTTAGGGATCAGTGCTAGAGCCTTAAGTGAAATGAGTTACTTTGAGAAGAGTTGGTATGATGTACCAGCGAGTTCTATGCAAGGCTTATTGATCCTAGAGGTGATCGAAGACTCTCCTGCGCAAGAAGTAGGTATTGTAATGGGAGATATTCTATTGAGTTATAATGGCGAAGAGATCTATGATTTCAAGAGTTTTCGGAAGTTGCTGTATAGTTCACAGATCCATGATACAGTGACATTAGAGATCTCTCATCAAGGGGTAAGTAGAGTAGTTGAGGTGGTTTTAGAATGATCAAGATCATAGCGATAGGTAAGTTAAAAGAGAAAGCATCTGTTTCTTTGGTAGAGGAGTATGCGAAGAGGATCAAGGCCTTTTCGAAGTTAGAGATCATTGAGGTCAGTGATCAGAAGATCCCTCATAATGCTTCTGCTAAGGAAGAAGAGATGGTGTTGTTGAAGGAGGGAAGAGATGTTCTTTCTAAGATCAAGGATGATGAGTTCGTGATCTTGTTAGATCTTCATGGTTCTTATATGAGTAGTGAAGAGTTCTCTTCGTATTTAAATAATTTATTTATTACGGGTAAGTCTACTGTTACTTTCGTAATTGGGGGAAGTTTAGGAGTTAGTAAAGAATTAGTGGAAAGAAGCAATTATCGCTTCAAACTATCACCACTTACATTCCCTCATCAGTTAGTAAGGATCTTATTAGTAGAACAGATCTATCGTGCATTCACGATCGTGAAAGGGAGTCCGTATCATAAGTAATTTCAGGATAAAGGGTTGTATTTCACGTGGATTTACAGTATTATACTGAATAAAGGATGATAAGGGAGGATGTAATGATGAAAGATATTAAAGTGTTAGTAGTGGATCCTGTCGGTCTACATGCTCGTCCTGCTACAACTGTAGTAAGTGCAGCTAATAAGTTTTCAAAAGGGGATGTTGTACTTACGTATAAAGGAAGAGAAGTAGATATGAAGTCTATTATGGGCGTTATGTCATTAGCGATCCCAACGCAATCAGAGATCACGATCTCATGTACTGGTGAGGGAGAAGAAGAAGCTCTTGAGACGATCATTACGATTCTACGTACTCAAAAGATCATTGATGATATTCCGGTGGCTAAATAGCCACCTTTTCTTTTACCGGTAATTCTATCCAGATTACATATGGAATAAGCATACAGGATTTGCTATAATAAAAAGAGAATTGTAAAGGTATATAAAGGAGATTGTGTTATGATTGAACGTTATGAGCAATGGTTGAATTTCCCAGAATTAGACAGTGATTTAAAGAAAGAACTAGAAAACATGAGTGAAGCGGAGCGTAGCGATGCTTTCTATAAGAATCTAGAATTTGGTACAGCAGGTATGCGTGGTGTACTAGGGGCTGGAACGAACCGTATGAACATTTACACTATTCGTAAGGCTAACGTAGGATATGCGAAGTACTTACTAGAACAAGGGGGATCAGAAAGAGGCGTAGCGATCGGGTATGATAACCGTCATTTCTCTTATGAATTCGCGATCGAATCTGCTAGAGTACTAGCTAGCTACAACATCCCATCTTATGTATTCACAAGCCTAAGACCAACACCAGAGTTATCTTATGCAGTACGTGAATTAAAGTGTGCTGGTGGCATCGTAGTAACTGCATCACACAATCCTAAGGAATACAATGGATATAAGTTATATGATGAAAGAGGATGTCAATTAGTACCAGAACTAATGGAGAAGGTCATTGCGCAAGTAAATGCAGTAGAAGATGAATTATCTATCAAGGTTGAATTAACACCAGAGCAAGAAGCTATGATCCATATGATCGACAAAGAGATCGATCTACCATATATCGAAGCAGTAAAAGGGATCCAATTACGCCCAGAACTAGATAAGAATGTGAATATTGTATTCACACCACAACATGGTACTGCTAGAGTATTAGTCGAAGAAGTATTAACACAATGTGGCTATACATATACATTAGTACAAGAACAAGCAGATCCAAACCCAGACTTCATCAACACTAAGACACCAAACCCAGAAGATAAGGAAGCTTACACATTAGCTATCGAATATGCTAGAAAAGAACAAGCCGATATCGTACTAGCTACAGACCCAGATGCAGACCGTGTAGGTGTAGTTGTGAAACAAGGGGATGACTATGTATTAATGAGTGGGAACCAAACAGGTTCAGTATTACTAGACTATGTATTCTCTACTATGATCGAGAAGGGAACAATGCCAGAAAACCCTGTGATGTTCAATACAGTTGTAACAAGTGATCTAGGAGAGAAAGTTGGTAAGAAATATAACGTAGATTGTGAAAAGACTCTTACAGGATTCAAGTTCATTGGAAATAAGATCTATGGACATGAGGTAAAGGGGGATAAGCAATTCGTATTTGGATATGAGGAAAGTTACGGATACTTACTACAAGCCTTTGTAAGAGATAAGGATGCAGTACAAGCTTGCTTATTGATCGCGGAAGCAGCTAATTATTATAAGGCACAAGGTAAGACACTATTAGATGTTCTACATGAGTTATATGCAGAGTTTGGTTGGTATGAGGAAAGCCAAGTATCCCTAACGCTAAAGGGTGCGGAAGGCGCTAAGGAGATCAAACGTATTACAGGTTCTCTAAGAGCTAATACACCAAGTGAGATCTGTGGTCAAAAGGTAGTACGCTTTGAAGATTACCAAAACAGTATTGCTAAGGAAGCAGACAAAGAAGAAACACTAGACTTCCCAGTAAGTGATGTGATCAAGTTCTATCTAGAAGACGGAAGCTTCATTGCAGTACGTCCATCTGGAACAGAACCAAAGTGTAAGTTCTATTACTGTGTACGTGGTAATGGCGAAGCAGACGCATTACATAAGACTGAAATGTATCAAAATGCTATGAGGGAATTAACTAAATAGAAAGATGAGGATCTGGTATGCAAGAAGTATTTAAGACTTTCTTTGAAGGAACATGTTTAAATGCTTATGATCTCTTTGGAATGCATAAGGAAGGAGATGGTATCCGTTTTACGGTATATGCTCCTAATGCGTATGCAGTGTATTTGGTAGGAGATTTCAATCACTGGAACAATCATAGAATGGATAAGATCGATCGTAGAGGGATCTATTCTACGGTAATACATAATGCCAAGGAATATGATAACTATAAGTATCGTATCGAAACACAAGAACATGTTTTCTTAGATAAAGCAGATCCATATGCAGTATTCAGTGAAGTACGTCCTAAGACTGCTTCTAAGGTATATAACATAGAAGGGTTTAATTGGAGTGATAAGGTATATCTAAATAAGAGAAATCGTCAGTTCGATAAACCTATGAATATCTATGAACTACATCTAGGTTCATGGAAGAGAAAGAAAGATGTAGTAAGAACAGAAGATCCCGATGATCCAGATGTAACTGCTACATACCATACATATGAGGAAATGATCGATATTCTAATTCCATATATCACTAAGATGGGATACAGTCATATCGAGTTATTACCACTCGCAGAACATCCATTTGATGGAAGTTGGGGATATCAAGATACAGGATATTACTCTGCTACTTCTCGTTATGGAACACCTAGACAACTCATGAAATTGATCAATGCTTGTCATAAAGCAGGGATCGGTGTCATTATGGACTTCGTACCAGTACACTTTGTACAAGATGCGCATGGGTTAGCTATGTTTGATGGGGGTTGTGTGTATGAATACTATAATGAGTATGATCGATATAGTGAGTGGGGTACTTCTAACTTTGATCTTTGGAGAGAGTCTGTACGTAGTTTCTTAATGTCTGCTGTAAACTTCTGGATCGAGGTATACCATGTAGATGGTATTCGTTTCGACGCTGTGTCTAATGTGATCTATTGGCGTGGTAAGAAGGATCTAGGGATCAATGGTGGAGCAGTAGATTTCATTCGTAGAGTGAATACTATGATCCATGAGAAGCATCCAGAGATCATGATGATCGCTGAGGATAGTAGTGATTATCAAGGGGTTACTAAGGCGGTAGAAGAGGGTGGATTAGGCTTTGATTATAAGTGGGATCTAGGTTGGATGAATGATACTCTTAGATATTATTCTATGGATCCTTACTTTAGAGGAAAACATCACCATATGCTTACCTTCTCTATCCTGTATTTCTTCAGTGAGAACTTCATTATGCCATTCTCTCATGATGAAGTAGTTCATGGTAAGAAAACGATCGTAGATAAGATGTGGGGTACCTATGAACAGAAGTTTGCGCAAGCACGTAACCTATATCTATACATGATGACACACCCAGGAAAGAAATTAAACTTCATGGGGAATGAATTAGGTATGTTGATGGAATGGAGCGAGAAGAAGTCTTGTGACTGGAACTTATTAGAGTATCCTAAGCATCAAGCATTCCATAGATATATCAAAGATCTGAATATGATCTATCGCTATCATAAGGCCTTCCATGTACTGGATTATAGTTATGATGGATTTGAATGGATCGATGCAGATAATACTACTCAAAGTATCTATGTATATGAACGTAAATACAAACGAGATCACTTTGTAGTAGTATTGAATATGACACCACTTTCTTATGAAACATATCGTGTAGGAGTGCCAAGAGAGGGTATATATATGGAACTGATCAATAGTGAAAAGGATATCTATGAGGGATGTAACATGTGTAACTATGAACCAGTAGAAAGTGAAGCTATACCAGCGCATCATAGAAATCATTCTATCAAGATCCGTGTAGCTCCATTTAGTGGTATCATCTTCCAATATATGCCAAGTAGTAAGAAGAATAAGGAGTAATAAGTATAGCCATTGTGAAGAACACAATGGCTATGTTGTATGATAATATAAAGGAGTAATGTATAATGAGTGATTTTACAGTCAATGAGATGTTAGAGATGCAACGTCTTCTACAGGATAAGTATAAGGATAAGTGGGAAGGTATTTCTAGAGAGATTGGGAAGAATAAGCTATTATGGATGATCGGTGAGATCGGAGAGGTGATCGATATTATTAAGAAGCATGGGGATGATGTGCCTTGTGAGGATAGTGAGCTGAGAGCTTCTTTGATCGAGGAGATGGCAGATGTGTTGATGTATTACAATGATGTGTTGTTATGTTATGGGATCACTTCTGAGGAGTTAAAGGATACGTATACTAAGAAATTCCATAAGAATATGAATAGATGGTAAGGAAAATGGACAGGGTGACCTGTCCATTTATTTCTCTATGCCTAGTACATATATGTACTATTGCTCCTGATCTATATTCTCTATTCTACAAGATCCATTACGGAATATAAAGTAATCTTCGATCTTGGCTAACAATACATTCGCATCATTATATTGTTCTACTTGCACATGGTCTGCTATGAATTGATTTCCTCCAGCAGATAAGATCCGATATTGATCATCATACGATACAGTGTACGTATAGGTCTCTTCCTCTAATGTACATGTGATCTGGGTACTACTAGCAGATGTCCCCTCACTACTCTTAATACTTGTAAAGGATGCGAAGGCTAATATATACAGTATCATAGAGATCACTAGAAAGGAAAGGATCCCGATCAGGATATTCCTCCACATACGTCTTTTATCTCTACTTTGTTTAGCTAGTTGCTCATTGAGAATAGCTAGTTGCTTCACGATCTCTTCATTCGTATTTACTCCAGTATCCTCTATGATCGTACTACCTAATAACTCACTCACAGACACCTCAAACACATCTGCGATCTTCTCTAACATCTCTGCATCTGGTACAGAGTAACCTTTCTCCCACTTTGAAATAGTTTGCCGTACGACATTCAACTGGGTAGCCAGTGTATCTTGTGAATACCCCTTTTTCTTACGTAATATCCTTATATTCTCACTTAACATACCTATACCTCCTTACAAGATCAGTATATCTAAGATCTCTTATTGCGGTAAGCAATGCACATTAACATTTCCTAATTCTCGTACAATAATGCTTCTCATCCTCATGATGGATATACGCCCCATTCTTGATCATTACCCGTAAAGAAGCTGGATTATCCTTATTCACAGACATATAGATCTCATCTTCTGGAATGATCCCCCAAGCAAGCTCTATTGCCAAGGCTAAGCCCTTAGTCCCATATCCCTTACCACGATGTAGAGGATGTATACCATACCCAATATGACCAGCCCCATGACGGAGCACATCATTTAAATAATGACGAATACGGAATAGACCCACAATCTCCTCCCCATCCCATAAGAAATATTCTGTAGAAGGAACATGACCCTCAGGAAGTTCGATCCCTAAAGACTTATGAATATACCTAGGTAGCACAACACGCTCAAACTCTTCTCTACTCACTCCAAAGTCTCTATTCAAGAACCCATTCTCATCTTTAGGTAAACTAGCCATATACGCATATTCCTTCTCAACATCTTCCAAGTTCGCAGCCTTTAAATACAACATACCTATCCCCCCTACACTTTACAGTAAGTATACGATAGCGATCCCTTGAAAGCAACATAAATAGAGTATCGAAATGCACTAGAAAACGCACTTTCCATCATAGTTTCATTGACTTTGTTGAGGAAGTAAAATAAAATTAAAGAACAGACTGGAGTGATATAATGTTTTCTAATAAAGAAGGATTCAAGAAAGAGTATGAACGCCATATGGCAGAAGAATATGGTCGTAGCCTAGAACTCTCACATATTACAGAGAAGTACATGGTACTAGGAAAGATGATCAGAGAGTATGCCGCTATCCACTGGAAAGAAACTAGAACTAAGGTAGCGAAACAAGGACTAAGACAAGTACATTATTTCTCTATGGAATTCTTGATGGGAAGATTAATGACGAATAATCTAATGAACCTAGGGATCTATGATATCGTGAAAGAAGGATTGAATGACCTAGGGATCGATCTAAATGAATTAGAAGACTTAGAAAGCGATGCAGGACTTGGAAATGGTGGTCTAGGAAGACTTGCAGCATGCTTCATGGACTCCCTAACATCTCTGGATTATCCTGGTACAGGGAATAGTATCCGTTATCAATATGGTTTCTTTAAACAAAAGATCGAGAATGGATATCAAGTAGAAGTACCTGATCAATGGTTAAAGTATGGTAACGTATGGGAAGTAAAGAAACCTAAGCTTGCAGTAGATGTATGTTTCTGGGGAAGAGTAGAGATGTACATGGACCATAAGGGGAAACTAAAAGCAAATCATATTGACTGTGAAAGAGTACGTGCTGTACCATATGATGTACCTATTGCAGGATGTCAGAACAATGTAACGAATACATTACGTCTATGGTCTGCTGAACCAAGTGAAACACTACCTAACAAAGAGTTCCGTCAATATTTAAGTGAAGTCAATGAGATCTGTATGAACCTATATCCAAATGATACAGTAGAATCAGGAAAGTACCTACGCTTAAAACAACAATACTTCTTTGTAGCCGCTGGTCTAGCAGCCCTAGTAGATGCTCACTTACGTGTATATCCTAGTATGGATAACTTCTGGGAAAAGAATATCATTCAATTAAATGATACACATCCAGTACTAGTGATCCCTGAACTAATGCGTATTCTCATGGACCAATTCGAATATGAATGGGATGACGCATGGAACCAAGTAACTAAGTGTGTAGCTTACACGAACCATACAGTATTAAGTGAAGCGCTAGAGAAATGGCCAACAGAATATATCCAGAAACTATTACCACGTATCTATATGATCATTGAAGAGATCAACCGTCGTCATGTATTAGACCTAAGATCTCGTGGCATCTCTCAAGAAGCAGTATCTTCTATGATGATCATTAAGGATGGTCTAGTATATATGGCTAACCTAGCGATCGTAGCTAGTACTTCTGTCAATGGTGTAGCAGCCTTACATACAGAGATCTTGAAGAAAGATGTTATGAAGAACTTCTATGAGATCTATCCGCAAAAGTTCAATAACAAGACAAATGGGGTAACACATAGAAGATGGTTGTTATATACAAACCCACAATTAGTATCTCTATTGGATAATACGATCGGAGAAGACTATAAGAAAGATCCAGATCGTTTAGAAGATCTAATGGCATATATTGATAACAGGGATGTTCAAGAAGCATTCTTACAAGTGAAGAGACAACGTAAAGAGATCTTAGCGAAATATATCAAAGATACATTGAATATTGAAGTAGATGTAGATTCTATCTTCGATGTGCAAGCGAAACGTCTACATGCGTATAAGAGACAATTACTGAACTGTATGCATATTATTTATCTATACAATCAGTTCAAGAAGGATCCTAACTTCACAATGCCTAAGAGAACATTTATCTTCTCTGCCAAGGCAGCTCCTTCTTATTACTTTGCAAAGTGTGTAATTAAGTTGATCAACTCTTTAAGTGAAACGATCAACAATGATCCAGTAGTATCTAAGTATATGAAGGTCGTATTTATTCCTAACTATAGTGTAAGTGTAGCAGAGATCTTGTTGAATGCTGCGGATGTTAGTGAGCAGATCTCTACGGCTGGTAAGGAAGCTAGTGGTACTGGTAATATGAAGTTCATGATGAATGGGGCTATTACTTTAGGTACATTGGATGGTGCGAATGTAGAGATCTCTGAGCGTGTGGGTAGAGAGTACTGTGAGATCTTTGGTATGACTGCGGATGAGGTAGATGCTCTTCGTAAGAGTGGTATGTATGATGTTTGGAAGTATTATGCAGATGATAGAGACTTACAAGAAGTGTTAGATCGTTTAAATATGACACCATTTACTACAAATGTGCAAGAGTTTAGAAGTATCTTTGATGAATTGATGTATCATAATGATGAGTACTTCTTATTAGCAGATTTCCAAGCCTATGTTGCAGCACAAAGAAGAGTGGCTGAACGTTATCAAGATCGTTATGGTTGGGCTAAGATGTGCTTGGTGAATATTGCTAAGAGTGGTTATTTCTCAACGGATAGAACGATCACTCAATATGCAGAAGAGATCTGGCATCTTGAGAAAGTAAAAGTATAGGTAAGTAAGCTTCGTGGATCTCCACGGAGTTTTCTTTTGACGTATTCTATGGTAAAATATAGAATTGTAATGGATAGGAGGGATAGATATGAGTCAATGGAATGAGTTAAGACCTCATGTTCAACAAGTATGGAAACTCAGTCTACCTGCTATCCTCTCTCAGATCACAACGATCGCTATGCAGTATATTGATTCTGCTATGGTAGGAAATCTAGGAGCGAATGCCTCTGCGGCTATTGGACTAGTTTCTACTACTACATGGTTATTGAGTGGTATTACCTATGCAGTAACAGCAGGGTTCTCTGTACAAGTGGCGCATCAGATCGGAGCTAAGCAAGAGAGAGAAGCTAGAGATATCGTGAAGCATGGTCTTTTGACTGCTTTGATCGTATCTGGTCTATTATGTATATTTGGTATATTGATCGCTACCCCTCTTCCTATTTGGTTGGGAGGAGAAGAAGTACTACATCATGATGCTACAGCCTATTTCTTTGTATTTGCTTGTATGCTACCATTCTCTCAGCTCAATTCACTCACATCCTCTTTCTTACAATGTAGTGGAGACATGGTCACACCTAGTATCTTGAATGCTATGATGTGTGTATTAGACGTGATCTTCAATTCCTTCTTTATTCCTAGATATGGTGTATTAGGAGCAGGGATCGGTACTGCGCTTGCTTGTGTTGTGATCAGTGTATTAATGTTCTATTGTTGTTGTGTTCGTAACAGTAGTTTGCGATTACATAGAAATGAGAAGACTATGTTTAGTAGTTTGATTCTAGCTAAAGCATGGAAGATCGGTGTACCTGTAGCAGTACAAGAGATCGCTATGTGTGGAGCTATGGTAGTGTCTACCATGATCATCGCGCCATTAGGGGCTATTGCGATCGCAGCCCATTCCTTTGCGATCACTGCCGAGAGTTTATGTTATATGCCAGGCTATGGTATTGGTTCCGCAGCTACTACATTAGTAGGTAGAAGTGTGGGAGCTAAGGAGATGAAGTTAGCTAAGAGATATGGGAATATATGTACAGCCATGGGAGGGATCTTCATGGGAGTGACAGGGATCCTGATGATGTTCCTATGTCCCCTAGTATTCTCACTATTGACACCTGATCCAGCCGTACAAACACTTGCGATCCAAGTATTACGCATTGGTCTATTAGCAGAACCATTATATGGCGTATCGATCGTAGCGGCAGGAGCACTTCGAGGAGCAGGGGATACGCTTGTACCAAGTCTTATGAACCTAGCAAGTATCTGGGGCGTACGTTTAGTCCTTGCCTATTTCTTAGTAGAGTCTATGGGACTACATGGTGTATGGATCGCCATGGCAGTAGAGTTATGTGTAAGAGGTCTATTGATGTTGTATCGACAGAAGACTTCTCGATATTATAGTATCTAGTATATAGGGTCTATTCTATGAATAGGCCTTTTCTAATTCCTTTAGGAAATTGCATTTAAACCTTTCCTATGGTACACTATACATATCTATTAAAGGGGTAATATCATGGAGACTGCATGTGCATATTTAGATAATTATAAGGAAATACGTATAGAGATCGCTAAGCATTTCTATGAAGGAGAGAGCAAAGCATTCTATGTATCTTTACAAAGTGGGGAACTCAAAGAACTAAGTGTATTACGTAAGAGTAGAGAGAGTGATAAGGTAGTATATACAGTAAGAGCCTTCCCATCCTTACAGATCGGTACAGCCTATGAGATCGTAGAAGAACATGGATATCGTTTCCCATTACAGTATCGTTATATTGTACGAGAAGGGAAATTTGATCGTGAATTTAGTTACCATGAGGAAGATCTAGGAGTCACTTATCGCAAAGAACATACACAATTTAAAGTATGGGCTCCTACGGCCTCTACCATGATCTTATGCCTAGAGAAAGAATATTACCCAATGCAACGAGGCGAAAAGGGTGTATATAGTGTAGATATTTCTAAAGATACAGCCCTATATGAATACCACTACCTAGCCCAAGTCAATGGAAAGTGGGTAGAGAGTGTAGATCCATATGCTAAAGGAAGCACGATCAACTCTAAACGAAGTGTTGTGATCCCTCCAAGTAACGTCCAAGTAGAAAGACATACACCACAAGTAGATAGTTGTGTACCCGTGATCTATGAAGTCAGTGTACGTGACTTCACATCCTCCCTAAGAAATACCCATCGCTCTACTTTCAAAGGCTTCATCAGTGAAGACCTACGTACCAATAACAAACAAATAGCAGGCTTCGACTACTTAAAAAGCCTAGGCATCACTCATGTCCAATTCATGCCGATCTATGATTTCTATACAGTAGATGAAGAGTATAAATTTAAGTTCTATAACTGGGGCTATGATCCTATTCAGTATAATATTCCAGAGGGAAGTTACTCCTCAGATCCATTAGATCCATTAGCAAGGATCATTGAATGTAAACAAATGATCGAAGCATGTCACAAAGAGAATATGTATGTAGTCATGGATGTGGTATATAACCATATGTATAACAAAGATCTATCTTCCTTTGAGAAACTAGTTCCTTACTATTATTTCCGTATGAATCGTGCGGGAGAGTATTCTAATGGTTCTTTCTGTGGAAATGATTTTGATAGTACTAGAGAAATGGCTCGTGCTTATATTGTAAATAGTGTTAAGATGTGGATGAGTGAGTATAATGTAGATGGCTTTAGATTTGATCTAATGGGCATCATAGATATCGATACGATGAAGGAGATCACTCGTCAATGTCGTGCTATGAAACCGAATTGCTTGATCTATGGAGAGGGTTGGAATATGCCTACGATGTTAGAGGAACAACGTAGATCGAATATGTTGAATGCGTATCAATTACCACAAGTAAACTTCTTCAATGATTCTTTCAGAGATATCGTGAAGGGTAAAACGAGTGAGGGAGAGAGTGGTGTTAGGGGATATCTGACTGGGGATATTTCGTATATCGAAGAGATGAAACATGTGTTACTAGGAAATACTAGTTCTCGCTTATTCACATCTCCTATGCAATCGATCAATTATGTAGAATGTCATGACAATGCTACGGCATATGATAAGGTCAAAATGTGTTTATATTATGAGGGAGAAGAGAACTGGAAGAAGAGATGTAAGTTATTGATCTCGGCTGTATTATTAGCCCAGGGGATCCCATTCTTACATGCTGGTCAAGAATTCTTACGTACTAAGAATATGGCACATAACACATATAATTCCTCTGATAGTATCAATACACTAGACTATGAACGTAAAGATAAATATCAAGATGTAGTAGATTTCACGAAAGAATTGATCAAGTTCAGGAAGAATACCGTAGGCTTTACGAAACAGGAGTATCATGATATCGAGAAGGATATCAAGTGTCTAGATATGGGAAATGGTGTGCTAGCCTACCAAGTAGTAGCAGGGGATCAGGTATATACAACGTACTTTAATCCTACTGAGGGTTCTTATCAATTACCACACTATGAGCAATGTATTTTAAGTAGTGATGGTGTATGGGATCAGTATATCCCTCCTATTTCGATGTGTATCACAATGTCTTATCAGTAAAACAGGCAACTCATTTGAGTTGCCTTTTAATTCCCATTCCATGTATGCTTCATAAGATCTACATTCCCATTCTTTCTGAACGTGATCCCCTCATCACACAACAATTCTCTTTGCTCTTGCCACCCAGGCACCAATCTACCCTGACAATTCACCACACGATGACAAGGATACTCCCCAAAGAAACCCGCCATACTCATGACTCTACCCACTAAACGAGAGTTCTTAGGTCTACCGATCAAGGCCGCGATCTGTCCATAAGTAGCTACTTTCCCACAAGGGATCTCACTGACTACCGCCAAGATCTCATATATTAATTCCTCATTCATACTACTTCCCTACCAATTCTATCGCTTGCTTACCACTGATCTCCTTGATATCTACACGCACAATCGCTACATTTGCAAGATGATCTTGGATCTCCTTCTCTCCCTCTATCACATAGCTAGGAGAATACTTCTTAACTAATAAACGAAGCGCATGAATGACCTTATCACTATCCACTACCACAGAAGCCACCCCAAACCCGATCACACTACGGAAATAACTAGTAAACTTCTCTTCCACGATATCCTCCTGATCGATCACACAGAAAGACACCCTAGGATCATACTGTAACACATCCCACTTATGCCCCACTCTAGCACAATGGAAATAGAAATGATCCTCCTCTACCACATAATTCACAGGCACCACATACGGAAACTCCTCATCACCCTTCATACCCAAGGTAACAGTGATCCCCCTCTTCATAATATCTATAACCTCATTACTACTTAACAATTGCTTAGATCTACGCATAGAATACCTCATACAGACCACCTCAAACATAGAATATCACAGTAAATCTCTCACATACAATACTTATTATTAATTTAAAGGTAACTTCGTGGTATAATACTAGAAATGGAGTGTGGAATATGAAGAAAGTATTGATCATGATGCTAGGGGTCTTATTAGGAATAGTAGGATGTCAGAAGCAAGAAGAAGAGGTCGGTTGTGTGCTAGATGGTACACAGGTGTGTTATGATGAAGAGGGTTCTTTCGTATTAGAAGAAGGAGCAGTTATTTATATTGGTGGATTAGAGAAAGAGTTCGAAGATGCATTGATCCAAATGTGGGATGCCTATTATCCAGAGTATAAGGGATTGATCGGGTCTACTAGTGAGAAGGAAGCGTATGATGCTGCGAGTGATCTATTAGCCCAAGAGAGGACCTATGATATCATTTATACGAGTGAAGAGATGGTCACTTACTATTTAGATAAGTTACGTGCATGGGAAGAGAGAGTATATATTATTGCTAATGAGAATAGTATCGCAGAGAAGATCGTGAGTCCTCTAGATCAGTACTTTATTCCCTATAGTATGGATGGTAGTGCCTTTCTATATAATAAGACTATGTTAGAGGCACTAGGAATAGATGTAGAGAGTGATGAAGATGGCAATGGTCTACCGGATAGTATCGATACCTGGGAAGAGATCTTTGTGTTAGCAGATACTTGGAGTCAAGAACCTCCTGTATATAAAGATCAGAAAGTACTAGTCACATTCCCATTCTCTTTAAATGAAATGTCATTAAGTTACTTCATGCTTACTTCCAATCACTTCCGTCTATTTAGTAGTAACATTGGAAATGACCCAGGGTTCAATCACCAAAGCTTCGTGAAAGCACTAGGTTTCATTCAAGAGATTGGGAAACATACTATGGCTAGTAAAGAAGTCACTACTAAAGTGGATCAGGAAGTGATCACAGAGATCATTCCGTATACTACAGAGGAATATATTTGGCAGTGGGAAGATGTCTTCAACCATGAGATATCTCCTTTTGGGGTAGTGACTCCATGGATGACATATACAGAAGCAGAAGGGTATAATGGGGTAGACTATGTGATCGCTCCATTTCCTACTTATCAAGGAACACAACAAGCTTCATTTGTTAGCTATAATGGCTTTGCTATGAAGGCCAATACACCTTATCCAAGTGCTACGAATGCAGTCATGGAATTCTTGCGTAGTGAGAAGGTAATGCGATTATTTGTACAGTATACTAATGAGATCCCATATGCCTATCAGGATCATTCTTTATTCTTCAATGATGATCGTGGAGAATGGATGGATGCCTTGGTGTTAGGAGATCATATCTCTTTACTAGCACTCCCTGATAATGTATATGTATCTGCTATGAATGGATACTATGAGATCAAGTGGATTGATGTATTGAAAGGTCTGATCGAGCAGAACTTTACACCTGAGTATGCAGCTAGTGTGATCCAGGAGAGATATGAGAAGTGGTATGGTGAACAGAGTAGTATCAAGGGATTAGAGATAGAACTTGGGATCAAGTAAAAACAGGCACTTATATAAGTGCCTGTTACTCTTTATTCGGTAATTGCCAATCAATAGGAGTTTCCCCATTCTCTATTAAATAGGTATTTGCTTTAGAGAAATGCTTACAACCAAAGAAACCATTATAAGCAGATAATGGACTTGGATGGGCAGCAGTTAATACTAAGTGCTTAGGGTTATTCAGTAATGCTTGCTTATCCTTTGCATTTCTACCCCATAGTAAGAATACCACAGGACCATCCTTCTCATTCAGTAATGAAATGATCTTATCCGTCAAGATCTCCCATCCCTTCCCCTTATGAGAATTCGCAGCACCTTCTCTAACTGTTAGTACAGTATTGAGAAGTAATACACCCTGCTTAGCCCAAGTCGTTAATTCTCCATGGTCTGGGATCGTGATCCCTACATCTTGCACCTGTTCCTTAAAGATATTCACTAGACTAGGAGGCGCTTGTACACCCTTCTTCACAGAGAAACATAAGCCATGGGCTTGATTAGGACCATGGTAAGGATCCTGTCCTAAGATCACGATCTTCGTATCTTGATAAGAAGTATACTTTAAAGCATTAAAGATATCATACATATTTGGATAGATCGTCTTTGTATTATATTCCTCTACTAGAAACTTACGGATCTCTTGATAGTATTCCTTCTCAAACTCATCCTTCAATAACGCATCCCAATCATTTCCCATATGTACCATACTAACACCTCATTTCTAGTATATTGTACGATAAGTTAAGCAATTCAGCAAGAAAAGGATACTGAAAGTACAAAGATGTGTTACAATACCTATACGAATAAAGGAGTGATACCATGGCATTCTTTACAAGTGCTTCTATGGCAGTAGAAATGATCGAGAATAGACGTTCATTTAGAGTAGATAGAGAGGCTTTACAAGCCTTCCTACATGCTTACGATGATCCACATCTAAAGTTACAAACGATCCATGTAGCGGGAACGAACGGTAAGGGTTCTACTACGAACTATATTAGTCATATCTTAATGGAACAGGGGTATACAGTGGGGATGTTTACGTCTCCTTATCTGATCACACACTTTGATCGGATCAGGATCAATGATCATGATATACCAGAAGAAGTATTCTTAAGTATTCTAGAGGAGATCTGGGAAGATGTGTTAGCATTTGATCTGAATATGTTTGAGATAGACTTTGTACTATCTGCTTTATACTTTGTAAGAGAGAATGTAGATTTTGCAGTGTATGAAGTGGGTATGGGTGGAAGATTAGATGCTACGAATGAAGTGATGCCATTGGCGTGTGCTATTACGAATATTGGAATGGATCATATGCAGTATCTAGGGGATACGTATGAGAAGATCGCGTATGAGAAGGCTGGTATTATTAAGGAGAGTGTTCCTTGCTTTACAACAGAGACTAGAAGTGATTGTTTGTGTGTTATGAGAGATGAGGCTAGTCAAAAGAATACACAAGTATATGAGGTATCTCCACTTGAGAAGATCTCTTATCCACCATTAAGAGCTATGAGTCATGTGGGAGAGATAGAGTTAGGAGAGGTAGCACTATATCAGTTAAAGAATGGGGCGTTAGCGATAGCAGTGATTGAGTCATTGCGAGAGAGAGGATTCGTGATCAGTGATGAGGCTATTCAAAGAGGCATGCAGCATTCTTGGAAGGGTAGATTTGAGAGAGTAAGTGATAGAGTGTATATCGATGGTGCGCATAATGAGGAAGGTGTAATTGCTTTATGTGAGAGCATTCAGGCTATGCGGGCTACTAGACCTGTACATATATTATTTGCTTGTTTAAAGGATAAGCCATTTGTGAATATGTTATCGTATCTAGAGAAGCATTGCGATAGTCTTACTCTTACTTGTATTCCATATCCTAGAGCTTGTAAGAAGGAGGATTATGGTGAGGGGTATAGTGTGATCGAGGATCCTGTGGTGGCTATAGAAGAGGTGATGAAGAGAGAGGGACTTATCTTTATTACTGGTTCTTTGTATTTTATTACGTTAGTGAAGAGGCATTTTGAGGAGTAGGGAGACCTACTCTTTTAAAATATTCCTTTACTTATTACCTATATATCAACATAAGACTACAAAAGTTATTTAAATTCATACTACATAGTGATATTAATTTACATGCATCGTGGTATGTAATAGAATTATTACAGAAGGTAGTGGCAAGGATGAAAGGAGATAGGGATATGATGATGTTCTATATGAGTAGTCAGGCAGAGAGAGAAGATTGGTTTGAACAGGGAATGGATATTGGAGAAGAACGTGGTAGGATCTTTTCAGTTAAGAGAATGTTAGAAGATAATATGAGTGTGGAGACTATTGCTAAGTATGTAGGACTTACTGTTCCAGAAGTAGAAGCAATAGCACATACAGTATCCATAGAATAAGAAAACAGGAGAAGCATACACTTCTCCTTTTAAGTACTTAAATACTGAATATCATCTTCAAATACTAATGCTATCAGATCCTTGAAGAATAAGATCGTATGAGAACGAGACTTCGGATCATGAAGAATAAAGTATTGCTCAGAACAATACTCGATCACACCCTTATAAGAAGCATGTATAGTACTAGCATTCACCACACTTCCTACATTCTGCTTTAGAAGATCACATATAGGTAAAGATACATTTCTCTTATCGATAGGTCTTGGAGGTAGTGGTTGCTTGATATAAGGCGCATAGTTAGGGTACGTACCTTGTTGATAAGGGAACTCCTCTGGATACATAGGATTTTGAAAGTTTATTGGATTCATATAGTTCTCCCTTCTTTATACAAGATATGTATTAGAATAGAGAAATAGACATGGCTGAAAGAGGTAAACATTTTCAGTATTTTCACTCCCAAAAGCATAGACATTATAAGAAAGTTGATGTATGATAAAATCGATTAATAGCATTAATGAAAGGGGTTTCTTTTATGAAGAGCGGAACTATGTTAGCAATGATATTAGCCGGTGGGCGTGGTACAAGATTAGAAAACTTGACACAGAATATCGCAAAACCGGCAGTGTATTACGGGGGAAAATATCGTATCGTGGATTTCCCATTAAGTAACTGCGCCAATAGTGGTGTAGACGTAGTAGGTGTATTAACACAGTATGAATCAGTATTACTTAACTCTTATTGTGCTGGTGGACACAAGTGGGGTATCGATGCTAAGGATAGTGGAGTATTCATCTTACCTCCAAGAGAAACATCTGCGGGATTTGGTCTATATCGTGGTACAGCAGATGCGATCACGCAAAATATCGACTTCATTGATCAATATGATCCAGAGTATGTATTGATCTTATCAGGAGACCATATCTATAAGATGGATTATGATAAGATGTTAGATGTACATCGTGAAAATAATGCGGATGTAACGATCGCAGTATTAGAAGTTCCTATGAAAGAAGCAAGCCGTTTTGGTATTATGAACACAGATAATAATGATCGTATTATCGAATTCCAAGAAAAACCAAAAGAACCTAAGTCAAATCTAGCTTCTATGGGTATTTATATCTTTAACTGGGATCTATTAAAGAAAGAATTGATCTATGATAAGAATTGTGAAGATTCAGAACATGACTTTGGTAAGAATGTAATTCCTAAGTTATTAAATGAAGATCGTAGATTATATGCATATCGTTTCAAGGGATATTGGAAAGATGTAGGAACTATCTCTTCTTTATGGGAAGCCAATATGGATCTATTAGGGGATAAACCTGCTCTTAATCTTCATGATAATGAATGGAAGATCTATACAGAAGAGATCACAACGGCTCCTCAATATATGGGTAGTGATGCTGTGATCCAGAACTGCTATATCAACCAAGGTTGTGTGATCGATGGGGAAGTACGTAATTCTGTTCTATATACGAATGTAGAGGTCAAGCAAGGGGCTTGTGTTATGGATTCTGTATTGATGCCTGGTTGTAAAGTAGGTAAGAATAGTAAAGTAACACGTGCTATCGTAGCTCCTGGTATCGTTATTGAGGATAACTGTGTTGTAGGGGATGCAGATAGTAAGGATATTGTATTAGTTTCTAAGAGAGTGAGGGGCGAGAAATAATGAAGGCATTAGGTATTGTTAATATTCATAAGGATTCTATTGAAGGTCTTGGGGATTATCGTCCTCTAGCAGCTACTTCTTTCTTAGGGCGTTACCGTTTAGTAGACTTTGTATTGTCTAATATGGCTAACTCTGGGATCGACGTGATCCAAGTATATATCAAAGAGAAACCACGTTCTATTGTCGAACATATCGGTAGTGGTCGTCATTACAACATCAACTCTAAACGTGGGCGTATTATGTTATTAGGAGATGAAAGACGTTTACCTAGTGAAGCGTATAATACTGATATCAATTCATTTGATGAACATATGCAATTCATTGATCGAGTAAATGTACCATATGTGATCATTGCTCCATGTAACTATATCTATATGTTGAATTATGATGAAGTATTAGCAGCGCATATCGAATCAGAAGCTGATGTTACTATGGTATATAAGTCAGTAGATACTGCTAAGGAGAAGTTCTTGGGTTGTGATACTATCAATTTAAATACTAAGAAGACTGTTGTTTCTATGGAACCAAATCGTGGAAACTATGCGAAGCGTAATATTTCTCTTGAGACATATGTAATGAGTAAAGAGGTATTCAAGGATCTTGTTAAGAAAGCTCGTGAGACAAGTATGTTCTATACATTAAGTGATATTATTTCTGAGTCTTTGGATACACTAGATGTACAGGGATATCCTTATAAGGGATATGCTGCTTGTGTCAATAGTTTTGATTCTTATTATAGTACTTCAATGGAATTAAAACAAAGAGATATGATGAAGACATTGATGTCAGAGAAATGGCCGATCTATACTCGTACTAATGACTCTGCTCCTGTGAAGTATGGAGAGAATGCGACTGTTAAGGATAGTTGTATTTCAAATGGTTGTGTGATCAAGGGGACTGTTATTAATTCAGTATTGGGTCGTAATGTAGTAGTTGGAGAGAATGCTGTTCTGAAGAATTGTATCGTTATGGCGGATACTGTGATCGGTAATGATATTGAGATGGATTATGTAATTGCGGATAAGTTCGTGACAGTTACTAAGAAGAATTGTATCAAGGGTACTGCTGAAGAACCTGTATATATTTGTAAGTACGATAAGGTGTAAGGAGGAGAGTACATGAGATCAGTTTTATTCACAGCTGCGGAGGGGTTACCTTTTTGTAAGTCTGGTGGATTAGCAGATGTGATCGGTTCTCTTCCACAGGCGTTATTAGCACAAGGATATGATGTGAGAGTCGTATTACCTTTATATCTACCGATTGCTAAGAAGTTCCGTGCTGAGTTTACTGAGTTAGCTACCTATGATGTACACTTTGGATACTTCCATGCCCCTGCTACGGTATTTGAGAAGGTAAAGGATGGGGTGCGTTATTACTTTATTCAACATGCTCCTTATTTCGAAAGAGATGCTATGTATGGGTATGCAGATGATGGAGAGAGATTCTCTTTCTATCAAATGGCGATCTTAGAGATGTGTAAAGCGTTAGATTATTTCCCTGATATTATGCATGAACATGATTGGCATACGGGTATGTTACCAGTTCTTTGTAAAGAAAAGTATGGTTGGGATGAGAGATATCGTAATATCAAGCATATCTTCACGATCCACAATCTGGCGTATCAAGGAGTATATCCTAAAGAAGTGTTGGAGTCTTGTTTAGGTCTTCCTTATCATTTATATGAAAGTGGACAAGTGCGTTTCAGAGATTGTATTAGTTTCCTTAAGTCTGCTGTAGTATATGCAGATAAGGTAACTACAGTGTCTCGTACGTATGCGCAAGAGATCTTGACTTCTTATTTTGGAGAGAATCTAGAGAGTGTATTAGAGCTTCGTAAAGAGGATCTATCTGGTATCGTAAATGGTATCGATACTACAGTATGGGATCCTAAGAATGACCCATATCTACCATATCCATTAACTACTGCTAGCAATCGTGCTAAGAATAAATTATCTTTACAGAAACGTCTAGGTCTACGTGAAAGTAAGGATACGATGTTAGTGGCTATGGTATCTCGTCTAACATGGCAAAAGGGATTACCATTGATCTTAGAGAAGATCACGGATCTATTAGCGAATGATGTTCAGTTAGTGATCTTGGGTAGCGGGGATATGTCTTTCGAGAATCAGTTAAAGGGTCTTGAGTATCGTTATAAGAGAAGAGTATGTTTCTATTGTGGATATAATGAAGAGTTAGCACATCATATTTATGGGGGTAGTGACTTGTTCTTGATGCCTTCTCTATTTGAACCATGTGGTATTTCACAACTAATTGCTATGCGTTATGGTTGTGTACCTTTGGTGAGAGAGACTGGTGGTCTAAAGGATACTGTACAGCCTTATAATGAGTATACTAAGGAAGGTTGGGGATTTAGTTTCACTAGTTATTCTCCAGATGATTTCTTGTATACATTTAGAAGAGCTGTGGACTTCTATTATGATCAGAAGGAAGATTATCAAAGAATGAGTAAGGCTTGTATGAAGGTAGATGTTTCTTGGGAGAAGTCCGCTAAGGAATACAGTGATCTATATAGTTCATTACTATAAGAAGATAGGGGATAACGAGGAGTTATTCCCTTTTATTTATGCTTTTCTAAGTAGTAAAAGATGGTATAATGATATAAAAGCATACTATATAGATAAAGAGGTGATATCAATGACTAATAAAGAATTAAAAGAATATCTTACTGCTATTGTAGACCTAGAACAGAATTATTATCTACAAACAAAGTTGATCACTAAGTTAGAAGATCGATTACAGAATGGATCTCGGCATATTTATCTAGGCTCTAGACCGATCATATTAGAATATACTCCTAAAGCGTTTCATTTTGATGTAGGAGGATCGATCACACTATCTGCTATAGTAGGTGTATTCGTAGGAGCTATTCTAGCGATCATTCTGGGAAATGTATTGATTGCTACTGGTCATAAGGATATCTATTATGATATTGGTATTGGTAAGCTATGGGGCATATCTGTGATAGTTAGTGTGGTCCTTATATTTGCACTGTTATATGTGATCTGTAAGAGTGGGCATATAGATAGTGAGAAAAGGGCATTAGCAGCAGCTAAGAGTAAATTAGAAGAAGCGCAAGAAACATATGATGCAGATAAGAAACATGCAGAAGAACATAATGCGAAAGTAACTCTGCAGAAGAAGTTCTACCAAAGAGAATTAGACAGTGTTCGGAAAATGCGTGGTGAAACGAAAGCTTGGTTAACAGTATTGTATGCTAAGAATATTATTTATCCTAAGTATCAAAACTATGTAGCAACTAGTACGATATTAGATTACTTATTATCTGGTAGATGTTCACAATTAGAAGGACATGAAGGGGCATATAATCTGTATGAGAATGAGAGTCGTTTGAATGCGATCATTACTAAGTTAGAGGATATCGAAAGAGCTGTAAATCGTGTAGCAGGTAATCAGTATCTACTGGCTAAGTCGATCGAGAATTCTAATCGTAGAATGGAGAATCTATTCCAAAGTACATGTGAACTAGCAGAGCGTATGTCTTCTTTAGAAAGCGGTATGTCTGCTATATCTGATAATCTAGAGCAGATCAATGAACTATCTGCTATTACAGCATATAATACAGAGAGAACTGCTGCCGAAGTGAGATACCGTAATATTATAGACAATGTATATACAGCATTATAGAAACAGAAGTCTGGCATATGTCAGACTTTTCAATTAGATGATTTTCTTTTGAACTATTTGTGCTATAATTAGTAATACAGTATGAAAGGAGAGATCATAATGAATGAAGGACTAAAGAAATTTCTAATATTCTTCTTTGGAATACAATTTGTATCTATTGCTTTCGCATTTGGTCTATTCCCTGGTCTATTTGCCTTATGGATCTTGAGTTCTGCTTTAAAAGGGGACAAGAAGAAAACTACTACTAAAGCTACTAAAACAACTAAAGCTAAAGGATTTACAGGTAAGAAAGCAACTACCTTCAATAAAAATATACGAACATACTTCGATGCTCATGAGTTATTACAATTAACAGAGAATATCTCTATTCAAGCAGAGAAACAAGGCGGAAATAGAGCCTATAAATTACATGTATATTATGATGGAGAGAAAGTATGTGCGATCGACGAGTTTTCACAATACTATCCTAAGACATATAACGAATTATTAGAAAAGGCATATGAAGCAGTATTACCAACTAATCAAGAAGTAGTAAAGCCAGTACAAGAACAACTAAAGAAGAGAGTCTTGCAGAAAGATTGTGCTGAATACTATATCAATGTATTAAATGAATTGATCATACAGATCCCGAAAGCAGAGATCACACATGATCTACATCAAACAACAGCTATGTTGAAACAGATCGATCTGATCGAAGAAAAGTATCCAGCAAGTAAAGAAAAACTAGTGAAGTTATATCAATACTACTTACCGATCCTAGTAGATATACTAGAAGGATATGTTAAGTTAGTAAACAGTAATTCTATTCATACAGAGATCGCGAATGTAGAACTAAAGTTACGTAAAACGATCGTGCTAGTCAATGAAGCCCTTAAAACGATCACTATGCAGTTATGTGAAGAAGAGATCGTAGATATGAAGAGTGATATGAGTGTTTTAGAGGCTATCTTACGTAAAGATGGTCTAGTGAAAGATGGAACACTGTTTGCAGAAGAAAAGAGTGTGAAGTAATATGTCTAAGCGTAATACAGATTTCTTAGATGATCTATTTAGAAGTTTAGAGGATAATGACAATATCGATCAAACGATCGAAGAATTTACAGCAGGTATCCAACAAACGATCCATGAGTCATTACATCGTAATGGGTATGATACTATGTCTGATGTATTGCATAGAAGATCTCAGAGTGAGTATAGTCGTAAACCAGAGGTGAGAGTGGGTACACAGAAAGCTTCTAGTATTGGTCTTTCTAGGTATGAGTACTTCTTATCTTTGTTAGAGGATATTACGTATGATCCAAAGTATCAAGGATACTACAAAGAAGGACATCAGAAGGCAATAGAGATCTATCGTAGTAAAGCAGAATTCACACAGTCAGATCTAGTCTCTTTAGAGGATGATGTAAAGGGTGAGATCCATAGAGCTGAGTTGAATCGTAAGAATAGAGATCTATTCGATGTGGGATACTATGATGGGTTAGAGTTTATAGAGAAGGCATTACAGAGATCTAAGTTATATATGATGACTTTGGTGAAGGAAGAGATGGAGTGTTATTAGGGGTTGTTAGAGATAGCAACTCCTTTTCAAATCCTTCATGTTATAGTAGAATACCTACAAA
>SVBO01000003.1 GCA_015058845.1 Erysipelotrichaceae bacterium
AGTATTAGAAAGGAAGTAACTATGAAACTAGGTGTCAATACACAGGCCATGGGAAGTGAGAGAGTATCTACCTTACTTGCTAAACTAGCCATCCCTGCTGTGATCGCACAAGTGATCAACTTATTATATAACATCGTAGACCGTATCTATATTGGTCATATTCCAGAGATAGGCTCTTCTGCCTTAACAGGAGTAGGTCTCTTCATGCCGATCCTAATGCTCATCAATGCCTTTGCTATGTTAGCAGGAGCAGGAGGAGCCCCAAGAGCAGCTATTGCCATGGGGAAGGGAGAGCATGAGTCTGCTGAGAAGATCATGGGAAATTGTTTTTCCTTATTACTGATCTTAGCAGTGATCTTAACAGTCGTATTCTATATCACAGCTTCAGATCTACTTATGCTATTTGGAGCCAGTGAAGTAACACTCCCTTATGCTCTATCCTATGCTAGGATCTATATCCTAGGAAGTATCTTCGTATTGATCGTACTAGGTATGAACCCATTCATCACTACCCAAGGCTTTGCTAAGATCAGTATGCTTACGACAGTCATTGGAGCTATCATCAACATCGTCCTAGATCCGATCTTCATCTTCTTACTAGATATGGGAGTAGAAGGAGCGGCACTAGCTACTATCCTCTCTCAAGCAGTAGGAGCTATCTGGATCCTACGTTTTATTACAAGTGATAAGAGTCATTTAAAGTTAAAGAAAGAAAACCTAGTATTAGATATCAAAGTTGTTTTACCTATATTAGCACTAGGGATCTCTACCTTCGTAATGCTTTCTACAGAAAGTATCTTATCTATTAGCTTTACAGCAAGTTTACAAGAATATGGAGGAGATATAGCAGTAGGTGCTATGACGATCATTACGAGTGTGTCTTCATTAGTCACTATGCCTTTACAAGGGATCTGTCAGGGAGGACAACCGATCATTAGTTATAACTTCGGTGCTCATAATAATGATAGAGTTAAAGAAGCCTTCTTTACTATGTTTAAAGTATGTTCTATATTCAGTATCTTAACTTGGGCTACGTTATTACTTCTACCACAACTATTTGCTAGTCTATTTACAAGTGATGTAGCATTGATCGAATACACTGTATGGACACTAAGGATCTATATGGCAGGGATCTTTGCACTAGGACTACAGATCTGTTGTCAACAAAGTTTCATGGCACTAGGACAAGCTAAAGTAAGCTTATTTCTAGCAGTATTACGTAAAGTAATATTACTGATCCCATTGATCTTTATTCTCCCTCGATTCATGAGTAATCAGGTATTCGCAGTCTTCTTAGCAGAACCGATCAGTGATCTAACGGCTGCCCTTGTTACAACGATTACTTTCTTTGCAAGATTCAATACGATCTTACAGAAAGGTCCCTCTAGATAACTAAAATAGGTCAGTTCAAACGAACTGGCCTATTCTTTACTTATTCCTATCGTAAATGATCTTCATACCCTTAAACATCAGATCCTCATCATACACATCGATCAACGTACTCTCTTGAGAGATCAATCTACCAAGACCTCCCGTAGCGATCACTCTAATGTCATCTCTCTTTAATTCACTCATGAATCTCTTAATAATATATTCCACAGAACCAATATATCCATACATCACACCAGAGCGCATACAATCGATCGTATTCGTAGCTAGTATAGTATTAGGTACTTGTAACTCTATATCTGGTAACAATGAAGCCATAGAACTAAGAGCCTTAGCAGAGATCTCTAGTCCTGGTAGTATTACACAATATAGAAAGGCTCCTTCCTCATCAATATACTGGAAAGTAGTAGCCGTACCAAAGTCTGCGACTAAGATATTCCCTCCATACAAAGCATATCCAGCGGTGGCATCCGCGATCAGATCAGCTCCCACTTCCTCAGCACGATCCGTCTTGATCAAGATCCCACTGTCTAATGTATGATCGATCAGCATCACTTCTTTATTCAGATACTTATAAATAGCCTCTTTAAATGGAACAAGCACCTCAGGAACTACACAAGAAACGATCACATCTTCGATCTTTATTTCTCCTATAAACTTCTTAAGAATACTTTCAAACTCCTCACAACTACGCTCTACCTTCGTTACGAAACGAAATGTATCTTCTATCTCTCCACTCTCATTCATAAGACTTAGTACAATATTCGTATTTCCAATATCTACTGCCAGTAGTTTCATATTCTCTACCTTCTTTCTATACTTATTAACTTGTAGAATATAGTATATGCGCTCCTCTCTAAACTCATTACTGGTAATACTAATTCCTCTCCATGACTTAATACCACCACATGATCATTTCTTTGCTGGATCACTAGATCACATCCCTTACTAAGGATCATTCTATTATCTTCATCCTCTAAAGCAAGACCACATAACAATTGACCCTCTTCCTTGATAAGACCTAATGAAAGGAGTATATCCTTACCCTGTTCTACCTCTAAAGAGAACTCTCCATCCTTTTCTTTGAAGTGCGAGATAGGTACATATCTACATACATTCGCAGCATGGATCACAATATCTTGCTCTACCGAGAATAAAGTCATCATCTTCTCCATCTCTTCCCTAGTACGCACACAAATCCCTACGATACCATAAGGGACCTTACACATAGCAGGATCGTATATAAGAGTTACACTAGCGCCTAAGGCTTTTGCTGCCTTAGCTAGGATCACACCCATTTGGCTATGACTAGGAGATAGATAGGTAACATCATCGATCTTCTCCTGGATACATCCAGCACTGATCAATACACACTTATTATATAAAGGCTTATCTAGATGTAGGGCATACTCGATCACACACTCCACATCTTCTATATCTGCCATACTACCTTCCTTATTCCCATCCCATACTACATACATATCATTCTTCTTTAAAGAAGCAATTGTATCCTTTAGATCTTGGGTGATCACAGGGACTATGATCTTAGGTTTGTTACATAATAAGAAAGAAGAAGACACTACATCTCTTCCCTTCTTAGAAGCGATCCTATGAATGATCTTCTCATTAGAGGGAACTACTACCATAGCATCCACTCTTGCAAGTAACTCCTCATCCACATGAGTTAGTACAGGATTGTTAGAAAGCATTTGGAATGTACGAGAGGACACATACCTTCTAGCCGCATGATCCATCAACACATGTACCTCATACTTCTCACATAGCTTACTTACTAAAGAAGCCACCTGATACACATCTCTACCACCATCGATCCCTACTAAAATAGTCTTCTTAAACATCCCACTCACTCCTTATAATTCCCATTGACTCTATTAAGTCTGCTTGATTATTCCCTAATGTCATTATAAAATAGAAGTAACTAAAAGAAAAGAAATTTACCTTTAGAAAATAAGATACACAACAGGAAAGGAGGAATAGCTATGGTACATCTACATGTACGTTCACAATTCTCATTACTGAATGGGGTTATGAGTCTTCAAACCATTATTGATAATGCTTTGGAGAAAGAGATAGAGGCAGTGTGTCTATCAGACTTTCATAGTATGCATGGGGCGTATAATTTCTATAAGTTATGTGTGAAGAATGCTATTAAGCCTTTACTGGGATTAGAAGTTAGAGTGTTAGAAGAGGATGAGGAATTATCCTTTATATGTATTGCGGTAGATTATACGGGATATCAAGATCTATTACGATTATGTAGTGATATTTCTTTAAAAGATCTTCGTGGGGTACAGTTAGAAGAACTTTCTTTGTATACAGAGCATTGTTATGTGATCCTTTTGAATGGAGGAAGATATGAGGAAGCTTTGATCAAGGAAGAAGTAGAAGTGTTACAAAGTTATGTAGAGAAGATGACTAGGTTTAAATATAGTGCTATTGGTCTGATCCATGGAGATTCTCCTTTACATCGTAAGCGTCATCAGTTATTGATGGAGTTATGTAAGAATACAGGGGTATTGACGCCTGCTGTGTCTAGAATATTATATGAAAGAGCAGGGGAAGAGGAACTGTTACAGATCCTAAGAGCCATTGATAAGGGAGTATCTGCTGCTACTTTAGGAGCTCCTAAGGAGAGAGGTAGATACTTTAGAAGTAAGCAAGAGATGGTAGCGTTATATGCTAGTAAGGCCATCGAGGATGCGGATACGATCGCTAATGTTTGTCATGTGGAATTAAGACCGCATGTGAATACATTACCGAAGTTCCCACTAGCTAATAATGTAAGTAGTGAGGAATACTTACGTCAGTTATGTTATGTAGGATTACAGAAACGTATGAATGGTAAGATCCCAAAGGTATATGAGGAACGTTTAAAGTATGAGTTATCCGTGATCATTGATATGCACTTTGCAGACTACTTCCTGATCGTATATGACTATGTACGCTATGCGAAGACAGCAAATATCTTAGTAGGAGTTGGAAGAGGAAGTGCAGCTGGTTCTTTAGTAGCCTATGTACTAGGGATCACACACGTAGATCCGATCAAGTATGATCTACTATTTGAACGCTTCCTGAATCCACAACGTGTTACGATGCCAGATATCGACTTAGACTTCCCTGATATGAGAAGAGAAGAGATCATCTCGTATGTGAAAGAAAAGTATGGACAAGATCGAGTAGCCCATATTGCTACATTTGGTACATTGAAAGCAAAACAAGTGTTAAGAGATGTGGGTAGAGTCATGGAACTACCCGTCTATGAGATCGAGTTATTAACTAAGAAGATCCCGAATGTTCCTAATATCAAACTACAAGATGTATATCGTAGTAATGCCTTATTTGCCCAAGCAGTCGAAAGTAAACAAACTCTCAAGAAGCTTTATACCACTGCTCTTAGATTAGAAGGACTACCAAGACATTTATCTACTCATGCAGCAGGAATCATTATTTCTAATAAACCATTAGTAGAAAGCACTCCACTCGTACAGATCGAGCAAGGTATCAGTGCTACTCAATATCCAGTAGATAACCTAGAGGAACTAGGTCTTTTAAAGATGGATATCTTAGGACTTAGAAATCTAAGTATTATTGATGGGGTACTACAAAGGATCAAGAGTTTATATAACATTGATGTAGATATTATGCGATTACCATTAGATGATCCTAAGACAATACGATTATTATACAATGTAGATACGATCGGTGTATTCCAGTTAGAATCTGATGGAATGAAGAACTTACTGAAGAAGATGAAAGTAAAGTCATTCGATGATATTGTCATCAGTATCGCATTGTTTAGACCAGGTCCGATGGAGAATATTCCCGAGTATCTAGAGCGTCGTAAGAATGATTCTTATGTGTCTCTACATCCATCCCTAGATGAGATCTTGAAGCCTACCTATGGGATCATTGTATACCAAGAACAGATCATGATGATCGCGCAGAAGATGGCTGGTTTCTCACTTGCTAAAGCAGATGTGATGCGTAGAGCAATGAGTAAGAAGAAAGAACAAGAATTGATCACGATGAAGGATGAGTTCGTAGAGGGGGCTATTGGTAAGGGATATTCTAAGGAATTAGCTTCTATGGTATATGATCTGATCTTACGCTTTGCGAACTACGGATTCAATAAGTCACACTCTGTAGCCTATGGTATGATCGCTTATCAAATGGCTTATCTGAAAGCGAATTATCCATTAGTATACTTTGAATCTCTTCTCAATAGTGTGATCGGTAGTGAGTTCAAGACATATGAGTATATGGAAGAGGCTAGAAGGATCGGGATCAAGTTCTTACCATTTGATATCAATCGATCTCAAGCTACCTATAGTATCGAATCAGAAGGCTTGAGACCTCCATTGTCTATGATCAAGAATGTAGGAAGTGTAGCTACGATGGAGATCATTCAAGAAGTAGAAATGAATGGTCCATTCCAGAATTACTTTGATTTCATAGCCCGTATCAATTCTAGAAAAGTAAATCGTAAGGTAGTTGAGTCTTTGATCGATGCAGGGGCTTTGGATAGTTTTAAGTTATCTAGAGCTACTTTATTAGAGAACCTAGATGAAGTGTTACAGTATGGTGATCTAGTACGGATCGAGGAAGAAGATCAAGTACGTTTGAACTTTGATCTAGTCAGTGAACCAGTATTAGTCAGTGTTCCTGATAAGATCGAGATGCGCTGTGAGAGAGAGAAGGCAGTACTTGGCTTCTATTACAGTACCCATCCATTACAAAGTAAACGTAAGGCATTAGAGATCCCAGGGAATATTCTGCAAGTAAAGCAGACTAAGGGAAATGTACGTTTCTTAGCTCTGATCCAAAGAGTCAAGGAACATCGCACTAAGAAGGGGGATCTGATGGCTTTCATGAATGTATCGGATGAGGTGGATAATGTGGATATCGTAGTGATGCCGAATTTATACCAAAGGATACAAGGGATCAAGCGTGGTTCTTATGTAGTGGTAAGTGGTACTATGGAAGAGCGTGGTAGTGTGCTTGTAAAGGATCTGAATGTGTTAGAATAAGAGAAATAGGTATGGTAGAGATACTATGCCTTTTTTGGTGTATTCTTATTTGGTTGAATTGAAGTGACTATGGTTTAGGTGTATAATTTAATTAGATATATTCAAGGAGGTTAATGATATGATTATTACTCAAAGAAGAGAAAAGTGTCTGAATGAATTTAAGAAAACGGGGTTAGATGGTCTATTGTTTGCATCATGTGCTAATTTCCAATATCTAACTGAAACAAAGAGTTATATGTGGCAAAGATTCTGTTTTAATTTAGATGTGGAAGTATCTGGGGCTCGTATCATTCCTGAGGCATTAGTATTTATGGATCAAGAGGGTAGAACTACGATTCTTACTACACCTGCTCTTAAGGATCATTTTGATACGAATAAGAATGATGTAGTCGTGAGTTATATGGATCAGTTTGAAGATGAGCTAAAGCATATTGTTAAGGGAAAGAAGATCGGTATTGGTAGAGATTGTGATCAATGGATCATGAATACTTTGAAGATGGTAGATCCAGAGATCGAAACAGTGAATATCGAGACTGTCTTTGATGATATTCGTCGTATTAAGGATGCGTATGAGATCGATCAGATGACTAAGTTAGCGAAGTTTACAGATGATGCTGTGATGTATGTTTGTAAGCATTTAAAGAAGGGGATGACGATGTTTGAGGCTGAAAGGATGATCGTGGATTATGGTCTTCTTAATGGCATCCAAGATCTATCCTTTGCTCCTACATGTGGATTCAAGACTAGAAATACAGAGAATGCACAGGCTATTGAACCATTTGAAGATGAGAGAGTGTTAGAAGAGGGTACTATGATCGCTTTTGATATTGGATATATGGATCAAGGCTATTGTTCTGACTGGGGTAGAACTGTGTATTGTGGTAAGGCTCCTGAGTTAGTGAAGAAGGGGTATGAGGCATTACAAGCGGCTCAGTGTTATATGGTAGAGAGAATAAAGCCAGGGGTAACTCGTTTTGGGGATCTATATGGCTATATTTGTGATAAGGCTGAAGAGCTTGGTTATTATGAATATCTACGTTTTAAGAGAGAAGAACTGGGTGGTAATGGACATCATATTGGGGTAGAAGTCCATGAAGTACCTTTCTTGAAGTATACTTCAGATCTAATTCTACAATCTGGTATGATCTTCTGTAGTGAACCTAAGATGTTCTTTAAGAATGAGGGGTATATGCGTGTAGAGGATATGATCTTGGTCACTGAGGATGGTGCTAAGTTCTTAACTAATTTTCCACGTGATCTATTCGAGATCGACTTTTAGGTCAGTAGGTATAAATATAGTATAAACTATGTCATCTGATAACTTTTAAAGTATGTATAGAAAGATGAGGTGAGAATATGGCAATGTGGGATCCATGGCGCGGTTGTAAGAAATATAGTGATGGATGTCTACATTGCTATATTCATAAAGGAGATAGTAAGCGTGGTGTGGATACTAGTAACATAGTACAGACCAAAGATTTCAAGAAACCCATAGAGCGTTTAAAGAATGGTAACTACAAGATGAGATCAGGTCTAGTATATACTTGCTTTTCTACAGACTTTCTGATCGAGGAAGCTGATCCATGGCGTAATGAATGTTGGGAAATGATTAAGGAAAGGCAGGATTGCACATTTCTATTTCTGACAAAGCGGATCGAACGTTTCATGAAATGTATTCCCACTGATTGGGGGCAAGGATATGAGAATGTAGTAATCTGCTGTACCATCGAGGATCAAAAGAATGCCGATAAAAGACTATCTATATTTCACTCATTGCCTATCAAACACAAATGTATTACCGCTCAACCATTGCTTGAGAATGTGGATATAGAGAAATATCTAGATGATATTGAATTAGTGGTAGTTGGAGGAGAATCAGATCATTACGCTAGACCTCTTGATTATGATTGGGTCTTACATATTCGTGAGCAATGTATTAAGAAGAATGTTAGCTTTGAGTTTAGACAATGTGGAACACATTTCATTAAAGAGGGTAAAGTATATACATTGAAAACAAAGGATCTTTGTAGCCAAGCTAGGAAGGCTGATATTAATTTTAAAACAAAATAATAAAGGATCTGTATTGTTAAGGTAGAGCCTAACAACATAGATCCTTTTTATACATCAACTATTATTTTCCACTATCTTTAGAAGATCCCTTGATCTTATTTCCTTGATCTTCCTTATAGATCTCTAATGCTTCAAACTCTTGCTTACGGATCAGTAATGGCTTAACAAAGAACACTTCTACACTACCATAGATAGGAGTATTTCCTGCCTTGTTATACTCATAGAAATCCTTAGCATATTCTACAGCATCCTCATAATTCTTAGTGAACCCATTCGCATGTTGTAAAGACACGAAAGTGACTACTAGACCCGCATTCTCTTCCCCACGAACATGAGCAAACTTGATCTCATCCTTGATCAAATAAGCTGGTAGATACACCGCTTGATATAGATCAGTATCATAGAACATATGAGATACAGTCTCATTTACATAATTTAAATAATGCTTAAGATGACCCTTCTCACGCATATTCGCGATCTCATCTTTCGAGATCTTACCACTTAAGAACTTCAACATCACTTGATCATCTACAGTAGCAAACGTAGCAATAAATTCAATATACTTCTCAATATCCTCATCTACAAACTGTTGCATCAAGAATAATAACAAAGAACCTCCATGAACACTAAGATCTTTCTGATATAACTCACGACATACAGCTAAGATATCTTTCATACTATAAGCACAATCTTTATTCGCATATAATTGACGGATCAATCTAATTAAAATCTCTTGAGAACTCATTTTCAAAACAACTCCCTTCACTCTTTCTCTATTTTACCAATTTTTTGAACTTTATGCCATATAAACAATTAAAAACATGCTATAATACATAAGATAGAGCAAAATATTAGTGAAGTAGGTGAATAAAAATATGTATGCATTTATTTCTGGTAAAGTATATAGTGTGAAAAGTGATGAAGTGATCGTGGATAATCATGGGATCGGATATCGTATCCATATGAGTGATACACGCAAGATAAAGCGTGATAGTGAGGTATTCTTATATATCTATGAACAGATCAGTGAGGATGCGCATACTTTATATGGTTTCTTATCTAATGAGGAATATGATCTATTTACCCAATTGATCAAGGTAAAGGGAGTAGGGTGTAAGAGCGCTATTACAGCAATGTCTATGGCAGCAGCTAGTGATATCATTGGCGCGATCGAGAAGTCTGATGTAGCCTTCATGAAGAGATTACCTGGAATTGGAGCTAAGACTGCTTCTCAGATCATTCTAGATCTAAAGGGTAAGTTAGTGCATAGTGATGAGGTGAGTAAGAATACTTCTCCTCTATTAACAGAAGTAGAACAAGCATTGAAGTCACTGGGATATAAGAATAGTGAAATCAATCCGATCTTGAAACAATTAGAGATCAAGGATAAGACTGTGGATCAATTGATCAAACAGGCATTAAGTTTAATGTTGAAGGCGAAGGGAGGATAATACTTTGAAAGAGCGTATTATGAGTAATGAAGAGTTAGTATGTGATGAGGAAGAGACTCTACGTCCCTCTAGTCTAAAAGATTACGTAGGACAAAGTGCGATCAAAGAGAACTTATCGATCTTCATTCAAGCTGCTAGAGGTAGAGATGAAGCACTAGATCATGTATTGCTATATGGCCCTCCAGGATTAGGTAAGACTACGTTATCCTATATTATTGCCAATGAGATGCATGGGAATATCAAAACAACTAGTGGACCTAGTATTGAAAGAAGTGGAGATCTAGCTTCGATCCTATCTTCCTTAGAAGCAGGAGATGTATTATTCATTGATGAGATCCATCGATTACCTAAAATGGTAGAGGAAGTATTATATCCAGCAATGGAAGACTATTGTATCGATGTAGTAGTCGGGAAAGATGCTTCTACAAGATCTATTCGCTTAGACTTACCTCCATTCACATTAGTAGGAGCTACCACAAGAGCAGGAGATCTAAGTGCTCCCCTACGTGATCGATTCGGGATCATTAATAAGTTAGAATACTATACCAATGAGGAACTAGGACAGATCATTACTAGATCGGCTAGAGTATTAGGCAGTAAGATCGAACCAGAAGCTGTATTAGAGTTAGCTAAAAGAAGTCGTGGTACACCACGTATTGCTAATAGATTACTAAGAAGAGTCCGTGACTTTGCCCAAGTACTCAATGATGGAAACATTACCCTAGAGATCACACAGAAGTCATTAGATAAGTTAAAGGTAGATGCTCTAGGTCTAGATGATGTAGACCATAAGTATCTAAGAGGTATTATTGAGAGATATAATGGAGGTCCAGTAGGCGTAGAATCTATTGCAGCTAGTATTGGAGAAGAGCCAATGACTTTAGAGGATGTATATGAGCCTTATCTATTACAGATCGGTTTCATTAATCGTACTCCTAGAGGTAGAGTAGTAACACCTAAGGCATATGAGCATCTAGGTATATCTTATCAAAATAGCTTGTTTGAATAAGAGAGGCATGACCTCTCTTTTCTTATCTCCTCATTGCCACTCTAGTACATATCCCAAACCCTACTATTCTAGCTAATACAAGATATAGATCACTCATATTCAAACTATTCCCCATCAAGAACATAACAAGCACTATCGCTACATACACCCCGATCACAGGAAGAGCACATAGCAAAGCCTTCTTATATACGAACCTACCCAACAAAACACCAGCCCCACTCCAAAGGATCACACTTAAAACATTCGCAATCATTTCATAAGTATCGAAACTTAGGATAGAATAAAACATAAGAAGTGCAAAGAAGATAGAGACCATGCAGTACGTAGTACATAAGAATACTAAGGTATATACATATCTAGAAATTTGATGATTCATCACTATCACCTCATATTCACTATATGTGAACACTATACTTTCTAGTACGAAAGGAGCTAAAATGGAATATCTAAACTTGATCTTAAGAAGTTTCTTCTTTTATTTCCTGATCATTTTATACTTACGATTAATGGGGAAAAGAGAAGTAGGAGAATTATCTGTATTCGATCTTGTATTATATTTTCTAATGACTGAACTATTAGCGATCTCTATTTCTTCAGTGGATGAGAGTATCTGGAAGACGATCTTTCCCGTGACGACACTTGCTTTCTTACAAATAGCACTTTCTTGGTTCTTGCTAAAGAAAAAGAAGTATCGAGATATCATAGAAGGAAAACCAGCTTTGTTGATCTGTAATGGCAAGATCATGCAAGAGGAGATGAAGAGGCAGAGGTATACGATCGATGATCTATTGTATCAGATCCGAGATAAGGATGTGGGGAGTGTTTCTGAGGTAGAGTTTGCGATCTTAGAGAATAGTGGGGTATTAAGTGTGTTGAAGAAAGGGCAGACTCCTTTACTATTCCCTTTTCCTTTGATTAGTGATGGAGAGATCCAAGTAGATATGTTATATCGATGTGGGTTGAATCAGAAGTGGTTATTAGAGAAGTTACGCAAGTTAGGATACAATGATCCTAAGGATATCTTCATATGTCTATGGGAGAAGGGTGGTCTACATATTACTCTTAAGGAAGGCGTGATGAAGGCGCAAGGCATGGAGAAATGTCGTCAGAAGATATCCTGCCAACAAGCTAATAAACAACGCATACTCTCTAAAAATAGGGATCAGAAGGATCAAGCAAAGTAATCGTAAGATACTGCCTATAAGAGAATCTATGAATGATAGATGCGTCTGATCCAGGGCTGTTAAACAAACAGATAATACAGATTGAATAGAACCAATAGCAAAAGGAAACACCATCCATCGCACAGCATTCAAAGAAGTATTCGATAAAGTCTTATGATATAACAATACACATAATTCTTGTGGAAACATATAGATCGTAAGAGCTACACAACTAGCTATACTGATACATAGTATACATACATGCTTTAGAAGAATTTTAGCTTGGTGGATATTCCCATTGGTATAATATCTAGTAAAGGTAGGTAATAAATACGTAGAAAGGGAAAAGGAAAGAAAAGCAGAAAGAGATATTAAAGGTAATATGTATCCATGTAATTCCCCATAACTCTCTTGTAATATAGGTAATATCTCTACTCCGATCCATGCTATGATCAAAGGTTCTAAGAACATGGTTAGAGTACCTGTGAAACGAGCAGCACTAAGTGGTAGGGCAATGGAGAGTACATATTTTAGAGCTTGTTTGGTGGTATGGGTGAATAAGACTGTGATCTTCTTGGAAGAGAAGGGAAGGAATATAGTAAGGAATAAGATAGTACCCACTTCTCCAGCACTGATCGATAACATGGAGATCACTGCTAAGTCGATACTATCTTGTATTGGGTATATACTTAATATGATCATTAGAAATAAGATCCTAGCGATCTCCTCGATCACACTAGAAGCACTCGAAGCAATATGTCTAGCTTTCCCATTATAGTATCCCTTCAACATACCGCTTACAGTCACTAGTGGAAGAAGAGGAATGATCGCATATAATACCTCTTTCATATCAGGGGAAGAGAATAAGAGAGAAGAGAGTAAAGGAATACATAAGAATAGTAATACTACTAATAATAGATTATTGATAGTAGCTATTAGAATAGCAGCTATGATAGGTCTTCTTCGAGCAATACTTTGATCTGCTACGATCCTAGAGATCGTACTAGGTAGACCCAATTGCGCAATAGTTATAAAGAATAACATCGTAGGAACTGCTAGAGAATATAAAGTCATAGCGTCTTTTGTAAGCAGGCGTGCTAATAAGATTTTGATGAACATAGATAATATCTTGGCAATAAATGAAAGAGATAATAAGATAAATGCCATCATTAGTAATCTTTTTTTTCGCATTTTCCTTAATTCACCTCTTCCCTCATGTTAGTTTATGCTTTATAATATTGTGGTATGATAATTTAGAGAGGTAGTGAAGGGGAACTGTATGGAAGCAAAGGATTCTAGTATATCCATGCAAACTCAAATTGCACTGCAAGTCAAACTCTTTCAACTACATAGGGAAGGCCTTGAAAGATTGACACTTACGCAGTTAATTGATACAATGAATGGGTTACGTTGGAGAAAAGGTCAACCTAAGTCTTTAAATGCTTGTGTAGATGATATCTTTTCGATTTCTAAGGAAGAGATCGTGATCTATTTGAGTAAGAAAGCAATTATTGATGGGTACTCTTCAAAGTTAAGTGATTTTGAAGATTTAATAGGAGGGAATTAGAATGAGAAAGTCAAAGTTAATGGTCTTCATCATTTCAGTGGTAGTTATGTCGCTGTTAATGGTATGGGACATGCCAAAGGTATTCGATAATATCAACCTTGGTCTAGATCTACAAGGTGGATTCGAAATCGTGTATGAGGTTAGTCCGCTAGATGGGAAATCAGAGATCCCAGAAATGAGTGCGGTATCTAAGTCTATTTCTAAGCGTATCGACGTATTAGGGGTAAATGAACCATCTATTATGATCGAGGGCGAAAATCGTATTCGTGTGCAACTAGCTGGTGTACAAGACCAAGACCAAGCTAGAAGAATTTTATCTTCTACTGCGAATATGTCATTTAGAGATGTAAATGATAACTTATTGATGGATGCTACTGTTATCAAAGAGGGTGGTGCTACATTAGCGTTCCAAAATGGTATTCCAGTAGTTAGTTTAAAGATCGCTGATCAAGATAAGTTCTATGAAGTTACTAAGGAGCTTGCTACTAGAGGTGAAGGCAAGAACTTGATCGTAACTTGGTTGGACTTTGAAGAAGGTGTAGATTCTTATGCTAAGGAAATGGAAAAGGTAGCTAAGGGAGAAGAACCTGCTTATGTTTCTGCCGCTTCTGTTAGAGAGGGTATCAATGGAGATGCGGTTATTTCTGGTAACTTTACAGATGAAAGTGCTAGAGAATTAGCGGATCTTATCAACTCTGGTTCTCTTCCTGTTAAGATGAATGAATTATATTCTAATGTTGTAAGTGCTGAACTTGGTGAAGGTGCATATGAGAAGACTATGATTGCTGGTATCATTGGGTATATCGCTGTTGTTATCTTCATGATCGCTATGTATCGTTTACCTGGTGTTATCTCAGCTTTCATGTTATTTATCTATTTATGGGCAGTTCTAAAGGTATATAACTTAATGGGTGGTGTATTCACACTTCCTGGTATCGCAGCGCTAGTAATGGGTGCTGGTATGACAGTAGATGCTAACGTTATTACTTTCGAACGTATCAAGGATGAATTATATAAAGGACGTAGTGTTAAGAAGGCATTTGAAGAAGGTTCTCAAATGGCATTCTCTTCTATCTTCGACTCTCAATTCACTACACTTATCGCAGCTCTTGTTATGTACTGGTTAGGTACTGGTTCTGTTAAGGGATTCGCAACTATGTTAATGATCACTATTGTAGGTACATTATTGATCACTGTACAAGTTGTTAAGTTCTTACTTGGTCTACTTGTAAGCTCTGGTTGGTTAGACAACAAGAAGACTTGGTTTGGTGTAAGTGCTAAGCATCTTCCTGATGTAGCTAAGGGTGAAGAGCGTAAGTATTTTGGTAAGTTCCATAATGTGGATTTCATGGCGATCTTCAAGAAGGTATCATTATTACCAGTGGCTATCCTAGTGATCGCTGTAGCTATGGGTGTGTTCAATAGTGTAAGTGGAAATGGTTTCTTGAACCTTGGTATCGACTTTGCTTCTGGTACTAAGATCACTGTTCAATCAGATGCTCCATTAACTGTAGATGCTATCGAAGATAAGTTCGAAGAATTTGGATATCAAGTAAGCCGTGTTCAATTATCAGGGGATAATAATGAAATGGCATCTGTTTCTATCAAAGAAGTTATCGAAACAGAAGATATGTATGAATTAAAAGAGGCTCTAGAAGCTGAATATGGATATGAACCAAGTGACTCTGTCGTTACTCCAGTAGTAGGACGTGAGTTAGTTCGTAATGCATTGATGGCTTGTGCTGTAGCATGGGTAGCTATGTTAGCGTATATCTCATTCCGCTTCAAGTTCGACTATGCGATCAGCTGTATCATAACATTGATGCATGACGTATTGCTTATCTTAGCGATCTATGCGATCTTCCGTATCGAAGTTGAGTCTACATTAGTAGCTGTTGTTCTATCAATCATCGGTTACTCAATCAACTCATCAATCGTTACATTCGACCGTGTACGTGAGATCTTAGATGGTAAAGAAAATGCTAAGAATCCTAAGGAATACTATAAGACAGTTGTTAATGAAGCATTACGCAATACTGGTGAACGTTCATTGATCACTACTATTACAACTGCATTACCATTGATCGCATTGATCTTCTTAGGTTCTCCTTCTATCACTGGATTCAATACATCTATGTTAGTGGGTATTCTAGCTGGTGCATTCTCTTCTCTATTCTTAGCTGCTCCTATCTGGTATACATTCCGTGTGAATAAAAAGCCTACTCAAAAGAAGCAAAAGAATGTGAAGAAGTTAGATGAACCAACAGAGATCAACGTACCTGGTATCAACTCTTAATCAAACAAGGACAGTTCATACTGTCCTTTTCTATTCGTTCCATGATATACTTATGAAGTAGGTGAGAAATATGAGATATGTAGAACAAAAATGCCCAAGTGATTATTTAAATGATATCAATTGCTCTAACTTAGTGAGAGAGACTTTGTATTGGGTGTGTAAAGAGGGGTATGATCCCTATGGTTTCTTTATGGAAGATGATCTATATCCGATCAGTACGAGTGAACATTATGTAAGAGTAGTATCTTATTTACAAGAGTGTATAAATGCGCATAGAAAGATCGTGATCTGTGGAGACTATGATTGTGATGGGATCTGCTCGACTACTTTGTTAGTTATGGGTCTACAAGAGTGTGGTATTACACCTGGATATTATATTCCAAATCGTAATAAGGATGGATATGGGTTAAGTACTAAGTTAGTACAACAATTCTATACTAAGGGATATGAAGTGATTATTTGTGTAGATAATGGAGTAGTAGCACACGATGCGATCGATCTAGCATATCAATTAGGCATAGAAGTAGTGATCCTAGATCATCATGAAATGGATCATAAGACGATGCAGTATCCATATCTTCTCCATCCTCTTCTTATGGAAGAAGAGTATCATTACTTATGTGGAAGTGGTGTTGTATTTGAGGTATTACGTTCTATTACCAAACTATCTCCTTATAAAGTCATGTTAGCAGCCCTAGCAGCGATCTCTGATATGATGTTGCTTTGGGGACAAAATAGAAGAGTTGTGCGAATTGGGCTAAGAGTGATGAGAGAGTATATTACTCCTCTTAGATATCTAGTAGAAGGAGAAGAAATCGATGAAATGACACTTGCTTTGAAACTAGCTCCTAAGATCAATGCAGTAGGTAGAATGTATGATCGTGCGAATCCTAATCAATTAGTGAAGTACTTATTAAGTGAAGATGCTAGTGTGTTATCGACTGTAGCTAAACAAATAGACAAGATCAATGAGGATCGAAGATGTGTGAGTCAAACGATCCAACAGCAAGTAATAGAAAAGATCGATCCTAGTAAAGAGTATATCTTATCTTATGGAGATTATCATGAAGGCGTAGTAGGGCTAGTAGCTTCCCACTTGGTACATACATATCATAAGCCAGTATTTGTGTTAGCTAATGAGAATGGGAAACTAAAAGGAAGTTGTCGAAGTGTATCTTCGATCGATCTTATTGATATGCTAAGAGAATGTCCTCATCTAGATACTTTTGGTGGACATAAAGCAGCTGGAGGATTATCACTCACAGAGGATAAGTTAGAAGCATTTGAAAGATATATCCAAGAGTATATGAATACTCATGTGATCCAAGAAGATCTGCAGGAATATATTGCATTGCCTGAGGAAGACTTTACCTTACCCAATCTCCATGAACTATCTCTATTAAGACCTTACTTACGGATCCAAGAAGAACCACTGTATAGATTAGATCACTTAAAGATGAGTAAAGCAGTATTCATGAGTGAGGGGAAACATGCTAAGTGGACATTGAATCAAACCAGTGAAGTAGTGTATTTCCAAATACCAAAAGAGGTATTAGAGAGAGAGTCTATTTCAGTAGTGGGGACTCTTAAGATCAGTGTATATAAAGGGAGAAGTAAAGCAGTATTTACTGTAAAAGAGGCTATTTAACTGTTATTCTTGCTATATTTATAGTATAATACCAGTGTATATAAGTTATCTTATAGGAGGGTGTGTAGAAATGAATTTAAAAGATTATATTGCAGCAGTTCCTAATTTTCCTAAAGAAGGGATCTTATTCCGTGATATTACTCCATTAATGGCAAATGGAGAAGCATTCCATGAAGCATGTAACAAAATGGTAGAGTTTGCGAAAGAAATTGAGGCTACAGTCGTTGTAGGGCCAGAATCAAGAGGCTTTATCTTTGGTTGTCCAGTAGCACATGAATTAAAGATCGGTTTCGTACCAGTACGTAAGCCTGGTAAATTACCTCGTGAAACAGTTAGTTTGAAATATGATCTAGAATATGGTAGTAATGAACTACATATGCATAAGGATTCTATCAAGCCTGGTGATAAGGTATTGATCATTGATGACCTTCTTGCAACAGGTGGTACAGTAGATGCTACGATCAAACTTGTTGAAGGTATGGGTGGAGAAGTAGTTGGCTGTGGATTCTTGATCGAGTTAGAAGGATTAAAGGGTCGTGATCTATTAAAAGGATATCGCGTTGAAACATTAATGAAGTATTAGTCAAAATGGTATAGAAAGTAAGAATATCCTCTTATTTTCTATACTTTTTATATACTTTTCGAAGTATCTATAGGTATATTCTCTAGAAATTAGTGATACTTTGTAGTATAATCTACTTATTACAATCAGTAGTAGGAGTGGATCATATGAAACAGAAGAAAAATGTAACAGAAGCCGATATTCTGGAACAAGTCAAAACATACATTCACGCAGAAGATAGTATTGCTTTGATCGAAAAGGCAATCAATACAGCAAAGCGTATGCATGAAGGACAATTCCGTAAGAGCGGAGAACCTTATATCATTCATCCTTTTCAAGTTGGTTATATCCTAGCTCAACTACAAACAGGGCCTTCTACTATTTGTGCTGGACTTCTTCATGATGTTTTAGAAGACTGTGATTGTACAAGAGAAGAAATGGTAGCTGAATTTGGAGAAGAGATCATTACTCTTGTTGAAGCAGTAACGAATGTTGGTAAATTGAACTTTACAGATGAAAAAGAATATGAAGCAGTGAATCATCGTCGTATCTTCATTGCTATGGCAAAAGATGTACGTGTTATCTTAGTTAAATTAGTAGACCGTCTACATAATATGCGTACACTAGAATTCCAACCACCACATAAACAAAAGAAAAAAGCAGAAGAAACAATGGCAGTCTACGCACCGATCGCACATAGACTTGGTATCAGTGAGATCAAGAATGAATTAGAAGATATCTGTTTCTATTATCTAAATCGTGAGAAATATTATGAGATCGCTCGTTTGGTAGATAAGAAACAAAGTATTCGTAATGCGCAAGTAAATCAAATGATCGAAGATATCAAAGGATATCTAGAAGTCGAAGGTATCGAAGCTAGAGTCTTTGGTAGAAGTAAACACTTATATAGTATCTATAAGAAAATGACTACTAAGAATAAGCGTTTCGATGAGATCTTAGACTTATTAGCGATCCGTATCGTTACGAAGAATGAAACGAATTGTTATGAGATCCTAGGTATCATCCATGCTGCCTATAAACCTATTCCAGGACGTTTCAAAGACTATATCGCAATGCCTAAGGCAAACATGTATCAATCCCTACATACTACTATCGTAGGAGAAGAAGGAAATATCTTTGAAGTACAGATCCGTACAGAAGAAATGGACAGTGTTGCTGAACTAGGTATCGCATCCCACTGGAGTTATAAAGAAGGAAAGAGTCTTCCTAGTAAAGAAGAACAAAAACAGATCGAAGATAAACTAGCTTGGTTCAGAGATATCTTAGATTTCTCTGAAGATGATAGTGATGCTGTCGGATATATGGATACATTGAAACATGATATCTTTGAAGCCAACGTATATGTTATGTCACCTATGGGAAGAGTTATCGATCTACCAAATGGATCTACTCCATTAGACTTCGCTTATCGTATCCATACAGATGTTGGACATCAAACGATCGGAGCTACTGTCAATGGTATCTTAGTGCCACTAAATACTACTCTAAAGACAGGGGATGTCGTAAATATCCGTACATCTAAACAAAGTAATGGACCAAGTGAAGACTGGTTAAAGATCGTTAAGTCTAATCAAGCAAAGAATAAGATCCGTTCTTTCTTAGCTAAGAAAGATGCGGAATTAAAGAGTAAATACACGGACAAAGGGGAAGAAATGTTGATCGCAGAGCTTAAGAAAAGAGGCTTTGATGAGAAAGAATACATGGATCCTAAGAAGTTCGAACATATTTATGGACAATTTGCTGTAAGTAATTACCAAGACTTTATGTATGCCATTGCTGTAAAGTCATTATCTACGCAATCTGTTATTGATAAGCTTACGAATACTACTGCTAAGAAACCAATGGATGCGGATTCTATTCAAAAGTATTATGAAGATAGAAAGAATGCCTTCCAGAATAAAAAGAAGTATTCTAAGTCTGGTATCATGGTAAGTGGTGTAGATTCTATGATGATCGAATTAGCTGGCTGCTGTTCTCCTATTCCAGGAGATGATATTGCTGGGTATATTAGTAAAGGAAAAGGTGTTAAGGTACATCGTAAATCATGTCCTAATATTGCAAATGAGAAAGCTCGTTTGATCGATGTAGAATGGGATGAGAGTTATTCAAGTACAGAGAAGTATAGAGCAGATCTATTGATCGAAGCCAGTGATCGTAACTTGTTATTATCGGATATTATTACTATGACTAGCCAATGTAAGACTGGTATTCAATCTGTTACTGCACAAGTAGCAGAAGATAAGATCACAGCACTTGTGAAATTAACGATCACTGTAGATAACCTAGCACATTTAAATAACACGATCGCTAACTTAAAGAAAGTAGAAAGTGTCATTGGAGTTCAACGTGTAATTCACTAAGCAGAGGAAACTCTGCTTTTCTTTTGTAGTATTTAGGGGTATAATAATAAAAGTAGTTTCAGGAGGTTATGTATGGTTTTCAGAAATAAAGACGTATATCGCTACACACAGTGTCCTAAACTGTTCTATAAAGAATATAAAGATCCTCAACAAGGATTCCCTTTCATATATTTCTCAACCCCTTTAGTAGAACTAGCTAAAGAATATCTACACATCCAAGAAGAAGATTGTTATGTAGGAGTACCCTCTTCTACTACAGAAGAAACACTAGCAGGCTGGAATGGGAAAACATGGTGTATCAGTGGTAGATTTGAAGCATTCAACTATCGCGAGAAACCATCAATCTTGAAAAGAGAAGAAGATGGGATCCATTACATCATGCTATGTACTACCTGTCATCCTAAGGAAGATAAAGTAGCCCAAGCCTATCGTGTTAAATGGTTACTAGAACAATGTGGTGTTCAGATCACACATGTATCTTTACTACATCTTAATGGCGAATATGTACGTCAAGGAGAATTAGATATCGAGCAATTATTCGTATTATCTGATCATTACTATAAAGATAACAATCGTCCAGGAAAACTCATGGATGAAGCGATCAGTCACTATACATTAGACATGATCTCTACATTAGAAAACATGACTGCTTTAGTAGAACAAGAAGAAATAGAAGAGAATTACTCTCTATCTTGCACACGTACAGGAAAGTGTAAGTATTATAAAGAATGCTTCCAAGAAGACTTATTACCAGATGATAGTATCTTATTCTTGAATGGGTCTCGTAAGAAGTATGAAATGTTCCGTAATGGTATTACTAGTATCAAGGAACTAACCTTTAATGAAGTAGATGGTAGTTATATCCAATGGGCCCAATATCGCTCTAGTGTACTAGACTCTGATCACATTGAATATAACTCGCTATCCAGTTTCATGAATACATATTTACAAGATGATCTGATCTACGTAGACTTTGAATGGGATACGATCGGAATACCTATGTATGATGGAATGAAGCCTTATGATGTACTACCATTCCAATACTCTGTTCATATTGAGAATCATGATGGGGAATTAGAACACAGAGAATATCTCTCTAGAGGAGGAGAAGATTGCCGCGAGGAGTTCATTCAACGTTTACTAGCAGATATTCCAGAGAAAGGTACCTTAGTAGCCTATAACGCAGATGGTGCAGAGGTCATTCGTCTACAAGAGTTAGCTAGACAATTTCCACAGTATGAGGAAGCTTTACGAGGCCTATGGGAGCGTTTCGTAGACCTTTCCTATCCTATTATGCAAGGGATCGTATATCTAAAGAAGATGCGTAATACATACTCCTTAAAGAAGTTATTATCGATCATTGACCCAAGTGATAACTATGGAACACTAGATATCGACCATGGATTAAAAGCCGTAGAAGCATATCGTCAATTACCTACATTATCTTTAGAAGAACAAGAAAAGGTAAGAGAAGAGTTATTCGCGTATTGTGGTATGGATACACTAGCCATGGTGAAGTTAGTACATTTCTTGAAGGATAAGATGAATCAATACCAAAAGGAGATCAAAGATACATATGAAAGAATTGATGAAGGGGATCGCTAAGGAACTATCTATATCCACATCCCAAGTAGAAGCAGTACTTTCTTTGTTAGAAGAAGGGAATACTGTTCCTTTCATTGCCCGTTATCGTAAAGAGATGACGAAGGGATTAGATGAAGATGCGATCCGACATATTGAAGAAGGATATAAATATCAAGTCAATCTAAAGACTCGAAAAGAAGACGTCATTCGATTGATCGCAGCCCAAGATAAACTAACACCTCAGTTAGAACAAGAGATCTTAGCCTGTGAGAAATTATCTCAAGTAGAAGATATCTATCGACCATATCAGCAAAAAAAGAAAACAAGAGCAGCGGCAGCTATAGCAGCAGGCTTAGAACCACTAGCAGACTATATGGTCAATAAGAAAGGCACTGAGTCATTAGAGAAGTATGCAAGTACATTCTTGAATGATAAGATCACTACAATGAAAGAGGCATTACAAGGAGCTTGTGATATTCTAGCAGAAAGATTCAGTGATGATCTGAAATTACGTAATTATACGCGTAAGTTATTTAGAAGTGGTGTTGTATATACGAAGATCAAGAAGAATGCAGTAGATGAGAAGAAAGTATATCAAATGTACTATGACTATAATGAAAGAGTCTCTACATTAGCGAATCATCGTGTTCTAGCAATAGATCGTGCTGAGAAAGAGAAAGTGATCAGTGTAGAGATCACTATTGATCAAGAGAAGTTAGAAGATTATGGGGTACGCAATGTGATCTGGCATGCTCGTGAAGATAGTAAAGAGTATGTGAGAAGTGCGTATGCTGATAGTTTAAAGAGATTATTACTACCTAGTGTAGAGCGCGAGATCAGAAATGAATTATCACAAAGAGCACAAGATGCTTCTATTCTATTATTCTCAGGGAATGTAGAGAAACTATTACTACAAGCTCCTCTAAAGAATAAAACAGTCCTAGGATTTGACCCAGCTTTCCGTACAGGGTGTAAGTTAGCAGTCATTGATCCTACTGGTAAACTATTACAGATCGATGTGATCTATCCAAATGAACCACATAACAAGAAAGAAGAATCTAAGAAGAAGATCCTTGCATTACTAGATAAGTATCCGATCGATATCATTGCTATCGGAAATGGAACAGCCTCTAGAGAATCACAGAACTTTGTAGCTAGTGTTCTAAAGGACTATAAGAGAAACGTGCAATTCACATTAGTCTCTGAAGCAGGGGCTTCTGTATATTCCGCATCAGTACTAGCTAAGAAAGAATTCCCAGATCTTCAAGTAGAACAAAGAAGTGCCGTATCTATTGCTAGACGTATCATCGACCCACTAGCAGAACTCATCAAGATCGATCCTCAAAGCATTGGCGTAGGACAATACCAACATGACCTACCACAAGCTAAACTAAGTGAGCAATTAGATTTCGTAGTCTTGAAAGCAGTAAATAGAGTAGGAGTAGATGTCAATACAGCCTCTGCTTCTCTATTATCCCATGTAGCAGGACTAAGTAGTGCTGTTGCCAAGGAGATCGTAGAACATCGTAATAAAGAAGGTAGATTCACAAATCGTAAAGAACTACTAGATGTTAAGAAGATGGGACCTAAATCCTTCCAACAATCAGCAGGATTCTTACGTATCATGGATGGGGAAGAGGTACTAGATAGTAGCAGTATCCATCCAGAGAGTTATGCTATTGCTTATAAGATCATGGAGAAACTATCTATTCAAGGCAATGAATTGGGTAGTGAGTCAGTGATCGAGAAGATCAAGAAGGTAGATCTATCAGCACTTTCTAAAGAAGTAGAATGTGATGAATATACACTAAAAGATATCCTAGATGCCTTTACTCAACCTAAACGAGATTATCGTGATCAATATGAAGCCCCGTTACTACGTAGTGATGTATTAGAGATCACTGATCTAAAGGTAGGAGATGAATTAGAAGGCGTTGTCCGTAATGTAGTAGACTTTGGAGCCTTTGTAGATATTGGTCTACATGAGGATGGCTTGATCCATATCTCTAAACTATCTCGTAGCCGTGTGTCTCATCCAAGTGAAGTAGTATCGATCGGAGATATCTTGAAAGTAAAGGTATTCTCTATTGATGAGCAACGTGGAAAGGTTGGTTTAAGTTTACTATAATATGAAGACATTACGTTCCATTATGTATACGGGTATATTACTATTATCTCTTGTATCCGTATTGATCACTGTGATCGAATATAGAGCCTATGATCTTAGTTATTATGAAGAGACGTATGGTGAGTTAGAGATTTATGAGGATATTGGGATCAGTGAAGAGGATCTTATGAATACGACTACGGTATTACTTTCTTATATGCAAGGTAAGAGAGCGGATATGGTGGTATATGCGAATATCAGGGGTATTGATAGAGAGGTATTCAATGAGAAGGAAAAGTTACATATGATCGATGTGAATGCTTTGATCCATATGGGGGAGAGTATTATGTATGTGGGATATGCTCTTTTGATCGCTATGTTTGGATATCTTCTGTATAAGAGAGATAGAAGTGAATGGGTCAGAGTAGGTAAGGCAGGTCTAGTAGCTATTGCAGTGTTTATTGGTGTGGTAGGAGCTTTACTAGCCTATATGTTGATCGATTTCAATTCATTCTGGACTTCTTTCCATCATGTATTCTTTACAAATGATCTATGGTTACTAGATCCACGTACGGATGTAATGATCCAGATGTTCCCATTAGAATTCTTTGAGAAGATCGTATTACAGATCACTTTTATGTATGTAGGGTTCTTAGTGATATTTGCACTTGGTTGTATATACATGAGTAAAGAGAGAGTAAGTGTTAAGGGATAATAAAAGAGGCATATGCCTCTTTTTAGTTCATTAGGGTATGTAGTTGCTTATCCATGTGAGAATAATCATTTCGTAATTGTTGGATCAGATCTTCGGTAAGTCTTGGAAGATCCTCTTGTTCTGTTAGAAACTTATTACAAGCAGTTACTCCCATCTCCATAGCCTCTATAGCCTTATGGATCAATTCACTGTCCTCATGTACAGCCAGTAACATTAACTTCTCCATATACTTCGCCATGATCATTCGCCAAGATAGTGTTTCATTAGGTTTCCCATGAAGAAAACGTATATGCATCTCTAATGCTGTTTGATGAGTCTTCAATACTTCACATAGATCATGGAAACAAGTTTGTGTTTTCTTATCATCGATTTTTCTAGCATATTCTACTAACATATCATGTCCTAAGTAAGAACCTGCTAATATCTCATTCAATCCTTCTATTAAATTATATGTCATCGTGATCACCTCTTGGATAGTATTTGATATATTAGGTAGATTATACATATTCTGCTATATACTTGCGTATAGTGTAATTGAGGTGAGGATATGATCAATGAAGAGATGGCTTGGTATGCTGCTAGGGTGTTAGGAGTGAGATTCGATAAGTTTCCTTTTCAGGATTTTGTAGTGGGTTGTAACATTGAATTAGAACATGGGAGTATGAGTCCTGCAACAAATGTGACTAATGATGATCTGATATTGACTGCTAAGATCGCATTAGCGCATTTAAATGAGCATCCTAAGTATTATGATCGTGAGATCGGTCTGCCTGCTATGGAGGCATATTTAAAGAGTTTAGGGGTATAATAGTAGGGAATACTCCTAGAAAGTGATCAGTAGGATCATGTTTTAAGGAGTGTTCTTATACATAGGTATTATTAGAAAGAGTGAATATGTAATAGAATGTGTGAATGAAGGTATAAAATAGCGAAAATAATTAAAAAAGTAAAAATATTTTAAAAATATTGTTGACATTTAGTGAAAGTGGATATATAATAAATGAGCATTAAGCGAGAGATGATCTGTTAGCTCAGTTGGTAGAGCAACTGACTCTTAATCAGTGGGTCTAGGGTTCGAGTCCCTAACGGATCACCATTTGAATAAAATAGGAAGTCTAAGGACTTCCTTTTTTGTTGTTTCTTGCTTTCATCGTAGAATTATTTGAAAATAAAAGAGAATATCTTCACTTTTCACTACTTTTCCTGTAAACTTAAAACGGTATACTGTAAACAATCACTAAAAATCATATATAGGAGAAAACCATGAAGAGACAATTAACATATGTAGAAACTGTAGAAAGAAGCTTAATGAAGACATATCGCAAGGAGATCTATTCGCCCTTCATGAAAGCTCTAAGAGACTTTCAAATGATCGAAGAGAATGATCATATTGCTGTATGTATCTCAGGTGGGAAAGATTCTTTCCTATTAGCAAAATGCTTTCAATTGATCCAACGCTATGGAAACATCCCATTTCAACTATCCTTTATCTCCATGGATCCAGGATATGAGGAAGCAAACTACAACAAGATCGTAGAGAATGCTAAGAAACTAGAGATCCCACTACATATCTTTAAAGCACCGATCTTTGATTACGTAACAACCATCGAAGATTCTCCCTGCTATCTATGTGCCAGAATGCGTAGAGGCTACTTATATAAAGAAGCCAAAGCACTAGGCTGTAACAAGATCGCCCTAGGCCATCACTTCAATGATGTAATCGAAACGAATCTGATGGGTATGATCTATGGTGCACAGATCCAAACTATGATGCCGAAACTTCACAGTACACACTTTGAAGGAATGGAACTGATCAGACCTTTATACTATGTACGTGAACATCATATTCAATGTTGGGTAAGGCATAACGAATTAGAATTCATTGCTTGTGCTTGTGCGCTTACTAAGAAACAAAATGAGGAAGAGAAGGCTGTTGGGAAACGAGCTAAGATGAAGGAACTGGTGAAAGAGTTGATGAAGGAGAACCAACATGTAGAAGATAATATCTTCCGTAGTATGTTCGATATCAATTTAAATACCGTGATCGGATATCATGATGATCAAGGTAGTCATAACTTCTTAGATACATATAAAGACAAGGAGATCATCCTTAGAGGAGAAAGTAAATGGAAGAACTAAAACGTCTTGCTATGTTAGTAGGATGGGAGAATATTGAGAAATTACGTAATACGAATATTGCTGTATTTGGAATTGGTGGTGTAGGGGGATATGTGTGTGAAGCACTCTCTCGTAGTGGAGTAGGACACTTTACACTAGTCGACCATGATACAGTCTCTCTTTCTAATATCAATCGTCAGATCATTGCGCTACATTCTACAGTCGGTAGAGTTAAGGTAGAAGTAATGAAGGAGAGAATGTTAGATATTGATCCAAGTCTAGAGATCAAGACATATCCAATATTTGTCAATGAGGAAACGATCTCTCAATTTGATTTCAGTGAGTATGACTATGTTATTGATTGTATCGACACAGTTAGTGCGAAACTACAACTTATTGAGGAGTGTCACAAAGTAGGAACACCGATCATCTGTAGCATGGGAACAGGTAATAAACTAGATCCTAAGGGCTTAGAGATCACAGTATTAGAGAAAACACAGAATTGTCCTCTAGCGAAGATCATGCGTAGTGAATGTCGTAAGAGAGGATTCCATAAAGTAGAAGTACTATATTCACCAGCATCAGCTATCAAACCATTATTCGATGATAGTGATAGTGGTAAGAGAGGACCTCTGGGAAGCAGTGCCTTTGTACCTTCTAGTGCAGGGTTGATGTTGGCTTCCTATGTGGTCAGAAATATCGTAAGAGAGGAAGTGAAGTAATGCCATTCTTAATTACAACGAAAGAAGAAATGCAAGCAGCAGGGATCGAACAATTTGACTTTGTCTATATTTGTGGAGATGCGTACGTAGATCATCCATCCTTTGGTTGTGCGATCATTACGAGAACATTAGAAGCACATGGATATACTGTAGGTATCATTTCCCAACCTGATTGGCATAAGGAAGAAGAATTCTTAGAATTAGGGATCCCTAAGCTAGCATTCCTAGTATCTTCTGGGAATATCGATTCCATGGTGAATCATTATACAGTGGCTAAGAAACGACGTTCTAAGGATATGTATAGTGATAATGGAGAGATGGGGAAAAGACCAGATCGTGCTGTGATCGTATATTGTCAGATCTTGCGTAGAATTACTAAGGATGTACCTATTTTAATTGGAGGTATCGAAGCTTCTCTACGTCGTTTCGCCCATTATGATTATTGGGATAACAAGGTACGTCATTCTATCTTGATCGATTCTCAAGCAGACTTATTAATGTATGGTATGAGTGAGAATTGTATCGTAGAGATCGCTGAGGCATTAAGTGGGGGACTACCAGTACAAGATATCATTTATATTCGTGGTACTTGTTGGAAGACGCGTGATATTACTTATGTCAATGATGCGATCCAGATCCCTAGTTATACAGAGGTATGTGAAGATAAGCGTAAGTATTGTGAAGCCTATTGTATCCAACATGAGAATATCTCAGCGATCACTGCTAAGACATTGATCGAGAAACAAGAGGGTGGTGTGTATGTAGTACAGAATCCACCAGCATTCCCACTTACACAACAAGAAATGGACTTTACGTATTCTCTACCTTATATGAGAACATTTCATCCGAAGTATAAATATGTTCCAGCAATCGAAGAGGTACGCTTCTCTCTTGTTTCTAATAGAGGATGCTTCGGATCTTGTTCTTTCTGTGCGATCACTCATCACCAAGGGAGAGCTATTTCTACTAGAAGTGAAGATAATATCGTAGAAGAAGCGATCAAGATGACTCAGGATAAGCATTTTAAGGGCTATATCCATGATGTAGGAGGACCAACAGCGAACTTCCAACAACCAAGCTGTAAACGTCAAAAGGAACATGGAACATGTCCTAAGAGAGAGTGTCTACATCCAACACCATGTCGTAATCTAGAGGTATCTCATAAGAAATATGTATCATTACTAAGAAGACTTCGTAAGATCCCTAAGGTCAAGAAGGTATTCATTCGTAGTGGTATTCGATATGATTATCTAATGTATGATAAGGATCCAACATTCTTTGAAGAACTAGTGAAGTATCATGTATCAGGGCAATTAAAAGTAGCTCCAGAGCATGTTTCCCCTAAGGTATTAGATAAGATGGGGAAACCTAATCGTGAGTTATACGATGCCTTCTGTGAGGAATATGAGAGACTAAATAAGAAGTTCAATATGAATCAATTCTTAGTGCCATATCTAATTAGTTCTCATCCAGGAAGTACCCTAACAGAAGCCATCGAATTAGCACAATATCTAAAGAAGATCCATCATACCCCAGAACAAGTACAAGACTTCTATCCGACTCCAATGACTCGTTCTACTTGTATGTATTATACAGGGATCGATCCAATGACGATGGAAGAAGTATATGTAGCAAGAGATCCAGAAGAAAAAGCAATGCAGAGAGCCTTGATGCAATTTACATATCCGCAAAACTATGACAAGGTATATAAAGCATTACAAAAGGCTGGTAGATTAGATCTAGTAGGATATGGAGAAGAATGTTTGATCAAACCACGTAAGAGTGGTACACACCATGATCGTGTACGTAGTAATCATACTAGACGTGGGGAGAAGAAGAGATGATCCAGGCAGTATTCTTTGATGTAGATGGTACTTTGTATGATTCTAATAGTGAATACGTGAATTATAAGAGTTTAGAAGCTATTAAGCAGTTACATGAGCAAGGATATATCTTAGGGCTTTGTACTGGGAGAACTAGAGATCAGTTATTAGGGGTTCCTAAGGAGATCCTAGAACTACCCTTCGATGTATTTCTGACTTGTGGTGGGGGAGAAGGTTTCTTGCACAGTGGAGAGGCTTTATTCCATATGTACTTTAGTAGTGAGGAAGTAGCTAGGATCATGAAGTTAGAAGAGATCCGATATGAGAATGAGTTAGATCTGATCTGTATCGATAGTGAGGGTACAGCTATTCTATGGGAATGTGGAGAACAAGGTATGATCAACTTCACATGGTTCAAGATCCCTGTAGCAGAGATCCGTGATATTGATCCATATACCCTATCCCATGTATTGATCTCTTGTGATGCTTCTAGGCATGAGAGTGTGAAGCCTTATTTAAATGAATTAAATTACTTTGTATCTTCCGCAAGTTCTATCGATATTCTACCTGCTGGTGTGAATAAAGCGACTGCTATTGCTAAGGCAGTAGCACACTTTGGATTCACAATGGAGAATGTCATGGTCTTTGGAGATAGTTATAACGATATTGAAATGTTGAGAGAAGCTAAGATCGGTGTTTGTATGGGCAATGGTAGTGATGATGCTAAGGAAGCTGCTGACTATGTATGTGAGAGTATGTGGGAAGATGGTATTGCCAAGTTCTTAGCGAAGATGTAGGAGTTAGTTTAGATGAGTAAGTATGTATTTATAGTAAATCCTAAGAGTGGTAATGGAGTAGGAGAGTCTTATGGGAAGAAGTTAGAGGCTATGCTTCCTGGTATGGGTGTTTCGTATGAGGTAGTCTATACTAGTGCTCCTAAAGATGCTACTTTGATCGCTAGTAGATATACGAAAGAGGATGATTGTATTCTAGTGGCTGCTGGTGGAGATGGTACTATGAATGAGGTCCTTAATGGAATACAAGAGGGTGTTACTATGGCGATCCTTCCTTGTGGTAGTGGGAATGATTTTTATCGTTTGATAGATTCTCATGCGACTGATTTTAAGGGAATGGTAGAGGATACGATCTATGGAAATACAGAGTTAGTAGACTATGGCATCTTGAATGGATATAAGTTCTTAGGTTCTTTCTCGATCGGTATGGATGCGAATGTAGTAGATCGTAAGGTAAAGATTCAAGAAAAGAATAAGAAGGCTCGTAAGTCTGCGTATCTATTAGCAGTAGCTCAAGAGGTGTTTGCTAGAAAGGGTAGTAATATCGTTCTAGAAACAAATGGAACTACTATTAGTAAGAGTGTATTGTTTGTATCTGCTTTAAATGCTCGTTATTATGGAGGTGGATTCAAGGCTGCTCCGAATGCGGATATTCAAGATGGTAAGTTCGATGTGACTTTAGTAGATTCTGTGGGACTATTAAAGATCGCTGAGTTATTACCTAAATATATGAAGGGTACTCATTTAGGTTGTAAGGAAGTTACAACACTATTATGTGATCACTTTGTACTCACTTGTGATCATGAGATCGTTGCGCAATGTGATGGGGAATTATTCAGTGGTTCTACGTTTGAACTTACTGTGATGCATCATGGTGTATCGGTAGTGATTCCAAGAGGTAGTTCATATAGTACTCATTAGTAAGGAAGTGGAGCTATGCTCCTTTTTCTTTTCGCCATACGACCGATATTTCTATACAAATCTTAAGAATTTATGTATAATAGATAAGATAAGGAAGGGGTTTTCGTAATGTTTCTGAAGAGGATAGAGGTAAGTGGATTTAAATCATTTGCCGATAAGACTACGATCACATTTGACCAAGATATTACTGGTATCGTGGGTCCTAATGGTTGTGGTAAATCAAATATTTCAGATGCTATTCGTTGGGTACTAGGTGAACAATCACCTAAATCACTTCGTGGTAGTAATATGTCTGATGTTATCTTCAATGGTTCTACTAAGCGTAAAGCATTGCATAAAGCAGAGGTAACATTAGTATTCGATAATAGTTCCCATATCCTGCCAATTGATTATGAGGAAGTAGAGATCACTCGTATCTTATATCGTAGTGGACAAAGTGATTATCTATTGAATAAAGAAAGTTGTCGTTTAAAGGATATTACAAATCTGATCATGGATACAGGTCTTGGAAAAGACTCATTATCTATCATCTCACAAGGGAATATAACAAGTTTCGCAGAGGCTAAACCAGAAGAACGTCGTGCGATCTTTGAAGAAGCAGCAGGTGTCGCTAAGTATAAGAAACGTAAGAGTGAGTCTATTAGTAAATTAGATCGAACACAAGATAATCTATCTCGTCTATCAGATATCATTCTAGAGTTAGAGAAGCGTGTCAATCCATTGCGTAAACAAGCTGAGAAAGCTAAGAAATACATTGGGATCAAGCAACAATTAGAAGAAGTAGAAGTAGCTGTAATCGTTGATGAGATCACAACAGTACAACAACAAATGGAGAATATGCATAAGACATTAGCAGACTTTGAAGCAGATAAACTTAAGAATGAAGCTAATATCAATGTGAATGATGCCAAGATCTTAGAAATGCGTCAAGAGATCACGAAGCTAGATCATGAAGTAACTCAATTACAAGAGAAATATGCGAAGATCATTGATACGATCAAGGGCTTAGAGAACCGTAAGTTTGAATTAGATGAGAAACGTCGTCATTGGTTAGAGTCTCAAGTAGAGATCTCTCCAGAGAAGATCACTCAAATGCAAGCTATGTGTGAAGAAGCTAAGTTAGAGTATCTAGATCGTAAGAAACGTTATGAAGCATTGCTACAAGAGATCGAAGATTCAAGAGCTACATTAGCTAAGAAAGAAGAAATGAAGCGTCATGGAGAGAATGAACTGAGTAATGCATTAGGTAAATTAAACAGAGCTAAGAATCGTAGAGAAGTCGTTCAATCTCTGATCAATCAACCTCTACATGGACAAGCAGGTGTACGCTCTATCATGGAGGCTCGTAAAGGGCTACATGGTATTGAGGGGGTTATCGTAGATCTAGTAAAACCTGAAGAAGGATATGAGAGTGCTATTTCTACGGCTCTTGGGGGAGCTTTATATAACGTAGTAACTAGAGATAGTGATTGTGCTAGATATGCAATCGAATTCTTGAAGAGAAATGAAAGTGGTAGAGCTACTTTCTTACCATTAACAGTATTACAAAGAAGAACATTTAATAAAGAACATGAGATCGCTGCTAATACTGTCAAAGGATTCTTAGGAGTGGCTAGTAGCCATGCTAATATCGATCCAAAGTATCAGATCGTAGTAGATTCATTACTTGGTCAAGTGTTAGTATGTGATACACTACAAGCAGCTAATGAAGTAAGTAGCTTATTGAAGTATGGATATAAAGTAGTAACTCTAGATGGCGATGTAGTCAATCGTGGTGGTTCTATGACGGGTGGTAAAGTCCGCAATCAAGAAACACCCATGACACTAAGAAGAGAAGCAGAGGTATTAGAAAGAGATATCGATAGCTTCACGATCAATGTGAATACATGGCAAGAACAGATCAGTATTCTAAGTAGAGACTTAGTACTTCTCAATGATCAAGTCATGAGTCGTAGATTGACACTTGCTCAATTAGAACCATTAGTCGCATTGAAGAAAGAAAAGTATGAGAAGCTAAGTGATGAATTAAAGGCACTTGGTCAGAAGGAAAAAGAAGAACAAACAGTACAAAGTGATGATACATATCTGATCACTCGTTTAAACGAAGCATACCAAACTAGAGATACACTAGAGATGGAGATGAAGAGTAAACGAGAACGTCGTGTGGTCATGAGTCAAGAGTGTGATCGTATGGATGATGAGATCAGAACTGTTAGAAGAGCTTTATCTGGGGCGAATGCTCAAATGAAGGATATTGAGATCTCTATGGCTCGTTTAGAGGGTAAGTTAGACAATGGTCTAAATCGTTTAAATAGTGAGTATAAGATGACGTTTGAGTATGCGCAAGTGCATTGTAAGAAAGAGATCAATATCTTAGAAGCACGTACAGAGGTAGAACTATTACGTCAGCAAATTGCTTCTCTTGGCTATATCAACATGGAAGCTCCAGCTGAGTATGAGGAAGTAAATACTCGTTATCAAGAGTATTGTAAGCAAAGAGGAGATCTAGAAGAGGCTCGTAATAAGATCTTAAGTGCTATTAAAGAGATGGATGAAGTGATGGCGAATGATTTCGCAACTAGTTTCCATGCAATCAATGCGGAACTAGAGGGTGTGTTTACTTCTTTATTTGGAGGAGGACATGCTCGTTTAGTGATGGTTGATCCAAACAATATCTTAGAAACTGGTATTGATATCGACGTACAACCTCCAGGAAAAGCTGTACAGAATATGCGTTTATTCTCTGGGGGAGAAAAGAGTTTGATCGCTCTGGCTGTATTATTTGCGATCATGAAGTGTCGTCGTATTCCACTATGTATTCTAGATGAATGTGAATCAGCGCTAGATCCAGCCAATGTAGAGCGTTTCGCAAGGTATTTAAAGCAATTCAGTGGACAAACACAGTTCATTGTTGTAACACATCGTCCTGGTACTATGGAACAATGTGATATGTTGTATGGAGTTACTATGCAACAAAAGGGTATTACCCAAATGATTCAAGTCAAATTAGCAGAAGCAGTTGCTTTTGGTAAGAAGGAGGAACAAGATGGGGTTCTGGGATAATCTAAAGAAAGGGATCTTTAAGGAACAAAAGGATGTATATCTAGAGGGACTTGGAAGATCTAGAAATAGTTTCGCAAGTAAGTTACGTGGATTGTCATTGTCTTTTAAGGGATTAGATGAGGATTTCTTAGAGGAGTTGATGGTGATCTTACTAGAAGCGGATGTTGGGATCCATACTGCGAATAAGATCTTAGCACAGTTCGAGAAGAATTCTGGGAAATATGGGAAAGATTTCAATTCTCAGATCGAATGTTTGATCGAAGTCATGGCTAAGATGTATGGAGAGAATGAGACATTAACTCCTACTTATCCGAAAGTCATCTTATTAGTAGGTGTCAATGGAAATGGTAAGACTACTACTGCTGCTAAGTTAGCGAATAACTTCAAGAAAGAAGGCAAGAGTTTAGTATTAGGGGCTGCCGATACCTTTAGAGCAGGAGCTATGGAACAGTTACAAATGTGGGCAGATCGCTTAGATGTACCATGTGTTAAGGGAAAAGAGAATGGAGATCCTAGTAGTGTTCTAGTAGATGCTTGTCGTTATATGAAAGAACATGAGATCGAAGTATTGATCGGAGATACAGCGGGTAGATTACAGAATAAAGTCAATCTTATGAATGAGTTGAATAAGATGAAGAGAGTGGTATCTCGTGAGATCGAGGGGGCTCCCCATGATGTCTTATTAGTACTAGATGCTACTACTGGTCAAAATGGTATCGAGCAAGCGAGAGTATTCTTAGAAAGTGCTGCTGTTAATGGGATCGTTCTAACTAAGATGGATGGTACTGCTAAGGGTGGTGTCGTATTGGCGATCAAGGATCAGTTAGGGATTCCTGTGAAGTATATTGGCTTTGGTGAGTCTATGGAAGACTTACGTCCATTTGATATCAATGCTTACTTAGTAGGTCTGTTTGAAGGAGTTCTACAATGAGTGAGTCATTAGAACAACGTAATCGTTTAGTACAACTCTATGATTGTTATGGAGGGTTACTAACAGCTAAGCAGAAAGAGGTTTTTGAAGATGTCTATGAGGATGATCTTTCTTTCTCAGAGATCAGTGAGAATCGTGGTATTTCTAGAGCGGCTGTGAGTGATAGTATCAAACGTACTTGTGCTTTCTTAGAAGAGTATGAGGAACAATTAGGGTTGGTATATAAACGCAAGGAAATCGAACGTTTATGTTCTTTACTAGAGAATAAAGAGGTAGATCTAGAGACATTCCTTGCAAAGATCAAAGAAGTTATGTAGAATATAAACAAAAAGAAAAGGAGTATAACATGTCAAAAGTTATTTCAGTAAATGCAGGTAGTTCATCTTTAAAATTCCAATTATTCAATATGCCTGAAGAAGAAGTAGTATGCTCTGGTGTGATTGAGAGAATCGGTCAAGCAGAGGGTATCTTCACGATCAAGTGTAATGGGGAAAAGCATGTGATCAATCAACCATTTCCTTCTCATGATGAAGCAGTTGCTAAGTTGATGGAAGCATTAATCGAGTATAAAGTAGTTGAAAGTTTAGAAGAGATCAAGGGAGCAGGACATCGTATCGTACAAGGTGGTGCTTACTTCAGTGATTCAGCGATCGTAGATGAAGATTCTACAGCTAAGGTATTAGAATTAGCTGAACTTGCTCCATTACATAACTTACCAGAAGTTCGTTGTTGTCAAGCTTTCCAAAAGGCATTACCTGAACTAGGAAATATCTATGTATTTGATACAGCATTCCATCAAACAATGAAACCTGCTAGTTATATGTATGCTCTACCATATGAATGGTATACAGATTATAAGGTACGTCGTTATGGAGCACATGGTACTTCCCATATGTATGTAGCAAATCGTACTGCTGAGTTGATGGGTAAGGATGTTAAGGATCTTAAGATCATTACTTGTCACTTAGGAAATGGGGCTTCTATTACTGCAGTGGATGGAGGCGTATGTGTTAATACTTCTATGGGATTCACTCCTCTTGGTGGTATTATGATGGGAACACGTTGTGGAGATATCGACCCAGCGATCGTTCCATATATGATGAAGAAGACTGGCATGACTCCAGATGAAATGGATGCTGCTTTAAATAAGAAATCAGGTATGCTTGGTGTATCTGGTATCTCAAGTGATGCTCGTGATGTAGAGATCGCAGCTATTGAAGGTGATCCACGTGCTAGATTAACACAAGAGATCTATGTAAACCGTATCGTTAATGTAGTAGGCGGTTACTATATGCAAATGGGTGGTTGTGATGCTCTTGCATTTACAGCTGGTCTAGGAGAAAATAACCAATACTTCCGTCGTAAGATCTGTGAAGGATTAGAGAAGGGTATGGGTCTAAGAGTAAACTATGAATTAAATGCTTCTTTCCGTGCAGAAGAGGTGAAGATCTCTACTGAGGAATCTAAGGTATCTGCATGGGTAGTTCCTACAAATGAGGAATTAATGATCGCTCGTGATGTAGTAAGACTATTGGGGTTATAAGATGTTTGATGATGTTTTGAAAAGAATAGAGGAATGGGATACGATTACGATCTATCCCCATTCTTCTCCAGATGGAGATGCTTTAGGTAGTTGCTTTGGTCTAAAGGAATTATTAGTCAATAAGTATCCTAACAAGAAGATCTATGTAGTAGGAACGGATTGTAGCTTAAATCAGGTCTTTTTCCCATCCTTTGATGTAGTAAGTGATGAGGAGATCAAACAAAGTCTTGCGATCTCATTAGATACTGCGAATACAGCTAGAGTATATGATCAAAGATATACCCTAGCCCCTTATCTGATTAAGATCGATCATCATCCAAATCTAGAACCATTTGGAGATATTTGTATCGTAGAAGATCAAATGGGAGCTACTTGTGAGTTAGTGACTATGCTTGGTCAAGAACTATACCAAGAAGAACCATTTCCAGCGTTAGCTGCTAGATACTTATATGCAGGTATCATGACAGATACTATGGGCTTTACAACATCTTCTACCAATGCACATAGTTTACAAATGGCCGCTTACTTATCACAGTTTGGAGTAGATCACAATGAGATCTCTTATCTATTAACTGCTAAGGAAGTACCGATGTTTAGATTTATCTCTAAGTTACGTGAGATCGCTGTATTTGAAGAAGGTTTCTTGTATATCGTAGTACCAGCTAGTTTATACCAAGAATATGGAATCAGCTATGCAGATGCTCGTAATCAAGTAAGTAATTTTGCTGGGATCAAGGGGATCAAGGTATGGTGTCTATTCACAGAGAGTGATGGTAGTGATAATGTGCGTTATAGTTGCTCATTACGCTCACGTGGGATCATCATTAATGATGTAGCTAGAGATTTCCATGGTGGTGGTCATGATGTGGCTGCTGGGGCTAAGATATTAAGTGATGAGGAACTTCCTGCTATTCTAGAGGCATTACGTAAGAAAGTAAGATAAGCAGAACGATATGTTCTGCTTTTTAATTTCCCATTTATGTGATACAATTACAAAGTATATTGGTAGTAAGGAGATAAGTATATGGAACTAATTGAGCAAATGAGAGAATATGCCCTAGCACATGGTATCCCTATTATGCAAGATGAAGGGATCACATTTATGCTTGAGTTCATTAAGGATACAGAGTGTAAGAATATCTTAGAGATCGGTACAGCTATTGGTTATTCTGCTATATTGATGTGTGGATGTCATGAAGATATCCATGTCACTACGATCGAAAGAGATGAGGAACGTTATCAAGAAGCAGTCCGTAATGTGAAGGCAGCTGGACTAGAAGATCGTATCACTTTGATCTTTGCTGATGCTTTAGAATGTGAGATCACTGGTTCTTATGACTTTATCTTCATTGATGCTGCCAAGGCTCAATATCGTAAGTTCTTTGAGAAGTATTCTCCATTATTAATACAGAATGGATATATCTTTACAGATAATCTAGCATTCCATGGTTTAGTAGAGAATCCTGAGTTAGCCCAAAGTAGAGGTGTTAGAGCATTAGTTCGTAAGATCAAGGCCTATAATGATTGGTTAAGTGAGAATGAAGAGTATCGTACACAGTTCTTAGATCTAGGAGATGGTGTGGCTATTTCTCAGCGAAATAGATTAGATGTGAAGGGTATGATCTTTGATATGGATGGTCTATTACTAGATACTGAGACTATTGCGGGTAAGGGAATGGAACATGCCTCTAAGGCATTGAATGTACCATTACCTGAGAATTTCCATGAGATGATCTTAGGTAAAGCAGTTCCTTTGATCAAGGAAATATATGAGACACATACAGATGGTAGAGTAAGTTATGAGGAGTTCAAAGACTGTGCGCAAGCGTATGAGAAGATCTATCAAGAAGAAAATGGTGTAAATACCATGAAGGGTGTCGTAGAATTATTAGAACACTGTAAGCAAAGAGATATCAAGGTGATCGTAGCTACTTCTAGTTATTTAGAAAAAGCAGTAGTTCGTATGAAACTTGCTGGTATATATAAATACTTTGATACAGTGATCAGTGGAGATATGGTCCAAAGATCTAAACCTAATCCTGATATCTTCTTGAAAGCACAAGAAACATTAGGTTTAGCTAAGAATGATTGTATCATCTTTGAAGATAGTAATGCAGGTGTAGAAGCAGGGGTACGTGCTGGTATGCGTGTCTGTATGGTACCTGGTATGGTAGGACCTGAAAAGTTAGCACAAGAGAGAGCTTTCCAGATCTTTGATTCTTTACAAGATGCGGTAGAATTTTTTCAATAAGAGTATAAGAAAAGAGGAAATGATGATCATTTCCTCTTTGTGTTTTAATCTAATAAACCTAATTGCTCACAAGCATAGTAGATACCATTCTTATCTACATCTAATGTAATATAATCCGCCATATCCTTTAAAGCCTGAGAACCATTTCCCATAGCAATACCTGTACCCGCATATTCGATCATACTCATATCATTACTCTGATCTCCAAAGGCTAATAACTCTTCTCTCTTAAATCCAAACTTCTCAGCGATCATCTCTAATCCTACTTTCTTAGAAACTTCCGCTAAGCAAACATCTGCATAAGTAGAACGATTTGGAAAGGCTTGTAGACCCTCTACATCACTGACAGAAGCATAATTATAATCCATAGGAGCATAGATTAAAGCCATCATGATATTTTCTTCTCCATTATAGGGATGTACATAAGGAGGAAGAGGTTCATCAAAGAAAGTATGTGCTTCGATCATATAATGATCGATTCCTAAAGGAGCAAACCCATAATCTCCACAACGAAGATATACAGTTAGACCTTCCTTCTCACATTTCTGAACTAGCCCTTCTACTTGTTCCTTCTTAAAGTATTTCGCATTGATCAAGTTTCTATTATGATCATAGACAGCAGCCCCATTACAGCACACATAACCATCCCACACAATAGCATCTAGACCCTCTACAATATCAAGATCAGAAGCCTGTCTACCACTCGCTACAAACACCTTGATACCTTTCTCTTGGATCTTCTTGATCGCTTCAATAGCACTACTTGGGATCTTATGATCCCCCGGATCGATCAATGTACCATCTATATCAAAGAATGCTGCCTTTATACTTACATCACACATACTATAACCCTCCTATACGTGAATACATTATACAAGAAATTATACAATAATGCTATGTCTAAAAGATCACTAATTCTTCATAATCCCTTAAGATAATACTTCTAGATAATATGGTATAATACCTTTAAAGGAGGAAGGATTATGAAACTGATCAGGAAGGTATTGAAATTAGTGGTATTAACGGGATTGGTATTTGGTCTATATCTAGCAGATCATTATAATCTATTTCCTCAAAGGTATTATACAAATGAGGAATTAGGAATAGATACGATACTGAGTCATCATGATTTCAATGAGAATGGGGTAGATGATTCTTTGGATCTATTATTAGGTGCTAGAGCAGATGCTTTACAACATCCTACTTATGATGATGCGTATTATGAAGGGGGCTTTCCTCCTAGTGATATCGGTGTTTGTACAGATGTGATCTGGCGAGCTTTTAGGGAAGCTGGATATGATCTTAGAGAGATGGTGGATCTAGATATTCGTAATCGTAGTGATGCGTATGAGATAGAGATCAGAGATAAGAATATTGACTTTAGAAGAGTGACTAATCTACGTGTATTCTTGGATACGTATGCGTATCATCTAACAACGAATCCTGAATATACTTCCCAGTGGCAACCAGGAGATATCGTGATCTTTGGGGATAATACCCATATTGGGATCGTTTCTGATCGTAGAACTAAAGATGGTAGAGTGTATATTATTCATAATGGGGGTCAACCTATTCGAGAAGAAGATTACTTGAAGAGAGCGAAAGTGAGTGCGCATTATAGGTTTAATGCTACTTTATTGCCTGATGAGTATTTGATTAGATGGAGTGAGTGAAATTTGTGTAAATAATCCTTGCTTTTTTATTTGATATATGGTATATATTTAATGCTTAAATTTTATCAAGAATGGGGAAGAGGGTTAGCTCGATGATCCCATGCCAACCTGCTATAGTAAGGTGGTAAAGCTAACAGCGATAAGGAAGCGACTAGTATAAGAAATGTACAAACGTCTCTTCTGGGACGTTTTTATTTATGTTGATCGATTTAAGTAAGTAACATTAGGAGGAAAAGAAATGAGCAAACATTATTATACATCAGAATCAGTAACAGTAGGACATCCTGATAAGATCTGTGACACAGTAGCAGATAGTATCGTAGACTATGCATTATCTCAAGATCCAAACAGCAAAATGGCTGTAGAATGTACAATCAAAGATGATTTTATCTTGATCTATGGAGAATGTAACACTAAGGCTAATATTCCATTTGAAGAGATCGCTCTTAATACAGTAAAAGAGATCGGATATACAGAAGAATTCCATGTACTTGTGAAAGTAGGCCAACAATCTCCTGAAATCAACCAAGCAGTTGTTAAGGAAGATGAAGTGGGGGCTGGTGACCAAGGAATCATGTATGGATATGCATGTGATGAAACACCTAACTATATGCCATTATCAATCGACCTAGCACACCGTCTAGCTAAGCAATTACAACATGTAAGAGAAACAGATCCTGAAACGATCCTTAAACCAGATGGAAAGACTCAAGTAACAGTAGAATATGAAGGTGACAAGATCACTCGTATCGATACTATCGTAGTATCTACGCAACACTGTGCTTGCGCATCACTTGAAGATGTTCAAAAGTATGTTATGGAGAAGGTAGTAACTCCAATCTGTGCGAATGAATTAGTAGATGAGAATACTAAGTATTTGATCAATCCAAGTGGTTCATTCATCGTAGGTGGTAGCTTTGGAGATAGTGGTACTACAGGACGTAAGATCGTTGTTGATACATATGGTGGACATGGTCGTATTGGAGGAGGATGCTTCTCTAGTAAGGACCCTAGTAAAGTAGACCGTAGTGCTGCTTACTATGCACGTTATGTAGCTAAGAACGTAGTAGCACATGGTTTCGCAAAGAAGTGTGAGATCCAAGTATCTTATGCGATCGGTGTTGTTAAGCCAATTAGTGTTTATGTAGATACATATGGTACAAATACAGTAAGTGAAGAACAGATCCAAGACTTCGTGAACAAGAACTTCGACTTCACTGTAACAAATATTATCCGTGAACTTGATCTAAGAAGACCTATTTATAAGAAATTAGCTGCTTATGGTCATTTCGGACGTACTGATCTAAATGCTCCTTGGGAAGCTATTAAAGATATTCAGTAAGAGTGATAAAGCAAGTAATATTGAAAATACTTGCTTTTTTCTTGCGTATGGGTCAAAAAACAAGTACAATCTTAGAGAAAGGTGGAATGAACTTGAAATTCTTAGTAGAAACATATAATCCTCAAGAAGTACTTGAGGCAATTTCACATAAAGCAGATGGTATTATTGTAAGTATAGAATTCTTTAGTGCTCGTTGTTTACATGCTACTGATTTTGAAGGATTAGTACAGATGTATAATGTCGCGAAGGAAGTTGGTCTAGAGGTATATATTGATGTAACACGTATGTTTACGGATGAAGAATTACTTCGATTAGAAGGTTTCTTGAAGCAGTGTCAAGAGTTACAATTAGATGGTATTTATTTCTCAGATATGAGTGTATTTGAGGTATGTAATGAATTAGGTATGGGTAAGAGTACGATCTATCAACCTGATACAATGATCGTGAATACATGGGATGCGAAGGTGTTCTTAGAGGATATGAAGAGAGTTGTATTGGCTAAGGAACTGACTCTAGAGGAATGTTGCCAGATCGGTAGTGATATTCCTGGGTGTGTAGAGATGTTCTTACATGGTAGAGAGTTGATGTCTATTTCTAAGAGAGCGTTAGTGACTAACTATTTTGAAGAGATCTCTTATTCTGGTAAGATGGAACCATACTATTATTTAGTAGAAGAGAAGCGTGATGAGAAGATGATCGTGATGGAGAATGAGCAGGGGACTCATTTCTTTAGTGGTTTCACGTTATGTTCTTTTAAGGAGTTATCTAGTTTGATCTCTTCGCATATTTCTCATGGACGTATTTCTCATATGTTCTTAGAGTTTGATGAGATGATGGATGCCTTGGATGGATATGTAGCGATCCGTGAGGGTGCGGATGCTTGTGCGATCCATGATAATTTTGTAGAGAAGTACTCTGGTAATAATTATCAAAGTGGTTTCTATTATCAGAAGACTAGTGTTAGAAAGGAGTACTAATATGAAGAAAGATATTGAATTATTAGCTCCTGCTGGGGATCTAGAGAGATTAAAGTGTGCTGTTCGTTTTGGAGCAGATGCTGTGTATATTGGTGGTAAGAAGTTCTCTTTACGTTCTCGTGCTAGTAACTTTGATCTAGAGGATATTCGCGAGGGTGTTGAGTTTGCTCATGCGCATGGGTCTCGTGTGCATGTTACTTGTAACATGGTATTACATAATGAAGATTTTGAAGGGGCTAGAGAATATCTAACTGCTCTTGGTGAGATCGGAGTAGATGCGATCATTTGTGAGTCTATGGCATTTGCTCGTATTTCTAAGGAAGTGGCTCCTAATATGGAAGTACATCTTAGTACACAGTGTTCTACATTGAATCTAAAGAGTATTCAGTACTATCAAAGACATGGGATCGATCGTGTGGTATTAGCAAGAGAAGTAGATCTTAAGCAAATGGAGTATATCGTTAAGAACTCACCATTACCGATCGAAGTATTTATCCATGGTGCTATGTGTATGGCATATTCTGGTAGATGTATGTTATCGAATCATATGACATTACGTGATGCGAATCGTGGTGGTTGTGCACAGTCTTGTCGATGGAAGTATCATTTACTGAATACTGCGTTAGAGGAAGTGTCTAAAGAGGATTGCTTGTTCTCTATGAGTTCTAAGGATATGATGGCTGCTAGATATATTCCTTCTTTAATGGAAATGGGAGTAACTAGCTTAAAGATCGAAGGTCGTATGAAGACTGCTTACTATATCTCATGTGTTGTAAGAGCGTATCGTAAACTGATCGATGCGTATGCCAATGGAGAAGAACTGGATTGGGAGTATTATGTTAAGGAACTTGCAAAGGCAGAGAACCGTCCTACTTGTATTGGGTTCTATGAAGGTGTTCCTGGTGTGAAGGATCATTTATATGGTGTAAATGGAGCGGGTGTTATTCAAGACTTTGTAGCGACTGTGATCGATTATGATACAGACAGAAAAGAAGCTATCATCGAGGTCAAGAATCACTTTGTAGCTGGTACTGTACTAGAAGCCTTTGGGCCACATTTAGAAAATACAGTATTTACAGTGAATGAGATGTATGATGAGAGTGGTGAATTAGTAGAGATTGCTAATAAGCCAACTCAGATCTTACGTGTTCCTATTCCTTTTGAAGTAAAGAAATTCGATCTAATTAGAAAGTATCGATAATATAGAGCGTTCTTGTTGTATACAAGAGCGCTTTTTACTTCTATTCCTCATAGACTTACTACTATATTTCCATTAAAATTAAATTAAACTGTAACGAAACACTTACCAATATTCACTAATATAATGAAAGGAGGAGTAACATGCGGGAATTGTTAAGCGAACTATTCGATCGCTATTATAAAGATGTGTATGTATATGTATATAGTCTATGTCATGATACTTCTCTTTCAGAAGATCTTACTTCCGAGGTATTCTTAGAAGTCGTTAGATCGATCGCTACTTTCAGAAGAGAATCAGATATCAAGACTTGGTTGTTCTCGATCGCTAGGCATAAGTGGTATGCGTATCTAAGGAGTAAGTCTAAAGAGGTAAAGACAATGAGCATCGATGATCTATATGAAAGTAGTTTGGTAAAGAGTAGTACGCAAGAGAATATAGGTGGTTTAGAGGATGTGATACAGAGTTTAGTGTCTAGTGAATCTAAGATCACACAGGAGGTATTCCAGATGCGGTTAGAGGGATATTCGTATTATGAGATCGGTAATAAACTAGGGATCTCAGAGAGTTCAGCAAGAGTAGTGTATTTCCGGATTAAGAATAAGATCAAGAAGTATTTAGAAAAGGAGGGTTTCTAGCATGAGAGAGATTACTTGTGATATGTGTATGGATCTAATGCCATTGGTACAAGATGGCGTAGCTAGTGAAGATAGTGTATTAGCAGTAGAAGAGCATATTCAAAAGTGTCCTAAGTGTAAGGCTATGTTTGAAGGAGAATTACATGTACCTTCTTCTCAAGACTTACTGAATAAGATCCAGCGTAAGACACATACATTTATGGCTATGGTACTTATGTTTGGTGTATTCTTTGGATTAAGTCTTACTGCTACTAGTGAGTTATTCTTGAATGCTTTGATCATGCCTTTTATAGGAGCTATATGTTATTATTTATATAAGTGGAAAGCGATGTATATCACTGTGATCGTGATATTTGTAACACACTTTGTATTGAATCTTTTGGGTATTATAGTAGGGGTTGAGAAATTAGATCTTTTATCTTTATTAATGTGGTCTAGTATATATTCTGCTTTTGCAATATTAGGGGTAGTGATCGCTGGCTTGATCCATTTCGGAGTTAGAAGGGAGAAATAATATGAAGAGATATATAAAGATGATTGCTTTAGGTATTGCTTTGGTATTGATCTGTGGTCTAGGATGGTTTGCGAATGCTTTACTAGGTAATCCGATATCTAAGATGTTAGCTACTAATACAGCTAAGGAACACTTGGTAGAAGTGTATCCTGATACAGATTATTATATAGAAAGAGTGAATTATAACTTTAAAGATGGGAATTATTATGCTCGTATCAAGTCTCCATCTAGTATCGATACAGAGTTTACTTTGTATATCACGATGCTAGGAGAATTAAAGTTAGATACGTATGAGGATGTTGTGAATGGTTCTAATACGGCTCGTAGGTTAGACACAGAGTATCGAAATGTAGTAGAGCCGATCTTTACTAATCCATCTTTCCCATATATGTTACATATCGATTATGGGACATTAGAGATCATTCCTAGTGAATATATCAACGAAGAGAATAGTCATGATGTACCCAAGTATTCTATCCCACAAGAAGAACTAGTATTAGATAAGATCTATAATATTCAAGAACTAGGAGCAAGAGCTGGTCATCTTGTGATCTATGTGGATAATGAGGTAGTGAGTTTTGAAGAGGCTGCTAGGATCATGGTGGATATTAAGAGGATCTTTGATGAGGCTGGGGTATCATTTAAGGCCATGGATTTTAATCTATGGTATCCTAAGAGAGAGGATGGTAGTAGAGAAGATGGTAGAGTAAATGTTCATGACTTTATGTATGAGGATATTTATGAAGAGGGTATGGTAGAGAGAGTAATAGAGGCACATAATGCTTTAGAAGAGTATTATGCTATCCAAGATAGTAAGAAATAAAAACGAAAAAGGTCATGTATCTTATGATACATGGCCCTTATGTGTAAGTACCCTTACTTGATCACTTTGATCCCTGCGTTATCATTCAACCATTCTTCTAGTTGTGCTAATGTAAATGGAGCATTTTCGTTATATTCTAAAGAAGCCACAGGAGTACGAACTCCTTCTTTATTCTCCTCATAGATCACGAAAGCAGGATAGGTAGCAAATCCATATTCATTCTTACGACGTAATGCTGTCTCAGCATCCAATGATGTAACATCCACATATTGAATATCAGTAATACGATCCGTATTCAGATCCTTAGCAAGTTGAGATAAGATCTGGTCAGATACATACTGACAATTCACATCCTCTTCACTACAATAGAAATATACCTTAGGCTCAGCAATCTCTTCTACAGTACGAACATCTTGTTGAGGCTTACTGACCATCATAATATCTTCAATGGATGTAACATTATTGATAGCAATAGTCTTAGGTTGGAAGAACTTATAAGAAGCATATCCCCAACTAATGATAGTAATTGCTGCCATAAATGAAATAATCACCTTTTTGAACATGACAAATCTCCTTGATATAAATAAATCATATCATAGATCATATAGGTAGGCAAGATTTTTTTGACTTCCCATTTCCTCGATCCACTGATTGATCTTACCCAAGGATTGTAATATATTCTTAAAGAATATGTGTAATTAGTCAATTTCAGATGGTCAAAAGAGTAGGAGTTTGGTACAATATTAAAAGGAGCGTGATAGGATGAATCATATGAGATTAAAGCGTATGGCGATAAATGTGCTATTGGTATTGATCTGTTTACTATTGTTGTTCTTTATGTATTTCCGTTTCATGGCTTCGTATTACTATGATGATGAGAGAGTGACTGTGAAGACTTGTAGAGCGTATGCTGCTAGTGAGGATGTCACATTACTAGAGTCTTTGAATTCATTGATGTATAAAGATGTGAAGATCTATGCTTGTGCACTAAGAGAGCAAGAGGATAGCTTAGTGATCGTTACAGAAGATCTAAGAGTGATCATTGAGAGTGAATATGATGTTATACAGGATACTATGGAGAGATTACAATTAGAAGAGATAGGTCTATATCAAGATAAGATCGTGTTAGTGTCTAGAGAGATCAAAGATGTACTTGAGATCAAGTACTATGATGCAGTAAGTGGAGAGTTGTTGTTTTCTTTACAAGAGGGAGGAAGGATCATAGATGAAGAGTGAATGGAATAAGAAGTATTTTGATCGTAGGTCTTATTTGTTAGAACATTTCCATGAGTTATCTTTAAGTGGGAATGATCTATTATTTATTCTTATGTTAGATTATCTAAATGAGGGGAAGAGTGATTCTGAAAGTTTAGATATCCAGGAACTAGCGAAGTGTTTAAAACGTAGTGAGATGGATGTGATGAATACACTAGCTAGATTAGTAGATGATCAGAAGTTAGAATTGATCAATACAGGGCGTAGTGTAAGCTATTCTCTTAGACCCTTGTTTGAAGATGATTTCACTGCAGATGAGATCCCTCAATCTCTATTTGATCTATTCTTAGAACAATTTAAACGCCCTCTATCCTCTACAGAAATGGATAAGTTATGTAACTGGATGAAGGAATATGAGCAAGAGTTCATTATCTGTGCTTTACGTGAGGCAGTGGTGTATAAGAAGTTGAACTTTAACTATATTGATAAGATCTTAGTAACATGGAAGGCTAATGGTAAAACATTAGAAGAATTAAATGGCAAGTAGAAAAGAGAAAGCCTTAGAGATCTATCACCAATTAGAGATCCTGTTTCCTGATGCCCATTGTGAACTAGACCATACAACACCATTTCAATTAGCAGTAGCAGTCTTACTATCTGCCCAAACAACCGATGTATCCGTGAATAAAGTAACACCTGCATTATTTGCAAAGTATCCAGATGCATTTGCTATGAGTCAAGCTGAAATAGGGGATATAGAGTCTTATATACGTACCTTAGGATTATATCGTAATAAAGCTAAGAATATTAAAGAAATGTCTCAACGCTTAGTAGAAGTCTATCATGGGGAAATGCCTCGTACTAGAGAAGAACTCATGACATTAGCTGGGATCGGTAGAAAGAGTGCGAATGTGATCTTAAGTGTATGCTTCGATGTACCTTCCTTAGCCGTAGATACGCATGTGGAAAGAGTGAGTAAAAGACTAGGACTATGTCTTCAAAAGAGTACAGTATTAGAGGTAGAGAAGAGAGTGACCTCTCTATTACCAATAGAGTACTGGAATAAGGCACATCACTTACTGATCTTCTTTGGTAGATACTTATGTAAAGCTCAAAGACCTATGTGTGACACATGTCCTCTCACACACTATTGCAAAGAATATCCCAAGAGAGTTAACAAACAAGTTTAGAGAACTAGACTTGTTTTCTTTATATATTCTCTATATCAAGCCAAGATAATAAAGAGGACTACATATGAAAACACAAACTAAATACTTTCATACTCACTATGCAGGCTATACTTGCATCATACCCACTCTTACATTCAATACACATCCCATTATGCCAGAAGGAACTACCATAGAAACATACTATACCTATGCCCATATCAACATGATCCTATGTGCTTTTGGTAGTGATATAGGGATCGTAGTATGTATTACACACGGCAAAGCAACATTACATTACTATGATATAGATACTAAGGAAAAGATCTATCCAGTACGCATCAAAACACTATCCATATATGCCCATGAAGTATACCTCCAGTTAGAACATCGTACGACTCTTTGGATCCTTCGAGTACTAGGAAGTGAGAAGATGTTTGGGAAATATAGAATAGCAGAGGTATACTTACGAAAAGATCATTTACTGAAGAAAGATCAACGCTATGAGTTCTCAGTGGCATTATTCCAGATCCTTTGATAATTATTTGTATATTCTCTTTCTTTGGTGTAGAATTATATAAGGTGATAGTATGAAATTATTAAAGAAACTAAATCGTGAGATCATTGCGTATTTGATCTGTGGCGTTATCACAACTCTTGTGAATTATGTTGTATTCTTTGTAGCAAGAAAGTACTTTGCTATGCCATTAGTATTAGCAAACGTAGTAGCCTTTATAGTGGCTGTTATAGAAGCCTATGTGACAAATAAGTATTTCGTATACCAACAATATTCATTACATCCTAAAGTAGTTTTGAAAGAATTCACTTCTTTCGTATCTCTACGGATCGTATCCATGTTGATCGAAACAGGTTTACTATATGTCTTAGTAGAATATCTACATCTATCAGAATATATCGTTAAGATCGGTGTTAGTTTCTTGATCGTGATATTGAATTATGTATTTGGGAAGTTTATTACTTTTAGAAGGGAGAATGCAGATGCTTAGTATTATTATTCCATGTTTTAATGAAGAGGGAAATGTTGCTGAGGCAGCAGAGGTATTGAAGGATACATTAACTAGTGCTGATATTGAGTATGAGTTAGTATTCATTGATGATGGTTCTAAGGATAGAACTAGACAAAAGGTCGAAGAACTTCATGCTACGCATCCAGTATCTTTATACTCTTTCTCTCGTAACTTTGGGAAAGAGGCTACGATCTTCTGTGGTCTAAAGCATTGTACAGGAGATTGTGCTGTGATCTATGACTGTGATATGCAATTCCCTGCTAGTACGATCGTGGAGATGTATCGTAAGTGGTGTGAGGGATATTTAGTAGTAGAGGGGATCAAGAAGGAATGTCAAAGAGAGTCTGCTATTAAGAAGTGGGGTGCCAATGGGTTCTATTCTTTACTGAAGAAGAGTGGTAAGATCGATCTTCGTAATGCCACTGACTTTAAACTAATGGATCGTAAGGTCATCGATACTTTAAATAGTATGCCAGAGAGAGAAACATTCTTTAGAGCTTTAAGTAGTTGGGTAGGCTTTACTTCTTGTCGTATTGAATTTGAAGTAGAAGATCGTAAGAATGGTGTTTCTAAATGGAGCTTTATCTCTCTAGTACGTTATGCGATCACTAATCTAACATCATATACATTCTTACCATTACAAGCTACTACAGTATGTGGTATCATCTTCTTGGTATTAGCTATGTGTACTGCTATCTACTTAGTATATCAATTACTAATGGGACAAGTGATTAATGGGTATACTCTAGTAGTATTTACAATTCTAATGTCTAGTAGTATCTTAATGATCGCATTAGGAGTGATCGGATTATATTTAGCAAAGATCTATCGTGAATTACAACAAAGACCTAGATTCATTGTTGAGAAGGAAGTTATTCGTAAATAGGAGAAATAGTAATGAAATTAAAACTCAGATCTAATAGTTATCTATTATTAGCATTTCTATTACCCATGGTGATCTTAATGGGGGTATACATTACGTTCTATGTATATCCTTTTGGTGATGGATCTGTATTAGTCTTAGATCTAAATGGTCAATATGTATCCTACTTTGAAGCATTCAGACAAGCTTTCTTAGAAGAAGGTAGTTTATTCTATTCTTGGAATACTACACTAGGCAGTGATATGTTAGGTCTATCTGCCTACTATATCTTATCCCCATTCAGCTTCTTAACATTATTATTTCCTAAAGAACATATCACAGAAGCACTATTACTCATGACACTTATGAAACTAGGAGCAGCTTCAGCTACCATGAGTTACTATACTGTAAAACATGGTTGTTCTAAAGAGCGATCTGTTCTATTTGGACTAGCATATGGTCTATGTGGATATGCAGTCGTGCAAGTGATGAATCTCATGTGGATCGATGCTGTGATCTTGTTACCATTATGGGTACTTGGAATCGAGAAGTTATTAGAAGAAGATAAGAGGGGGTTATTCTTATTCTCTTTAGTAGCTCTATTCATTACGAACTACTATATTGCCTATATGATCGGTCTATTTGGAGGACTATATTTTATCTACTATAGTATCAAGATGAAGTATGATCGTAAGAGGATCCTAAGAGCACTAGGTTGGTTCATTGTTTATACCATCATAGCGATCTTATTATGTGCTTGGTTACTGATCCCAACAGCCTATTCTCTAACACTAGGAAAGACTACTTTCACAAGTCCAGACTATTCCTTTAGATCTAAATTCGATATCCTAGACTTCTTTACGAAACTATTACCATCTACCTATGACTCTGTAGATGTGCAAGGATTACCATTCATCTATGCCTCTGTATTTGGCTTATATGTATGTGTACTATACTTCCTGAATCATTCTATCAGTCATCATCAAAAGGTATGTAGTGCCTTACTATTAGTGACGATCTTCTTCTGTATGAATCTCTCTACCGTAGATCTAGTACTCCATGGATTTCAGAATCCTAACTGGCTAAACTATCGCTATGCCTTCGTATGGCCATTCTTAATGTTATCTTTAGGTAGTGAATGTTTGGTACAAAGAGAGGGTCTAGGTACTAGAGAATATGGTATAGGTACTATCTCTCTAGTAGTACTATTTGCTATGATCCAGAAGTTTGACTATTCTTATGTCAGTGATATGAATTCTATTACAGTAGGGATCTTGGTATTATTAGCATACATGGTATTACTCATGAATCATCGTAAGAGATGGTCATTATTCTTGATATTAATGGTACTTTGTGCGGAGTTATTTGGAAACTCTTATACTTCCTTACATGCTCTAGATAAAGAGGTGTTATACTCTACTAGAGAGAGCTATATTCCTTATATGGAAGAAACTAGAACGATTTTAAGTATGATTGACTACAATGATCCTGGATTCTATCGGATCGAGAAGAACTATCATCGTACAGTCAATGACCCATTATCTTTAAATATGATGGGCATCTCTCATTCTACCTCTACCCTAAATGCCAAGGCTATTCGTCTGCTAGCTCAAATGGGATATAGTTCTAGAGATCATTGGAGTAAGTATCTAGGGGGTACTTTAGTAAGTGATTCTTTACTAGGGATCCAGTATGTACTTCATAAGGATGATGAGATCCCATATGGCTATGCCTTAGATTTCTCTTATGAATATATCTCAGTATATGAGAATCCATATGCACTAGGGATCCTTAATGGAGTATATGATAGTATCTTAGAGACAGATATGGAAGAATTAAGTCCATTTGTACAGTTAAATACGATCTTATCTGATATGTATGGAATTCGATATACCGAGTTCTTTAAGCCACTAGAACCCCTAGCGATCAATCTAGAAAACGTAGAAGAATCTAGTATTGCTTCTCATACTTGTTATAGCGAGAGAGATAGTAGTTTAAATGCGCAAGTAGAATTCATACTTCCTGATAGTGATGGTATGCCTGTATATGCCTATTTCCCATCTGAATATCCAAGAGAAGTTAATCTTTGGTTAGATACGAATTGGGTAGATACATTCTTTGGCAATGAATCTACGAGAGTACAAAGTCTAGGAGTTCTACACGGTGCCTCTTCTCTGATCATGACGGTAGTGAACTCTGAGGTATATCTAAGAGAGAATGAACCATATTTCTATTACTTAGATGAGGAACTATTTACAAATGTGATCCTAGATCTACAACAGTATAAAGCAGAAGTAAGTGAGTATACATCTACTTCTTTAAAGGCTAGTATTACTGTAGAAGATGATATGATCTGTTATACTTCTATTCCTTATCAAAAGGGATGGAGCATTTATGTAGATGGGGAAAAGGTCGAATACTATGAGATCATGTCTGCCTTGATCGGCTTTGATCTAAGTGAAGGTACTCATGAGATCGAAATGAAGTATACGCCATATGGCTTTACACTAGGCGTGGGTCTTGGAGTGGTAGGCGTAGTATTGCTACTAGTACTAATGTATCAAGAAGATCCTAAGAGATTTATGGAATTCAAGAATAAGATCATTAGAAAGAACATATAATACATAAGACATCCCTGGGATGTTTAGGATAGGAGAGTGTATATCACTCTCTTTTTCGTGTATAAGCTATATAACTATTGGATAGACTAGATATGAGGTGATCATATGAAACTCTTGAAATGGTGTTTCACTCTAGTCTTAGCATTGGCCATAGTAGAATGGGGACTACCCCTAGCTACCACGTATCTCAAACCACTCATCCAATTTCCCACGCAACCAGACCAAGTAGACAATGAGCAAACAGTACCAGTCACTAGTATTCCCACTAGTAGACTACAAACCATCCTAATGTATCTACCATTCCTAGGGATCCAAATAGAAGATGTATCCACCATCTCTTCTCCCAAACTCCCAAGTATCGATAGTGTCTCATTCACATATCACTCTAACAGCTTCTCCGTATATCAAATAGATCCTACTCAAGAAGAGATCCAAACATATATCGAAGCATTAGAAGCAAACAATATGTTAGAACTACCAGATGGTACGTATGTAGGCATCAGTACCTCTGATTATGTATTGCTAGTAGAAGAGATCCATGATCTAGCCTCTTTTATAGAAAGTGTTAAGGAAGTCAATGGGATCTTAGAGAGTATGGGGATGGAGAAAGTATCATTGAAATTTGAATAAAACATATGAATAGAATCAAACTAAAGACAGGAGGTATTCTTATGCGTATACTTTTAAAAGCTTTCATTGTATGTATGTTATTAACAGGTTGTGCAAGTCAAAGTGGTATGGGTGGTACTACTAGCAGTAGTTCCTCATCATCTTCCTCATCTTCTTCTAGTAGTTATCAAGAGGATATGAGTAGTATGAGTGGGATGATGGAGTCTTTGAAGAGGAAGGGTCTACAGTATGAGAATGAGATGGAGATCGTAGAGTTAGAGGAGGGTTTTGAAGAGGGTAGAAGATTTACTTCTAATGGTGTGACATATGGTCTATATCGCTATGATGAGAACAATGAAGCATTCCAATCTACCATAGAGGAAGCTAAGAGTACAGGATATATGTATATGAATGTAAATGGGCAAAGAGAACAAGTACCTGTACATGTCTATAAGAACTACATATTAGCGTATCCAAAGGATGCTGATGTAACAGATATGATGAATTACTTTAGATAATCTCTTAGGGATTATCTTTTTATATCTCTTGAATTCCTACTACTTCTTTGCTACACTTAGAAGAAAGAATACTGAAATAAAGGAAGGAAATAATTATATGAAGATCGTAGCAATCGAAAGAAATAGTGTTGGAATAGATATTCCAGTAGAATGTTGGAATGAATTAGGAGAAGTTACTTTATATGAGAATTTAACTGATATTGAAGCTATCAAAGAAGCTATTAAAGATGCTGATATCGTAATTGCCAATAAGTCACCTATGAATGAGAGTACATTGAAAGATGCTCCAAATGTTAAGCTGATCTGCCAATTAGCCACAGGATTTGATAACTGTGATCTAGCGTATTGTTCTTCTAGAGGGATCAAAGTAGCAAACGTAAGGAATTATTCTACTGACATGGTAGCACAACATACTCTTACATTAGCCTTAGCATTAAGTCAAAAGTTATCTTACTATGATCATTATGTGAAGTCTGGTGCCTATAGTGCTCAAAATAAGTTTACTCACTTTGAACAAACATTCTTTGAATTAACTGGTAAGACATGGGGGATCGTTGGTATGGGTAACATTGGTAAGAAAGTAGCTAAGTTAGCTTCTGCCTTTGGTTGTAAAGTCATCTTCCACTCTATTACAGGAAAGAGTACTTGTACAGAGTATCCTCAAGTAGATAAGGAAACATTATTAAAAGAATCTGACTTCTTATCATTACACTGTCCTCTAAGTGATCTATCTAGAAATTTCATTGATGCTGAGGCGCTAAAGATGATGAAGAAGAGTGCCTTCTTGATCAATGTAGCAAGAGGACCAGTGGTAAATACACAAGATCTATATGATGCATTAGTAGCTGGAGAGATCCAAGCAGCAGGGCTAGATGTATTAGAGAAAGAACCTATGACTCTAGATAATCCTCTAGGTAAATTACAAGATAGCAAACAGATCATTATTACGCCACATGTAGCATGGGCTAGTGTAGAAGCTCGTACTCGTTGTGTAGAGGGTGTATATCTAAATATCAAGGCTTTCTTGAATGGAGAAGAGAGAAGTATCGTTAATAAGTAATTAATAGCCAGGGATATCCCTGGCTATTTTCTTATTCTTGATTCTTAATAAACTCTTCTAAGTTGATACTATGTCCATACTTAATAGAAGCACGTTTATCTTTAGAAAGTATCATCTCATTTAGATCTATCTCATTGATCGCAGCAATCGCCACAATATAATGGATCATATCCACTAACTCTTCCCCTAAATGGATCAAAGAATCATCCTCATCATTGAACTTCCTACCACTTCTCTTATTCAAGACCTCGGCAACTTCACCTAACTCTTCCACAAGCTTCATGAATAGACCTTGCTCATTAGCCTTACCCTGATATCTTACTGCTAGATATTTCTCTAGATCTCTTATACTCACATTCATATTATGTCTCCATTAGAAAACCGCTGTGGTATTCCAAAACGGTATATTTCTATTAGTAACCCTTAGACTCTTGGCCCTTCACTAACTTAATAGCACCACTAGTACCCAAACGATCTACACCAACCGCTAAGAAATTCTCCATATCCTCTACCGTACGGATTCCGCCAGCAGCCTTCATCTTCACATTAGGTCCAATATGCTCCTTGAATAACAGAATATCATCCATCGTAGCCCCAGCAGTCCCAAAACCAGTACTAGTCTTAATATAGTCAGCCTTAGCATTTGTAACAGCATGACACATAGCGATCTTCTCTTCTTGTGTTAAATAACAAGTCTCAATGATCACCTTAAGGATCTTATTTCCACAAACTTCCTTCAAAGTAGCGATCTCTTTCTCGACCTTATCATAATCCCCATTCTTCACATCGGAAATATTCACTACCATATCGATCTCATTAGCCCCATCGGCTAAAGCTTGCTTGACCTCAGTGATCTTACTCTCAGTAGAATTATATCCAAGAGGGAATCCAACCACAGTACAAATATTCAACTTATCTCCATACTTCTCATGTAATCTAGCAATATATGTCTGAGGAATACAAATAGACGCTGTATTATATTCTAGTGCATCCTCAGCAATCTGTACGATATCCTCCCAAGTAGCAAAAGCCTTTAATAATGTATGGTCAACATGACTTAAAATTTCTGAAGTATTCATAATATCAATCTCCTTATCTATCAACATTGTACATGATTCTAACTCAATCATCAATACTTTCCCCCTAGATTTCCCTATTCCTAGGAAATAGACAAATAATTACATAATAATACATAATAACTATACATAAAGAAAAGGCGCCTATAGCGCCCATTTCCCATTCTCAAACACAATAACTTCCTCACCAGTACTCTTAATACCAATAATAGATAGATCCTCAGATCCGATCATGAAGTCTACATGATTCACACTCTCATTCACATCCATAGCCTTAAGATCTTCTTCAGTATAATTCTCATATCCTTCTAGATTATTCTTGAATGCTTCACCAAAAGCCAAGTGACAACAAGCATTCTCATCAAATAGAGTATTCAAGAATAAGAACTTCAACTCATTAATAGGAGAATCAAATGGTACTAAAGCCACCTCTCCTAAATAACGACTAGACTCATCCATATTCAACATATCCTCTAGCACATCTTGATTCTTACGAGCCTCTACAGCTACAGCCTTACCATTCTCGAAAGTAACCTTGAAATCTTCGATCAACTTACCGTTATATGATAAAGGCTTAGTAGAAACTACAGTACCCTGTGCAGTATATTTCGCAGGCATAGTGAATACTTCCTCAGTAGGCATATTCGCACAGAAATCAATATTCTGTAATGATCTCTCACGAGCACTTAACCATACATGTTTCGGATGTAGTCCTACAGTAAAGTCTGTACCATTAGCTGATTTATAACGAAGAGATGTAAAGTGGTGTGCATTCATCTTCTCTGCTTTCTCAGCTAGATAAGCGATATGATCTTCCCATGCTTTAAATGGATCTGCTTGATCTAATCTCATAGTATGTAGGATCGCATTCTCTAACTTCACTAGAGCTTCTTCTTCAGATAATTTTGGGAATACTGCTTTAGCCCACGCAGGAGATGGTAATGCTACGATCACCCACTGATCCTTACAATCTGCTTCATCTAGATATTTCTTTACTAGACCATAACGCTTGATACGATATTGAATGAACTTATCCATATCTAATCCAGCAAACTTATCTGGATCAGAGTCTTCTACATAAATACGGCATGGTAGTGTGTTACAAACATATTTAGTCTTCTCGATCTGCCAATCAGGAATATCTAGTAGAGCTTCTTGAGAAATATATTGAAGATTTAAACGATCTGTGATGTCATTAGACCATTCGATCGTTACTCTTCTAGCTCCTTCTAGATAACATTCTTCCATCAACATAGCTCCAAATTCATGATTATACGTACTACAGTAAATAATAACATCTTGTCCCTTTTGAAGATTGATACCCATTCTTACTGTTAACTTAGCATATTGCTTCATTGTTTCATTTGTCATAATAGTAGTCCTCCTAGCTATTAAGTATAATACTTTTCGCTCACTTAATCAATTTCTTTATACAGGTATTCCTGAAGTAGTCTTCTCATACACTGTAGTTGAGGTGGGTCTATGGAATGGTTACATAGGGTAGTGTGGAGTCCTGTTTCATTAGTGGTATTACTGTTACTTTCTTTGTATTGTCATGGGTATACAAGGGGTAAGATCTTTACCAGTATTCCTAGTAGTCTTTATGCATTGAAGGAGGAATTCAAAGATCCTACTCAATTACAGATCTTCACGACTTCACTGGGTGCAGTGATGGGGATCGGGAATATTGTGGGAGTGGCTACGGCGATCTTGAGTGGGGGACCTGGTTCGATCTTCTGGATGGTCATTTCTTCTTTATTGATCACGTCTTTAAAGTATATAGAGATCTACTTAGGAATGGTATTTCGAAGAAGGGATGGGAGTGGTGGTACTTATGTGTATATGAAGGAGGGGATCGGGAGTTCTTGGTTAAGTGTTCTCTACTTGCTATGTTTACTGGTAGCTTGCTTAACGATGGGTAACTTGATCGTGTCTAGTACACTGAGTGAAGTGTTCGTACAGTTATATGATATACCTGTATCATTGTTTGGAATAGGTTTCACAATGATCATATGTGTCATGGTAATGCGTGGACAAAAGGGAGCTATGGTGTTGAATTCCTACCTAGTACCGTATATGTTAGTGATCTATTTGGTAGTGTGTATAGGGATCTTAGTGATGTATCCTAGCATATTATGGAATACATTGGTATTGATCGGAAAGTCTGCCTTTGATATACGGGCAGTACTTGGAGGTGGCATAGGAAGTGCTATCAAGTATGGTGTTACAAGAGGACTGTTCTCTAATGAAGCAGGAATGGGGAGTAGTACAATGATCCATGCACGAAGTCATCATACACCCCATAAGGAGGCTATGTTAGGGGTAGTAGAAGTGATCATAGATAGTGTAGTCATGTGTTGTTTAAGTGGGATCGTGTTAGTAATGAGTGGTATTCCTGTGTCGTTACAGAATGCAACTTTATTCTTATTTGAAGCATTTACCGTATTCTTAGGACCATTCGCTATCCCCTTCATTACACTATCCTTATTGTTATTTGGAACTAGTAGTATTATAGGATGGTATGTATTTGGATGTGAATGTTTAAGGCATGTTAGTAGGAATCAGTGTACACAAGTACTGTTCACGATAGTATTCTTAGGATGTATATTTCTAGGAAGTATAGGGAATGTCTTAGAGTTATTTCTAGTCAGTGATATCTTGAATGGCGTATTAGTGATCTTGAATATGTATGCCTGTATGAAACTGATCAGATTTGTGAGAAGGGAGTATTGACATTCTATAGATATGTTCTATACTATATATGAACAGTTGTTCATATATAAGGAGATTCTATTATGGAAACATTAGAGTTACAAGAATTGATCGATCAGATGCCGTTAGAAGATGATATCTATCTAGTAGCGGAGTTATATAAGAATTTTGGAGATTTCACAAGAGTAAAGATCTTGTATGCGCTGACTGTGCAGGAGATGTGTGTGAATGATCTTGCTACCATGTTGAATATGAGTCAATCTTCTATATCACATCAATTAAGAGTGTTGAAGCAAGCACGTTTAATTAAGTATGTGAAGAAGGGTAAGAATGTGATCTATTCTCTTGCAGATAGTCATGTGAAGACTTTGTTAGATCAAGCGTATGAACATATTAAGGAGTAGTAATTATGAGTGAAGTAGAGAAAGTTAAGAACCAAGAGGAATCTTGTTGTCATCATCATGAAGAAGTGTGTGAATGTCATCATGAGCATCATCATGAACATAAGCATCATGAAGAACATTGTTGCTGTCATGAACATGAGGAAGAGTGCTGTACTCACGAAGGACATGAACATCACCATGAGGAATGCCATTGCCACGAACACCATGAGCATAATCACCACCATGGAGAAGAGTGTGGTTGCCATCACGAACATCATCATGCACATAAGCATCATGCAGAACACTGTTGCTGTCATGAACATGAGGAAGAATGCTGTACTCACGAAGGACATGAACATCACCATGAGGAATGCCATTGTCATGACCATCATGAACATCATCATACTCATAAAGAACTACACGACAAAGATGAACATAGCAAACGTGTCGTATTCTCTATTACAGGTCTAGATTGCGCAAACTGTGCGCAGAAACTAGAAGATTTTGTGAATGGTCTACCATACGTTACCCAAGCAAACATGCGCTTTGATCTAGGTAGATTTACAGTAGATTATAAAGAAGATGCATTAGACCATATCATAGAACATATCAAAGAGAAGGAACCAGAAGTACAACTAACGATCCTGAATGAGAAGAAATATAAGAAAGTATATAGGATCGAAGGATTAGACTGTGCGCATTGTGCCCAAAAAGTAGAAGATACATTGAATAAAGAGTCTTACCTAGAAGCTTCTTTACGCTTTGAATTAGGCAAACTTACTATCTCATCTGAATATGACATCATGGATGAACAGATCCAATCGATCATTGATCGAGTTGAAAAGGGAGTACATATTTATGTAGAAGATATTACCTCACCATCACAAGAGACAAGTGAAGAGAATGATCATGAGAAGTGGGTATTACTAGGTAGCGTACTAGTATTCCTGTTCACTATGTTTGTTTGGAAAGAGGGTATGATCCAAAGTATTCTATTCCTGATCATTTATATAGTAGTAGGGAAAGAAGTGATAAGTAAAGCACTGCATAATATGAAACGAGGAGAGATCTTTGATGAGAACTTCCTAATGATGGTAGCATCTATTGGAGCGATCTTGATCGGGGATCTCGATGAAGCAGTAGCGGTTATGTTATTCTACCGTGTAGGAGAATATTTCCAATCTATTGCTGTAAATAATTCCCGTAAGTCTATTAAAGATCTCATGAAGATCCGTCCTGATAGTGCTAACTTACTATTAGGAGATAGTCTTCAAGTAGTACATCCAGCTACATTGCAGATCCATGATATCGTAGTAGTCCATCCGGGAGAAAGGATCCCGATCGATGGTATCGTGGTTAAGGGAGAAAGTATGGTAGATACTTCTGCCCTAACAGGAGAATCATTACCAGTAAATGTAAGTGTAGAGAGTGAAGTGTTGAGTGGTAGTGTGAACTTGAATGGAGAGCTTCATGTACGTGTGAGTAAAGAGTTTGGGGAATCTACTGCTAGTAAGATCTTACGTTTAGTGGAAGAAGCTGGAAATTATAAGGCGGATACTGAGAAGTTCATTACGAAGTTTGCTCGTGTATATACACCAACTGTATGTTTCGGAGCTGTTGTATTAGCGATCTTACCACCATTACTACAAATGGGAGAGTGGATCATGTGGATCGAAAGAGCCCTAACATTCCTAGTGATCTCTTGTCCATGTGCCGTAGTGATCAGTATTCCTATGAGTTACTTTGGAGGCATTGGTGCAGCTAGTAAGCAAGGGATCTTGATCAAAGGAAGTCAATACCTAGAAGAGATTTTGACTACGAAAGTCATTGCCATGGATAAAACAGGAACATTAACTCAAGGAAGATTCATGGTAAATGAAGTAGTAAGTGACTACATGGATGTAGAAGAGTTAATATATGTAGCAGCACTACTAGAAAATGCCTCATCTCATCCGATCGCTAAGGCTATCTGTGAAAGAAATACAAGAGAATTACACGTACATACAGTAGAACACTTAGAAGAAATTGCTGGGAAGGGTATGAAAGCCTTGATCGAAGAAGATACCTACTATGTAGGCAATGAGAAGATGATGGAACTAGCTCATATCTCTTATCCAATAGTAGAGAGTGAAGGCTCTATCGTATATGTAGCCAAGAATACACAGTATCTAGGATATATCTCAGTTAGTGATACAGAGAAAAAGAATGCTCTATCTACTGTAGATACATTAACTCACAAGTATCACAAAGATATCGTAATGTTATCAGGAGATCAGCCAAAGGTAGTTGAAAGAGTAGCACAACGACTACACATTTCACGATATTTTGGAGGATTACTTCCACAGAATAAACTAGAGATCGTGAAGGAACTACAAGCCAATAATAGCCATGTAGTCTTTGTAGGAGATGGTATCAATGATGCTCCCGTATTAACTGTTGCCAATGTAGGGATCGCTATGGGGGGTATTGGTTCTGATGCGGCTATTGAAGCGAGTGATATCGTATTTATGGAAGATGATATTGGAAAGTTAGTGACAGTATTCGATATTGCTTTATTTACGAAGAAGATCGTAGTACAGAACTTAGTATTCGTATTTATGATCAAGGCTATTACATTAGTACTAGGCGCATTAGGATATGCTTCCATGTGGATGGCAGTGTTTGCCGATGTGGGAGTAAGTATCTTAGCGATCTTGAATGCTATGCGAATTTTAACTAGAAAATATGAGTGATAGAAATATCACTCTTTTTATGTAAGTTATATTTTACAATCTTATAAACTACGATATAATATAAACTATAAGAATTGTTTTTGTGTGTAGTAAGCATGTAAATATATATTTGAAAGAAGGTTGATGTATGAGTAGCAAGGCTTATCAGATCGATATGGCAAATGGAAGTTTGTTAGATAAGATCATTTTGTTCTCTATTCCATTAATGCTATCAGGCATATTACAATTATTATTCAATGCAGCAGATATCGTGGTAGTAGGTAGATTTGCAGGTTCTACTTCACTCGCAGCAGTAGGGGCTACTAGTACATTGATCAATCTTTTAGTAAATCTATTTATTGGTCTATCTGTTGGGGCCAATGTAGTGGTGGCGAAACATCTTGGAGCACATAATGATGAAAAGGTAGTAAGTGCTGTTCATACAGCGATCTTTATTGCACTTGTAGCCGGTGCTTATTTAACTGTATTTGGCGTATTAGCATGTCGTACTTTACTAGAATGGATGTCTACTCCTTATGATGTGATCGATTTATCTACGATCTATTTACGTATCTATTTCCTGGGAATGCCTGCTACTATGGTGTATAACTTTGGAGCAGCGATCTTACGTGCGCAAGGGGATACGAAGAGACCTTTATATTACTTATCATTAGCAGGTGTTGTGAATGTTCTTCTAAATCTATTCTTTGTAATTGTGTTACATATGGATGTAGCGGGCGTAGCTCTTGCAACTATTGCTTCTCAATATATCTCTGCGTTTTTAGTAGTGGTATGTTTACGTAATGAGGAAGGTGCCCTACATCTAGATCTTAAGAAGGTAAGATTCAATAAGTCTATGTTCTTCGAGATCGCTAAGATCGGTCTTCCTGCAGGTCTACAAAGCTCTGTGTTTGCGATCAGTAATGTTGTAATCCAATCTACAGTCAATACCTTTGGTTCGATCGTAGTGGCTGGTAATTCGGCTGCTTCTAATATCGAAGGTTTCGTGTATACTGCTATGAATACGTTCTATCAAGCTGCTCTATCATTTACTGGGCAAAGTGTAGGAGCTAAGAATTATAAGCGTATTAATAAGATCATGTTTACTTGTCTTGGACTAGTGACTATTACTGGTCTGATCACGGGTGTAGGTGCTTATAGGCTTGGTGAGTTCTTGGTGGGGATCTATTCAACTGATCCTGCTGTAGTAGCTGCTGGTTGTGTGCGTTTGAAGTATGTGAGTCAAGTGTATTTCTTGTGTGGTATTATGGATGTTATGGTAGGTATGCTTCGTGGTATTGGGTATTCAGTGATGCCTATGATCGTAGCATTACTAGGTGTATGTGGATTCCGTCTGGCTTGGATCTATACGATCTTCCCATTGAATCCGATCGTAGATAGTATTTATATTTCGTATCCGATCTCTTGGATCTTAGCATTTACTGTGCATACGGTTTGTTATGTGGTTTTAAAGGGTAGATGGCAAAGAAAGAGAGAAGAAGCAGATCGATTAGAAGAAGAAAGAGCATTATTAGAGAATGAATAAGACCTCAGTATATACTGAGGTTTCTTGTTTTCAAATGCTTTATGGAGTATAATCTGTATAGATAGGAGGAGAAGATATGATCGAGAAGATATATGAAACATCTTGTGGAAATATTCATTATTGGATAGATATAGTAGATCTTGAAACAATTACGTTAGTCTTTCTTCCTGGACTAACTGCAGATCATAGACTCTTTACGAAGCAAATAGACTACTTCCAAGGTAAATTTAACATCTTTGTATGGGATGCTCCTGCTCATGGGAGATCATGGCCTTTTGAATTTAACTTTGATCTCTTTGATAAAGCCAGGTGGTTACATGATATCCTAGAGAGTGAACAATTACGATATCCAGTGATCATAGGACAATCTATGGGAGGATATGTTGGACAAGCATATTCACAGTTGTATCCAGATGCCTTAAAAGGATTCATTTCGATCGATTCTGCTCCCTTACAAAGAAAATATGTAACAGCAATAGAAATATACTTACTAAAGAAAATGGAGCCTGTATATTTGTATTATCCATGGAAATGGTTGTTGAAGAGTGGTACTAACGGAGTGGCTACTAGTGAATATGGAAGAAAGTTAATGTATGATATCATGATGACATATGATGGAGATAAGAAGAGGTATTCGAAGATATCTGGCCATGGTTTTAGAATGTTAGCAGAAGCTATGGAGAAAGATCTTCCTTATGAGATCAAATGTCCAGCATTATTGATCTGTGGAGAAAAGGATAGAGCAGGTTCATGCATACGATATAATAAAGCATGGCATAAGAATACTAATATCCCATTAGAGTGGATAAAAGGAGCTGGTCACAATTCAAATACCGATAGACCAGAGATAGTGAATCAATTGATAGAAATGTTTATAAAGAAAGTATAAGTAGGAGGAGTAGTATGATCCGTATTGTGAATGATAAGGATGTCGAAGAACTACTAAATATATATTCATACTACGTAAAGAATACAGCAATATCATTTGAATATGATGTACCGTCTCAAGAAGAATTCACTAATAGAATACGTAGTATCAAAGATAAATATCCTTATTTAGTCTATGAAGAGAATGGTAAGATAGTAGGATATGCTTATGCTACTTACTTCAAGACTAGAAGAGCGTATGATCATAGTGTAGAGGTATCTATTTATGTGGATAGAGAGTATCATGGTAGAGGAATTGGAAGTGCTTTATATGAAGCATTAGAGAAGATCCTAGTATTACAGAATATCTTGAATATGTATGCTGTTGTAACTTATCCTGATGTAGAAGATGAGTACTTAACGATGCATAGTAGACATTTCCATGAGCACTTAGGATTTAAGGTAGTGGGAGAGTTTCATAAGTGTGGAAATAAGTTTGGTAGATGGTATAACATGGTATATCTAGAGAAGTGTATTGGAGAACATGATGTACCTGTATTACCAGTAGTGACGTTTGAAAATATTATACATAAAGTAGATCTAAAGTAAAAGAAAGGCTGATCGATATGACCAGCCTTTAGTACTTATTAACACTTACTGTCGCAAACTTCTCTAAATGTACGAACGAATCCATCGTGATAGATCTTCTTTAATTCAGCTCTTTGCTCTTCATTTAATCCTACATACGGATCTTCTTGAGAATCTACACTACCCTCATGGAATAAAAGGATCTCTCCCTCTTTCACAAATACGACAGTAGGGAAATATAAACGCTTGATAGAATCATCATTTAGTCCCTCATAGACACTCGCATGCTCACCTAGAGCCTCTACTAACTCATAGTAACCATCCTTAGCCTCTGTAGTGATCTCAACAGAACCATCTTCCTTTAACTTCTTCACATCACGATAGTCCTTCGCATTGAAGTAGTAAATAGTATCTACCATATCCGCCTTCGCAGTCTCAGTTAAAACCTCTACCACATTACGACACCAAGGACAAGTAGGATAGCCAAAATAGATCACACCAGTACCACTCTCTAATACTTCCATCACTTCCTCATAAGAAGCATAATACATAGGATTATCCTCACTGATCTCTACAGAAAGATACTCCTTACCACTATTCGTAAAAGAACCATTGAACTCCTCATACTCACTCTTGAAAGTAATAGGATCCTGTGTATGATCAACCACATCTCCCCCATGATTCGTACTAGGTGTACAACCACTCAAAGCCAATAAACCTATCAATAAAGCCAAACATAGTTTCTTCATGTGCTTTAACCTCCATATAAACTCAAATTAATTATAGGAAAAGACAATAGAAATGTCAATTCCATAGCATAGTAGAATAATAGATGAATTTTGAAAGTGGTTTCAGAAAAATAATAACTTTTCTTCCAAAGTTTGAGTTTACATTTTTACATTTATTATGTATAATTATTTTGGTTGAAGGAGGGGATATTATGAAACAAGTTGAGAATAATGCATTTTTCTGGCAAAAACTAGACTCTCTTTACTTTTCCTCATCTATTGTGATCGAAAGACCAAAAAATTCGAAGCATCCTCGTTTCGCAGATCTAGTATATCCAGTGGATTATGGTTTCTTGAAGGATTCATTGGCAAGTGATGGTGCAAAGATCGATGTATTCGTAGGTTCGCAGAATATGAAAAGGATCAATTCTATTGTAATTACTACGGATATTTTGAAAAGAGAATGTGAAGTGAAGCTGTTGATCGGTTGTAATGAAGAAGAGGAGCATGAGATCATGCATATGTTGAATCTTTCTGAGAATCAAAAGGCTATTTTGCTTCGTAGAAGTAGTGATATAGGTAATTTTGAGGATATGGATTAGTGCCATATCCTTTTATTTTGAACTTCCTGTTAGAATTAAGATTACATTTGTTATAAACTGTGGTATGATATACGAGTAATATTGGAGAATGATGAAAATGGTCAAGAAAGTGAATAGTAAACGTGAGAAAAGACTTCGTCAGTTGATGACGTTGATTATAGCTGCTGCTGTTTCAGTATTGTTGAATGGTTTCTTTATGGTATATTCTTATTTAAGTCATCAAGAGATCAATGAACTAGAAGCACAAGTAGTACAATTACAAGAAGAGATCACTGATCATACTACAGTAAATGATGAACTGATCATGTATATTTCAGAGTTAGAGTATAAGAGTTCGCAATTATACTGTCCTACTTTGAATCCTACCCAAGGTAAGATCGCTTATCTTACATTTGATGATGGACCTACCTCACTTACCCCTAAAGTACTAGACGTATTAAAGGAATACAATGTACATGCTACATTCTTTGTCAATGGGGTCAAGGTAAAGGGCAATGCAGAGATCTTGAAGCGTATGATCGAGGAAGGACATACTATCGGAAATCATACGACTACGCATAAGTATGAAACATTGTATAGTTCTTTAGATAACTTAAAAAGTGAGATCTTAGATACGAATTATCGTGTGTATGAAGCCACTGGATATACAGTAAAAGCCTTCCGTTTCCCAGGAGGATCTTCTAATACACAATTCATGACATATTCTCCAGATACACCATTAAATAGCTGGTTATCCATGATCCATGAATTAGGTATGGAATACTATGACTGGAATGTATCTAGTCTAGATGCTTCTGGTACCTATAAGAGTGCTGATCAGATCTATGAGGCTGTGATCAATGGAACTAAGAATAAGACACAGATCACTGTTTTGATGCATGATGTTCCTAATAATCAAACTACATTAGAGGCATTACCAAGGATCATTGAAACACTATTAGAACAAGGCTATTCTATTGAAGCATTGACTCCTAATAGTAAAGCAATACAACACAAAACTGTTTCATAAGGAGATATATATGAGAGTATTTAAAAAGGTATTATTAGTCTTATGCATATGTATGTTAGCTGCTTGTGGTAAAGAAGAACAGAAAGACATTCAACTAACAGATGCAATGAGCTATATTGAGAACAATTACATCGATACATTCACTACAGAAGTAAATGATTCAGATTTCTATACGATGTTTGAATTAGATCCAAGTCAGATCAAGCAACAAGTATACTATCAAGCATTCTTAGATGTGAAATGTGATGAGATCGCATTGATCCAAGTAAGTGATGAAGATCTTGTAGAACAAGTGAAGACAGTACTACAAACACGTTTAGAAGCTATTACGAATGAGTTTGATGGATATATCGAAGCACAAAAGAATATCGCATCACAAGGTATCATCTTCTCTCGTGGTACTTATGTATTCATGATCGTGCATGAGGATGCTGTAGCCATTCAAGATTATCTGATCCATGAATTAGAGAATTAAGAAATAATTCAGATATTATTCATAATTATTCAAAGCAAGTTGTATATGATATATATGCAACTTATTTTGCTATAGTTGGAATTGTATTCCAAAACGACTATACTTATAGGAAAGGAGGGATCTACTTGGAAGATAATAAACAAGAGGAAACAGTAGGATCTAAAGACGTGATCATTAGAGTAGAAGATATCCGTAAAGTATATGTATTAGGAAATGAGAAAGTAGTAGCTCTAGATCGTATCAATTTAGAGATCTATCGTGGAGAGATCTTATGTATCTTTGGTACGAGTGGTAGTGGGAAGTCTACTCTATTAAATATGTTAGCAGGACTAGAGAAACCAACACAAGGAAAAGTGTGGATCGGTAAGACGAATATATCTGCTCTATCCGAGAATCAACTAGCGATCTTTAGACAACGTCATATAGGCTTTGTATTCCAATCCTATAATCTACTCAATATCATGACTGCTGTAGAAAATGTAGCACTACCACTTATGTTTAAAGGAATCGATAGAACGAAACGTCTAAAAGCAGCTAAGAAGATGTTGATGGAAGTAGGTTTGAAAGACCGAATGAATCATAAGCCTAATCAAATGTCTGGTGGTCAACAACAACGTGTAGGAGTGGCTAGAGCCTTTGTAAGTAATCCTAAGATCGTATATGCAGATGAACCAACAGGAAATCTAGATACCAAGACTACCAAAGAGATCATGGAATTGATGGTAAGGATGAATAAGGAACATAACCAAACGATCATCCTAGTAAGCCATGATCCAGAGATCGCAGCTTATGCAGATCGTGTCGTACATTTGATCGATGGTAATATCACAGAAATAGAAGTAAGAAATAGAAACGAGGGGAAACAACATGATACACAAATTCAAAGTATTACTGCTTAGCTTAGTAGTATTCGCATCTGTAGTTAGTGTTAGTGCTACAACTGTAGAAAACACTGAATTACATTCCAAGCAAACGTATTATAGTGTAGATTGGGATGGAGAGAACAACAAGGTAATAGGTACGACAGATGAAGTATATATCGATGCTTATTATAGCTTTGATGTTAGTAAGATCGTAGACAGCGAGTATACGATCGATGAAATTATGGCAGAGGTGAATGGTAGTGGAGAAGCTAGCATTGCCGCAGATAGCTTCTTTGTCTCTTGGGGAAATGCGTATAATACACTTCATGTCACAGCAGAGTCTGCTATGAGTACTAAGAATACATTAGTGATCAAGGTATCTCATGGTACGAGCTCTCGAGGTGCTCTTAGATATCTAGGAAATGGGGCTGCCTATAGTATCCAAGGTTCTGCAGAGTTTACAAAAGATGATACAACATATACTTTATCTTTAGATGAAGCCTTCGTGATCAATGAAACTAAAGCTGTAACTCATAAGAATGATTATACTAAGTCTATTTATGTAACAGGATATACACTTCCTAATAAAGAGATCACTAAGAATGCACCCTTTACCATTGGTGTACAAGTAGTAGATCCTAACTTCTTATATTCTACTATGAGTGGAAAGACATTCGATAAGTCATTAGCGATCCTAACTGGTGAAGCATTTGGTAGTAGTAATAAACAAGGGTATATCTCTGATGTACGTAATGATCCGATGGGATATTTGATGTATACAGTATGGTTTGAAGATATTCGCTATTTAGAAGAAGGTCCATTAGAATTCAGTGTATCGTATATGTTCCAGTATACACAGAATGGGCAATCTTTCTATGCTGATCAAACAAAAGAAGCCTCTACCGTGATCTATGAACTAAAACAATCTAGTGATGCTTCCTTTGTGCCAAATGTCATGATCACGAATTATACGGGACAAAATGGCTTAGTAGCAGGTACTAACTTAGAATTAAAAGTAGATTTCAAGAATACGAATAAAACCATCGATGTGCATAATATCGTAGTCACAGTAGATGGTGGCAATACATTCCAACAAACAAAAGGTGTGAATAAGTTCTATATCGACTCTATTCCATCACAAGAAACATCTACGATCACATTATATATCACATGTCCTAAGACACTTACTCCAGGTAGCTATCCGATCGATTTCGATATCGAATATCAATATATTCATGATGGAGAAACACAATCCCAAAGTACCAATGGAAAGATCTCTATCCCAGTGATCCAAGTAGATCGATTACAAGTAAATTATGTGAAGATGAGTAATGTGTACCAAAATAGTGAAGGAGAAGTCAACTACAGTATCATTAATACAGGTATGTCTACTTTACTAAATGCTAACTTACAGATCTTAGATGAGAATGAGGAAGTACTTGGTACATTATTCTTAGGTAGATTAGAGCCTAGTAAAGAGGCTAAGGGTAGTAATATTTATATCGTATTCCCTGAGGCTGGTGAGAAAGAGTTGACGGCTCGTATTACGTATGAGGATGATAACTTTAATCAAAAGGTGTTAGAAGAGAAGTTCATGGTCAGTGTGATCCCAAATGAAATCTGGATCGATGAACCGATCTATGAAGATCCTATTATTGTCGAACCAGCAGAATCTGATTCGAATAGTATGTTATGGATCGGTGGTCTAGTAGTGGTAGTAGTGGGTGCATTAGGGGTTGTAGTATATAAGAAAAAGAAGAATAAAGGCGTGATCGACGATGAAGATCTATGATTTAGTAAGATATTGTCTAGCTAATCTTTGGAAGAGAAAGCTTAGAACGCTTCTAACGACACTAGGCGTGGCGATAGGGACGACTTCTATCGTGATCATGATCTCATTAGGGGTAGGGCTAGAGAAGTCTCAAATGGAATCTATGAGCGAATGGATGGATCTTACTACTATCGAGGTATATAACTATAACAATATCTCTTATGATCAATATGGCAATCCTACGGTAGAACCAGGACAATTAGTATTAGATGATGCTTTCATGGAGAAGTTGAATCAAATGGAGCATGTAGTAGCAGCTACAGCTAAGGGAAGTATGCCACTATGGGGAACGTATCCAGCATTTCGTATTACGAGTGGTAGATATGGGTATAACAATAATGTAGTAGTGATGGATACTAGTATGTTGAAGGCATTAGGATATGAGTTGTCAGAAGGAAGATGGCCAAAAGAGGGAGAAGAGAATGTGATCCTCTTTGGAGAAGAAGCAGCGCATTATTTCTATAACATGGAAGTAACTGACTATGCCATGGGACCAGAATATGATGAGAATGGGAATATCAAGGATCCAAAGGTAGACCCACTATCCTCTAGGATCACTATCACCCCTCAATATAACCAAGTAGAGTATGACAATGAAACAGGAGAAGAGTATCTAAAGCCTGGAGCACCTTCAGAGTTAAGACAATTCAAAGCCAATGTAGTAGGTGTTTTGAAAGCAGATGCTAAGAATTATGAAACCTATAATTCGATCTTTATTAGCTTTGACTTCTATCATACCCTTATGAAGGAATACAACAAGATCAATGGGATCCGTAATACAGGTACCTCTAGTTATGAGACAGCTTTCGTAAAGGTAGATGATATGAATAATGTGGCTGCTGTACAGGAGTATATTACGAATGCTGGTTTTGATACTTGGAGTGCTGAGGAATACTTAGCGCAAAGTCAAGAGACGATGAATAATATTCAAATGGTTCTAGGGGCTCTTGGTGGCGTGAGTATGTTAGTAGCAGCAATTGGTATTGCGAATACGATGGTCATGTCGATCTATGAGCGTACGCGTGAGATCGGGGTCATGAAGGTCATTGGATGTAAGTTGAATGATATTCGTATGATGTTCTTGATCGAGGCGGCGTGTATTGGTATGATCGGTGGTGTGATCGGTATAGGGGTAAGTTATGGTCTATCTCTTGTGATCAATCATTTTCTAGGTGGAATGATGGGATATGGGAATAGTGCTATATCGTATATTCCACTTTGGTTAGTAGCCCTTGGATTCTTATTCTCAGTAGGAGTAGGGATCATCTCTGGCTTCTATCCAGCCCAAAGAGCAGTGAAGATCAGTGCTCTAGCAGCTATTAGACAAGAATAAGAAAAAGTACTGTTTGAAGGAATTCAGACAGTACTTTATTTCGTTATTGATTACTCTTATAAGGCACTTGGGCAGAAGGAACACTTTGAGAGGCAGGTAGTAAATGCGTAGCCTGATCATCAAAGAAGATATGAGCTCCAAAGGCTTCTAAGAAATCCTTCTTCTGGATCCCACCTAAGAAGAATGCCTCATCGATACGTACATTCCAAGCTCTTAAAGTACGGATCACTCGCTCATGCGCAGGAGCACTTCTAGCCGTTACGATCGCTGTACGGATCGGACAATGGTCTAGATCGAATTGCTGTTGGATCGAAGAGATCGTCTTTAAAAAGTTTGCGAATGGTCCAGCAGGAAGTTCTTTCATAGCATTCTTACGCTCATTCTCTACAAAGGCATCTAGTCCATGTTTCTTAAAGATCATCTCAGATTCTTCAGAGAATAACACAGCATCTCCATCAAACGCAATACGGATCTGATCCATATCCTCTACATTATATTCCACATCGCTACTCGTATAGATCAAACCAGCTGCAATCCCAGAATCGATCGCCGCTTGCACATCATCACTATACGCAGATAAGAATAGATCTGTACGGAAAGCATTTAAGTAATTCGATAAATGTCTACCACTCGTAAGAGCCCCTCTAGTAATATCTAACCCATAATGCTCAATAGACTTAAATACCCTTAAAGAAGTATCGGCACTATTACGACTCATTACTACAACTTCTACTCTACCCTTAGTCTCAGGATACTCATTTAACTTCAAAAGAGCCTTTACCAGTGAGAATCCACTACCAGGCTTCAAGATCTCATCCTCATGTTGGATCTGATATTCACTATATTTCTTATAACCTTCCTTCTCAAAGATCTCGTTTTCAACACGTAGATCGAACAAAGCACGAGAAGAAATACCAATTACTAATTTTTTATCTAACGTTTTCGCCATAATTTCACATCCTATTTCATGAAACTATTATACTAAAAAAGAAATGTATATGCTATAATTAGAATATCAAAAGTAAAACTTAACATAATTATAGGAGAAAAGTGTATGCAATTATTAAAAGATAAGATCCTCTCTCAAGCTGAGATCGTAAATGCCCATGTATTAAAGGTAGATAGTTTCTTGAATCATCAAGTAGATCCTAAGTTGATGCAAGCGATTGGTAAGGAGTTTGCTAGAAAGTTTAAGGATAAGGGTATTACTAAGGTAGTTACTATTGAAACAAGTGGGATTGCACCAGCTGTATTTACGGCATTAGAACTAGGTGTAGATCTAGTATTTGCTCGTAAGGGTAAGTCTATTGTCTTAAATTCAAATCTATATCAAGTGCCTGTATTCTCTTATACTAAGGAGAAAGAGTATTCTTTAGTGATCAATAAGGCATTCTTGAATAGTGATGATAAGATCTTATTCGTGGATGATTTCTTAGCAAATGGGCAAGCATTAATGGCTGTTCAAGAATTGATCGATTATGCGGGTGCTAAGATGGTAGGCGCTGGTATCGTGATCGAGAAGTCTTTTGAGGCTGGTAGAGCTCGTGCTGAGGAAACTGGTATCGAAGTATATTCATTAGCTCGTATCAGTAAGTTATACGCAGATACTATTGAATTTGAAGGTGAGTAGTTCTACTTACCTTTTTTGTAAAGTCACTATAATTATAGAAAAGAAGAGGAATATATATGAGAATAGAAATCAAGAAAATGGGGATCAATGGAGAAGGGATCGGCTATACACCTAGTAATAAACCTGTCTTTGTAGAGGGGGTATTTGTAGGTGAGGTAGCAGAGGTAGAGATCATAGAAGAGACTCAGAAATATGCACGTGCTAAGGTGATCAAAAGACTTAAGAATTGTGAAGATCGTATTAAACGTGTTTGTAATGTAGAAAAGTGTAATGCTTGTTCTTTGATGGAATTGAAGGCTAAGAAGCAAGTGGAGTTAAAACGTCAGACTGTAGCACAAAGTTTATATAAGTATGCTGGTATTTCTTTAGATAAGATCGAAAGGATCACGTATAATCCATCTTTATTCCATTATCGTAATCAATTAAAGATGCCTATACAAATGGTAGATGGTGTTTTATGTTGTGGTATGTATTTGCCTAATTCTAATGTGTTCGTGCCTGTAGAGGCTTGTAAAGTACATGAGAAGGTATTAGATGATCGTAGAAAAGAGATCGAGAAGATCTTGAATAAGCATGAGTGTCAAGCCTATGACAAGAAGAGTAAGAAAGGCTATCGTACATTAGTGTTACGTCATTTGGACGGTAAGTTCCAATGTACATTCGTTACTGGGAAAGATAAGATCTCTGAGGCTGTGTTAGAGGATATTATGGCATTACCTGGTATGGTGAATGTGGGACAAAGTATCAATACTGAAAGAGGTTCTGAAATCTTTGGTAGTAACATCCGTATTCTAAGAGGAGAGAAGGGGATCGAAACTAACTTATTAGATACACGTTTATTTATCTCTAATCGCTCTTTCTTCCAACTCAATACGGAACAAACTAAGCAATTATATGGCTGTGTGAGAAAGTTATTAAGTGATGAGAAGTATCACTTGATCGTAGAGGCATATAGTGGTGTAGGTGGCCTTAGTTTAGTGGTACGTGATCTAGCAAGTAAGATCATTGGGATCGAGAGTATTCCAGAGGCTGTAGAGAATGCGAATTACAATGCTTCTTTAAATGCGGCTGACCATGTTTCTTTTGTAGTAGGAGATGCGGGAGAGAAGTTAAAGGAATTAACACAAGAGTATCATGATATCGATGCTTTAGTAGTAGACCCACCTCGTACTGGATTAAGTGATGAGTTCTTAGGGTGTGTACTGCATTCTCTTCCAAAGAAGATCGTATATGTATCTTGTAATCTTTCTACTTTAGGAAAAGACTTAGCGGTATTACAGAAGAAATATCGTGTAGAGAAAGTAATCCCATTTGATATGTTCTCTCATACTCCATTAGTAGAGAATGTTGTGTTATTAACTAGAAAAGGGTAGTTATATGAAGATCATTATCTCACCTACTAAGAAGATGAAGGATAGTGTTGAGGGGTATGATGCGATCCATACTCCTCTTCTTTTAGAAGATACGAAAAGATTATATACAGTATTGTCTAAGATGTCTGTAGAGGAATTACAGGCTTGTTTTAAGTGTAATAGAAGTATTGCTATGTTGAACTATGATCGCTTTCAGAGAATGGATCTAGAGCATGCGTATATTCCTGCGTTATTTGCGTATGAGGGATTAGCATTTCAATATATGGCTCCTACTGTGTTTGATTATGAAGAGTTAGCGTATGTGGAAGAACATCTAAGGATCTTATCAGGGTTCTATGGGATCTTACGTTGCAATGATGCTGTTTCTTTATATCGTTTAGAGATGCAGGCTAAGTTAGAGGTAGAAGGCTATAGTGATCTATATGAGTTTTGGGGAGATAGGATCGCTAGGGAGTTATTTGCTGATGAGGATGTTGTGTTGAATCTAGCGAGTGAGGAGTATAGTAAGGCTGTTCTTCCATATAAGGGTGCGTGTAGAGTGATCCAGTGTTGTTTTGTAAAGAATAGCAATGGGAAACTAGTGACACGAGCTACAGAGGCTAAGATGATGCGTGGAGAGATGGTCAGGTATATGGCTGTACATAAGGTGAAGGATCTAGAAGAGATCAAGAACTTTAGTGCTCGTGGATATCATTTTAGGGAAGAATTATCTAGTGAGGATACATGGTTCTTCGTGTTTGAGGAAGAGAATGGTAGAGAGTTGTAATGATTATTGACTGGATATGTTGCTTATTAGTGTAAATAGGATAAAAATGGTAAAGATTTAAGTGAAAAAGAATAAATTTTGTTAAAAAATATCAAAAAAGTATTGACGGTTCGTAATTTACATGGTATATTTATAGAGCATTAAGCGAATGGAGGTTTAGCTCAGTTGGGAGAGCATCTGCCTTACAAGCAGAGGGTCAGCGGTTCGAGCCCGTTAACCTCCACCATTTGCTGGCTTAGCTCAATAGGTAGAGCAACTGACTTGTAATCAGTAGGTTGAGGGTTCAATTCCTTTAGCCAGCACCATTAATCTGGAGGGGTAGCGAAGTGGCTAAACGCGACTGACTGTAACTCAGTTCCCTATGGGTTCGGCAGTTCGAATCTGCCCCCCTCCACCACTCATATGCGGATGTAGTTCAATGGTAGAACTTCAGCCTTCCAAGCTGACTACGTGGGTTCGATTCCCATCATCCGCTCCATTTTATTTGGTATTGGGGCATAGCCAAGCGGTAAGGCATCAGACTTTGACTCTGACATTTCCCTGGTTCGAACCCAGGTGCCCCAGCCATTTTTTTATTCTGATCCCTTAGCTCAGATGGTAGAGCATTTGACTTTTAATCAAAGGGTCGGGAGTTCGAATCTCCCAGGGATCACCATTCTATAGAAACAAAAGCACTGATTTCAGTGCTTTTTTATTATCTTTTACTTCTCATTATGAGAACTTATGTACTAAATATAGTAAATTATGTGATTTCAACAATTCTTTAATCTTTGTGATATAATACTATCCGAAAGGGTGATGAACTACATGTATATTCTATTTTATATTTTGCTCTTTTCCATTGTTATAAGAATCATATCTGCGCTACTATTTGCTAGTCCATTATTTGGAATATTGATCATAGGAGCGATCTTATACACCTTATATCGTAATAAGAAACAAATGCAAGCATATGTAAATAATCAACAACGTACACAAGCATATACTAATTATCGTACTTATCAACAGCAAAGTAATACAACTACTTCGAATTCTAAGAATGATGTATTTGAAGCAGAATATACTGAAACAGAAGTGCGTTAGGCAGAAATCTTAATTTCTGCTTTTTTAATCTTCATTTCAAGTGTATACTTGTAGTATAGAACAGGAGGGATATTATGCCATTTGCCGATGAGATCCGTCCCCAAACATGGGATGACATAGTAGGCCAAAAACACATCCTATCTCCTAATGCACCACTCAGAAAGATCGTAGAATCTGGTACTGTACCAAATCTGATCTTCTATGGTCCACCAGGAACAGGAAAAACAACCACAGCTAGATTGATCGCACAACAATCCAATATGCCATTATACAAAGTAAATGGAACTACCACATCCCTAGCTGAAATACGTGCTATCATAGCAGAAGCTGAATTATTAGACAATACACATGGAATATTACTATACCTAGATGAGATCCAGTATCTAAATAAGAAACAACAACAAAGTCTATTAGAATACATGGAGAATGGTAAGATCACATTGATCGCCTCTACTACAGAGAATCCATATTTCTATATCTATGGAGCAATACTATCACGTTCTACAGTATTCGAATTCAAACCGATTGAAGCAAGTGAACTAGAGAAAGCCATCACTAGAGCATTTGATACATTATGTAAGAGAGAGAATAGTGAGGTAGAGATGGAAGTGGGGATCATTCCATATATTGCTGCTAATGTAGGGGGAGATTGTCGTAAGGCAATGAATACAGTAGAGTTATGTATGTTATCCTATGATGCACAAGGAAATCGTAAGAAGATCACGAAGGAATTAGTAAGACAATTAACGCAAAGAAGCTCTATGAAGTATGATAAGGAAGGAGATCAACACTATGATCTACTATCCGCACTTCAAAAGAGTATCCGTGGATCTGATGAGAATGCAGCACTCCATTATCTAGCAAGACTCCTTATGGCAGATGATCTCATCTCACCATGTAGAAGACTATTAGTCATAGCTAGTGAAGATATTGGACTAGCCTATCCCCAAGCTATTACCATCGTGAAATCCTGTGTAGATGCTGCCTTACAAATAGGACTTCCAGAAGCTCGTATACCATTAGCACAAGCGGTAGTACTATTAGCTACTGCTCCTAAGTCTAATAGTGCGTATATGGCCTTAGCAAGAGCTATGGAAGATATTCAAAATGGTAAGGGAGGAACATTCCCAAGACAATTACAGAATATGCATTATGATGGAGTAGGAAATACACAACAAGGACAAAACTATAAGTATCCTCATGATTATCCAAATCATTATGTGAAACAACAATATCTACCAGATGATTTAAAGGATGTGAAGTATTATGAATATGGAGATAATAAGATCGAACAAGCTGCGAAAGCCTATTGGGATCTTATTAAGAAATAGGAGGCACTATGATCAATAAGAAAATATGGAAGATCATTGAACCATGGGTATATCTAATAGCCATAGCTTTCTTATTCCTTTTACTAGTATTGAAATTTGATAATGTATATCTATTTGTAATAAGGATCTTGAAGATCTTTACGCCTTTATACTATGGACTAGGGATCGCCTTTGTTCTAAATGTACCCATGAAGACAATGGAAGAATTCATTTATAAGAAATATCCTAACATCAAATATAAACGCTTCATAAGACCCCTAACGATCTTAGTATCGATCTTATTAGTCTTAGTGATCGTGAGTATAGCAGCCATCTTGATCGTACCACAGTTAACAAATTCGATCATTACATTGCTCTCTAATCTAGAAGGATATATTCAGAATATTATTACGTATATCAATACGATCCTAGAAGGCTTTGGTTCAGAGAATAGGATCTATCTAGAAGAATTCTCTAAACTACCATGGGATCAGTATATCGATCAAGTACTAACTAATTTTGAAGCTATGGTCAATGCCTATGGAGATACTGTTCTCCATAATGTTAAGGGTTTCACATCTACACTAGGTAATATCTTTATGGGAGTAATGTTGAGTTTATATCTACTAAGTGGGAAAGAACAATTCATTGCACAAGCTAAGAGAACTTGTTTAGCTGTATTTGGACCTAGTAGTAGTGCACAGATCTTACGAGTAGCCCATAATGCCAATGAGATCTTTGGAAACTTTATTGGGGGTCAATTAGTAGAAATGTTAGTACTAGGTACTTTATTCTATATTGGCTTGACACTATTCAATATGCCATATGCATTATTGATCTCGGTAATTACTGGTATCTCTGGTATCATACCGATCTTAGGGGCTATGATCGCCATGGCATTTGGGTTTGTAGTCATTCTAGCGATCTCTCCTATGAAAGCGATCTGGTTCATTGTGTTATTCCAATGTTTACAACAATTTGAGAATAATGTGATCTATCCAAAGATCGTAGGAAAATCTGTAGGATTACAAGGAATCTGGGTATTATTAGCAATTATTCTATTTGGTGATCTATTTGGGGCTATGGGTATGATCGTGGCTGTTCCTAGTATGGCTGTGTTATATGGATTAGCAGGAGAATTCGTAGCAGATCGTATTCAAATGTTTCATGAGAAAGAGCTGATCCCAGAAGATATTGAGTGAGAGAAGTGAGGGGAAACTTTCACTTCTTTTCTATTTTCGATATATGCATTACACATTGCAATTAAGCCTGAATTAGTGTATTATAATCTATAAGAGTAGTATTTACTTAGGAGGAAAATGAAACATGAAGATTAGTTTATTAGAGCCTATTGGTGTTTCTAAGTGCGTGATCGATGAATTAGCAAAGGGTATCACTGATAGAGGACATGAGTTTGTTTACTATGATACTAAGACAACTGATGTTGAGGAATTAAAGAGACGTTCTGCTGGTAGTGATATCGTAATGATCGCTAATAATCCTTATCCTACAGAAGTAGTAGAATCTACTGATGCTTTAAAGATGTTAGCAGTAGCATTCACTGGTATCGACCATATCGGTGTTAAGGCTTGTAAAGAAAAAGGTATCATGATCTGTAACTCTGCTGGATATTCTAACCAATCAGTAGCTGAATTAGCGATCGGTATGGCTGTATGTGGTCTTAGAAATATGGCTAAGGGTAATACAGTAGTACGTAATGGTGGTACTAGTGCTGGTCTAGGTGGTCGTGAGATCTGTGGACGTACTGTAGGTATCATTGGTCTTGGTAATATCGGTATGGTAACTGCTAAGTTATTCCAAGCATTTGGAGCTAAGGTAATTGCATATAACCGTAGTGAAAAGGAAGAAGCTAAGGCATTAGGTATTGAATATAAGTCATTAGATGAAGTATTATCACAAAGTGATATCGTATCTCTACACTTACCTTTAAATGATTCTACACGTGGATTCATCAGCGCAGATAAGATCGCATTAATGGGTCCTAGAACAGTATTCATCAACTGTGCACGTGGTCCTATCGTTGACAATGCTGCATTAGCTAAAGCATTAGATGAAGACAAGTTAGGATTTGCTTGTGTAGACGTATTCGATATGGAACCACCTATTCCTGCTGATTATCCATTATTAGCTGCTAAGAATACATTATTAACACCTCACCAAGCATTCATTTCTGAAGAAGCTATGGTACGTCGTGCTAATATCGTATTCAATAACGTATATGCTTATCTAGATGGTAATCCAGTAAACGTTTGTAAATAATTAAATCGTGTATTAGATACTGCTTGTAATGGGCAGTATCTTTTATTTGTGTACTTTCTATAAATACGATATAATCTAATTAGAAAGTAGGTGAGTCTATGAGGAAGCATATTAAAAGAACATGTATGTTATTTCTATTAGCTCTATTCTCATGGATCTTTGCGATCACTCTTCCTAGTAGCGCACATGCATGGTTCACATTGATCACAGTGGGATTATTGATGGCAGGTGTTTCTTATACAGGCGTATGCTTATTCTATAAGTTTGCGCCAAGTATGTCTCCTTATAAGGCATTCGCCCTTGTCGATGGTCTCATAGGCCTTGCACTAGCCCTCTATGCGGTATATGATATCTTGACTGATACAGGCTGGTTTGCTGGGTTACTAGGAGCTATTATATTGATGTTTATAGTACCGATCAATATGGGTCTATTGGTAGTAGATCTAATACTGTGGTATATTCATAAGAATAATACAAGAAAGAGAGATCAATAGATCTCTCTTGTGCTTTATATAGAAGATGGTAGAAATAACATAATACCTGCTAAGATAGTGATCAATACCACATAGGCAATGAATCCCTTAGACTTAAATAATAACTCTCTCTTATCCTTTTCACTTAGAGGTAGCTCTAGGGGATCTAGTGTGATCTTCTTACGTAACCTTACTACATATACTATAGCCACAAAGATCATTGAGAACATGATCCATGAGCCTAGTGTTGGGTAATGAGTTACTAGCCATGGTAATACTAAGGAACCAGTTAGATTCGTTAAGAAGTGTAAGATCACTACGTTAGTGAGTGAATTGGTCTTAAGATAGATGTAGCATAAGAAACATCCGATCGGGATCGCATACATGATCTGAACAATATTCCCATGGAATAATCCAAAGATGATACCAGAGGTAATGATACAGAAGGATTCTCCTAGTGGATATAGTTTAGATACGATCATCTTACGGAATATGATCTCTTCCATAATAGCAGGGATCATACAAGCAAATATCACTGTATAGATCGGCTCTCCGATTATATAATTCTCTATAGGATTGGCTTCTCCACCAGTAATAGAGGTTAAGAAAGATGCGATCATGCTACCAAAGATATTGAAGAAGTACAAGATCCCGATACATACTACAGATAGTAATAGGATATTAGGGATATTGAGTCTTTTCTTAGGAGTATGTATAGGAGTATCTGGTAGTGAATGGATGATCATGTAGAAGATGGGGAAGGCGATCATATAGAGTGAGATATCTGTTACTAGCCAATTGACTAATTCACTAGGAAGTGAGAGTGTTTGGCTTAGGGAATGGGCGAGAGTTACGATGGGGATGGAGGCTAGTTGAGTTAGTAAGGTAAACCAAAAGAAAGCCCATGTGATCTTATTGATCTTCTTGTATAAACGACGTTTTAAATAGAGGATATCCTCTTGGGTAACTTCATTTACTTCTGGTGTTATTACTTCATCCATTGGTAATACCTCCCATTCTAATTCGTAAAGCCATTATATACTAGAAAGAACTATTTGACAATTTATTTGCTGAATCTTATACTTGGGTATATAAGAGGTAAAGTATATGAGGAAAATTGCTAGATTTGAGAAGGTAAGTGTTGAGAGATTCGTGAAGGATTATATGGATAGTTTTGCTGTATCTAAGGAGTGTGCAGTAGAGGTATATGAGGGGATCAAGAAACCACAACGTGCTACGGTAGGTTCTGCTGGGTATGATTTCTATGCACCATGTGATTTCACTTTGGCACCAGGGGAGACGATCAAGATCCCTACAGGGATCCGTTGTTATATTCATGATGGATGGGTATTACAAATCTTCCCTCGTAGTGGGTTAGGGTTTAAGTATCGTTTACAGTTGAATAATACGGTAGGGATCATTGATAGTGATTATTATGGGTCTGATAATGAGGGACATATTTTTATTAAGATCACGAATGATTCTAATGAGAATAAGATAGTATCTGTGAAGATGGGGGAGGGTTTTGCGCAAGGGATCTTCTTAGAATATGGTATTTGTGAGGATGATGATGTGTGTGAGATCCGTAATGGTGGTTTTGGTAGTACGACTAAATAAACGATTGTTGATGATGTAGTAGTTGTATTTGTGGTATAATGCATATATATGGATAGGAGTGATATGGATGAAGTGGTTACGTAAGTTTATGTACGATAAGTATGGTATGGATCAATTGAATATGGCTCTTCTTTGGGGTGGTATTATTCTATCTTTGTTCTCTTGGTTGATCCCGAATCATCTGATCCGTCTTCTTATTATGTATATTCCTTTGGTATTATGTTTATTCCGTATGTTGTCTAAGAATTATGAAGCTAGAAGAAGAGAGAATGACGCTTTTGTATTAAAGATCTATCCTTGGCAGAAGAAATGGAGTAAGTTTATGGCTCGTCTTAAGGGGAGTAGAACGCATAAGTATTTTAAGTGTCCTAACTGTAAGAGGGAACTACGAGTGCCAAGAGGTAAAGGTAAGATCGAGATCACTTGTCCTCGTTGTTCTGTGAAGTTTGATGCGAAGTCATAAGTAGGAATGAGTCATCGTATGTGCGATGACTTATTTATTTGAATTAATAATTTGTCTATAGAATATTTATAATATTATGTGATTGAATAAGAATATGATACAAATATAGTGTAATATTACATTTCTTATTTTCTTGCATTTATCATATTTTGTTATTCATTAGTTGCATTTCTGGGGTTTTGGAGTATAATATAGGTATATAAAGAGGTGATTGTTAATGGCACATCGTAAGGCAAATGTGATCAGTTTGATCGCTAGTTTAGTGGTAGGTCTTGTTTTATTCTATTTGATCCTTCCTCCTTTGAATGTTAGTTCAGGGGCATTTTGGGTGTTCATTGGTATTTTAGTAGCGGTATTTGCGGCTGTGAATACTATGTTATTGACTAAGGGGTTAAAGCCTCAGGTATCAGGGATCGCCAAGTATGTAGTATTAGTATATTGCGCATGTTTAGTTTTGATCATGGGGCTAAATCTATTCATGTCTCCAATCTTTACTGCTAGATCCTATGCTTCTCGTATTACTGTGAATGAGACTACGGATTTCTATAGTGATGTGCAAGAGGTGAATTTTGACCATCTTCCTTTGCTAGATAAAGCTTCTTCTCAAAAACTGGGAGATCGTGTGATGGGGCAGATGCCTGAGTTAGTTTCTCAGTTCTATGTTTCAGATCTATATACACAGATCAATTTAAATGATCAGATCGTTCGTGTAACTCCTTTAGAGTATGATGGAGTCGTTAAGTACTTTACAAATCGTAGTGAGGGTGTAAAGGGGTATATTACTGTTAATAGTGTGGATGGTGAAGCTAATCTTGTGAAGTTAGAAGAGGGTATGCGTTATATGCCTTCTGCTTATTTCTTTGAGAATTTATACCGTCATGTTCGTTTCGCTTATCCTTTCGAGATCCTAGGGGATCCTACATTTGAATTAGATAATTCTGGTAAACCATATTGGGTATTCCCATGTATCTCTTATTCTGGTGTAAATCTTAAGACTGAGATCGAGGCAGTGATTTTAGTAGACCCTGTAGAAGGAGATATGGAGAAGTATAATGTAGGAGAAGTCCCTACATGGATTGATCATGTATATCCAGCTTCATTGATCATTGAGCAAGTAGATCAATGGGGGGAATTACGTGGTGGATATTTGAATTCTATCTTTGGTCAAAAGAATGTAGTGAATACGACTGATGGATATAACTATACTGTGATGAATGATGATGTGTATTTATATACTGGTATTACGTCTAAGGCTAGTGATGAGTCTAATCTAGGGTTCATTCTTTCTAACTTAAGAACGAAAGAAACACATTTCTATTCTGTTCCAGGTGCTGAGGAATATAGTGCTATGGCGAGTGCTCAAGGACAAGTGCAACAAATGGGATATGAAGCTTCTTTCCCATTATTGATCAATTTAAATAATAAGGCAACATACTTGATCTCTTTAAAGGATAATGCGGGTCTAGTAAAGATGTATGCTTTTGTAGATGTAGCGGATTATCAAAAGGTAGTAGTAAGTGATGCTTCTTTAGGAATCGAAGCGGCTGCTAAGAAATATATTGGTGATGTAGATATAGTGATAGATGAGTCAGAGATCGATGTGATCGAGATCATGATTGCTAAGATCACAGATGCGAATATTGAGGGGAATACGTATTATTATTTCGAAGATATGGATCGTATAAGATATCGTGCTAGTATTGCTGTGGCACCGTTAGAGTTACCATTCTTAGAGAGTGGAGATGTTGTAGAGCTTTCTTATTACTTGAATGAGGGTATTCGTGAAGTGATCGAGATCAATTAGAAGCGTGTATACGCTTCTTTTTAAAAGGAAGTATAAAGGGGTATTGGTATGAGTGAGTTTATGAAATGGATAGATTCTTATGAATCTTATGTAGAGAATGCTAGTTTTAAGGGAGAACAGATCGTAGAACTTATGTTTGATGGTTCGATCGAGTTTGATCATTGTCGCTTTGAGAATTGTAGTTTTCTACATTGTAGGTTTCAAAATGTGATCTTTACGAGTTGTGAATTCATTCATTGTGATTTCTCCAATACTACTTTCAGAAGTTGTGGTATGCATCATTTGAAGTGGAATAATTGTAAGTGGATGGGCACTATTATTTTAGAAACAAGGATCAAAGATATTGAAATGGTAGAGTGTAATTTACGATATGCTGTGTTAGATACTTGTAAGATCAATGAATGTAAGTTGCTGAAATGTTATGCTCCTTATATTCGTTTTACACATGTAGAATGGAAAGAGATAGAATTGGATTCATTGGATCTTACAGGAAGTGAATTTGCTTATACTAAGTTAAAAGGTATTGATCTTTCTACTTGTCAGATCGAAGGGATCAGTGTTAGTGTACAAGATCTAAGAGGTGTGATCGTAGATACTGTGCAAGCATTACAATTGTGCTCATTGTTGGAGATCACTGTGAAATAATTAAGTGTTTCTTAATAAAAGCTAATTTATTTGAATTTGAAACTTTTGTGTGCTATTATCATACAAGGAGGAGTATGCACTATGAAATTTTTGAAAGGTGAGAAAGGATATCATCCTGTTATTACATATTCGCTTATTGCTATTATTTCTATTGGATTTTATTTCTTTAAAACGTTTTGATATTGTAAAGGAGTTCCTAGACAAACTTGGTGGTATACTAACACCTTTTGTTATGGGGTTTGCGTTTGCATTCTTATTACGTTCTCCTATGCGTTTTATTAAGCATACTCTGTTAAAGAATCTTCCAGTTAAAGAGGAGACAAAGCATTTCTTAGCAGTTGTGGGTGCCATGATCTTTGGGGCAATCTGCGTAACGATCTTCTTCTTGTTATTGGTTCCTCAATTGTATGATTCAGTTATGACGTTATATTCTAATGTTAGATTATATATCGATAACTTTAATCATATTATGGTAGATGTGATGGAGAAATTGAATTTAGATTCAGCGTTAGTAATAGAATATATTCAAAAGTATATTCCTGATGCTGAGAAACTAAGTGAGATCGCATTCAACACTCTTTCTTCTTTGATCCCTAACGTTGTGACTGCTACTATTAATGTAGCTTCACTTACATTGAATACATTGATCGCATTGATCGTTACTGTATATTTCTTATTAGATATTGAGGGGTTTAAGTATCAAACAAAACGTGCTGTATATGCTTTCTTTGAGAATGAGACTGCAGCATATCTAGTATCAGTAGGACGTATGTCAGCTCGTATCTTCAATGATTTCATTAGTGGTAAGATCATCGATTCTATCATTATTGGTATTCTATGTTATATTGGTATGACTTTATTCAAGATGCCTTACTCATTGTTGATCAGTGTAATTGTGGGTGTCACTAATGTCATTCCTTTCTTTGGACCATTTATCGGAGCGATCCCAGGAGCATTCATCGTGCTTGTTTCCTCTCCAAATCAAGCTATTTGGTTCGTGTTATTTATCTTAGCACTTCAACAGTTTGATGGTAATATCTTAGGTCCTCGTATTCTAGGAGATTCTATTGGTCTTCCTGCTGTTTGGATCATGTTTGCGATCTTGATCTCTGGTGGGTTATTTGGTCTTTCAGGAATGTTGATCGGTGTGCCTACTTTCTCTGTGATCTATTTCTTAGTGAAGGAGAAGATCGATAATAATCTATCTAAGAAACAAAATGTAATTATAGAATGAGGTGATAGTTTTGGATCTACGTGTTACTAGTATCATAATGATCTTTGTGTTTATGGTTTCTTTTGTTGCTGTCTATATGATATTGCGATTAAAACAAATGTTAGATGATAGAGCTTTTGTGTTTGGGATCTTTGCAGCGTTTGTGGTGCAAATGATGTCTGGTTTTATTGTATTAGATAGTTCTAAACTCTCTTTGTTTATTAATGGTTTGTTCTTAACATTGGTATTCTATAATATCTTTGTGTTATTTGGATTAAGGTCTACTCGAGTTGCTATTGATGAGAATAGTTTCTATTCGTATTATAGTGGTATGGGGATCGTGGGTAATTTCTTATCATTCTTCTTTCTAGGGGTTAGTGGTTTCATGGTCGATGTGTATTCTAATAATCCAGAATATGTTGAGATGATGGGTGAGGATGTTATGAAGATCCTGATCGATACTATGAATGTGGCACTTGGTCAAGAATTATGGATCTTAGTGGTATCTGTGATCACAGCGATCGTTGTTTCGTATTTTACGCTTAGAATGTTTGTGATCGGGTTTACTCGTAAGGTCATGAGAACGAATTTTAAAGGGATGTTAGTTTTATTCGCATACTACATAGTGTCATTGTTTGTAACTGCTAATACTCAGGAATTATATTTACAAGCTGGGTTATATGCAGGGGTTGCGTTAGCGTCTTATTTAGTATATCTTCAATCTAAAGATGATCGTCCTAGTATTACGATCGTTGTGAAGTAATAGTATTATTAGCAGATGTGTTAGTACATGTCTGCTTTTCTTTTACTGAATTATATCATCGTTGAAATTGCTAGTGTAATATGATAGAGTGAAGATAGAGGAAAAGTAATTGACAAAGGAGATATTAGCATGTTGGTATATTCTAGTATCATGTTTATAATGGCGATGGTTTTTATGGTAATAAGCATTGCAATATACAATGGCAGAACTGATTTGATTCATGATTACCATCAGACTAAAGTTGTCGATAGATTAGCATATGGAAAGGCTTTTGGGAAAGCATTGTTTGTAATTACAATCGTGTTAATACTTAGTGGTATCATAGGCCTACTAGATAATTTGGCTATGCTTGCTATTGTGATTCTAATTATAGGATTATGTATTGGAATATACGGCATTGTTGTTGTGCAAAGAAAGTACAATAAAGGAGTTTTCTAAATTCCTATTTGAAATAGAGGTGAAACATAGATGCTAGAGAAATTGTATCGAAAAAGTGAGATCTGGTATGCGATAGTATGGATCATTGCATATGTAGTGTTTGCTTCACTGGGAGATAACTTATCAGCAGAGATAGGTGTTTTAAAGATCATTACATTACCAATATTGCTAGTATTATCTATGGTAGTGTTTATCTTTGTGGTAAAGAATGGATTAAGCGTGAAATATGGTCTATGTAAACCACAGTTACCTAGTAATCAAATGTTATATTACATTCCATTGATCGTTTTGCTGACTGCTAATTTATGGTATGGTGTAGCCCTGAATACATCATTGTTAGAAACTGTACTATATATCTTATCTATGTTCTGTGTTGGTTTTCTGGAGGAAATGATATTCCGTGGTTTTCTATTTAATGCAATGGCAAAGAATGGTGTGCAATCAGCGATCATTGTTTCTAGTGTTACTTTTGGAGTTGGGCATATTGTGAATCTAATAAATGGTTCTGGAGCAGATCTATTATCGAATCTTCTACAGGTAATCTATGCAGTCGCTATTGGATTTGCATTCATGTTGATATATTATAAAACAAAGAGTTTGATACCTTGTATTTTAACTCATTGCATCTTTAATGCTTTAAGTATATTTTCAAATGAAGTTGTAATAACTCCACAAAGACATTTCATATCAGGTATGTTAATTGCTATTATTGCAGGTGGTTATGCCTTGTATATTGCATGGAGAGTAAAGGAGAGGTAGATATGAAGAGAGAGATTCGTGATAATATTAATGTAGCTTATACTCTACATGATATGAATGTAATCTCATTTGAGATAAATAATAATGATCTAATTATGAGAACACAATCAGGTATAGTTGAAACTATTCCTCCTTATAGACAACTTGATGGGTATGTGGAGTTCCATGCTATTAATTGGGATTTTAGTTATGTCTATATGCTAGGGGTTAGTGGAAATGTAAGTACATTTACTGGGAAAAAGATGTTCTTGAAAGACTTCATAGAAAGATATCCTGTATTTGGTTTTTGTGTTATGGATGAGACATATGGATATAATATGACGAAGTATTGTGGGTATCTTATGGTGCAGAGAAAGCACTGTGAATGTGTGATTGAGATATATCATGAGGGAGATATGGTGTTTGTTTTGAAAGAATAATAATGTAATTGAATACTATTAAATAGGCACTACAAGATCTACAGATCCCATAGTGCCTTTTTCTTTACACTTTCCTATCCTCTTGTATAAGCCTATACAAATGCTTAGAAGAGGAATTACAATTAGAAGTATACTTATGTATATAATGACATAATCCCTCTAGAATGCCTTTAAATAAAGCGTAAAGAAAACAAAAAGAAAAGGTGATCTCTCACCTTTTAGTCGTTATCATCGATTTCTTCTGTTAAGTGGATCTCGATAGATTGTACAGTCTTACCATCACTCTCAGCAACAGTAATTTGGAAACGACCATACTCGATCTTATCACCAACCATAGGGATCTTATCAAATAAATGGATCACCCAAGCACTGACAGTCGTAAACTCATATTCTTCCTTCATATCAATATCGAAGTATTCAAACATCTCTTCTAAATTCGCATTACAAGAGATCAAGTAATTCTCTTCATCGATCTTAGTAAAGTACTCAATAACCTCATCATGCTCATCCCAGATCTCACCAACAAGCTCCTCAAGCATATCTTCTAACGTAATAATACCAGCAGTACCACCATACTCATCAATAACAACAGTCATATGTGTCTTATGATTTTGAACCTGTCGTAATAACTCACTCACCTTGATATAAGGACTTGTATATAAAACATCTTGAATAGCAGGTCTAATAGAAGTCTCTTTATCTAAATACAAACGGAAGAAATCTTTCTCGTGAATAATACCTATGATATTATCGATAGAACCCTCATACACAGGGAAACGAGAATATCCATGTAAACTGAAAGCCTCTAAAATATCTTCCATAGAATCTTCGATATCTACAGCTACAACATCTACACGAGGAGTCAGAATATCTTTAACCTCTAATTCATTAAACTCAATAGCATTACTGATCAAGTTACCATCACGCTCATTGATATCACCATCTTCAGTAGCCTCTTCTACAATAGTAAGTAGCTCTTCTTGAGACATACTATCATCATTATCGAACTTGAATACTAATCCCAAAGTCTTCTTCCATAAAGTAGAAAGAGCATTTACAGGAGTTAGAACAAGCATCAATAGATCAACGATATCTACCACTGCCATAGCATATCCCACAGGATATTCCTTAGCAATAGTCTTAGGAGTGATCTCACCAAAGATCAATACTAAGATCGTCATAACAGTAGAAGCGATCGTAACCCCATTTAAAGGATATAACTTTACAAATAGCACAGTAGCAAGAGAAGAACTTAGGATATTTACTAAGTTATTTCCTACTAATATCGTAGTGATCAACTTGTCATAGTTCTCCACAAGACGTAATACTTTCTGAGCCTTACGATTTCCATCATTTGCTAGATTCTTAACACGAATACGATTTAAACTAGAGAACGCAGTCTCAGTAGCAGAAAAGAATGCTGATAATAAGATCAACACAATTATAGTAATTATTAATATTAACGATTGATTATCCATAAACTAAAATATCTCCTATCCATTTTCTAAAATTAATCCAAATTCTACTAGTTCATCAGCACAGTAGATCTAATGTAAGCAGCAGCATTCGAAGAAATTTCAGTCTTGGAATAGGGCAATGTATCATTTGTCCTATATAGCTGTTGCGCGTGAGGCACCCATCCATGTAGCGACACTTCCTTTCATTTAATGAAATAATAATAACATATATATATATAAAATACAACACTTTCTTATCTTTAATACTTTACGTGTAAAAAGAGTCTTACACAAAATACCAATAATTACAAATTGAAAACCCTTCCATCGCAAATTTTTCGTTTCACATATTCTCAAGTAATAGCAAGTATGGTACAATAACAAGTGCGAAAGCGCGTTAATCTTATGTAAAGGAGGAACAATAACATGAGCAAGAAATATGTATATAATTTTAGCGAAGGTAATGGCTCAATGCGTGAACTTCTTGGTGGTAAGGGGGCTAACTTAGCAGAAATGGTAAACTTAGGTATGCCAGTTCCAGATGGTTTCACTATTACTACTGAAGCATGTTTACGTTATTATGATGATAACGAAGTCGTTGCTGATGAGATCGTTGCAGAGATCTTCCAAAAACTTGATGAATTGGAAGTACGTAGCGGTAAGACTTTTGGGGATAAGAATAATCCTCTATTAGTATCTGTTCGTAGTGGTGCTAGAGCTTCTATGCCTGGTATGATGGATACTATCCTTAACTTAGGTCTAAATGATGAGGTAGTAGAAGGATTTGCAGCTCTTACTAATAATCCTCGTTTCGCTTATGACTCTTATCGTCGTTTCATTCAAATGTATAGCGACGTTGTTATGGAGCTACCTAAGCATGAATTCGAAGTAATAATTGATGAAATGAAGGCTGAACGTGGTGTTAAGTTAGATACAGAACTTAATGCAGATGACCTTAAAGAAATGGTAGTTCGTTTCAAGAAGTTCTACAATGACAATCTTCATAGTGAATTCCCAACTGATCCACGTGAACAATTAATGGGAGCTATCAAGGCTGTATTCCGTTCTTGGAACAATCCTCGTGCTATCTACTATCGTCGTATGAACGATATTCCTAGTAGCTGGGGTACTGCTGTAAACGTTCAAACAATGGTATTTGGTAACATGGGTGAAACTTCTGGTACAGGTGTAGCATTCACTCGTAACCCTTCTACTGGTGAGAATAAATTATATGGTGAATTCTTAATGAATGCACAAGGTGAAGACGTAGTTGCTGGTGTACGTACTCCTCAATCTATCGATCAATTAAAAGAAGTTATGCCTCATGCATATGAAGAATTTGCAGCTAATGCTAAGAAATTAGAAGAACACTATAAAGATATGCAAGATATGGAATTTACTATCGAGAATGGTAAATTATATATGTTACAAACTCGTAACGGTAAGCGTACTGCTACTGCTGCATTAAAGATCGCTGTAGATCTAGTAGAAGAAGGTATGATCTCTAAGCAAGAAGCTATCCTTAAGGTAGAACCAAATGCTTTAGATGCATTATTACACCCAGGCTTCGATGCAACAGAATTAAAGGCAGTAAAACCTCTAGCAACAGGTCTTCCTGCTTCTCCAGGGGCTGCTTGTGGTACAGTAGTATTCTCTGCTGAAGATGCTATCAAGGCTCATGCAGAGGGTGCTAAGGTCATTCTAGTTCGTCTAGAAACTTCTCCAGAAGATATCGAAGGTATGCACGTATCTCAAGGTATCTTAACAGTACGTGGTGGTATGACATCTCACGCAGCTGTAGTAGCTCGTGGTATGGGTACTTGCTGTGTAGCTGGTTGTGGTGATATCAATATCGACTATGATAAGAAGCAATTCAATGTGGGTGATGTAGTGATCAAAGAAGGCGACTACATTTCATTAGATGGTACAACTGGTCATGTATATGGTCAAGCTATCAAGACAGTTCCAGCATCTATTTCTGGTAACTTCGAGAAATTCATGACTTGGGCTGATGAATTCGCTCAAATCGAAGTACGTACAAATGCAGATACTCCAAGAGATGCTATGCAAACATTAGCATTCGGTGCTAAGGGTATCGGTCTGATCCGTACTGAACATATGTTCTTCGAAAACGATCGTATCAAGGCTATGCGTGAAATGATCGTATCTAAGACTCCTGAACAACGTCAAGTAGCTCTTGCTAAGTTATTACCAATGCAAACAAGCGACTTCCAAGCTATCTTCGAGATCATGAAGGATCTACCTGTAACAATCCGTTACTTAGACCCACCTCTAAATGAATTCGTACCAAATGATCCAGAGGATATCGCTCAATTAGCAAAAGAAATGAACCTAGATGTATCAGAATTAAAGGCTATCATCACTTCATTAGAAGAACACAACCCAATGATGGGTCACCGTGGATGCCGTCTATCTGTTACATATCCAGAAATCTCTGAAATGCAAACACGCGCTATTATTCAAGCTGCTATCAACGTTAAACGTGAACATCCTGAATACAAAGTTAAACCAGAGATCATGATCCCACTTGTAAATGACAAGATCGAAATGAAGTACTGCAAGAACATCGTTGTTAAGACTGCTGAAGAAGTTATGAAAGAAAATGACTTCCGTGTTGACTATGGTGTAGGTGCATGTATGGAAGTTCCTCGTGCTTGCTTATTAGCAGATGAGATCGCTGAAGATGCTGAATTCTTCTCTTATGGTACAAATGACTTAACTCAAATGAGTTATGGTTTCTCTCGTGACGATGCTGGTAAGTTCTTGAAAGACTACTTCGATCGTAAGATCTATGAACAAGATCCATTCATCAAGATCGACCAAAAAGCTGTTGGTAAGTTGATGGAGATCGGTAATGAGTTAGGTAGAAAGACTCGTCCAGATATCAAGTTAGGTATCTGTGGTGAACATGCTGGTGAACCTACATCTGTTGAATTCTGCCATAGAGTTGGATTAACATATGTATCTTGTTCTCCATTCCGTGTACCTATTGCACGTCTAGCTGCTGCTCAAGCTGCTATCAAATATCCAAGATAAGTATAATTAGGAAGGTGTATGCCTTCCTTTTTATGTCTTTCCATAGAATTGCAAAATAGAAGTAAAAAGTATGTGAAGTGACTTGATTCGACAAAGTAGAGTGCTATAATATTCTTTGTGGGGGTGATAATCATAATAACATATCAAGAAATCATTAAGAATGAACCAATCAAAACATACATCATCAAAGCAGATGAATCTCTAGCAGCATTAGGATACACAGAACACAGCTTTGCACACGTGATGCACGTAGCAGAAATGGCAGGGTATATCTTAAGTACATTAGGATATAGTGAAAGAGATGTGGAACTAGCTAAGATCGCAGGGTATCTACATGATATAGGTAACTTAGTAAATCGTAAAGAACATTCACAATCAGGCGCAGTCATGGCATGGACACTACTATTAAATATGGGATGTGATCCAGAAGACATTGCAACGATCGTAACTGCTATTGGAAATCATGATGAAGGAACAGGGGTACCAGTCAATGCCGTAGCAGCTGCTATGATCTTAGCAGATAAAGCAGATGTTAGAAGAAGTAGAGTACGCAATACAGATAAGTCTACATTCGATATCCATGATCGAGTGAATTATTCTGTAAAGAAGTCTATTCTCAAGATCAATGAAGAGAAAACGATCGTGAAACTAAAACTAACAGTAGATACGAAATATGGGTCTGTCATGGATTACTTCGAGATCTTTATGGAAAGAATGGTACTATGTCGTAAAGCTGCTGAGAAACTAGGATTGACATTCAAATTGATCATTAATGAACAACAATTGATCTAACAAGTAGCAATTGCTACGCTAATAAACATAACCAAGGAAGAGATCTCTCTTCCTTTTTAAGTACATTCTTACTATAATATAACTAGTAACATATACTGATCATAGGAGGTATACCATGAAACTATTTGACTTACATTGTGACATTGGAACAGATGTAGAAGAATCATTACGAAAAGGGATCAAAGATCCATTTACCACAAGACATTTAAACAAACTACACCAAGGAGATATCGATTATGTATGTTGTGCCTGCTTCTTTGAAGGAAGTGAGACATGGGAATATATGGCTAAGATGATCACTGACTTAGAGAGAGAATTAGAACAAAGTGATGTAACATTTGTGAAAGAGAAAGAAGATCTTTATAAAGAAGGAAAGACTCATGCGATCATTTCGGTAGAAGGTATGTGTGGTATTAAGGAAGAGCCAAGAGAGAAGATCCAGTTCATGGCTAAACATCATGTCAAGGTAGCATCCCTTGCATGGAATGATCAGAACTATCTAGCTAGTGGAGTGAAGTCAGATGTGTGTAGAGGCTTGACTGTGGCTGGGTTAGAGGCCATAGATGAGATGGCGAAGTGTGGCATTGCTCTAGATGTATCACATTTAAATGAAGCTAGTTTCTGGGATGTGATCAAGCATCATACAGGTAAGATCTGTGCTACCCATTCTAATAGTAAACACTTATGTGATGTAGAGAGAAATCTAACAAATCAACAGATCAGAGCGATCGCGCAAAGGGGAGGTATCATTGGTATGAATGCCTGTGCTTCCTTTGTCGATCCTGATAAGAGTAAACAAGATGCCTATCATCTAGCCTTACATGCGAAGTATATCGCAGATCTGGTGGGAGTAGATCATGTAGCTTGTGGATTTGATTTCATGGATTTCTTTGAGGGTGAGGATTATATGGCGAAGGGTCTACATGATTCTAGTTGTGGTCAAAACTTTGTACGGGCATTATATGAAGTGGGTTTTAATGAGGAAGAGGTAGTAGCGATCTGTTATCAGAATGCTGTACGTTTCTTTAGTGAATAGGAGCAGATGTTTATGCATCTGCTTTTTGTATGTCTATTTCTTAGTATAGTTACATAGAATAGATCATATGGTTTCATGAGGTGTTTCACACATATTTCATACTTGTATTGCTATTTAAACTTGAAAGTACTATAATGAAATATAAGGAAAGGAGTGGTGTGATGAAGACATATAAATTTATCTATCACTATCTGAAAGAAGATATCGGGCGTTTTGTAGGGGTAGTATGCGCCGTTATCGCATACGTTTTTTTTACGCTCTTATCTCCTTTGGTAATGGGGTTCATTATCGATAATGTGATCAAAGGATTACCATTAGAAAACCCAGTCATGATCCCGATCGTTACTATGCTTGGTGGAGTAGACGCATTCCGTGAGAAATTATGGATGTGTGGAGCTTTATTACTAGCTGTCAGTGTACTTACAGGTATTGGTATGTATCTAAGAGGAAGAGGAAATGCGTTTGTAAGTGAGAATATGGCCCAACGTATGCGTAATGATCTGTATTCCCATCTACAAGTATTACCTTATGCTTATCATGTTTCAGCACGTACAGGAGATCTGATCCAACGCTGTACAACAGATGTTGACATCATCCGTAGATTCTTTGCAAGACAAGCTTCTGAGATCGTATATTCAGTATCTACTACGATCATAGCCATCGTGATCTTATTCTCGATCTATCCACCATTAGCCCTATGTGCAGTAGTTAGTATGCCTTTCCTAGTATTCTTTGCTTATACTTTCTTCAAGAAGATGCAAGTTGTATTTAGAAAGAGCGATGAAGCAGAAGGTGATGTCTCTACTTGTGTACAAGAAAATCTAAGTGGAGCACGTGTTGTAAAGGCTTTCCATCGCGAGAGATATGAGATCGATAAGTTCGATAAGAAGAATCGTGAATATACGGATTACACATTTGAAATGATCCGATTACTGGGCGTATATTGGTCATTAAGTGACTTAGTATGTTTACTTCAGATCCTAGCAGTATTACTACTAGGTGTATATTTCAGTATCCATGCGGATCTATCCATGGGTAACTTTGTAGTATTCGTAAGCTATGAAGGTATGATCCTATGGCCAGTACGTAACCTAGGTCGTATTCTAGCAGATGTTGGTAAGGTAAGTGTCTCTGTAACACGTTTACGTGAGATCTTAGAAGAAGATCAGGAAGATATGGAATCTGGAGTGCATGTAGAGCTACAAGGAAATGTTAGCTTTGAGAATGTACATTTCTCTTATGATGAACATACTCCTGTTCTAAAGGGTGTTAGCTTTGATGTTAAGGCTGGTGAAACAGTAGCGATCATGGGTCCTACAGGTAGTGGTAAGTCATCACTGATCCATTTACTAACTCGTTTATATGAATATGAGGGTTCTATCAAGATGGATGGTATAGAACTAAATACGATCAATAAGACGTGTTGCCGATCTCAAGTAGGTATCGTATTACAAGAACCATTCTTATTCTCTAAGACGATCAAAGAGAATATCAAGATCGCTAATTCTTCGGCATCTGATAAAGAGGTATACAATGCAGCACGTATTGCCAGTGTCCATGATGTGATCCAAGAGTTCGACCAAGGGTATGATACAGAAGTTGGAGAACGTGGTGTTACTTTATCTGGAGGACAGAAACAAAGAATCGCTATTGCTCGTACTGTCTTGAATGGTTGCCCGATTATGATCTTTGATGATTCTCTTTCAGCAGTAGATACAGATACCGATGCAGCGATCAGAGAAGAGTTAAAGAAGATGGGTGGAAAGACTACGATGTTCATCATTACCCATCGTGTGACTAGTACTGTGAATGCGGATAAGATCATTGTGTTAGAGAATGGTGTGATCTCTCAGATCGGTAACCATGAAGAATTGATGGCACAAGAGGGTCTATATTCTCGTATTGCACATATTCAACAGAATATCCAAAGAGGAGGCGAGTAATATGAACGATTTCAAAGAAGAAGAATTTGAAAATAGTAAAGTCTCAGCATCTTTATGGATCAAGGTTCTTAAACAATTAGGAGAGACTAAGAAGCATTTGATATACCTAGCGATCTTTATGTTGATGCAAGCAGGGATCGATGTTGTATTACCTCTTATGAATACCTATGCGATCAATAACTATGTAGGAAATAGTAGTGTTACTACTCGCTCTCTAATTATATTTGGTATAGTGTACTTTGCACTGATCATCTGGCAAGCAGTCAATGTATATTTCTTCTTTAAACAAGCTGGACATATTGAAATGGGTTTCTCGTATTCCATGCGTAAGAAGGCCTTCAAGAAGTTACAAGAACTATCTTTTAGTTATTATGATAAGACTTCTGTAGGATGGATCTTAGCTCGTGTAACGAATGATATCGCTAGATTAGCAGAAATCGTATCTTGGTCATTAACAGATATCGTTTGGGGTATTGCTATGATGATCGGGATCAGTGGCGTTATGCTATCGATCAATGTGAAGCTGAGCTTATTAGTATTCGCGATTATTCCATTCCTATTTGCACTATCTATGTATTTCCAGAAGCGTATCTTACAGTTACACAGAGCTTCTCGTAGAGTCAATTCGAAGATCACAGCAGCTTTCAATGAAGGAATCACAGGAGCTAAAACTACGAAGACATTGGTATTAGAAGAGGCTATGTATACTAACTTCAAGGAATTAACAGGTGAATTACGCATGAAATCTATTCGGGCTGCTCTATTCAATTCCTTATTTATGCCGATCGTAAGTACATGTAGTTCATTAGCTATCGCATTATTACTGAATGAAGGTGGTAGCATGGTGATCGGCGGGGTCATCGAGTTTGGTACTTTATACTTATTCGTCAATTATACGCAAAGTTTCTTTGAACCTCTACGTCAGATCTCATCGCTTATGGCAGAATTACAAATGGCACAAGCTAATGCGGAACGTGTTATGTCCTTGCTAGAAACAGAACCTGAGATCGTAGATACACCAGAAGTCATTGAGAAGTATGGGGATATCTTACACCCTAAGTTCGAGAACTTTGAGGAACTACATGGAGATGTTACCTTTGACCATGTAGATTTCTATTACAATGAGAATGAGATCGTGTTGAAGGATTTCAATTTAGAAGTGAAACAAGGTCAAACTATTGCTCTAGTAGGTGAAACTGGTAGTGGTAAGAGTACGATCGTTAACTTAGTATGTCGTTTCTATGAGCCTAAGTCTGGACGTATTCTGATCGATGGTAGAGATATTAGAGAGAGAAGTATTGGTTGGTTACATCATAACTTAGGGTATGTGTTACAGACACCATTCTTATTCAGTGGTACGATCAAAGAGAATATTCGCTTTGGTAAGTTAGATGCTACGGATGAGGAGATCATGGAGGCTGCTAAGTTAGTCAATGCGCATGATTTCATTATGAAGTTAGAGAATGGATATGATACGGATGTGAATGAGGGCGGTTCTCGTCTATCTACTGGAGAGAAACAATTGATCTCTTTTGCTAGAGCATTGATCGCTGATCCAAGATTACTGATCCTAGATGAAGCAACAAGCTCTATCGATACAGAGAAAGAGAAACAGATCCAAGATGCTATCGTAACGATCCAGAAGAATAGAACTAGTTTCGTAGTAGCCCATCGTCTATCCACGATCGTAGATGCAGACCGTATCTTAGTACTTAAGAAGGGTGTTGTCGTAGAGGATGGTACTCATGAGGAATTGATGGCTAAAGAGGGATATTACTATCGCTTATATACTAATCAGTTCAATGAGGAACAACAAGCAAGTCTATTACAACTGAATAAGAAAAGAGCTAAAGAACAAAGCCAAGAGGTCAACTTTGAGGAAGAGTAGACCTCTTTTCTTATTCCTTCTACATATACTAGTAGATAGGAGGTATAAGGAATGAGAGAGATATATCGATTGTATGAGGATACGACACAGAAACCTATGTTATATGCGAATATTCAAGGAACTAAAAAGTATCCAAGTATTACTGGTTCTGTAGCATTCTATGAGAGTAGAGAAGGAACGTGGTTAGCTATACATGTGAGTGGATTACCAGTAATGGATGGGGAATGTATATCTCCATTCTTTGCATGTCACATCCATGAGGGAGATAGTTGTAGTGGTAATGAGGAAGATCTATTAGCAGATACGAAGGGGCATTATGACCCTACTGATTGTTCTCATCCAATGCATCTTGGAGACTTAGTACCACTATATGCAAGAGATGGATATGCAGATATGTACTATCTGATCAGTGGGATCGATGTGAGAGAGTTTACTGATCATACATTCGTGATTCATGCTCACAGAGATGACTTCATGAGTCAGCCCTCTGGAGATTCTGGTGAGAAGATCGCTTGTGGTGTGATAGTAGAGAATTATTCCTGATCATTTATTTGGTCAGGTTACATAAGTATTCCTATAAAATGCTAATATGTGGTACAATATACTAATAAAGAGGGTATGAATATGAAGCAAAGAAGAACTAATGAAAGATATGATAAGAGAAATAATGATCGTAAGAATACGAATAGAAGAGAGTACAATGTACCTAAGAAAGGAATTAATACAAAGAGTAAGGAAACTAGTATTACTGCTAGTGTTATATGTAAAGAGATGGATGAGGATGGTAAGGGTGTTGTATTCTACCAAGGACAACGTTATACGGTACCTACATTATTAAAGGGAGAAGAGGCTGAAGTAGAACTAAGTCAATCACGTTTCTCTAAAGAAGGGAAGATCTTGAAGCTTACTAAGAGTAGTCCGATCCGTATTAAATCTAAATGTCTTGTGTTTGAAAAGTGTGGTGGTTGTCAGTACCAACATGTTTCTTATAAAGATCAGTTATCATTAAAGGAGAAGTATATTCGTGATCAATTCGCTGCTATTAAGGGTAAGTATACGATCGCTCCTATTTGTGGTAGTGAGATCGAGGAATACTATCGTTGCAAGAATCAGGTAGTATATGGCCTAGATCAAAAGGATAAAGTGATCAGTGGGTTCTATGCAGAGAATACACATAAGATCATTGATTTTGATGAATGTCGTATCCAGTCTCAAGTAGCGAATAGTATCATGCTTACTATCAAGAAGATGTTACCTAAGTATCGTATCATTCCATTTAATGAAGATAGTAAAGAAGGGTTCTTACGTCATGTGTTGATCAGAATAGGGGCTTATTCTAAGCAAGTCTTAGTGGTATTCGTAGTCTCTAGGGAGATATGGCCTGGTAGAAAGAATTTCGTGACTGAGTTACGTGAAAAGCATCCTGAGATTACTACGATCGTGCAGAATATCAATAATAGTTCTACGAGTATGGTACTTGGTACTAAAGAAAGAATACTAGTAGGTAAGGGGTATATCGAAGATCAGTTATGCGGTATGACATTCCAGATCTCTTCTGCTTCTTTCTATCAAGTAAATCCACCTATGGCACAGAAGTTATACAACAAAGTGATCGAGCTAGCTAGTCTTACTGGTAAAGAAAGAGTACTAGATGTATATTGTGGTACTGGTACTATTGGTCTGATCGCAAGTGTGAAGGCTAAGGAAGTGATCGGGATCGAGTTAAATAGCGATGCGTATAGCGATGCGATCCGTAATGCGAAACGTAATGAGAGAGAGAATATCGAGTTCTATAATGCAGATGCTACGGAGTTTATGTTAGAGATGGCACAGGCGGATGAGAGGGCTGATGTGGTGATCATGGATCCTCCTAGAAGTGGGGCTACTGAGGCTTTTGTGAAGGCTGTGGGTGTTCTTAGACCTAAGAGAGTGGTATATGTGTCTTGTAATGTAGAGACACAGGTGAGAGATATTAAGTGGTTTATGAGAGAGGGATATAGAGTTATAGAAGTACAGGGTTTTGATCTATTCCCTTCTACTAGACATGTGGAGAGTGTGTGTTTGTTAGAGAAATATAAGTAATTAGTTGTGAGGTATTGCTATGGGAGTTATAGATATTGCTAGTTCTAGATCTATATGGAGAGGTCTAGATTATTATAATGCGAAAAAAGTTGTTTCATGGAAGATGGTAGATGCATACAAATATCAAGGTAAGGTATCTGGAAGTAATGGGAAAGAATATGATGTTCTTTTAGATACAGATCATCCGAAAAGATCTACTTGTAATTGTCCATTTGCCGATGGGCGTAGAGTTATTTGTAAACACATGATCGCATTATACTTTACAGCTGAACCAGATAAAGCTGAGGCTTTCTTGAAGGCGGTAGAAGAGTGGGAAGTGGAAGAGGAAGAAAGAAAAGTCGAACATTATCTTGAATTGAAGAAATATGTTAAGAGTCTTACAAAAACACAATTACAAGAAGAGCTTCTTTCAGCATTAATAGAACTAGAAGAAAGAAATAATCGCTATTGGTAAGAATGAGATGATCAGGAGTTGATATGTATGAGGAAGTTCATTCAAATAATAGTAAGTCTACTACTAGTACTATCTATCGTAGGTTGTACAGATACTAATGTAAGTACACTACCAACAATAGAGCATAGTATTCTAGCAAATAGAACACAATGGAGAAATAGTGAGGAACTATATGAAGTAGAGACTCATGCTTTTGATAGTGTACAAGGCTCTAGTTTGTATAGATTCCAAGAGGATCTTCTTAGTACATATTATGTATATAACAGTGAGTTAAAGAAGAGTATCTATCATGTAGATAGGATCAGTATTACAAGTGGTGAGGTAGTTTCTAGTATTCAGATAAAAGATATGATGACACCTGAGGTACAAGTACTAGAGGAACATATAGTGATCAAGGATCTAAATGATAACAGTGCTTATGTGTATGATGATACATTTACATTGGTAGAAGAGTATACGTTTGATTCTATATACTTTGTATTCAATACTACTGCAGAGAGAGCATATGTATTTACAGAAGGTAATGGTATTGAAGTGATAGATCTAGTGAATGATACTGAGTCTATAGTATTCGAACATGCTAGAGATATTACTCTAACAGAAGTGAATGATACATATGTTGCATTTACCTATGTAGATATAGATACACTGAGAAGAACAGGTGCGGTATTAGATATTAACCTGGGAGATATTGAAGCATTTCCTTTAGACTATTCTCCTAAGAATATGGAGTATGGGAATGGTACATGGGTAGCTGAGTTATATACTGATACTACTTATGTAGTAGGTAAGAGTGAAGAGCTAGGTGTAGTGGATACAGAGAAATTAGAGACTATCTCTTTAATGAGTGGTTCTGGTCATATCTTACATAAAGCATTCAATAAGGAATGGCAAAATATCCTAACTGTATATGATAGTACTGGTAAGTATATTGATTGTGTTGAGTTAGTAGGTACTGTGAATACACTGATGCAAGATATGGTATGGTATGAGGAGTATAATGGGTACTTCATGACTCTTATGAGTGACGAAGATGGTATGGATAGGTTACTATTCTGGGAATTAGCTGAAGAGTCTAGTGAAGAGCTAGAGATGCAAAGTATTGATACATTAGGACATGTAGAAGTGGGGCATAGTGTGTCTGAGGAACTTTACAAGAGAGCTGAAGAGATAGGGGATATGTATGGTGTAGATATCTTGATAGCTGAGCAATGTGATACTGTATTTACTGATCATACAGCTGAATTACTAGTTGAAGAAGAGGATATCGAGATCGCTTTAGAGACTATCAAAGCTACATTAGAAACATTCCCAGAAGGGTTCTTTGATCAATTAAAACATGATACCTATAGTACGATAGAATTACAGTTAACAGGTATGTTAGCTAAGAATACAAGTACAGAAGATATTACGTATATCTCACAAGCATTCGTGTATAGTGAAGAAGATAAGTTAGTGATGGTAGTAGATAGTAGAGGTACTCATAGTAGTATCAATCAGGTATTACAACAAACTATGTATCATGAGTTCTCACATATGATCGATAAGAGATTATCTTTCCGAAGCAGGTATGTTAGTGATGCTGTGTATAGTGAAGAGGTGTGGAATAGTTTGAATCCAAATAGTTTTGAGTATTATGGACATTATTATGGAGTACTACTTCCTGAGTATAGAGAGTACTTCATTGATCCGTATGCTTGTAGTAATGCGGATGAGGATAGGGCTAGGATCTTAGAGTATGCTGCTATGGGGAAGTTAGATGGTTTTAAAGACATGGATGGAATCATGGCTAAGTATGCGTATTATTGTGAGAGTATTCGTGATGGGTTTTATAGTAGTGAGTGGGAAGAAGTAGTGTGGGAAAGTATAAATGATTAATAAGATGATCAACGATTATTGTTGATCATTTTTTATTTATTCCTATATATCTGTATGAATCATAGATATAAAACTTACAAATTACTAATAAACTAATATTATATAAAAGAAATATCGGGTCGGTGATCATTATGCATATATATGCATGGTTGTGAATTGGGTGTTGATGTTAGTGGTGGAGATATAGAAGAGCATTCGAATGAATGCTTTTTTCTTAGCTTATTCATAAATTTACAATCGCTTTCAGAAACAAAATGTAAATGAAGTGTTGACTTCACATTTTAAAAGTATTAAAATCAAAATGTATTTAATTTAAAGAAATGTGAATTTAAGGGGAGGGTATTATGAAGAAATTATTAGCTCTATTAGCAGTATGTGCTATGATGTTGTGTTCATTAACAGCATGTTCAAGCAGTGATGGAGGAAACAAAGATTCTGCTATACTTAAGATCGGTGTACTACAATACATGCAACATCCATCATTAACTGAATCATATGAAGGCTTTGTCGATGGCCTAAAAGAAGCGGGATATGTAGATGGTGAAAACATCAAGATCGATTACCAAAACGCATCTGGAGAAGATAGTAACAGCCATCAGATCTGTGAACTATTCGAAGGTAACAACGTAGACATGGTATTAGCTATCGCAACGCCAGCTGCTCAATCAGCAGTCAATGTATTCCAAGACACAGATATTCCAGTCCTATTCACAGCCGTAACAGACGCTGAAGAAGCAGGCTTAGTAGTAAGTAACGAAGCCCCTGGCAAAAACGTAACAGGTACACTAGATATGCCAGTGATCTATGATCAGATCTCAGTGATCAAAGAAGTATTACCTGAAGCTAAGACACTAGGTATCCTTTACACATCTAGTGAACCAAACTCAGAGATCCAAGCAGAAGAAGCCAAAGCAGCAGCACAATCTCTAGGTATGGAAGTAGTCATCCAAACAGCCTCTTCTTCTAACGATATCAAACAAGTCGTTGAATCCGTAGTAGGTAGTGTAGATGCTGTATATATCCCATCAGATAACGCATTCGCAAATGCTATGGCAACAGTACATGCAACAGCAGTAGAGAACCAATTACCGGTATTTGCTGCCGTAGAAGCTATGATTGCTGAAGGTGCTATCGCAACAACAGCTATCGATTACTATGAATTAGGTAAACAAACAGCAGCCCAAGCAGTACGTGTATTAGAAGGTGAAAGTGCTTCTAATATTGCTGTAGAAACCCAAGAAGAATGTGCCCTTGTAGTGAATAAAACATTCGCAGAGAGTGTTGGTGTAGTGATTCCTGAAGAAATTGTGAAGAAAGCAGCAGTAGTATACTAATATGACAGTCAGTAGTTGGTTGTGGAGTATACAAGGGGCAGCTACACTGGGGCTAATTTGGGGAATCATGGCCTTAGGTGTATATCTAACATATCGAGTATTACATTATTCTGACTTAACAGTCGACGGAAGTCTAACACTCGGTGGCGCTATTTCTGCGGTATGTGTAGCCTCAGGAATGCAGCCGATCCTAGCGATCTTAGTAGCCACAGTAGGGGGGATGCTTGCTGGTACTATTACAGGTGTGCTACATACAAAGTTCAAAATACCAGATCTATTAGCAGGTATCCTTACCCAGTTTGGATTATATTCCATCAATCTAAGGATCATGGGAAAAGCTAATTTTGGTCTATTAAATCAAATCACATTATTCTCTCAGATCAAAGACATGGGAGTACCATCTAAATGGGCAGGCTTCATCGTAGGACTATTATTCATCATTATTCTAGTAGTCATGATCTACTGCTTCTTTGGAATCGAGATCGGTTGCGCATTACGTGCTACTGGTAATAACCCAGATATGGTCAAAGCTATGGGTGGCAATACGAAAGCCTATATCGTACTAGGACTAGTGATTGGAAATGGTCTAGTAGCTATGTCTGGTGCATTCTTAGCCCAATACCAAGGCTATGCCGACATCAACATGGGCGTAGGTACGATCGTAATTGGTCTAGCGAGTATTATGATCGGAGAAGTATTATTCAGTAAGCGTACGTATTTCCATCGTTTATTTGGCGTAGTGATCGGTTCAGTTGTATATCGTATCATCATTGCTGTAGTATTACGTATCAGCATGAACTCTAATTGGATCATTAAGATCACATCTGATGACATGAAACTTATCACAGCCTTCATCATCATCCTAGCCCTATGTGCACCCAATATCAAAGAATACTTTCAAGCAAAGTTTTCTAAGGAGGATCAATAGATGTTAGAGTTAACACATGTATATAAATCCTTCAATATCAAGACACCAGTTCAGAAAGATGTCTTGAAAGATCTAAGTCTTACTTTGCATGAAGGTGATTTCGTAACCGTGATCGGTGGTAATGGAGCTGGTAAATCTACGATGTTGAATGCAGTAGCAGGCGTATTCCCAGTAGAGAAGGGAAGTATCCATATTGCAGGAGAAGATGTTACTAAGATGCCTGAGTATAAACGGGCTAAGTATATTGGAAGAGTCTTCCAAGATCCATTAAAAGGAACTGCGGGAGATATGTGGATCGAAGAGAATTTAGCTATGGCTTTACGTAGAGGTGAGAAACGTGGTTGTAAGTGGGGGATCAGTAATAAGGAACGTGAGTTATTTAAAGAACTTCTAAAGACATTAGATCTAGGGTTAGAAGATCGTTTAGATTCTAAGGTAGGTCTATTATCGGGAGGACAACGACAAGCCTTAACATTACTCATGGCTACGATCAAGAAACCAGAGTTATTATTGCTAGATGAACATACAGCTGCACTAGATCCACATACAGCAGCTAAGGTATTAGAAATTACGAATAGAGTCGTTACAGAAAATCATCTAACGACACTTATGGTCACACATAACATGAAGGATGCTATCAAGTATGGCAATCGTTTGATTATGATGCATAATGGAAAGATCATCTATGATGTATCAGGAGAAGAGAAGATGAATCTGCAAGTTTCTGACTTACTTATGAAGTTCGAGCAAGTAAGTGGTGGCGAATTTGCGAATGACCGTATGTTATTATCTAAATAGAATTATGAGGAAGTGTATGCTTCCTCTTTTCTGATTTCAGATAGAAATACGGGTATAGATATGGTAGAATTTAGATGTATATTACAAATAAGGAGGATAGATATGAATAATAAGAATCTGAAATTATGGGGAGCATTAGTTCTATTCTCACTTATTGGGCAAGTCGCATGGACAGTAGAGAATATGTACTTAAATGTATTTATCTATAAGATCTTCCATGCTACGGCTTCAGATATCTCATTCATGGTAGCAGCTAGTGCTATTACAGCAGCTCTAACCACTATTCTAATAGGTGCATTATCAGACAAAGTAGGGAAAAGAAAGGTATTCATCTGTGGGGGATATATTCTATGGGGAATATCGATCTTAGCCTTCTCCTTCATAAGACTAGAGTACTTAGAACCCCTAGTAGGTAGCACTATCACAGCTGCTACACTAGGTGTTCAACTAGTCATAGCAGTAGATTGCCTAATGACATTCCTAGGTTCTTCTGCCAATGATGCAGCATTCAATGCATGGTTAACAGAGAGTGGAGATGAGTCTAATAGAGGTAAATTAGAAGGTGTCAATGCTATGATGCCTGTGCTATCTATCTTAGTGGTATTTGGTGGCTTCATGTCCTTTAACTTAGATCTAATGGAATCATGGATCACGATCTTCCTGATCATTGGTATTACTGTAATGAGTATAGGGGTACTCGGAATATTCCTGATCGAAGATCATGTGGAAACAAACACAGAGATCAGTTATTGGCATAATGTATGTTACAGTTTCACAAAGGAAGCTATTACACAGAATCCATTGTTATACCTAGTGATCGCTGCCTTTGCAGTATTCGGTATAGCGATCCAAGTCTATATGCCATATCTAATACTATATTATGAGCAAACATTACAAATGACGAATTACACATTGATCTTAGCACCAGCTATCATCATTGCCTCTATCGCAACAGTAGGCTATGGGAAACTATATGACATGCTTGGATTTCAAACATCGATCAAACCCTCATTACTAATGCTTATAGTAGGGTGTAGTATCTTATATCTATGTACTTCTATAGTATGGGTATTCATTGGATCATTATTGATGATGTGTGGATATCTATGTAGTATGGCGGTATTTGGGGCTATGATGAGATCTCACATTCCTGTAGAGAAGAGTGGCCAATTCCAAGGAGTACGTATTATTGGGCAAGTATTGATCCCTGGAGTAGTAGGCCCATGGATCGGTTCCTTTGTACTTCGTAATGCGGAAGTGATCGTGAATAATGATGGTACAACGTCATTCTTACCTAGTAGTGATCTATTCTTAGTCACTGTGATCATTACAGTAATCGTATTACTATGTACAAAGTATATCGAAGAGTATATTCGTAATGCGAATTATACACTGACTAGTATGGGGCAAGAGGAGATCCAGGATAATGATATCTTATGGAATGAGTATCCTAGACCTCAACTAAAACGTAACAATTGGAAGAATCTGAATGGCATCTGGGATCTAAATGGTACCAAGATCAGAGTCCCTTTCCCACCACAATCTGCGTTATCTTTATATCAACATAAAGTGAAAGATACCCTTACATATACCCATCATTTCGATCTTTCTAAACAATTAGACCAAGAAAGAATCCTTCTCCATTTCGGAGCAGTGGATCAGATCGCGGAAGTATATGTGAATGATGCACTAGTGGGTAAACATGAGGGGGGGTATCTACCATTTACCCTAGATATCACAGAGTGTGTGAAGTATGATCATAAGAATACATTGGTCGTGAAAGCTATTGATACATTATCCACAGATTATCCATATGGTAAACAAACGAAAGCACGTGGTGGTATGTGGTATACACCAGTCAGTGGGATCTGGAAGAGTGTATGGCTAGAACAAGTACCTACTACTTATATTCGTAATATCAAGATCACACCAGATCTACAAGGGATCCAGTTAGAGGTCGATATAGAAGGAAACTATACAGAACTAAAAGCTTCTATTACTTTGCCAGATGGTTCTATATACACACAATCGATCCAGAAGAGAGATTATATCTTATTAGAAGGATTATGGATCAATGAGGAAAGCTATGTTCCAAGACTTTGGACACTACAAGATCCATATCTATATACTATGAAGATCGTATGTGACAATGATGAGATCGAAACATACTTTGGACTTCGTACAGTAGAGATCAAGGAATATAAAGGAAAGCAAAGAGTGTGTCTGAATGGAGAACCAATATTCCTACATGGTATTCTAGATCAAGGATATTACTGTGATGGTATCTTCTTACCAAGTGAAGAGAAAGAGTTTGAAAGAGATATCTTACGTATGAAGGAACTAGGCTTGAACTTATTACGGAAACATATCAAGATCGAACCAGAGTGTTTCTATTATTACTGTGATCTACATGGTATGTTAGTCATGCAAGATCATGTGAATAGTGGGAAGTATAACTTCTTAAGAGATACAGCTCTACCAACTATAGGGATCAAGAACCTACCAGAAGGGAAGAAGAAGGATTGTAAGCAACAAAGATTCTTTACCCAACATATGTTAGATACCCAAGCCCACTTATATAATCATCCATGTATCATATCATATACAGTCTTCAATGAAGCATGGGGACAATTTGATTCTAATGCCATGTATAGACTTGCGAAAGAAAATGATCCAACACGTATCTATGATGCTACCTCTGGATGGTTTGCTAAGGGAGAAAATGATTTTGATAGTGAACATATTTACTTCAAGAGTATTCCATTATCTCCTAAAGAAAGACCATTATTATTATCAGAGTTTGGTGGATATACTTATTTAGCTGAGGGACATGTCTTTGCGAAGTATTCGCATTATGGATATGGAGTATCAGAAACTAAGGAAGAATTACAAGGAAAGATCAGTGATACGTATAGAACTATGGTAATTCCATTTATTAAAGAGGGATTATGTGGTAGTATATATACACAGTTAAGTGATGTGGAAGATGAGATCAATGGTCTATATACCTATGATCGAAAGGTATGTAAGGTAGATCAAGAAGAGATGTGTAAGTTACGTCATGAAATGGATATCATCGTTGAAGAGATCAAAGGAGAAGAGCATGAAAGAGAGAATTAAGCAAACGATTCGTGAAATGGAACAGGAGATCATTGAGTTAGGAGAGGATCTATTCTCTCATCCTGAACTTGGTTTCAAGGAGTTTGAGAGTAAGAAGAAGATCATGGCTGCGTTAGAGAAGAATGGGATCCATGTAGAGAAGGAATACTTTGAAACTGGATTTGAAGTAAGTATTGGGAATGGAAATGGACCAGTGATCGGTCTGATCGCTGAGTTAGATGCGATCGTTACGCAAGGGCATCCGCAAGCGGATCCGAATACACAAGCTGCTCATTCATGTGGACATAGTGTACAGGGAACAGTGATGTGTGCAGCTTTGATCGCTCTAAAGCGTAGTGGTGTACTAGATGCGTTAGATGGTACAGTAAAGGTATTCTTTACACCTGCTGAAGAGTTCTGTGATATGGAATATCGTCAACAGTTAGTAGAACAAGGTAAGATCGAGTATTACTCTGGTAAAGAGAATATGTTAGCAGCAGGAGTATTCGATGACTGTGATGTATTGTTATCAGTCCATGTAATGGGTGAGAGTAAGTATGATTATTCTGTGAATTCTACACTAGCAGGATTCACGTTCAAACGTATTACATTCTTAGGTAAGGCAGCCCATGCAGCAGTCATTCCACATCTAGGAGTGAATGCTCTAAATGCCTTCACATTATTCCAAAGTGCTGTAGGAATGCTTCGTGAAACATTTGTCGATGAGGATAAGGTACGTATCCATGGTATGGTAACTGAAGGAGGACAAAGTGTTAATAGTATTCCTGCACAAGTAACTTATGAATGCTATGTACGTAGTGTAAATCCAACAACGATCCAAACATTAGATAAGCAATTAGAAAAGACAGCCTATCATTGTGCTGCAGCATTAAATGCTGAAGTGAAGATCGAGAATATTCCAGGATATTATCCATTAGTACAAAGTGGACCAGTCAATGATCGTGTATTAGCCAATGTATTAGACTATGCTACGCATGATAAGATCTATTTCAATGAGGTCTCTATGGCAGCGGGAGATATTGGGGATATATCATTATTCAAGCCGATCATTCAATTAGGCATTGGTGGTACTGTGGGTAGAGTTCATGGGGATAGTTTCCGTATTAGTGATACTTCTAAGGTATATATCGAACCTGCTATGATCATGGCACAAACTGTGATCGATCTATTAGTTGATAGTGAAGGGACTAAGAGAATTGCTGAGGAATATCCTATTACTATGACTAAGGAAGAATATATAGATTCTTTAAAGCATTAATTATAAAGGGACTGTGATATCACAGTCCCATTTTACTTAACAACGATTACATTGGTGTAGTGTATATAAATAACACCAGATCCCACCTAGTAATAATACTAAGGATACGATAAAGAAAGCAGTTCCGATAAATAATACGATCGTATTGGCGATCCCTAGTAATACAATGATACTAGAGAATACGGCTAATAGACCCCCTACGATCGCTAGATTACCACATAGACAATAGTGTGATGTAGTATCAGTTCCTGTTAGGTAAATGAATACTAGAGTAAGTAATACGACAGTTGCTAGTCCTGCTATAGTAGTGACTACAGTAGGAATGAAGATTCCATTTGTTAGGGCTACGTAAGTAAGCAGACCTGCTAATAGAGCTAAAACAACGATCCGGAATAAATATGTAACAGCATTCCTCATAACATACTCCTTTCTAGTAGATATGTATCTACAATACTAAGATATGCATAAAGAATGCTGTTTACTGTGTGTATGACTAATTAATATTTGTTACGTACCATTTCTAGTGCGCAAATGAAATCTTTCACAGTGATGGCTTCACTGTTATCTAAGATCACTGTACCAGTGAACTTACCAAATACTTGATGTTGGGTACTAATGATCACTTTCAGATCTGTGTTAGCATAGCGATCAATGATCGGTTCAAAGATCCCGTTTACTCGATTATCATCACTAGTGATCTTCCATTGTTCTTCAAACATATATTCTCCCTTATCATTCTTAGGAATATGGAAGAATACTTCTGATAACTTATGTACCTTACCATCATAGAAGATCACATTCTCACTAGCAGAAGATCGATCTGAGAACCCATAGCCCCAGTTGATCCCAAATGTCTTACCATATACTAGACCACTACCAGTGCCCCAATACCAAGTATTATCATATGTCCAAACACCACGACCCCAGTCTAAGACTGCAAAGTCTGTGTCTTTAGAGAATGTAAATACCTCATCTCCAATAGTTACTGTACCCTCAGCAGCAATACAGTTATTCTTTTGGTTATAATAGAAACAAGTAGGCTTCTCTTTCCATGGTGTAGCAATGACCATAGATTCCTCATATTGATCTTCTAAGATCAGATCAGCATCTAGATCCTTTCCCTGATCAAACTTAGGATAATGACAACGAATATGTCTCTTACCATCCTTTACATTCACTTTGATCTGAACATCCTTACCAATATATTGAGAAATACCAGCATCAGGAGTAGCAGGCAGATTAAATTTACCCATAGGGAAGGCTGTTAATACAGTTTGTGTACGATTAGATGGTACACGGAAGTCTAATACAGATACAGAGATCATACCAAGATAGGCTAGATCAGAGATCGTAAAGGCTACTGCATAGTCCTTAGAATTGATCAAGTAATAATCCCATTCCTTGATCCTCCATTTAGGTGCTTGAATATTCTCTTTGTTATATCTCCAAACAGGAGTAAATGCGAAACCAGGATTTTCTATCAATCCTTTAGAATTTAATAGATCTTGTTGTTCAGTAATGATAGTTTGCATAAAGAAACCCCTTTCAATTATACAATTCTATTATAAACCTATTTCTTAACTTAGCAATATCAGAAATAAGCATTAGTATCTATATGCACTGATATATATTGTAAATGACTAAGAAAATGGTATAATATATGTGTAGATAGATCGTATATGATCTAGCTCGAATAGAGCAAGGAGGAACTTTATGCAAGCGAAATTTTATCGTTGTAATCATTGTGGAAATATTATTGAAATGGTGCATGCTAGTGGTGTACCTGTGATTTGTTGTGGTGAGCCTATGAAGGAATTAGTTGCGAATACTGTAGATGCTGCTGTTGAGAAACATGTTCCATATGTGGTAGTAGAGGGGAATATGGTGAAGGTACAAGTGGGTGAGGTCGAACATCCTATGATTCCTGAGCATTATATTCAATGGATCTACTTACATACAAATAAGGGTATTCAAAGAAAAGAGTTAACATCTGCAGAGAAACCTTATGCTGAGTTCTGTTTAGCACAGGGTGAAGAAGTGATCGCTGTTTACGAGTATTGTAATTTACATGGTTTATGGAAGAAGGAGCTATAGTTCCTTCTTTTTCTTTTTAATTTAAATGGAACTGGATCAGTACTTTTTTTGATATCAAATTATGTTTCTTTATATATATGTCAATATGAACGATCAATATATCTAAGAGATCGCTGAATATAAATAGTATGTTACTGGACTTAATGAGCGATAGTAATGTGTTGTTAAATGTGACACAAAAAAAGTGATTTGTTTCATAAGATTTTTCGTATGCGTTTTCATTAATAATACCTCTTTTTTTTTTTTTTTCAGTTTTATTTTTATTTTTGAAATTTTTTTTTTAAATTTTTTATCATTTTTTTTTTTTTTTCAGTGATATACTTATTTTTGAAAGAGTTTATGTAAATTTTTGATCAATGTTTCATTTGCAAATTAATACTGCTAATAGCAATGATCTATGTGTATATTGATTTTATTTGAAGGGGGAAATGGGGTTTATGAGAAGATTATTATCTTTATTATTTGCTATTTGTATCATGGCCACTAGTATTGTGTTTTTCCCAACTGTTGTTTTAGCTGATACGCTAGAATTAGAAGATCATACAAATATGTATGGTGTACATATACATAATAATTCAAAAATTACTAGAAATGTGGGAGCTGATTCCTCTATTTCTTATACCCTTGAGATTGAACTATCTTCAGACTATGCTTTGCAAAGAGGTAATGATAATGTAACAAGTACTGAAGATGATTACTATGTAGTTGATAAGAATGGTAGATATCTTATTGAACTATGGGGTGGTGCTGGTGCTAGTACTGGTACAGAAGAAGATATGACTAGCGGTGGTGCTAGTGGATATGTATATGGTATCGTTACCTTAAAAGAAGGGGATATCCTTCTTTATACTCTTGGTGGTAAAGGTACTCAAACAAATACAGTAGGTCAAGGTGGCGGTGCTAATGGTGGTGGTGGCTACGGTGACCGTGGTAGTACTACTGTAGGTGGTGGCGGTGGTTACTCTGCTGTATTTATGTATGATGATCAAACCGAGATAGATAAGTTCTATGAGAATTATATCGATAATGATGGTCATCTAGTCAGAAATGTAACTGAGGTAGACCGTCTATCAAAATATATCATGATCGCTGGTGGTGGCGGTGGTGCTGGTTCTTATGGAACAGATACTCGTGGTACTGCATATGGTGGTCATGGTGGGAATATGAGTTCTACTTCGGTACATCTAGATACTTCATCTGGATATGCTGTTTCTGGTACTGTGTATGCTGGACAAGGTGGTGGGTCTACAGATGGTACTGGTGAATATGCTGGTAATGGTGGAAGTTATATTCCAGGTGATCCAGTAAAAACAGCTTGGGGTCTTGGTAAAGGTGTTCAACCAAATGACTGGGCTGGAAGTTATAATGATAATCTTGTTGGTGGAGCTGGTGGAGCTGGTAACTATCGTGGCGGAGGCGGTGGAGCTGGTTACGCTGGTGGTTCTGGTGGTCTGATGTCTAATATCGTACTTGCACAAGGTATAGGTGGCGGTGGTGGTGGATCATCATTTGTTGCAGATATTTTTAACGGTAGTTTTGAAAAGCAAAATCCAAATGATTATCTAATTGGTTCTAAGAATACAGATAATGGTGGAAAGTTCCATATTGTATATCTAGATGAGTCAGATGATACTTATCTAGAACAAGTGGATATTGAATTTGCTCGTACACCCTATTTCAATATTACTGAGTTTGAAGCAATCAATACAATTACTAATGAAAATGGAAGTGTTAGAGAATCGAAGATATATGATTTTATTAATAATACAACAGATGATAGAAGATCGCTGATCAATATCGACTATACTGGATATAAGATGGAAGGTAATGTTCATGTTGATTTCATAAAAGATCAAAATGGAAATGTATCAAATACAAATGATTTTAATACAACTACTCTTAAGTTCTTGATCCCAAATGTTAATCTTAAACCTGAGGCACCAGATGGATCAGATCAATCCAAGGGTGTATTAACACTAAAATTAACATTTACTCCTAAAGAAGAGTTCGCTGGTGGTAATAATGTTCCGCTATTTGCTGATGATCTAATTGAAGTTATTCCAACTGATACGAATTATACTAAAGGCGATGTTACATTTAAAAATCAAAATGGATATGTCAACGTTCCTATGCATATCGATCCATCTCCTGTAAATCACACTCCACAAGGTCTAGATCCAGAACTTGTTGTTCATAAGGTGTCTAGTTTATATATTGATAAATATGCAGATGTTCGAAATGATCTTTCTTCTGATTGGCGTTATTTCTTTATGGAGAGCATTAGTGATCATTCTGTTCGAGATGAATGGAATAATTCTATTCTTGTTATGATCGATGGGGTTGAGAATACGATTTCTCCGGATGAAACGACTAGATATTATATTGATATTACTGCTACTGCAAAACAGCCTACAGGTAAGAAGTATGCCGTATTAGGTGACGAGTTAACTACGCAGACATTTACAGGTATTTCTGTTATTACCATTGCTGGTACAGGTATTGGTACATTGAATGATAATGTAATCGTCTATAAGAAAGGTCTATCTTATACGGATGGCAAATATACATTAAGTCTTGATGTTTCTTCAGATGCTAGTGGATCTGTTATTGATGCCTCTGGAAGACTTCCTAAATTTACTGGTATTGAGTATGGATCAGAAGAATTAGGACGTGAATCGACTATTATTATTCCAGTAGATGGTATTTATACTATCACTCTTAAGGGAGGCGATGGTGGTACTGGCGGACATGCAAGTTTGTTCGGGAATCAAGGTGGTGCAGGTGGTAAAGGAGGATATATCCAAGCTTCTTTCGCATTCAAACAAGGTACTATTCTTAAAGGATATGCAGGAGCTAATGCAAATGCCTCTAGTACGGCTGGTGAAGGTGCTGATGGTGGTGAATACTCTTATATTGCTGTTTTGAAAGATCTAGCTTCTGGTGAGATAGATTATTATCTAATGATCGCTGGCGGTGGAGGTGGTGGTGGAGGATCGAGTATTCTTGTTAAAGGTAGTAATGGTCATTCAGCTAATGATCAAAACTTCTATACTCCTACTACACCGTTAACCGATGCTTCTTCTTACATGGGCGGTAAAGGTAGTGCAGAAGATAACTGGCTTTGGGGTTCGGGAAATTCTGGAAGTGCTTATGGTAACTATGTATATCGTGGAATGATTAATGGTACAGAAGGAAGTGGATTAATAGAAGGTGAAGATGCTGCTAAAGAACTAAGCACATCTTCTACAAATGCTGGTGGCAGTGCTTCAATGAAATGTGAGAATCTTGGCTTTGGTTCTGGTATTGGTAATGAGGCAGCTGTTGGAAAATATACAATAGAGACTGCCATCTCTAAGTATTTCACAGTACATACTGTAGAGGATATTCCTCAAGTAACTGTTGTAAGAAAGGATGATGGAACTACACCTGCATCAGTTAATGTTTCACTACAACGTATTAAAGAAGATGGTACAACAGTATTACCAGAGGATATTGCTGAGGATTATCTTTTTACTAGAGTTATTGTTGATATAGATCTTGTTCCTACTACAAAGTCGTATACTACTGATAGTGTTACAAAGGATATAGCTTTTGTTGATTATACATTGAATATAGTGCTTGTTCCAAGAGAAGGATTCCTTGGTGGTAATGACGTTGAATTGATCGCTGCAAAGAAAGATGTATCTGGTTTATTAACTGGTATGAAACTTTCTCAAAGTACATATTCAGGTAATGATGAAATAACTACAGAAGAACAATTTATTAATATCGATGAGGATAGAACATTGGACTATGCTAATGTAACTATTCCGGGAAGTCTAATAGATAGTATTACTCTTGAAACTCAGAATAAAACATATATTTATGGTGGTACTCCAGTTATTAAGAAAGATCTTGTAAAGAGTGTAAAACTACTAGATCTTGAAAAAGAATATACTTGGGAAGATGATTATATCAAGTTGATTGATCCACGCAATGATACAGAAGAGCTTAGACCTGAGAAAACTACTGTATATCAAATTGAGGCAGGATATGGTCCTCTTTACGATGAACCTTATGCGACTGTTCATACTGCTGCTGTTAATATAGTCAAAACTGAACAAGCAACAGTATATACAAATGCTAAAGTTACTTATGCAGTTACTGGTGTAACTCCAGATAACATTGAAAAAGATTCAGAAGGTAATTATACACAATTGATCACTTTTGGAGAAGGTGGTCATGCGAATAGTGATTATTCAACATCTTTTACACTCATTGCGATGGGAAATGATGTTCATTACCACATGCCTAATGAGATTACAGTAGAAGTTGCTGGAGAAAAGCTTGTAGCAGGTACAGATTATGTATACACGAGAAAAGGTGATACAAACGCTGATCTTCTGATCTATAAAGGAAAAATTAATGGTGATGTCTTGATTACTGTTGAAGCATGTCATGAATCGTATATGGTATCATACTTGTATCAAAAAGAACCTGAAAGTTCTGAGTATGAAGTAGTTGAGATTAAAGATAGACACTATGGTGAACCAATTGAAATGGAAACAGATTTTGAAAGTGTTGGTAAAGATCTTCCAGCAAAATATGATCATTACGATCTTAAATGGACTTGGGATGGTGGCAATTCGGATCCTGTAACTGTAATGCCTAAGAGAAATGTTGTAGCAGTTGGTAGATATGTACCAAAGGAATATGATATTACTATTACTTATCAGTATGCAGATGGTACATTGATACGTACCGATACCCATAGTATTGCTCATAATACTGAGTTTACTATTAAGAGTGATGAGATCGCTGGCTATATAGCTGATAAACTTGTAATAAGTGATATAGTGGATGGTTCGAAAGAGCAAAAATATGTTGTTACGTATTCTTCGGCAGAAGGTAAATTAACTATTAACTATGTATATGAAGATGGTAAGGAAGCTGCTGAACCATATAGTCAACAATTAGAATATGGAGCTTCTTATGAAGTGATTTCTCCACCTATTAATGGATATACACCAGATCTTTCTATTGTTTCTGGTACGATGGACGATGATGGAGAAGTTCATACTGTTACATATAGTCCAAATACATATACAGTAACATTTGATCCTAATGGAGGAAGTATTTCTAACATTGAAAGTACTAAATCTGTAGAATATGATTCTATATATGGACAATTACCAACACCTGTCAAACTAGGATATACGTTTGAGGGTTGGAAATTAAATGATCAACTGATTGATTCTAATACAGTTGTTAAGATTACTGAAGATACTACTTTAACAGCTAGTTGGAAAGGATTATCATTCACTGTTGCTATCAAGTATGTTTCTGAAGAAGGTGAAGAGTTACGACCTAGTACTATTAATAGTCATGAGATAGGAACTGACTATTCATATACTTCACCACAAATTGAAGGATATAATTGCGAAACACCAATCGTATCTGGTAAGATGCCAGCGCAAAATGTAGTGGTTATAGTCTTATATACTAAAGTTAAATATACAGTTACTATCTATTTCACATGTTTAGATTCTAATGTTGAATTACCTGAGACGATAATTGAAGAGTATAAACATGGTGAATCATATAGTATTACTGTACCAACGATTTCTGGATATACATCTACATTGAATGTCGTCAGTGGTGTGATCAATGCAGATAATGTTGAGGTAACAGTGTACTATTATGAATCTGTTGATGATATTACTATTACATGGGGAACTATGAACTTCGAATATAACAAAGGAATATGGGATCCACAAACTCATACGTACTCTAATGGTAGTTTCTCTCCTATAGGGACAACTAATTATGTTACTTTTACAAATAGTTCAAGTTCAACTGATTTTGAAGTTGATTTGCTTTATTATGCTTCTAGTCAATATCCGACTATAAGAGGAATATATTCTAATACTGAAGGTACAACAATCACTTCTGTAACTCTTCCAAAAGCTAATGGAGATCCAGTGAGTGTTACGGTCTTCTTCAATATTAGAGAAGAGATTGAAGGGGATTCAACTAATGTACCTCTTGGATCACAAGTACTTCCAGATAACTTTATCTCGGGTAATTGTACAGTTAGCATTAAAGAGAAAGGAGCTGGGGCATGATACAATTAAACTATGTTTTAAAGAATGACTACGACAAGGTTATTAAACTAGGAAATGAAAGTGTATTTTGTTATTCTGATAAGAAGATAAAAGAATTATATCCTAGTGGTGGTTATGAACTTGTCGCAGAAACCAATGGAAAGTTAGGTTCTGCTGAAAAGGTAGGGATCCTTACTGTTAGTACTATGAACATTTCGATCTATAGTCAAGGTACTTACAAAGGACTAAACAAAGTGATCGGGTATGTTGCAGTAGGTGAAGATCAGTATGTTGCTTTCTATAAGAGTAATGCTGCATTCATTGCAATAGTACTAGGATTACTTACTTTGATCCTAGGAGCAGCGATTCTTATCGGATGGTTATTCGCTAATCCTAAGCCTCCTGTTGTAATAGAACCAGATAATCCACAACCTAGTGTAGATCCAGGAATCGTAGAGATCGATCCGATCTCTCCACTTCCAGATAAACCAGAGGTAACACCATCTAGTTCTGGAGGAGGATCAGTATCTATGGTATTTACAAAGGGAGTAACTGTTTCATTATCTAGCGATACATCTGAGATCTATTATCAGAATCCCGATACATCAGATCATAACGCTGTTCTAGAGCTATATATTGTATCGGATGGTGTAGAATACTTCATTGGTAAAACAGGTGTTATTCCGCCTGGAAACGCCTTATACGAGATGTCTATTGCTGAAAGAGATGCTAAGATCTCTACAGGAGTATACATGGGATTATTTAGAGTATCTTTCTATAATCCTGTTACAGGTGAGAGAGCTCCTCTACAATCAGATATCACAGAGGTAACGGTAACTGTTACCGAATAAAAAGGATGCTATATATTTATATATATTGCATAAGTAATTAAGAATTCATATTATTTAGAAAGAAGGGTAGATTTATGAAAAAACTTATTACGCTTGCTATTAGTGCTTTGATGGTATTATCTCTTGGGACAACAGTGTTTGCTACAAGTACAAGTATAACAGATAGTGCAAATTTTAATAGCATAGATCCTATTGATGTGTTGGTTAATGTAAATGTTGATGTTACAGAAACTAAATATAAAATTGATGTTGTTTGGTCAAATTTAGTATTCACTTATACATTTGATGATTATGTTTGGAATCCTGGTAACCACACATATTCTACTGATGAAACAGGCAGATGGAGTCATAATGAAGGTACAGTAACTGTTACCAACCACTCTAATAAAACTGTTACTGTTGATGCTTCATGTCCTGATAATATTGCAGATGGTGTGGATGTAACTTTTAATATGACTAATGGTGATGAAGAATTAGAAACTGCTGATGCAAATGAACGTTTAGGGGATGAAGAGAAAGCTGACAAAGTAGTTTATACAGTTTCTGTTAATGGGCAACCTAATTCTCGTACACAGCAAACATTAACTGTTGCTGAAGTAACATTATCTATCCAATAACCCACTACAACCATAAAACACACGGCATCCCCGTGTGTTTCTTTAAAGTATTAGGAGAATACAATGGATAAAGTACAAAAAAGCATCATAGGAATACTAACTATGATCTTACTAGCATTGCTAGTGTATCTAACTACTATGATCACTAACAGACAATCAGATATTATTGTAGGGAACTTCCAAGCACCGCCATTCGAAGTACATGCTGAAATAGGTGTTCCCAATGAGGTAGATCCCTTACTTAATTACAGTGATATTATGATAGAAGGAAACTATGGTTTCTCTATCGCAGGTACACCATTACTAGAAAAGAATGAATTAAGTGTATACTTCACAAATCCTAAAGAGAATACAGTATGGTTACTATTACGCGTTTATAATGCTCTAGGAGAAGAGATAGGTACTACTGGTATAGTTAGACCTGGTGAGTATGTTAAGACTGTTAGGTTAGATCCTAACGTGGATGATGAGTCTATTCGAGTAAAAGTATTGTCATATGAACCGGATACATATTATAGTTTAGGTACAGCGAGCGCTACATTACCAGTTATTACTAAGTAAACAATGGTCAGTATAGAGATATACTGACCATAATAGTTATACAAAAGAAAAAGCACTCTTCAGTGCTTACTATCTACAATGGCTGGGATAACAGGATTCGAACCTGTGCATGTCTGATTCAGAGTCAGAAGCCTTACCGCTTGGCTATATCCCAATAAATGTTTGCCTAAATATTATAGTACTACCATATCCTAAAGTCAATTAAAATGGAAAGAATGAGACATAAAAAGAAGGAAATACTACTTAAGATGTTGAATAAATAGGATTTGTATTATAAAATATATAAGTGAGTTAAATAATAGAAGAGGGGTTTTAATTATGGAAAAAGCACGTACTAGATTTGCTCCAAGTCCTACTGGATATATGCATATTGGTAACTTACGTACAGCTCTATATGAATATTTAGTAGCAAAGAAAGATGGAGGAACATTCATCTTACGTATCGAAGATACTGACCAAGGTCGTATTGTAGAAGGAGCAGTAGATATTATCTATAATACAATGAAGACATGTGGTTTACATCACGATGAAGGACCAGATATCGGTGGTGAATATGGTCCATATGTGCAAAGTGAACGTATGCAATGTGGTATGTATAAAGAGTATGCTGAGAAGTTAGTAGAACTTGGTGGTGCTCACTATTGCTTCTGTGATGAAGCTGTATTAGCTAAGGAAAGAGAAGAAGCTGGAGAAGGTTTCTTATACGATGATCCTTGTAAGTATTTAAGTAAAGAAGAGATCGCTGCTAAGATCGCAGCAGGCGAGAAGTATGTTATTCGTCAAAATATCGATCCAGAAGGTACTACATCATTTGATGATGAAGTATATGGTCATATCGAAGTAGAAAACTCAGTATTAGATGAGCAAATTCTATTAAAGTCTGACGGATTCCCAACATATAACTTTGCTAACGTTATCGATGACCATCTAATGAAGATCACACACGTTGTACGTGGTAATGAATACTTATCAAGTACACCTAAGTACAATCTTATCTATGATGCATTTGGATGGCAAAAGCCTACTTATGTACACCTTCCACCAGTAATGAAAGATGAACATCACAAGTTATCTAAACGTAACGGAGATGCTTCATTCCAAGATCTAGTAGCTAAGGGTTACTTACCAGCAGCTATCATGAACTATATCGCATTATTAGGCTGGAGCCCAGCAGATAATGAAGAGATCTTCACATTAGAAGAACTAGCTGAAAAATTCGATGTATCACGTATCAGTAAGTCTCCATCTATCTTCGATATTGAGAAGTTAACTTGGATGAATGGTATGTACATCCGTAACATGGATGCTGAAGCTTGGTATGAGTTAGCATTACCTTATATGAAGAATGCTATCAAATCTGACGTAGATCTACATGCAGTAGCAGCTATCTTACAACAACGTACTGATAAGTTGACTGATATCGAACCAAATGTAGATTTCATTGATGAATTACAAGAATATGATACAGCATTATTCGTTCATAAGAAGATGAAGACTACAGAAGAGATCGCTCTTAAGTCATTGATCCACTGTAAAGAGATGTTAGAAGGTCTAGAAGAATACAACATGGAAACATTACATGATGGCTATATTGGACTTGCTACTAAGTTAGAGATGAAGAATGGTCAGATCATGTGGCCTGCTCGTATTGCTATTACTGGTAAAGATAAGACTCCTGGTGGTGCAGTAGAGATCTCTAATATCTTAGGTAAAGAAGAAACTATTCGTCGTATTACTGTAGGTATTGAGAAGTTACAAGCTAAGTTAGGATAAGATAAACTGCAGGAAACTGCAGTTTTCTTTTTACAGAAATAACAAAAAAGGAGATATCGCTATCTCCTTAATTTACAAATGGTGACCCGTACGGGATTCGAACCCGTGAATGTTGCCTTGAGAGGGCAATGTGTTCAACCGTTTCACCAACGGGCCATTTATGAGAACATGAATATTATAGTGTAAAAGTTTGACTTTGGCAATATTTATTTGAAGTTTTTTAAAAATATTCTTATATACTCCTATCAGTAAAGTACTCCTAATGTGATATAATACTATCAAAGGAGTATACTATGAAAACATATCACTACCAAGCTCCCTTTGGGATCCTCTCATTTCAAATACAAGATCAAGCTTTGATCCACATCAGTTTCCAAGATCTAGGAATCAATGATGAAGAAGATCAGCTTAGTATTCAGATCAGAAAAGAATTAGATGAGTACTTTATGGGACAAAGAAAACAATTCACGATTCCCATATCATTAGACGTAACTCCTTTTCAAGATAGTGTCTATCAAGCATTACAAAGCATTCCTTATGGAGAAACTAGAACTTATCAAGAAATTGCTATTCAGATCCATAATAGCAAAGCCTGTAGAGCCGTAGGAAATGCTAACCATAATAATCCTATTCCCATAATCATACCATGTCATAGAGTCATGGGAGTAAAGGGAGATCTAGTAGGATATGCAGGAGGAATAGCCACTAAACAATATTTAGTGGAATTAGAAAAGAAATATTTGTAATTCAGTGCAGAATCATTGCACTTTAGATAATAAATATATATAATGAATCGATAGGAGGGAATTATATGCAATTACCTAAATATGAAGAAAGTATGTTAGCGATCACTTCATCAATCCAGAAGTACTATGGAATCGATACACCATATCGTTCACTAACAGCTCTAGATAAAGAATTAGCAAAGGGTTATAAACATGTGTTCATGTATTTGATCGATGGACTAGGTTATTATAATCTACAAAAATTAAAGAAAGAAATGCCTTATTTAAGCTCATTAGCAGTCCGTAAATTAAGCACAGTATATCCAAGCACAACAGTAGCCGCTACTACTACTGCTTGCTGTGGTCTACCACCAGTAGCGACTGGATGGATCGGATGGCATCAATACTTCAAAGAGTACAAGGAAGATTATATCTTGTTCAGAGATAGAGGATACTATGATGAGACTAAGCAATGTCCACGTAACATTGAATTCGATCTTATGAAGTATGATCCCCTATGGGAACAAGTAGCTAGAACTGGTAAGTATGGTAGCTTCATCTATCCACCATTCAGAACTAAAGAAGTCACATGCTTCAAAGATCAATGTGATATGATCAAAGCTTCTGCTAATGATCCAACTAAAGAAGGGTATACTTATGTATATTGGGATAAATTAGATAGCCTTATGCATCAATATGGCGTAGAGAGTGATGAGGTCAAGGCGCATGCTAGTGAGATCGATAGAAATGTGCAAGAGATGATGCAGTCTTTACCAGAAGATACTTTGATCATTTTGACAGCAGATCATGGTCATATGGATATCGAATATCTTCATTTAGAAGAACACGAAGATCTTGTATCTTTATTTGAAGTAGCTCCTACACTAGAAGCTCGTGCTGCAAGTTTCCATATTAAGGATGGTAAGCAAGAGGAGTTTGCTGAGTTATTTGAGAAGTATTATGGAGATTATTTTGTTTTATTTACGCATGAGGAAGTGTTTGAGAAGAAGTTATTGGGTCCTGGTGAACCATCTTCTTTAGCACATGAGTTTGTAGGAGATTTCCTAGCTTGTGCTACTGATAAGTATTGTGTATGTTATGTTCAAGAGGGTCCACCTAAAGGACAACATGCGGGTATGACTAAGACTGAGATGAATACCCCTATGATCTTATTGTCTAATCAAAAGAAGAAGACAGGGAAAGAGATCTTAGCAAATAGTCGTGCTAGTAAGAGTAGTTTACAAGGGAAGAACTTCAATAAGGTCGTAGGTAAGCCTAAGGATGTATCTGCGTTCCGTAGAGTAAACTTTAATGGATAATGAAAGCAGCCAATATAGGCTGCTTTTTCTTACTTATAAATAGCGTGATATTCTTCTAATGTTAAGTCATTCGTATGTAGTAATTCAGCTAATTCAACCCCTACATAACGTAAATGAGAAGGCTCATAATCCATACCAGTAATAAACTCTTTTCCTTCTGGATATCTAAAGATAAATCCATAAGAAGCAGCATGTTCTACTAACCAAGCATATTCATTCGTATTCACAAATGTAGTACCTTCTGGATAAGATGCCATACTAGAAACATTGACTGCTAGACCAGTTTGATGTTCATCATGACCAGGACGTGGTGTATAATCATCTACTTGTAATGAACCATATTGTTCTGATAACTTCGCATATCTACTAGATTGTTCTTCATAACTACGATATGCAGTCATAGAAGCAAAGTAGATATCTTGTTCCTTAGCATCCATACACATAGCATTGAAGGCTGTAGTAGCTTCTTGTGTAAGTTTACCAGGATTGAAGGCACAGTATTGAGAGATAGAAGTAAGTTCTTCTGGAATGAATGTAGCACTTAATCCTTGTTTTTTAGTTACTAATGCATCATTAGTCATTACATCTATTGTTGTAGTATTCTCATATGGTTTTAGATATCCTTCCATATTACCTTTCTTGATATCTGAGATATACTGAGTAATATCAGTTTGTTTCTCAAAGATGAATAGGGGTACGATGTCCTCTTCTTCTAATGATTTAAAGATCGTTTTGATCTCTTCTTGTGTATATTCTAATGCGACTAGTTTATTATAGAAGTTCTTAGTGTTTTCTTTAAATGAGTCTACATAGAAGTATAATGGTGTATATTCCTTATCGTATGTATCATTCCCTAAGGCGATTACGAAGTGTTTAGAATACCCATATTCCTTTGTGATAGTTTGCATTTGCTTATCTAAGATCAATTGTGCTTCTTCCTTAGTGTATCCTAGATCTGTTTGTGTAGAGATACGATGTGCTTTGTAGGCAAATGTTCCTACAAAGAATAGAACTACTGCTAGTACTCCACCTACAGCTCCTAGGATATATTTACGAGGGATCTTATTCTCTTTCACATCTTGTGCTAGACTTTTGATCAATCTTTTTGTTCTGATCTTTAATGTTAGGTATACACGTTGCCAATAAGACAATTTTCTTTTCTTTTTCTGGGCCATAAATATCCTCCCTTAATTATTGCGTAAATTATACCATTTATGGTCTAAAACCTCAATACTAGTAGGATAAATTAAGAATGACTTAAGATTTATAGAGTGGTATATATGGTATAATATGGGTAAATAGAAGGGTGTGAGTGTATGAGGCGTTTGTGGTTAGTGGTACTTTCTGTGTTGGTGTTATGTGGGTGTACTGTTACTGAGAAAGAGGCTGTATTTCCACCTGAGATAAGTATAGAGACTGTAGATGTAGATTTGTTTACTGAACTTCCAAATGCAGAGGGGATTACAGTATTTCAAGATAATGTGGTAGTAGCGAATAATACGGATGAGGGTTCTGAGTATTATTTAGTATCTATGGATGGTAAAGAAGCGGAGTTATTAGTGACATTTCCAGGTGAAAAAAGAGATACTGATCATGTTTCTACTGATACTCACTTGTATCTTACAACTCATGAAACTGTACTTGATGATTTTTTAAAGGTTTCAAAGTATGTTTATAGAATCTACTCTTGTACACTTGATTCGTGTGAAATGATCAAAGAAGAAATAGAAGTGCCAGTTGAATGGGCGATCTCTGGTCCAAAGTATGATCTTGAAGTTTATAATGGTGATCTATACATGATGTATACTGCTGGTTCTACTGTTGGTAATAAATTATTCAAATATGATGAAGATTCAAAGGAATGGACAACAGTTTTAGAAATGGAGAATAATGTACTTGAGGAGTCTTTGGTGGCGAATGATAAGTATTTAGGACTTACTTATACTGCATATTACGATGGTGGCTATATACTATATTTTAATTTGTTAACAGAAAATCATTTGAGTGTAGATAGTTTTGATCTACCTTATGATTCTTATAGCGATTATTCGACCTTTAATGTAGAACCTATTCTATATAATGATCATATTGCTATCCCAGTCCGTAGGAAAAATCATAGAGCATGCAATTATTTAATCCATACAGATAAATATGTGGAAATGGAGAATACTGTTCCTTGCAACTTTATACCTGTAATGATAACAGAGGATATGTATATTAGTACATTTGGAGACAAGAGTCAGACTTTAAATAAGATCACTGCAGATAAAGTCGAGTCTGTAAAGATAGATTATGAAAATATTAAGTTTACTGCCTTTATGAATGAATTCTATGTTATTGATGAGAATACAATAATCAATGTTGCAAATAATGATGGTAAATGGCATATTATCCATTTATCACAAAAGTAATTAACTAAGACGGTTTGCATTATGTAGACCGTCTTTTTATTGCATTTCATATTTTCCTTAAAATAACATATTTTGTTACCGCTAAACAATGAAATGTAGTATAATAATAAAGTATATATAAAATGGGGATATTATAACCATTAAGTTATCAATATAGAAACAGGAGAAATAACTATGAAAGTATTCGTAACAGGCGCAGAAGGATTTATTGGAAGTCACTTATGTGAAGCCCTAGTAGAAAAAGGATATCAAGTAAAAGCATTAGCATTATATAATTCATTCGGTAAATTTGGTTGGTTAGATTCACTAGCACCAGAAGTAAAAGAAAAGATCGAAATGGTCCATGGAGATGTACGTGACCCATTCCAAATGAAGACTCTATCTCAAGACTGTGATGCGATCATACACCTAGCAGCCCTTATCGCTATTCCATACAGCTACGTAGCCCCAGAAGCCTATGTAGATACAAATGTCAAAGGAACATTGAATGTGCTAGAAGCTGCTAGAGCTAATAAAGTAAAACGTATTCTAGTCACTTCTACAAGTGAAGTATATGGTACAGCACAATACGTACCGATCGATGAGAAACACCCATACCAAGGACAATCTCCATACTCTGCTACCAAGATCGGAGCAGACCGTATGGCAGAAGCTTATTACCGTAGCTTTGACCTACCATTAACGATCGTACGTCCATTCAATACATTCGGACCAAGACAATCAGCACGTGCAGTCATCCCAACTATCATTACCCAATTACTAGCAGGCAAAGAAGAGATAAAGATGGGTGCCTTACACCCAACACGTGACTTTAACTATGTTAAGGATACTGTACAAGGCTTCATTGCTATTCTAGAAAGTGATAAGACGATCGGAGAAGAGATCAACATCGCAACAGGCGTAGAGATCTCTATGGGAGAATTAGCCCAAGAGTTAATTAACCAGATCAATCCAAACGCTAAGATCGTCCTTGACGAAGCACGCATCCGTCCTAGCAAGAGTGAAGTTACTAGATTACTAGGATGTAACAAGAAACTAAAAGAACTAACTAACTTTGAAGCGAAATATGACCTAGCATCAGGACTAGCAGAAACGATCGCTTGGATCAAAGAGAACTTAGACGAATACGATGTAAATAGATATATGCTATAGGAGGCATTATATGAAAAGAATTCCTTTATCTGTACCCAATGTGTGCGGAAATGAGCAAAAATATGTAGATGAAGCCTTAAGAGATGGATGGATCTCATCAGTAGGCTCTTATGTCAATAAATTTGAAGAAAAAGTAGCAGAATATGCTGGTGTACAAGAAGCCGTAGCAGTAGGAAGTGGAACAGCAGGCCTACACTTAGCCTATAAAGAAGCAGGCGTACAAAGTGGGGATCTAGTTGTAGTACCTACTCTAACATTCATTGCTTCTGTAAATCCTATTCGCTATCAAGGTGCTGAACCATACTTCATAGATTGTGATGATACATTATGTCTAGATCCTAAGAAGTTAGAAACATTCTTAGAGAATGAATGTGAATATAAAGAAGGAATTGTAATACATACAGAAAGTGGTAAAGTAGTACGTGCTGTAGTAGTAGTTCATATCTTTGGAAACTTAGCAAATATGGAAGCATTATGTACTATCTGTCATAAGTATTCCTTACCATTGATCGAAGATGCTTGTGAAGCCTTAGGTACAAAAGATAGTACTGGTAAGATGGCTGGTACATTTGGTGATTATGGGGTATATTCCTTCAATGGTAATAAGATCATCTCTACTGGCGGAGGAGGGATCGTGGTATCTAATCACGAAGAGCACCTAAAGCATATTCGTTTCTTATCTACCCAAGCTAAAACGGATTCATGGTACTTTGTCCATGATGAAGTAGGATATAACTATCGTCTAACTAATATCTCTGCTGCTATTGGAGTAGGACAATTAGAATTATTAGAAGGTTTCATTACTAGAAAAGAACAGTTATATAACTTATATAGAACTAAGTTTGAAGAAGTAGGTCTAAAGATGATGGACTTCCGTAAGGATACTCGTAGTAATCGTTGGTTCTTCTCATTATTATGGGAGAAAGACTATGGAATGGATCGTCATCAACTTATGAGAGAATTAAAAGAAGTAGGAATCGAAACACGTCCTATCTGGGGCTTGATCCATCATCAGAAACCATATCAACACTGTTTACATGGGGATCTAGCTAAGTCAGAGTATTATATTGATAGGATCGTGAATATCCCATGCTCTACTTCTCTAACAGATGAGGAAGCATTATACGTGATCCAAGAGATCATTCAAAGAAAGGGGTGATCATATGCAAGATGTCATTCAAGAGACAATGACTATATTAGAAGTCATGGATCTACTAAACACACTACCTGTAAAGACAGTATATGTAGTAAGAGATCGTAAAGTCATCGGCTCTATTACCGATGGAGATATTCGTCGTTATGTGATCGCTACGCGTAGTATGGAAGGTACAGCTGCAGATTGCATGAAGACTCCATGTAGAACATGTGTATCAAAGGAAGAAGGAAATGCGATCATTGCGCAATATGGGATCCAAAGTATTCCAGTAGTGAATGAGGAAGAAGAGATCCAGTATATTCTATATAACCATGCTGTATTAAGTAGACCAACACAAGTCAGAGAAGAATATAAGGATATCCAAGTAGTCATGATGGCAGGAGGTAAGGGAGAGCGTCTATATCCATATACTAACGTATTACCTAAACCATTGATTCCTGTAGCTGGAACGCCTATTTCAGAGCGTATTCTTACACGCTTTAAAGAAGCAGGATTAACGAATTATATCTTATCTTTGAACTATAAGAAAAATATCATTAAAGCATACTATGATGAAGCCATGGAAGGATGTCACTTCACATTCGTAGAAGAGAATAAACCTCTAGGCACAGGAGGATCTCTTACACTGATGGAAGACCTTCTACACGATGATTTCTTTGTAGTAAACTGTGATACATTGATCGATGTAGATATCAATAACCTACTAGATCTACATAAAGAAGAAGAAAACCTACTGACTGTAGTAAGTGCCCTTAAGCAAGTAAGTATTCCATATGGAGTGATCGATACAGATGCAGATGGACAGATCTTAGCATTGCGTGAGAAACCTAGTATCAAGCAATTCATTAATACAGGGATGTATGTGATCTCTAAGAAAGCATTTGAATATTTCCCTGATATGGAATTCTTCCATATGACACAGATCATTGAGAATCTATTAGCCCATAATCAAAGAGTAGGTACTTATATCATTCCGGAAGAAGGATTCTTAGATATGGGTGTGATCAGTGGTCTAAATGATATGAATCAGAAGTTAAGATAGGAGGAATAGTGATGTTTAAAGTATGTGTTATCACAGCTACACGTGCTGAATATGGTCTATTATCTCCTTTGATGAAAGAGATCTCTCAAAATCCTACTATGCAATTACAATTGATCGTTACGGGTACGCATCTATCTACTTTATATGGTGCTACCATGAATCGAATTGAAGAAGATGGATTTGAGGTCGATGAGTATATCGATATCTTAGATGAGAGTGATGATGAGTTAGGGATCATTACGACTATGAGTAATGCACAGGTTAGAATTGCTGAGGCATTACAAAGATTACAAAGTGATGTGGTAGTGGTACTAGGAGATCGATATGAACTAGTACCGATCGTGAGTAGTTGTGTAGTTCTCCATATTCCTGTGTGTCATATTCATGGGGGAGAGATCACACAAGGAGCTATGGATGAGTTATTCAGACATGCGATCTCTAAGATGTCTACGATCCACTTCGCTTCTACTAAGTCTTATTCCTCTAGATTGATCCAGATGGGAGAACAACCAGATTTCGTGTTCAATGTAGGTTCTTTGGGAGTAGAGAATATTAAGAAGATGGATCTGTTGAGTGAAGCGGAATTAGAGAAAGAGATCGGGTTCAAGGTGGATAAGAATACCTTATTAGTTACATTCCATCCTATTACTCTAGAAGGAGCAGATCAAGCCTATCAAATGCAAGCCTTATTAGATGCCTTAGAATTACGAGAACAATATCGTGTTTTATTCACTCGACCTAATAGTGATATGCATCGTAATGAGTTAAATGATATGATCGATGTATTCGTGGCGAAGCATAGTGATCGCTGTGCTGTTTTCTCATCCCTTGGTCAATTACGATATCTAAGTGCTATGAAGCATTGCTTAGCAGTCGTAGGAAACTCTTCTAGTGGGATTATTGAAACACCAAGCTTCGGGATCCCAACGATCAATATTGGAAATCGTCAAAAGGGACGTATCTCCGCTTCTAGTGTAGTACATGTAGAGGCAAATAAGGCAGCTATACTATATGCCTTAGATAAACTAGAAGATCCACAGTTCTTATTTGAAGCTAGTTGTACGATCAATCCATATGAAGGAAAAGACACTGCTTTAAATATGTGTAAATTACTTCAATTGTTATTGGAAAGAGGATTACCAAGTACAAAGAAGTTCTACGATCGAATCGATAATTAATAACTTACAGAAAGTTTACATTCATTTGTAAACTTTTCATTTACTTTCAAAAGCTTTCATAATATAATAATTACAAAGAGAGGTGAGTAGTATGTTCGTATCTAAATTATTCTTTCGAGCTTGTAATGCTACTCTAAGCGCCTGTGGGCTGTTGATTTAGATAATGTTGTTTTTATTGTACCTTTGTATTGAATATGATAGAGAGTGAATATACTGAAAAGAAGATAATAAGAAAGAAAATGAGGAACTAATATGATCGATTATTCTAAATTAAACCCCATCGTTGTTAATATGCCACCTAGTGGAATTCGTAGATTCTTTGACCTAGCTGCTACTAGAGAAGGGGTAGTATCTCTAGGAGTTGGAGAACCAGACTTTCCTACCCCATTAGCAGTTCGCCAAGAAGCGATCAAAGTGATCGAAGAATGTAAATTGAAATATACTTCTAACCAAGGTCTCATTGAATTAAGACAAGAGATCTGTCACTATGTGAAAAGAAGATTTGATCTAGATTATACAGTAGATAATTGCTTATTAACGATCGGTGGTAGTGAAGCAGTAGATATTGCCTTCCGTACGATCTTACAACCTGGGGATGAAGTCATCGTTCTTACTCCTGGCTATGTATCTTATGAACCATGTGTATTAATGGCACAGGGTACTCCTGTATGCGTAGAGTTAAGAGAAGAAGATGGTTTCCGTTTAACGAAAGAAAGACTAGCAGCTGCTATCACATCAAAAACTAAAGCGATCCTAATGAACTTCCCTGGTAATCCAACAGGTGGAGTCATGACATATGAAGACTATGCTCAGATCGTACCATTGATCCAAGAACATGATCTATATGTAGTGAGTGATGAGATCTATGCTGAATTAACTTATGAAGGAAATCATGCTTCTATTGCTAACTTCCCCGAAATCAAAGAGAAAGTCATTCTGATCAATGGATTCTCTAAAGGATTCTCGATGACAGGATGGAGACTTGGATATATCCTAGCAGATCAGAAAATGATCAAATTACTGAATAAAGTACACCAATACGCTATCATGTGTGCTCCTACGATCTCTCAATATGCAGCTATCGTAGCGCTTACTAAGTGTGATGAGGAAGTAGTCAAGATGCGTGAATCTTTCAAGGAAAGACGGGACTTTCTAGTAAAGAGTTTAAATGATATTGGATTAAAGACAGCCTATCCGAAAGGAGCCTTCTATGTATTCCCTAATATCACTTGCTCAGGATTAACAAGTGAAGAATTCTGTGAGAGATTACTAGAAGAACAAAACGTTGCTTGTGTACCAGGAACAGCCTTTGGAAAAGAAGGAGAAGGCTTTATTCGTATCTCTTATGCTTATTCCTTAGAACAGATCAAGAAAGCAGTAGAAAGGATCGGAGCATTCTTACACGATCTAGAGAATCATAAGTAGTAATTAGACCTTGTTTATTGAAAACAAGGTCTTTTCTATCTTAATCTTAGGAAATAACTATGGTATAATAAAAAGGTGAGGTGTTGATATGAGTAAAAATCGTTTGCTATTATTAGCTGGATTACTGATCATCAGTATTGCTAGCTTTGTATATATGAACATGAACTATGATATCTTAGCCCGTAATACCTATGTTACATCAGCCAATCGTAGTTTGTTATTAGAGAAATTAAATGATGATGAGATCTTATATATTGTAGAGAATAATGTAGATGTCAATAAGTTCTATGAATTCTTACAAGATGATCTATTCGTATTCGATCACTATGAGTTATATGGACAAGCCAAGAAAGTACGTCCTAGTGATACTCATACGATCGTCACATTCGTCAATGCAGTAGAGTCTACCTTAGACTTTGAGAGTATTCTAGAAGCATTGAAGTATTATGACTATCCTGTATTACGTAAGATGCTAGTAGACCATTCTCCATACAATAATCAAGCAGAGATCGTACTGAATCCCGATGATGTATCCTTACAATTAGGACTGAATAATACGATTGGAGAATATGAACCAACAGATCTAATATCTCTTAAGAATTACAATTGTATTCCTACTATCGATCAAGAGATCAAACTTAGAAAAGAAGCAGCTGATTCTTTAAATCTTATGTGTGTATATCTAGAAACTATGACGAATGAGAAATGTGGAGGTTTCACTGTGACACAAGGATATTTATCTTATGATGATATTCAACAAAATTACTTAGAAGCGATCAGTGAGTATGGAGCACAACAAGCCTTTGAAATGTGGGGATGGCCTTCTCATAATGAACATCAATTAGGATTAAGTGTAGATATCGCATTACAAGAAGATATTCCATTAGAAGACAGTGAACAATACAATTTCTTATTAGAAAATGTTTCTCGTTATGGTTTCACATTCTATGAGGAAGCAGACTTTTCTCATCTAGAAGAACCATATCATATGCGTTATATTGGATACTAGAAAGGAGTATTCTATGTTTAAGAAGCTAAGAGAAGAGTATGGAAAGTGTATCTATCATGGATATACACTGACTCATACAGAAGATACTTTACAAGTAGAATATCAAATAGAGATCGAGAACTTAGATACCTTCTCTACTAGATGGTATTTTCCTAAGTCTATGATCCCTTTCTTTAAAGAAGATGATCCTATGGCTAGAAGATTGTTATATCTACTTGGAATGAGTGAAGTGATCAGTTATTATAAGCTTACTTGTGCACCTATTGTGGTTGTGAAAGAGTCATTGAATGATTTCGAGAAACAATGGTGGAATAAGTTATTCTATCATGGACTAGGAGAGTTCTTATATCGTAATGAGATCTCTATTACTCAAGAAGAGTTAGTAAGTTTTGAGGTACAAGGAGAAGCCTATACACCTATTATTTCTAAAGAAGTCATGGAAGGGGCGTTGATCCCTATTGGTGGAGGGAAAGACTCTGCTGTAACAATCGATCTTTTAAAAGATACTGCTATGACTAAGATGGTATACATGATCAATACACGTGGGGCTTGTGATGCTACCGCAGACATTGGAAACTATCCACAAGAGAGAAGGATCACACCAAGAAGAACATTAGATAAGAAGATCTTAGAGTATAACAAACAAGGATTCCTAAATGGACATATCCCATTCTCTGCAGTAGTCGCATTCTCAGCCGTATTCTGTGCCTATTGTAATCACCTACAATACGTGATCCTATCTAATGAAGCAAGTGCCAATGAATCTTCTGTAAAAGATAGTACAGTCAATCATCAATATTCTAAGAGCTTAGAATTCGAGAATGACTTTAGAGAATATATGCAAAGCATCTTATGTCCAGTAGATTACTTCTCATTACTAAGACCATTAAGTGAATATCAGATCGGTAAACATTTCGCCAAGTTACAAGCATTCCATCCTGTATTCAAGAGTTGTAATCTAGGTAGTAAAACAGATAGTTGGTGCTGTAATTGTTCGAAGTGTTTATATGTATATGTACTATTATCAGCATTCTTATCAAAAGAAGAACTGATCAATATCTTTGGGGAAGATCTATTAGTTAGAGAAGATCTAGTAGAAACATTCTATGAATTGATCGGACTAAGAGATACTAAACCATTTGAATGTGTAGGAGCTGTAGATGAGATCAACTTCGCAGTGATTGAAGCGATCAAGAGATATACAGAATTACCACTGATGTATCAGTTATATACGCAAACACCACTATATCAAGAATATATGAGTAAAGAAAATCCATATAACACTTATTATGAGAAAGAGAATAACGTTCCTGATAGATTCGCGACTATTGTGAAGAAGGAGATGATCGAACATGTATAATGTATTACCTAATGTTACAGAGAATACTAAGATCATGTTACTAGGATTTAGTAGAGAAGGACAAAGTTCTTATCGATATATTCGCAAACTATATCCAGATCTAACTATCTATATCCATGATATCAGAGAGATCGATACCTCTACTCTTACCAATGTAGTAACTGTATGTGGCGAGAAATATCTAGAGCACTTAGAGCAATATGATATGATCCTGAAAAGCCCAGGCATCGTACTTACGCCTCAACAAGTAGCATCTTGTCGAGTACTAACAAGTCAAACAGAATTATTCATCCAAGCATTTGGGAATAGAGTGATCGGTATTACTGGTACTAAAGGAAAGAGTACTACCTCTTCACTTACATACCATGTACTCAATAAGATCGACCCTAATACCTTCCTAGTAGGAAATATCGGGATCCCATGCTTTGATTGTATCGAGCAATTAAACGAGGAGTCACTAGTAGTATTCGAACTATCTTGTCATCAATTAGAATTCATCCATTGTTCTCCACACGTAGGCATCATCCTGAACTTCTTTGAAGAACATCTAGATCACTATGGTACTTATGAGAACTATAAGAATGCTAAGAAACACATCTATGAATACCAAACAAAGGAAGATCATCTATTATGTAATGAGAATATCTTAGCAGAAATATCTCCACTCTCTCATGTCACAACAGTAGGAGAGAGTACAACAGCAGATGTATGTGTCAACACACGTACGATCACTGTACCATCTACCCATACTACATTTACTGTAGAAGAGCAAGATACGCATCTATTAGGACTTCATAACATCTATAATATTGCTATGGTATATGCGATCGTAAGTCTATACCATACAGTAAGTGCAGAAGACTTCTTACGGTATATCTCTGACTTTGAACCATTAGCACATCGTTTAAAATATATCGGTACCTATAGTGATATCTATTTCTATGATGATTCTATCTCTACTGCTTGTGAAACTACGATCTCTGCATTACAAAGTATTCCTAATGTAGACACAGTATTAGTAGGAGGAATGGATCGTGGAATTGATTATACAGAGTTAGAAGACTATTTGCTACATGTCTATACACACAATGTAATCCTTATGCCAGATAGTGGATATCGAGTATATGAGGAGTTACTATCTAAAGTAGATGAGAGTGCATTACAACGTTTCCATAAGGTGAAAGATCTAGAGGAGGCTGTAAGTCTTTCTAAGAAGATCACTGCGAAGGATCATGCTTGTGTGTTATCTCCAGCAGCTGCTAGCTATGGTTTCTTTAAAGATTTCGCACATCGTGGAGATTGTTTTATTGGATTTGTAAAGAATACTGAGTAGAGAAGAGGGAGACCTCTTCTCTATTTGTGAGATAAATTGACACAATTCTGAAATAAAGGTATACTTGCATTAGTTTAAAGGAGAGATCAGTATGAATATCGTATATGAAGATGACCATATCGTAGTAGCCTATAAAGAAGCAAATATCCTTACACAAAGTTCTGAAAGTGGAGAGAAAGGATTACTAGAAGAGTTAAGTGAACATTATCAGCAAAAATTACACTTGATCCATCGTTTAGATCGTGCTGTAAGTGGTTTGTTAGTATTTGCTAGAACCTCTAAAGCAGCAGCTATTCTAAGTAATTCTTTAAGCAGTGATGACTTTGTAAAGGAATATTATGCCTTAGTATATGGTACATTAGAGGAACAGGAAGGTATTCTAGAAGATCTTCTATACAAAGATGCTAGAGCGAAGAAAGCCTATGTCGTGAAAAGAGAGCGTAATGGGGTGAAGAAGGCTAAACTCGCATACAAAGTAGAGAAGACACTTGATCAACTCTCTTTAATACATATCCATTTATATACAGGTAGATTTCATCAAATTCGTGTACAATTCTCCTCACGTGGTCTACCTTTAGTAGGAGATGGAAAGTATGGAGCAAAGGATCATGAGAAGAGGATCGCACTATGTGCCTATCATCTATCCTTCAAACATCCTATTACCAAGAAACCACTAGATTTCCAATTAGATATTCAACAAGAAGACATCTTTCGTAAATACTTAACACAAATAAGATAGTGAAATACCATGAAATGTGCTAGAATAAAGCAGGTGATATAAGTGCAACAATATTATGTAGATTATACAGTAAACAGTAAAACAGTAGTATTCAATAAAGAACAACAACATCATCTATGTCGTGTATTACGTGTCAAAGAGAATGATCAAGTATATGTAGTAGATGAGAGTAATACAAAGTATCTAGTCTCTTTACACTTAGAAGATACAGTCTATGGAGAGATCCTAGAAAGTGTTCCTTTACAAAGTGAGTTACCAGTGCGTACTTACATTGCACAAGGGCTTATTAAAGGAGATCGCTGGGATTACTTTATCCAGAAGAGTGTAGAGTTTGGGGCGAGTGATATTATTCCTTTACAAATGAAGAGAAATGTTGTGAAGGTCGAGAAAGATAACGAGAAGAAGTTACAAAGGTGGTCTAAGATCGCTCTAGAAGCAGCAGAACAATCCAAACGAGATATTAGACCTCAAGTACATCCTGTCATGAATCTAAAGGAATTAGTACAATTACCGTGTGATCTAAAGCTTATCGCTTATGAGAAAGAAACAGATTCTGTAGAGTTATCTACTCTATTAAAAGGAGAGTATTCTTCTGTATTATTAGTAGTAGGACCAGAGGGAGGCTTTGATCCGCAAGAAGTAGAGTACTTAGTAGAGAATGGTTTCAAATGTGTAGGTCTTGGTAGAAGGATCCTACGCGCTGAGAGTGCTTCGTTATACTTCTTAAGTGCTCTTAGTTATGAGAAGGAGTTGAAAGGATGAAGAAGTTATCCCAACTTTTAAATAAGTCTATTAAAAGAAGTTTTGATGGTTCTTTAGAAATGGAACTGATCCGTAAATATGAGAATGAATGGAGCAAACAAGGACAACGCTTTTCTTTAAAGAATGAGTTAGAGTATCTATATGCCTCTGTGATCGCTAGATCTATCGATAACAAGATGAAACTAGAAAATAGCTATGTATTAGTACGTGATGAATTAAATGACTTCTGGATGAATCTAGACTATGTAGAACGTAAGAGATTAGTGAATATCGATATGCAGAAGACTTTAGAAGAACTCCCATCCTTTATGGATATGAGAAATGGGAAAGAGGTATATGTAGCATTCTTAGATGAGCGATTCAATGATATTTATAGAGAAGAATTGATCATGTTAGAACTTCCTACCTATGCTACGCTGACATATAAATATGGTCCTCATGTAACACCTTTCTCTCAATACAATTATGATATGTTTAATGGTACCTTCGTACCTACACAGTGTATCTTGAATAAAGAGGGGAAAGTAGTATTGTATAATTCTTCCATGAAGAAACTATACTTTATAGAGAAAGAAGAATGGTATTCCTTCCCGATCATAGATGATACAGCGAGTAATAAACAAGTTACCCAAGAGTTATTACTCCCATTAGCCAATGCATTATGTGAAAGAAATGTAACACAGTTCATGGATCTAGCAACTTCTTTTGGGTTATATGGAACTACATGTAAAGAGACTATCTTACGTAAATATAATAAGAAATCATTGTTCTTTTGAGGTGAGTTATGCAAACATTTAGAATTATCACATTAGGTTGTAAAGTAAATACATATGAATCTCAAGCAATGGCGATCGATCTAGAGCAACATGGGTATATCGAAGCGAAAGAGAATGAGCCTGCTGATATTTATATTATCCATACATGTGCTGTTACAAACACAGCCGCATTTAAGTCAAGACAAAAGATCAGACAAGCAATCAAAGCCAATCCTGAGGCATTAGTGATCGCTGTGGGGTGTTATGTACAAACAAGTGCTCCAGAATTAAGTGAGAATAAAGATATCGATGTATTGATCGGAAGTAGTGGGAAGAGTAAGATCGCAGAGATCGTAGCACAAGCTTTGGCTACTAGAGGAGATCAGAGGGTACTAGTAGAAGATATGAGTGAAGCAGTATTTGAGAAGCATGATGCGAGTGTGTTCGAACATCAAGTGCGTGCTTATTTAAAGATCCAGGATGGTTGTAATCAGTTCTGTTCTTACTGCATCATTCCATATTCTCGTGGAAGAGAGCGTTCCTTAGAAGAAAATGAAGCAGTAGCAAGTTCATTACGCTTATGCTCTAGTGGACACCAAGAGATCGTATTAACAGGGATCCATACAGGCAGATATGGAAGAGATATCAATACCTCTCTCACATCCCTTATGAAGCGATTATTAGCAGAGAATCCACATCTAAAGCGTCTACGCCTATCTTCTATCGAGATCAATGAGATCACAGATGAAATGATCCAACTCATGAAAGAAGACCCACGTATTGCTAGACACTTACACATCCCTCTACAAGCAGGGTGTGATGCTACATTGAATAGAATGAAACGTCCATACAATACAGAACAATTCTATGAAGCGATCACTAAGATCCGTAAAGAGATCCCTAATATCAGTATCTCTACAGACGTGATCGTAGGATTCCCTCAAGAGAGTGAAGAAGAATTTGCTAGTACAGTAGAATTCATTAAGAAATGTAACTTCTCATTCTTACATGTATTCCCATTCTCTATGCGTAAAGGCACAGTAGCTCAAACTATGCCAGGACATTTACCAGAAACGATCAAGAAAGAGCGTGTAAGAGCGTTATTAGATATTTCTAATGAGAATAAGAAGAAGTTTGCTATGAATTTCTTGAATCAAGAAGTAGAAGTATTGATCGAAACAAAAGTAAATGATACATATTATGGGTATACTAGTGAGTATATTCGTGTGGGATTCAAGTGTGAGGAAGATCTTGAGGTTGGGATCTATCCTGTGAAGTTATTAAGTATACAAGAAGATATTTGTTATGGAGAAAGAAGGTAGATAGATATGAAACTGTTACATCAATTAATCGAAGGAGCTCCTTCCATACAGATCGAACACCTTTCTCAAGATAGTAGAGATATTACACCCAATACGATCTTCTTCTGTGTCAAAGGACTACGCTTTGATGGACATGCCTATATAAATGATGTAGTTTCTAAGGGAGCTGTATGTATCGTACATAGTGATGATCTAGAAGAAAAACTAGAGAATGTAGTGTATGTGCAAGTAGATGATGTGGTAGGGATGATGAATGAGGTAGCATCTAAGTATTATGATGAAGTCTCTAAGAAGATGGATGTGATCGGGGTTACTGGTACGAATGGAAAGTCTACGACTAGTTATTTATGTCATCAGTTAGTGAACCATTTACATAAGAGTTGTGGATACATGGGAACTATTTGTATTGAATACAATGGAGAGAAATATCCATGCCCATATACGACTCCAGAAACAGTATTCCTACATAATACATTACATCAAATGTATGAAGCAGGCGTAAGAGCCCTAAGCATGGAAGTATCTTCTCAAGGCTTAGAATGGCGTAGATGTGATAGTATCGATTTCGATGTAGCCATTTATACGAATCTATCTCATGATCACTTAGATGTACATGGTACGATGGATAAGTATCTATCTGCTAAGAAGAGATTGTTTGAGAATCTTAAGAAAGAAGCTACTGCGATCATTAATATCGATGATAGTTATTACCAAGAGATCGTAGATATCTGTCCATGTAAAGTACGTACTTATTCTTTATATCAAGAAGAAGCAGATTACTTAGCCAAAGATATTACTATGAGCATTTCATGTACTTCTTTCACATTAGTTCATGATCATAAGGAATATGCTATCAAAACGAATCTATTAGCTATGTTCAATGTATCTAACCTAGTAGCTGCTATGGCTGCTGTACATTCACTAGGATATCCACTAGAAGAGATCGTGAAGTATGTAAGTGACTTTGAACAAGTAGGTGGTCGTATGGATAAGATCGATGAAGGACAACCATTCAATGTGATCGTAGACTATGCCCATTCACCAGATTCCTTATTACGTATCTTTGAGTTTGCTAGAAATACATTCTCATTGAATAGTCAATTGATCGCTGTATTTGGTTCAGCAGGACATCGTGATGCGATCAAGCGTCCAGCTATGGGACAAGCTGCGGATAAGTATTGTGACCTGATCATTTTAACGGCCGAAGATCCACGTGAAGAAGATCCGAAAGAGATCGCTAATCAGATCAAGGAAGGGATCACTAAGCATCGTGTAGTCTTTATTGAGAATCGTGAAACTGCGATCCAACAAGCTATTGAAATGGCTTCTCCTAATGATACAGTGTTGATCTTAGGAAAAGGTAGAGAAGATAGCATGGCTATGAAGGATGGTGCTGAATACTATGTAGGAGACCATGTTGTAGCAAGAAATGCCCTAAAGAGTTTGATGAATGGCGAAAGTGAGTCAGAATATTAAAAAAAATACAATTTTTCGTAAAAAAAGATGCATTTTGTATTGAATTTAATCGAAAAACTCTTTATAATATTAGAGTATGCTGAAGGGAGGGTTGGAAATGCCAAAAGTTGTTCTAAGAGAAAATGAAGCTTTAGATGATGCTCTTCGTCGTTTTAAGCGCCAAGTGTCACGTAATGGAACCCTTGCTGAAGCTCGTAAGAGAGAGTATTACGTTAAACCAGGTGTTGCACGCAAATTAAAATCAGAAGCTGCACGTAAAGCACGTCGTTCAAAATAAGAAGCGTAATGCTTCTTTTTTTATTTCCTCATACATATACTGATATAGGTGATCACATGGTACATATCAGTCAGAAGTATATCAGAATAGAAGAATACATCAGTCTAGTCAGTATCCAAGATTCGATCCTAGAGATCCAAGATAAACATACGCTTATCAAGATCATCGGACAAGATCTCAAGATCACAGCCTTAAACAGTGAAGAGATCGTCATAGAAGGTAAGATCCAAGAGGTCATCTTTCCATGAAATGGAATAGCTATGATGCCTATACCACAACACTCTCTATTTCCCAACTATTGCAACTTATCAAAACCCATCACCTCCAAATACGGAATCTGATCCAACAAGAAGAACACCTCTATTTCGAAGCCTCTATCCAGTCTCATTATAAACTCTCTAAAATATCCAACATCCAGTATCTATATACCACAGGTATACTAGGAACCCTGAAAAGGACCCTAAGTAATACACGTAACTATTATTCGATCCTAGCCTGTATACTCTCCCTCTTTCTATATACCCATACCCTTTGGGATATTCAGTTTAAAGGAGAAGATCAAATTCTAAGAAACAAGATCTTAGAGGTATTACAGGAGAATGATATATATGTGTATAAAGTAGGTCTTACTAAACAAGAGATCTTAGCGATAGAAGAGAGTTTGAAAGAGGAATTCTTTGAGGAGATAGAATGGTTGAATATTACTAAACAGGGAGGAATGCTTTCTATCCAGTTTATAGAGCGTAAGGAAGCTAATATCTATCCCATGGGATATGAACCACTGGCAGCTACTAAAGACGCTGTAATCGCTTATTTTGAAGTGGAGAGTGGAAAGAAGTTAGTAAAGATGGATCAGTATGTGAATAAGGGAGATATTCTAGTAACTTCGGAGGTAGTAGATAGCAAAGGGGAGATCAAACATACGTATGTTAGAGGTAAAGTATATGGCTATACACAATATTACAAAGAAGTGAATATACCAGTAAAATATACGGAAGAATACATGAAACCACTAGCCTTTCTCAAAGCTCTATTAACCCTTAGAAATGAGATATCTAAAGAAATCACTCCTGGAGAATACATCCAATCGGAAAATATTTTGCAATTTTCACTTACACAGGGTACAATAGTAATGAAGATACAATATACATTATATGAAGATATAACTAGGATCTAGGAGGATATATAGTGGAGCAATTAGCATTTACAGTAAATGAACTATCACTAACAAATTGTAGAATGTTACTAGGGGAAAATGATGAATACTTACATTATATTGAAGAATACTTCCAAGTAAGTATTATGAATAGAGGGAATTACTTTGCCATTACTGGAGAACAGCGTAGTAAAGCTAAGGCTACTATTCTAGCATTAGTCAAGATCATGTCTAAGCAAGAACTTACAAAACAAGAGGTCCATGAGGCTTGTGGTATGGCAGATAGAATGGAAGATGAGAGAGTAGATCGTATTTATGAGAGTGCTTTAGCTAAGAATATTGCTGGTAAACTTATTTATCCTAAGACATATGGTCAAAAGCAATATGTAAGTGCTCTAATGAATCATGATATCGTGTTTGGAGTAGGTCCTGCTGGTACTGGTAAAACATACTTAGCCGTGGTATATGCTGTATCTCTACTTAAGAAGAATGAGATCAGAAGGATCGTATTGACACGTCCTGCAGTAGAAGCAGGAGAGAGTCTAGGATTCTTACCAGGGGATTTAAAGGAGAAGGTAGATCCATACTTACGACCATTGTATGATGCTTTATATGAAATGCTAGGAGAGGAAACTACTACCAAGATGATCGAGAAGGGCACGATCGAGATAGCGCCTCTTGCCTATATGCGTGGACGTACTTTAAATGGAGCATTCATTATCCTAGATGAAGCACAGAATACTACTAAGTCTCAAATGAAGATGTTCTTAACTAGACTTGGTTTCAATAGTAAAATGGTCATTACAGGGGATATCTCTCAGATCGACTTACCAAGTGGTAAACAAAGTGGTTTAGTAGAAGCTATCAAGATATTGAATGATATTGATGCTATCAAGGTTTGTAGATTTACGACAGAGGATGTAGTTCGACATCCATTGGTATCTAAGATCATTCGTGCTTATGAAAGAAATGAGAATCGATAAGAAGCAGGGAGACCTGCTTTTTAAATACTTATACTTTCTGATAAATGAGATAAACTACTATTAGAAAGGAAGTGATAGAATGTGCACAGCAATTAGCTATCATAGCAAACAACACTATTTCGGAAGAAATCTAGATATCGAAAGAAATTATCAAGAAAAAGTGATCATAACACCTCGGCAGTATCTCTTTAGGTATAGATTTCTAGCCACCCATCCACATCACTATGCCATCATTGGAATAGGAGTGATCATGCAGGAGTATCCCCTATACTTCGATGCTACTAATGAGAAGGGAGTAAGTATAGCGGGATTGAACTTTCCTCATAATGCCCATTATTATGACTATAGATCCACCAAGGAGAATGTAGCCCCCTTTGAATTGATCCCCTATATACTCGGTACATGTAGTAGCATAGTAGAAGTAAAGAAACTATTACGTACTATCAATATCGTACATTGTAATTTCTCTGATACTTTACCAGTCACTCCATTACATTGGATGATCTGTGATCGAGAGTGTTCTATCGTATTAGAGTGTACGAAAGAGGGGATGAAGGTATATGAGGATCCTTATGGGGTACTTACCAATAATCCTACCTTTGACTATCATCTTATGAATATCCATAACTACATGAGTTTACAGGAAGGGTCTGCTAATAATACCTTAGTTCCAAATAAAGCACTAGTAAACTACAGTCTAGGAATGGGAGCTCTAGGATTACCAGGTGATTTCTCTAGTGCTTCTAGGTTCGTGAAGGCTGTATTTATGAAGGAGAAGTCTGTGTGCGGAGAGGGTGAGAAGGAGAGTGTGGATCAGTTCTTCCATATATTACTGGGAGTAGCTATGCCTAAAGGTTGTGTCAGAATGCCTAATGGGGAATATGAGTATACTAGGTATTCTAGTTGTTGTAACACGGATACAAAGGTATATTACTATATGACCTATGAAGATCTAAGTATTCGAAATGTATCTATGTATACCATAGATCTAGATAGTGATACTCTCTATGAACATCCAATTACATAAGAAAAGATCCAAGGTATATAGCATACTTTGGATCTTCTTTCCTTTATATCTTTATTCGCTTCTTCTTAGTATCGATCTCATCAATGATCGCTCTTTCATAATAGATCGTATAACGGGAAATATTACAACACTGGATCCCCATTCTCTCGATCGTACTAATAATATCTACGAATACAGAAGCAGCGATCGTATTCGTGATCTGTCTATTAGAGATCCTAGAGAAGTGATTAGAGCATGATTGCTCTTCTAGAATACTTAAATGAGATTCCATATCTTTATTCGCATGATACAGATCTACACTATTCTCTTCATAACACTTAAGACCATTCTCAAACATCCAAGAAGCAATCATCAACATCTCATGGATCTCTTCCTTAGCATTAGGACTGATCTCCTCGGGATCTTCAAATATCATCTCGAAGTATTCTGATAAACTCACACAGAAATCACAGATCTGCTTAATGATCTTAGTATTCTGCATAGTCGTCATATGATGATGAGCTTCTTCTACCCCCAGATCACTTTGTGCGATCAATACTAGATATTCAGTGATCTTTCTTTCATAAATGGTAATAGATTTTTCTAATGTAGTAATATTGTTTAAATGTTCGATATCTTTAGAATCAAAGTAATCGATCAATTCCCTAATAACATTTTGACAAATATGCCCCATTTGTAAAGAAGAGTTCTTAGCACTTTCTAAGGCAGATACTGGGAATAATTTTGTAAGATCGATATTTAATTCATCTAGGTTAGATTCGATCATCTGTTCATCCTTGACCAAGATCTTTACAAAGGATACTACTTTACTAATGAAAGGATAGAATAATAATGTGATCGTGATATTGAATGCGATATGAGCGATAGCGATCTCCATCATAGGCGCTAATTGAAAGATGTTTGCAATATAGGAGATGAAAGATGCATAATATGGTAAGAATATCATGAATATGATACTACCAAATAAATTAAAGAACACATGGACTAAAGCAGCTCTTTGAGAAGTTTTATTTCCTCCAAGAGAGGCTAGGATAGCTGTGATGGTAGTACCGATGTTACTTCCTAGTAATAATGGTAATGCTGTTAAGAGTGTGATGCTACCTGTTTCATAGAGTTTCTGGATGATACCGATCGTAGCACTGGAGGATTGGATCAATCCTGTGAATATAGTAGAGCCGATCAGAGATAATAGAGAGTTATCTGCTAGGTAATCGATGGCTTCATTGAAGAGTGGTAATGTTTGTAATTGACCTAATTCTTCTCCCATTAAACGCATTCCAAAGAATAAGATTCCAAAGCCTAATAATGAATTACCTAAATATTTATTCTTCTTAGGTTTACTAAATATAGCTAATAGAGCTCCTATAAATATGAAGTATACAGCAAACGTTTCAATATCGATACCGATCAAGAATGCTGTCATAGTAGTACCAATATTAGCCCCCATAATGATCGCTACTGCTTGTTCTATTTTCATTAATTTCGCATGTACAAGACTGATCGTAAGGGCAGTAGTAGCAGAAGAGGATTGAAGGATAGCAGTAATGATCGTACCGATTGTGATCCCTTGCCATGGTAATTTCGCATACTTTTCAAAGGATTCTTTTAATTGATCACCAGCATAACTCTTTAGACCCTCGCCCATAAAGTTCATTCCAAACAAGAACAAACCAAAGCCTCCTAAGATCAAGCCCCACTGGATCTGTGATATAATAGCAATATGACTAGTAACAATTACCATCCTATAGATCCTCCCATTTTTTACAGTATATATTCTAACACAATGTAAAGAAGAGAACGTAAAAAAATTGTATAATTTGCCCATTTCTTCTCTTTTCGATAATAATAAATATAGAGGTGATCTAGTTTGAAACAAGGTGGATGTGGGTATGTAGCCTTTATACACTTGTGTAAAGTGTGTGGAGTAGAAGAAGAGCGTATTAAGGTGTTTCAAGAGTGTGTAAAGAGAAGTAAAGAGAATAGCTTGGTAGACTTTCTTTATTGGAGTGAGATCGTGGGTAGAAAAGGAGAGTGTGTTTGGTGTGAGGAGGAACATATGATCACTCCTAGTATCGCTCATCTCTCTTATCGACGCTATCAACATTTCGTATGTGTCATAGACTATGGGAAATATGTTACCTATTATGATGTGGATGGTAAGAAACATCGTGTATTACGCGCTCTCTTTCAGAGAGTATTTACAGGATATCTATTTCATATGAGTGCATTAAAAGTGTTGTGATTCACTGGAATAATGGTGTATAATAGACTAGACGTAGTATGTTATAATATATATAGGAGGGTAGCATTATGGAGCTAACGATCGTAAATGAAACAGGGGCTAAGAAATGGAATCAATATCGTAAAGATTTCTTAACTCTTATGAAACAAGCACAAGATAAAGTAGGATTTAAGGATGATGTATGTTTATCTGTGATCTTTGTCGATGCGGATGGCATCCATGAGATCAATCGTACGTATCGTAATATTGATCGTCCTACCGATGTGATCAGTTTCGCATTACTAGATTGTGAAGATCTATTAGCTAAAGAAGAGAGCGAACTAGGGGATATCTTCATTAATGTCGAGGCGGTAGTTGATCAAGCAAAAGATTATCAACATACGATCAGAAGAGAGGTATGTTTCTTATTTACCCATGGTCTTCTACATTTATTAGGGTATGATCATATGAATGAGGAAGATGAGAAGAAGATGTTTGCTCTACAAGATGAGATCATCGATCCGATCGTTAAGAAACGTTATAGAAAGTATGAAGAGTAAGTTTCAGGCAGCATTTCGAGGACTCTTGATCGGAGTGCGTGATAAGAGTATAAAGATCCAGTTAGGATGTATGGTAGTAGCATTAGGGGTTTCTTTGTTGTTACGAGTAGAAACGATCGATCTAATGCTAGTATGGGGAGCCTGTTTCTTAGTAGTCACAGCAGAGTTCTTCAATACGGTACTGGAGAAGTTAGCAGATCTCGTGTGTCTAGCCTATGATGAACGAGTAAGAGATATTAAGGATCTAAGTGCAGCAACCGTTCTGATCGCTTGTATGGGAGCTTTGGGGGTAGCTGTGTATATTGCTTTAAAATATGTTTTGTAAGGAAAGGTGGAACAGAAAGATGGAAGAGAGATTTGAAAGAGTATTAAGTGAAGCGTTTAAGGCTATGGAGAATGCGTATGCGCCTTATTCTAAGTATCATGTAGGAGCATGTGTAGAGACAAAGAATGGTGATTATATCTGGGGTGCTAATATTGAGAATGCTTCTTTCGGATTAACGAACTGTGGAGAGAGAAGCGCGATCTTTGCAGCCTATTCTAAGGGATATCGTAAGGAAGATATCAAAGCACTTGCGATCGTTACAGATGGTAAGCGTGTAGGTGCTCCTTGTGGTGCTTGTCGTCAAGTGTTAAGTGAGTTGATCGGGAATGAGACTCCGATCGTATTATCAAATGGTAAGGAAACTGTAGTGACTAATATGGCAGAGTTATTACCATTCCAATTCAATAGTGAGGATCTAGATTAATGAGTACGAAGTCAGGATTTATAACATTACTTGGACGTCCTAATGCAGGAAAGTCTACTTTACTAAATGCTCTATTAAAAGAAAAAGTAGCGATCATGTCCAATAAACCACAAACAACAAGAGATGTCATCCAAGGGATCTTAACCAAAGGAGATACACAATTTATCTTCATTGATACTCCTGGTGTACACAAACCACAACATGAATTAGGTAGACAAATGAGTAAAGCTGCTCTTAGTTCAGCGTATGGGGTAGATGTGATCTATTTCTTAGCGGATGCTACTAGTCCATATGGTCGTGGGGATGAGTTCATTCTGAATAATATCAAGGAATATGGGGTACCAGTATTCTTGTTGTTAACTAAGTTAGATCTATTATCTAAAGAAGAATTACTCAATACACTGGCTACATGGCAAAGTAAATTTGATTTCACTGAGATCATTCCGATCTCTGCTAAGAAGAATAACAATCTAGATACACTTCTAAAGGTAACAGAAGAGTATTTAAAGGAAGGAGCATGGTTCTATCCAGAAGGACAGATCACTGATCATAGTGAACGTTTCATGGTAGGAGAAATGATCCGTGAGAAGGTATTGTTATTAACAGAAGAAGAAGTACCACACTCTGTATTCGTAGCAGTAGAGGAAATGAAGTTCTCTCGTAGACAATGTTCGATCCATGCTTCGATCGTAGTAGATAGAGATTCTCAAAAGGGTATCATTATTGGTAAAGGGGGATCTATGCTTAAGAAGATCGGTGCTTTAGCACGTCAGGATATTGAGCAAATGCTTGGTGTCAATGTATTCTTAGAATTACATGTACGTGTAGAGAAAGATTGGCGTAATCGTGAGAGAACGTTAGTAGAACTTGGTTATATGGAGTCTAAGAAAAATAGTATATGAGAGAAGTAGTGGGTATCGTTACTTCTATCATGGAGTATAAAGAAAGCGATGCTTTGGTGCATGTGCTGAATAAAGAAGAAGGTCTGCTTACTTTATATGTGAGAGGGTATCAGAAGATCACTAGTAAAACAGCACCTTCTATTATGCCATTTGTTAAGGCAAACTTCTTGATCGAAGAAAATGATGTGAAAGAGATATTGCAGTTAAGAAGTGCTACTGTGAAAGATTTCTATCGTCATATTCGAGAGGATCTAGCTAAGCAGAGTTGTGCGATCTGTATGTGTGATTATGCTAAGTATGCTTCTAAAGAAATGAGTGATGAGGTATATACACTGTTAGAAGAGGGTCTAGAGTATTTAGAGAATAACTCTGATCCGATCTTGGTGTTATTAGTATACTTATCGTCTCTTTGTAAGATCTTTGGGATCTCTCCTTATGTAGATGGCTGTGTCATTTGTGGAGAGGGAAAAGGGATCTGTAGTGTTTCAGTAAGTGAAGGTGGTTTCATTTGTGAGGAATGCTTTGAAGAAGGCGAGAAACAAGATCGTAATTTCTTATGGTTATTTAGAGTGATCAATAAGGCGGTATATGAGAATATCGAGAAGATATCGATGAATAAGGAGACTAAGATCGCTGTTTTAGAATTCTTATTTGATTTTATACTAGAACATACTTCCTTCGTTTGTAAGGGAAGAGATTTTGTAGTGGAGTCACTACACTTATAGTGTCTTGACAAAGTGGATATAATATTATAGGTTTGACATGATTAATTTATGTTAGAAGAAAGGAAGAAGAGTCTTAATGTCGCAAGTGGGATAGGAAGACTCTTTTGAATTAGAAAGGGGTATCATAGATGCAATTAAAGTTTGAAGATTTAGTAGCTTATGCTAAGAGTACAGGGTTTGTATACCAAGGTTCTGAGATTTATGGTGGCTTATCAAACACTTGGGATTTTGGTCCTTTAGGCGTAGAGTTAAAGAATAATATTAAGAAGGCATGGTGGCAAAAGTTCGTGCAAGAATCACCATACAATGTTGGGATCCAATCTGCGATCCTTATGAATCCAAAAGTATGGGAAGCTTCTGGTCACTTAGGAGGA
>SVBO01000061.1 GCA_015058845.1 Erysipelotrichaceae bacterium
TAGCTATTTCTACAACAGCTGCTTTAAAAGAAATGTTAGTTCCTGGTATCATGGCTGTAGTTTCTTCATTAGCAATTGGTATCCTTCTAGGTGTAGAAGCATTAGGTGGTCTATTAGCTGGTTCACTTGTTACTGGTGTATTAATGGCATTATTCATGTCTAACGCTGGTGGTGCTTGGGATAACGCTAAGAAGTACATTGAAGAAGGTAACCATGGTGGTAAGGGTAGTGATGCTCATAAGGCTGCAGTAGTAGGTGATACAGTTGGTGACCCATTCAAGGATACTTCTGGTCCATCAATCAACATCCTTATCAAGTTAATGAGTGTTGTAGCATTAGTATTTGCTCCATTATTCATGGCTATTGGTTCATTACTATAAGAATCCATATTAAGAGGAGTTCATCTCCTCTTTTTTGATCCTTTCTAAGTAAACTTTTAGTTGCTATCTATGTGCTTCTATCTTATAATATAGACTGTTGTAAATTCAGTTAGAAAGTTGAGGAGAAGTATGTTCAAGAAACTATTTGCCCCTACAGATATGACAGTAGGAACACCATGGAAGAGCATCGTTGCCTTCTCTATTCCTATGTTGATCGGTAATATCGCTCAACAGTTATATAGTACAGTAGACAGTATCGTAGTAGGTCTATACGTAGGAGATAATGCCCTAGCCGCCGTAGGAAGTGCTACCCCTATTCTAAATCTATTATTAGTATTATTCATTGGGATCTCGACAGGCGCTAGTATCATGGTATCTCAATACTATGGTGCCAAAGAAAGAGAGAAACTATCTTATACGATCGGTACTTGTATCACACTAACCGCATTATGTTCTCTATTCATGATGGTCGTAACGCCCCCATTAATTCGACCAGCTTTAGAGCTTATGAACACACCCCAAACGATCATTGATGGATGTACTAACTATCTGATCATTAGTATGATCGGGATCGCAGGTATGGCATACTACAATATTCTAAGTAGTATCCTACGAGGTATGGGAGATTCTTATTCTGCTCTTGTATACCTATTGATCGCTACAGTCATCAATATCGTATTAGATATCGTATTCGTTGCAAAGTTCAACATGGGTGTAGGAGGAGTAGCATTAGCTACAGTGATCGCTCAGGCTATCTCATCTATCCTATGCTTGATCAAACTAATGCAAATGCGCAGTGTATTCGATCTAACAAAGAATGAGTTGATCATGCGTAAGGAACAATTATCAAGGATCATTTCTCTAGGATTACCATCAGGTGCTACACAAGCGATCTTCTCCTCTGCAACGATCATTGTACAATCATTAACTAATAGCTTTGGAGAACTATTCATTGCAGCTAACGTTATCATCATGCGTGTCGATGGATTTGCCATGATGCCTAACTTCTCCTTTGGAAATGCTATGACTACCTATACAGGACAAAACATTGGAGCTAAGAAGTATCAACGAGTACTAGATGGAGCTATACAAGGGCTGATCGTAGCAGTCTTATGTGCTACAGGTATCACAGGGATCATTCTAGTATTTGGTAAGTATCTAATGGCTATGTTCACAAGCACTACAGAATTGATCGAAATGAGTGTATACCTAATGCGTATCCTAGCAGTAGGATATATCGCTATGGCCGTTACACAAAGCTTATCAGGCGTAATGCGTGGTGCAGGGGATACAGTAACTCCTATGTGGATCTCATTGATCACGACTGTTCTATTACGTGTTCCTGTAGCTTATGGAATCTCTTACTTAACAAGAACCCCAGAACTACCATTTGGTAGATTAGAATGTGTACATATCTCATTACTGATCTCTTGGACGATCGGAGCTGTATTAACAGCCATGGCGTATCGTAAAGGAAAATGGAAACAAAAATACATGGAGGACTATCAATAGTCTTCCTTTTTATTTCTTGTAACTCTTGTTCTATTTCCAAAGAATTGTTAGAATATTAGTAAAGATATAGGAGGTATACTATGAAAGTATTATTGATCAATGGAAGTCCCCATGCAAATGGATGTACCTATACAGCCTTAATGGAAGTAGCTAAGACATTGAATGAGGAAGGGATCGATACTGAGATCGTTCATATTGGTAATAAAGATATCCGTGGATGTATCGCCTGTGAGAGATGTGATGATCTAAAGAGATGTGTATTCAATGATATGGTGAATGAGGTATTACCTAAGTTGGAAGAGTGTGATGGTCTAGTACTAGGGTCTCCTGTGTATTATTCTTCTCCTAATGGGACAATGATCTCATTCCTAGATCGTTTATTCTATTGCAGTAATCATATCAATAAAGCATTCAAAGTAGGCGCTAGTGTCGTTTGCGCAAGACGTGCAGGTACTACAGCTACCTTCGATGTATTGAATAAGTACTTCACGATCAATCAAATGCCAGTAGTATCTAGTAGATATTGGAACATGGTACATGGTAATACAGTAGAAGAAGTACTACAAGATAAAGAAGGACTACAAACAATGCGTATGCTAGGTAGAAATATGGCATTCTTGATCAAGTCTATTAAGTGGGGCAAAGAGAACCTAGGATTACCTGAAAGAGAAGCAGAGAGACATTATACGAATTTTATTCGATAGGGAATAATCAGTATAAAGGGGTACATACTATCTCTTAGAAAGTGAGGAAATAGTATGAGCCCTAAAGAATTAAGTTATATCGATGATTGTCTAGGTCATCTAGAATTCATGGATAGTCTTTGTAGTGATCTGGAAAGTGAATTAGATAATAGAGAAATGAATACTCTTACCAAGAATGCTAGAATGCAGTTTCAGAAACAATTCAAGTGTTTATATAAACTACTACAAGGAGATAAATAATGGATAACAAGATGATGATGGAGAATTTATTGAATTCTACTAAAACAATGATCTCTTTATATGAACATGCCTCAGTAGAAGCCTCTACACCTAAGATCCACGAAGAGTTCAAGACATTATTGAATGATGCTCTTGAGTTACAACATGAGATCTATACAGCTATGAGTGAAGAAGGCTGGTATAAGATGGAGAAAGCGGAAACTAAGCAGATCACTAAGACGATCAGTAAATATGCAGTACACTAACCTCCTTTGGGAGGTTTTTAAATGCTTCTGATACGCATTTTGATTGTAATTTCTAGTATTTACTTGTACAATTAGTGCATGGAGGGATCAGTATGGTAGTATCGATCAATGATGTAGCTAGAAGAGCGGGTGTAGCTGTATCTACAGTATCTAAAGTGTTGAATCATTATCCTAATGTTTCTCAGGCTACGAAAGATAAAGTGAATAAAGCAGTAGCTGAATTGAATTATGTACCTAATACGATAGCCTCTGCCTTGTCTAGTAAAAATAATAAGAGAGTAGCCTTAGTAGTATTCATCAATAACCAAAGACAAGCGATCGATGAGATCAATATGCAGTATTTATTCGGAGCTTTCAATAAAGCCAAGGAACTCTCTTTAGAAGTAGTGACTATATTCTCTTCTATTATAGAGGGGATGGATGAGGAAGAGTTGATCAGATACTTTAATTCCTTAAGTATCAGTGGGATCATTATCTATGGATTAACGAATACCCATGAAGCTTTCTTAGATATTATCGAAAGACAGTTATTCCATATCGTAGTGGTCGATGCTCCTTTGTATAATCAGAAAACATCTTCTGTCATGGTAGATCATACGAAAGGACAATATGATGTAGCAATGAAATGTTTAGAAAACATTATTTGTGATAGAATGTTATATATAGCAGGAGGTAAAGAAGGGTTCGTTACACAGATGCGTGTGAAGGGTATCCAGAGGTTACAAGAGGAATATGGTTTTGAGTTAGCGATAGAATATGCTGATTTCTCTGAGAAGAAAGCCTATCAGATCGTATTAGAGAAAGGTAAGACTTATGATGCGATCGTATGTGCGAGTGATCTAATGGCGATCGGAGCTGTCCATGCTTTACAAGAGTTAGATATCTTCCATCCAGTATGTGGATATGATGGGATCACATTGCTTGGGTATGTAGGCTTTGCGATCAATACGGTGAAACAAGATTTCTATGATGTGAGTTCGGTGGCTATAGAAGAGATGCAGAATTTACTCAATGGAGATACAGGAAAGTCTAGGTTACTAGATTATAGCCTTTGTACAATAGATTATAAAGATGTCATTATGTAGGAGGTAGGAATAATGAATCATGCAAATAAACTATTACAATTTCTAAATGACTCTAAGAGTGCTTACCATGCAGTCTATGAGATCAGTAAGCGTTTAGAGGAAGCTGGGTATACCCAATTAGTAGATAGTAAGAAATGGGAGATCACTAAGGGTGGTAAGTATTATACAACAAAGGGTGGCTCTTCTATCATCGCATTCAATGTAGGAGAATGTGTAGAAGATCTATCTTTACAGATCGTAGCATCACACAGTGATTCCCCAACATTCAAGATCAAACCGAATGCTGACTATCCAAATAGTAAGTATATGAAGTTGAATGTGGAACAATATGGAGGAGTCGTATTATCTACATGGTTAGATAAGCCATTATCTATTGCAGGTCGTGCGATCATTAAGAAAGAGAATATGGTAGTATCTGAGCTAGTAGACTTTGGACCTAATTACTGCTTGATCCCTAATATGCCACCACATATCAATCGTGAGATCAATTCTGGTTTCAAGTATAACGTTCAAACTGACTTATTACCATTATTAGGTAGTAAGAAGGAAGGCGTTACTTTCAAGAAATTGTTAGCAGAGAAGGTAGGTTGTGAGGAAAAGAATGTTCTAGGACAAGATCTATTCTTATATCCAAGTGTAGAGGGTGTGATTTGGGGTAGTGATAGTGAGTATATCGGATGTCCTCGTATCGATAACTTAGAGTGTGCGTATACTTCCTTAACTGGTTTCATTAATGCTGGTTGTACAAATGGGAACCTAAATGTATATGCATGTTTCGATAATGAGGAAGTAGGTAGTGGTACTAAGCAAGGCGCAGCTTCCACATTCTTATACGATACGATCCAAAGAGCGATCACATCACTTGGTCTAACACAAGAAGATTACTTACGTGCAGTAGCAAATGGTATGATCGTATCTGCCGACAATGCTCATGCCTTACATCCAAACCATGGCGAACTATTCGATGCTCAAAACCATGCGTATATGAATGAAGGTATTGCGATCAAGCATAATGCTGCTCAAAGTTATACAACAGAAGGCGTATCTAATGCTGTATTCCAAGATATCTGTGCAAGTGTTAATGTACCTACTCAATACTTTACAAATAGATCAGATCTGCGTGGAGGAGGTACTTTAGGTAGCATCAGTTCTAC
>SVBO01000009.1 GCA_015058845.1 Erysipelotrichaceae bacterium
ATCATAATATATCTAGTATTTCCTACTTCCTTACTTACCTTAAACCCAAATCTCTCATATAGACCAATAGCCCTAGTATTCCCTCTAAACACATATAAGAACATCCTAGGATATCTCTTAATTAACTCAGATAACACATAACTACCGATCCCTCTACCACGATATTCCTCAAACACATAGAAATCATCTAACTCCCATAGATCCTCATTCCTTGTTACACAATAATATCCAACCTTCTTCTCATCACAATAGATCACACTGTATTCATTAATATGATCCACCAACTTACCCTTCACCCACGCTAACACTCTCTCTAGATCGATATTCTCTATATCCTCATACCTCATGATCAATGTACGATTTAATTCATACAATGGTTCAACATCCTCTATAGTAGCACTCTTCACACTGATCATCTCTAACATACCTATCACCCACATAATCATACCAGAAACAACAAAGGACAGCAATCGCTGTCCTTTAATCTCTACTCTGGATCAATAACACATGACCCCTATATACACTCACAGTAGCCTGTTGCTCATAGATCTCATTAGAGATCGTATACACATCTCCTAGATCTATTACTTGATGAGACAAAGGATACTTCACTCCCTCTAAAGATAACTCACATTCCTCAAAGGCCATGAACGACAAGTAATCATATCCTTCTCTTTCCACATAATGCATACCCTTACCTAAATACACGATCTTATTATTTTGATCCTGCATCGTAACGATACCCTTATATCGATACACTAGCATTACATTTGCTAAGAAATGATCACTACGCCCATTCATACCACCAAGCAAAGAGATCTCTTCATACCCTAGTTTCATAGCATATTGAATAGCCGCTTCACTATCCGTTTGATCCTTTTCTCTTGGAAGTAAAATGAACTCATCACAATACTCCTTGATCAACTCTAACTCACGAACATCCACTGAATCAAAGTCACCAATAGCCGCTAACATCCTAGTACCACTCTGTGCTAACAACAAAGCCCCACGATCTACTCCAATATATAGCCCTTCTTCAAAAGAAGTAGCCTGCGACATCTTAGCAACCAATGTTACTTTTCGAAACATAATGTCTCTACCTGTGCCTTGATATCTCCCTTGAACACATAACTACCAGCTACCAATACATCAGCACCAACACTAGCACAAGCCTCTCCAGTAGTAGCATTAATACCACCATCTACCTCGATCAAACAATTTAAATGATTCGTATCAATGAATTTACGTAACTTAGCGATCTTATCTAAACTAGCTTCAATGAAACTTTGTCCCCCAAATCCTGGATATACACTCATAACTAATACAAGATCTACATATGGAAGGATCGGATAAATATTCTCTACACAAGTATCTGGTTTAATAGAAATACCTGCCTTTACTCCATTCGCATGTAACTTCTCTACCAACGCCTTTTGATTCTTGATCTCATGTACTGTTTCACTATGGAATGTGATCAGATCAGCTCCCGCTTTCATGAAGTAATCACTCACTTCACTTGGGTTATCTACCATAATATGTACATCCATAAATAATGAAGTAGCACTCTTGAAGGCCTTTAGAATATCTGGTCCAAATGATAGATTAGGCACGAAATGTCCATCCATCACATCAAAGTGCATCCACTCTGCTTTGGATTCCTCTAATTGTTGTAATTGACTCTTTGTATCTTTGTAATCTAATGATAATACTGATGGTGCAACGATCATAACTCATAATCCTTTCCTTTACATAATTTTAAACATTCTACATAATGCGCATACCTAGTCTTAGAGATCTCTCCTCTCTCTACTGCCTCTTTCACAGCACAACCAGGTTCATTCTCATGAATACAGTCATTGAAACGACAATTACATGCATACTCCTTGAAATCTGGTACACAAGAAGCTAATTGACGTTTCGTAAGGGGTGTGAAGTCTAAAGAAGAGAAACCTGGTGTATCAGCGATATACCCTTCTTTTAAAGGTAACAACTCAACATGACGTGTAGTATGTTTACCTCTACCTAAGGCCTTAGAGATCTCTTGTGTAGGTAATTGAAGACTATCATCTAGGGTATTTAATAAAGAAGACTTTCCTGCTCCACTTTGTCCTGTTAGCACAGAGATCTTCCCTTTAAACAACCTATCTAACGCTTCCTTATCACTCTTCAATATTACTTCATATCCACTCTTACGATACTCTTCTATCTCCTGATAGATCTTATCCTCCTCACTAATCAGATCTGTCTTAGTGATCACGATCTTAGGAGTGATCCCAGCATTTGAGATCAGGAAGATCAATCGATCTATTAATGTCATAGAAAAGTCTGGGTCCTTACAGGACATTACTATAATAGCTTGATCTACATTCGCGATCAATGGTCGGATCAAATAATTCTTACGCTCTAAGATCTTCTCGATCCCATAAGCATCTTCTAACTTAGAAACTTCTACAAAGTCTCCTACTACTGGGAAAGTTCCTTTACGAAGTTTTCCTCTGGCTACACATACTTGTGTAGAACCATCTTCAAATAATACAGTATAACGTGAGGAAATAATACATATGATCCTACCGATCATTAGTAATAATACAACTCAACAATGCCATCACCCATAATAGACACCGGTTCTCCTTCCTTAGGATATTGCTGTGTTACCACACCAATACCAATAATCGCTAATTCACCCTCACTCAATTCATTAGCATCTAATCTGATCTTCTCTACCAAGAAACCATAAGACACCAACTCTGCCTCCGCATCCTCTACACTCAATCCCTCTACATTAGGAACTTCCATTTCACTTAACATAGAGATCGTTAAGCGGATCTCATTATACACAGAAGTCTTGATCTCATCTCCTTCTACAAGACCAGCTTGCTCAATGACAGTATTAGCAGGATATTCACTCGTATATCTTCTTTGAATACGTACCTTAACACCCTTTTCCTCTAAAAGTGCTAACACCTCATCTGCATCTCTACCAACGTAATTCTCTACTTTATATAATAATCCCTCAGAAATGATCAAAGTCACCTCAGAACCACTATCTATCTTATTACCAATACCCTCTACAACACCAATGACCTTACCCTTCTCTACATCATAAGACCAATCATATTTATAAGTAGAGGCTGGTACCAATCCCTCATTCTCTAACTGCATCTTAGCTAATTCGATCGTATTCTTATGTACATCTGGGATCGTTACAGATTCTACATTACTATTGAATGGACCAAATCCTGTTAAGAACAATAAGGCTGCTAGAGATACGATCGCAAAGGCGATCAAAGATACAGCTAGTAGTCTATCCATCGATAATTGTTCTTTTTGTTTTACCTTTGGATCTGGCTTATCATTAGTCTTTAGAACCAAGGTAGGTTGATCATTCTTGACTAGATTCTCAAATACTACTTTTGCTTCATGAGCCCTCATTGGATCTAGGCATGTTTCAATGTCACTTGCCATAGCGGATGTATTCTTATATCGATTGATACGATTCTTAGCTGTAGCAATAATGATGATGTTTTCTACGGATTGTGGGATCGTTGGATTGAATTCTCTAATAGAAGGGATCTCTTCTCTTAGATGTTTCATAGCTACTTGTACAGGAGCTTCTCCTTGATAAGGCACATTCCCACTTAGTAATTCATAGAATACAATACCCAATGCATAAATATCACTTTGCTCACTAGCTGCTTCTCCACGTGCGATCTCTGGTGCTAGATAGTGTACACTTCCTAGTACAGCATCTGCTTGTGTTAATTGTGCTACGTTTTGAGCTAATGCGATACCGAAGTCTGTTAACTTCACAGTACCATCATCTTTGATCAATACATTCTGTGGTTTGATATCACGATGTACTACGTTATTCTTATGGGCATGGACCATAGCACCCACTAATTGTTTCATGATATCTACAGCTTCTTGTTTATCTAAAGCCCCTCGCTTAGAGATCAATTGTTTCAATGTGATCCCTTTGATATATTCCATGACAATATAATGTTGTCCCTCTTCTTCTCCTACATCATATACTTGTACGATATTTGGATGATTCAGAGTCAAGGCTGCTGTAGCCTCACGTTTAAAACGTAATACAGCTACTGGATCAGTGGCTAGATCTCCTCGTAAGATCTTCACTGCTACTTCTCTATTCAGGATCGTATCGATGGCTAGATAGACATCTGCCATACCTCCTTCTCCTAATTTATGCAGTAAGGAATATCGATTTGCAATTATGGTCTTCATGCTCTCGCCTCCTTCTGTATGATCACGATCGTAATATTATCTACTCCTCCATATTGTTTCGCTACCTTAACAAGTAGTTCACATTTCTCCTTAGCGCTCCATGGTTGACGTAAGATCATTTCGATCTTGCTAGAAGCAACGATACCATGTAGTCCATCTGAGCATAATAGTAAAGCATCAAAGTCACGATCTACATCGATCACATCAATTCGGATCTGATTAAAGATACCGATCGCATTTGTTAAGTAATTACGCTTAGGATGAGCCATTGCTTCTTCTTTACTAATAGCCCCTCTACGTAACAATTCATTAATATAGTTATGATCACTTGTTAATAACTTGAACTCTCCATTCAATAGACCATATACACGGGAATCCCCCACATGCATAACACGACAATGTTCCTTTGTGATCAATGCTCCTACTAAAGTAGTTCCCATACCCTTATACTTATCAGAAGTACAAGCCATACGGAATACCTCATCATTCACAGAACGAAGTTGGGTATAGATCCATCCCTCTAACTCTTGCACATTGACCCATTTCCCAGTCTTCTTGAATTCTTGTTCTAGATAGCGGATCGTAGCTTCACTAGCCACATCACCAGCTTTACCTCCCCCAATACCATCACACACAAGTGAGAGAGTATCTTGAATATTGTTATACGTGATCAAGAAGCGGTCTTGGTTACTTTCCCGAACCAATCCTACATCTGTAATACCGTATATATCCATTTACTCACCCTCTTTCATTCTCTTAGCTCTTAATTGACCACAAGCAGCCGCAATATCACTACCATGCTCCTTACGTAACGTAGCACGTACATTCAACTTCATAAGAGCATCATAGAACTTCATAGCCCCATCTCTATCCACTTGCATATACCCATGCTCATCTACCTTATTATAAGGGATCAAGTTCACATACGCATTCATACCCTTGATCAGATTCGCTAGTTCCTTCGCATGCTTAGGACTATCATTCTTACCTTTTAATAGAATATATTCAAACGTAATACGACGATTACTATAAGAACTATACTCACGCAATGCTGCCATTAATTGATCTAATGGATACGCTCTATTAATAGGCATCAACTCACTTCTCAACTCATCATTAGGAGCATGTAGAGAAACAGCTAGATTATATTGAATACCACATTTACCAAACTCAATGATCTTTGGTACGATACCACAAGTAGATACCGATAAATGACGTGCCCCAATAGCAATCCCTAGATCATCATTGATCGTAGCCAAGAATTCCATTACATTATCATAGTTATCAAATGGTTCACCAGTTCCCATGATCACCACATTACTAATACGATCATCACTCTCATCTAACATACGTTGAATATGCATGATCTGGGCTACCATCTCACCACTTGATAAATTACGACTCTTCTTTAAAAGACCAGAAGCACAGAAAGTACATCCCATATTACACCCTACCTGTGAACTGATACAAACAGACTTACCAAAGTCATAGATCATCATAACAGTCTCTACAAAAGAACCATCTTGTAATCTAAATAAGAACTTAGTCGTACCATCACTAGACACTTGCTTAGTCTCTACTTGTAAAGGATCGATCACGAATCTTTCTGCTAACTTTTGTTGTAATCCTTGTTTGATATCTGTCATATCACTGAAAGATAAGACTCTTCTTCTATATAACCAAGTGAAGATCTGTTTAGCTCGATATTTCTTCTCTCCCATTTCTTCCATTAAGGCCTCTAGGGATTTTAAACTGTAACTATAAATTGTTTCCACTGTATATGCTCCTTTAATAACACTTATATTCTATCATCTTTATCTTTAAATTTCACGCTTCATTACACAAATATAGAAACCATCACTATGGGCTTCAAATGGGAAGATAGTACGTTCCCTCTCTACTACAAATTCAGGATGTCTTTCTCTAAAAGCACTACTTTGCATCTCATTCTCTTTCTTATTTAAAGAACAAGTAGAATATACCAAAGTACCACCCTTCTTTACTAAAGAATACACACTCTCTAATAGATCTCTTTGTAGATGTAAGATCTCATCCATATCCTCTTGCTTCGTATTCAATCGAATATCTGGTTTACGTGAGATCACTCCTAGCCCCATACATGGAGCATCTAGTACCACTACATCAAAGCTCTCTGCTTCATAGATCTCATGACACTTCAAGGAATCATTCGCATAACATTTGATACAAGTAACTCCTAGTCTACTAGCAGCTTCTTCGATCAACTTCACACGATGTTCATGGATATCTTGCGCAATGATCTCTCCTGTATTCCCCATTCTCATAGCCATATGCATAGACTTAGAACCAGGAGCAGCACAAGCATCTAGTACACGATCCCCCCTCTTAACACCACTGTAGATCGCTACCATTTGTCCAGATTCATCTTGAAGAGCAAATTCACCTAGTTTATATCCCTCTAACAAAGTCGCATTGCCACTTGGTAGATACACAGCATCCTCACTTAAGCTCCCTTTCTCAAACCCATATTTCTCACATAACGCATCTCTAGAGATCTTTAGTGTATTTACTCTAGCCACTGATCTAGGAGTCTCATTGTTACAATAACAGATCTGTTGTGCCACTTCTTCTCCATAATGCTTCTTCCACATCTTATACATCCAAGTAGGGTGAGATACTTCAATACAGAAGCGTTCATCTTCATTTGTTTCACTAATACTATGATCATCCTCACATACTCTATGTAACACACTATTTACAAATGGCACATATCTTCTATGGATCTTACGGGCTAATTCACAAGCTTCATTTACTACTGCATAAGCAGGAACTCCATCCATAAATAATAATTGATACACTGACATGGATAATAATACCTTGATCTTCTTATCATCTACTTTATTCGCATACTTCTTCCACACATGCTCTACATATCGATAATTCTGGATCGTTCCATATACACAACGAGATACGAATGCTTTATCTTGTTCACTCATACCTTCTAATGAATTCTTTAAAAGCAATTGGGAATATGCTTTCTCTAAATATACTTGGCATAAGATACGGAATGCCGCTTCTCTTCCTGTCATAGTATTCCTCCTATACATTTACGGGATTGATATCTACAAAGATCCCTACTCTACTCTTACGATTACCTTTAAATTCCTGTACTACTTGTAGTAATACTTTCCGTAAACCTTCCTCATCCTTCATCTTCACTATGATCCTGTATCGATATTGATCCTGGATCTTGAATAATTCCGCTACGGGATATAGTTTACCTTGGATTTGTTGTTCTTTCAAATATGCTTCTATCGCAAAGGCTTCCTCCATAGCTCTTTCTTGTTTCTTATCTTGTACTAAGATAGAGGCTAGATAACAGTATGGGGGATAATTTCCATGATGTCGATACTTCATTTCATGGGCAAAGAAGTGTGGATAATCATGGTTACGAATATATTGATAGGCATAATGAGAATCATCATAGGTTTGAATGATGACTTGTCCTTGGATCTCTTTACGCCCACTTCTTCCACAAGCTTGTGATAAGAATTGATATGCATCCTCTACTGCTCTAAAGTCTGGTCTATGGAATCCCATATCTGCTTGAATGATCCCTACTACACTGACACTTTCAAAATCTAATCCCTTAGCGATCATTTGGGTACCGATCAGGATATCTGCTTGATGATCAGCAAAGTGTTGGATCAATTGTTGGTGTTGTCCTTTACGAGAGGTAGTATCTCGATCCATTCTTAGGATCTTTTTCTCTGGAAATAGTTGTTTTAGTTCTTCTTCTAACTGTTGGATCCCATGTCCTGAGAAATTAAACTTCTCATGTCCACAACTAGGACATACTTTAATATACGGTGCCTTGTAGTCACAGTAATGACACTTCATGGCATTTTCTTCTTTATGATAACTTAGTGCAATATCACAATGAGGACACTTGATCACCTCATGACACTTCTTACATTCCATAACGGGGGCATATCCTCTTCTATTTAGTAGGATAATGACTTGTTGCTCTTTATCTAACGCATCTCTCATCTTCTCTTTTAATTCGATCGATACTAAGTTAGGATTGCCTTTACGTAACTCTTCCTTCATATCTACGAAGCGTACTGTTGGCATATTCGTAAAGATACGTTTGGATATATGTAGCAATGTATACACACCCTTTAAAGCTCTAGCATAGCTTTCAAAGGATGGAGTAGCGGATGCCATAAGTAATGGGCAATCATGATATCTAGCTCTCCATAGGGCAATATCACGTGTATGATATCTAGGAGAACTTTCTTGTTTATAACTCTTATCATGTTCCTCATCTAGTATGATCAAGCCAAGATTCTCAAATGGTAAGAAGATCGAAGACCTAGTACCTACTACGATCTTTACTTCTTTTCTTCTCACTCTTTGATATTGCTCATACTTCTCTTGGTTATTTAAATGACTATGATAGATAGCCACAGTATCACCAAATCTACCCTTTACTCTCTCTACCATTTGAGGAGTAAGTGATATTTCTGGTACTAACAATAATACTTCTTTCCCTTGTTCTAATGTTCTTTTCGCCAATTGTAGATATACTTCTGTCTTACCACTCCCTGTAACACCATGGAGCAAGAATGGTTCAAAGCCACTTGTTTCTTCTACTCTTTGTATACATTCCATTTGTTCTTGTGTAAGAACTGGTTCTTGATATGGGGTAACATAAGAGGTATGTGTCTTCTTCTCTTCTTCTATGACTTTCAAGACACCTTTCTTGAGTAAAGTAGCTGTTACGGAATATAGCTTTCTAAGTTCACTAGATAACACCTTTTCATGTTCTCTTACATACTTAACGCATTCAGCTTGTTTCAAAGTCAATGCTTCTGGTACATCTCCTAGTACGATATAGGAAATTGTAACTACTTTAGCATTGGTTGTCTTAGGCTTTAAGACTGTAGGTAACATAGCTTGGATACAAGCCATATACGGAGCAACAGTACTCTCTTCCATGTATTTTGCTAATGCGAATAGTTCTGTATTTAAGAGTACCTCCTCATCTAATACTTTCAGTACCCTCTTTAATCCTGTGACATCTTCACGTTCATGGATACTGTGGATCAATCCTACAATACTTTGTTGAGGGCCAAATGGTACTGATACTCTTTGTCCTACTTGACAGGGAAATTCACAGATATAGGAATATGTTTGATTGATCTCGAATACTGGATGTTCTACATATACTTCAACTACTCTCATCCCTGTCACCTCATTTCTTCTTTATATTTTACCATACTCTATCCATCCACTACAAAGGGTTTTCTTACCTATCTATTTATTTTTCGACTTTCTTAGGATGTTCTTAAGAGAATGATAAGAAAAGTCTAACTCTTTTGAGCTAGACTATACTTTAAATGTATCTTGTTCTAGGATAGCAAATGGATCTTTGATCTTTTTCTTTACTTGTTTTGCTTTGCGATAGATCACGATACCTAGTACGATATGGTATACAATGATCACTGCTCCAATATATCTACCATCTAGGATCTCTTCTACTGTTTGGTGTCCTTCATAGATCATTAATAGTCCTGCAAGGATCCCAAAGATAATGCCCCAGTATTTCTTGTGATGTAGTAAGATGGCTGCTAGAAGTAATAGGGCGATCACTATGAAAGCGATCGGATCTAGCATAAATAAGCCTTTAATAATATTGAATACAAAGCAAAGTAGAGAGTATAGCAAAGTAGGAATGTAGTAGAATACACTCTTGATATATCCTTTTCTCTCTTCATCATCCTCATCATCATTATCTTCTACGTAATCTAATTGCTCGACTACAGGTACGATCGTGATCTCTTCTTCCTCAATGTTGAGATGATCATTCTGTGCTCCTAAGAAGATAGAGGCGGCAAGGAATACTTTTCCTAGTCTCTTCAACATTTATACATCACTTCCTATTGTTAATATACCACACTTGGTAAGAATTGTCTAATTATTCTATGTAATGGTTCTTCTGTGTCATATTGCTAGATGTAGCAGAGTGAATGATCTGTTCGATCTGTGGAATGCTTAGATCTACATACTTGGCAATAGTAGAAACACTCATCTGATCTTGTACCATACGCATGATCGTATCAAAATACGCCATGTCTCTACCTTTCTCCATTCCAACGTTCTTGCCCTCTTCCACACCATCATACCATCCTTCATCATAATAATCAGAGATCATTGCCTCATTGAACTCTAACAACTCAAACATATCCTCTTCTCCTTTCATCTGCCTGACCTTCCTCTGTAATAATTGTATCACATCCCACGATGCGTGTAAATTGGTATCACTATTCAGTATGAATTTAAATAACTCTTGTAGTTCTTTATCTTCTATTAGTGCATAGTTACATATATTACAGAGTCTCTTAGTCTCTTCTCCATAAATACATCCCTTTACTCTTGTAAACTCTGGAAAGTCTAATGTAGGATATATCTTAGCCACATCAAAGCAACATAAGAATACTACATAACACCTAGGATGTTCTTTATACCTAAGTTTCTTACTTAATGCACATTCATTATAGACACTGATCCCTTGATAGAACTCTGCTCTCTCTAACAATTCTGGATGTGGGTTCTTCTGTATTTCTACAATATAAATATTTCCTCTATCATCTCTAGCATAAATATCACAACTAATACTCTTATGATCCTTAGCTGGTTTGATATGATACTGTTTCTTGACATCTACGATCTCCCTGATCTCTTTCTCCTATAACTTCTCTAACACAGGTTTCAAGATCTCTACATCTTCCATACAATGCTTGAATACATAATCATTCGTTAGTTCTATCTTCTTATTACTCTTGATCATAGTTTGTACATAAGTCATATTCTCTTCCTCCTATACTATTATTTAGAAAAGAAGTGAAAAGTGCGAAAGAAAAAGTAAAGATTATGTTTTAGTGAATCTTTTTGTTCAATACTTACTATATATATGAATTTCTCCAAACAAAAAGGATATCATCCTATGACGATATCCTCTGCCTCCACCTCATTATATACCTTATATCCATGTTCTATTGCTACCCTAGCAAACACACCCATACCTTCGATCTTAGTTCCACTAAATGTACCATCATATACATAATGTAACCCACAACTAGGAGAATTTTCTTTCAAAATGATGGTATGGATACTAGGATGTTCTTGGATCATTCTGAGTGCTTCTTGGGCACCACTTGTAAAGTTATGTGTCACATCTACGCCAATTCTACTCATGATCTTATCCCCTACCATTTCACTGGGTTCTCTTGGAATACTTAATCCTCCTTGTACCTCTGGACAGATCAATAATACCTTTCCTTGATCATAGAGTTCTTTCCACTTAGATAGCACCTTACTCTTTCCATCATATCGAACATTCTTGCCACACAGACAAGCACTTACCGCATACTCATATCCCATACACCTATTCTCCTTTATACCATTATACCACATTTCTCTAAACTCCCCCTTTAGAAACTTTTTCTTTTAGTTTATAATTATTCTATAAATGTTAGGGAGGAATCATATGATCAAGAATAATAAGCTATGGATCGCACAGAGTGACAAGAGCATCTTCATTGAACCTAAGATGGCGAATCGTCATGGATTGATAGCGGGTGCTAGTGGTACTGGTAAGACAGTGACTTTGAAGGTATTAGCCGAGTCCTTCTCTTCTATTGGTGTACCTGTGTTCTTAGCAGATATCAAGGGAGATCTTTCTGGTATGTGCGAAGTGGGCGAAGATAATGAGAATATGCAAGAGCGTATTAAGAGATTTGGGATCGAAGACTTTACCTATCGTACTTTCCCTACTCGTTTCTGGGATATCTTCGGGGAACAGGGGCATCCAATTCGTGTAACGATCTCTGATATGGGGCCATTGTTACTAAGTCGTTTATTAGGATTAACTGATGTGCAAGCAGGTGTATTAACAGTAGTATTCCGTATTGCGGATGATAATGGTCTATTACTGATCGATCTTAAGGACTTACGTAGTATGTTACAATTTGTAGGAGAGAATCGTAAGCAATTCACGACTGAATATGGAAACGTGTCTACGCAAAGTATTGGGGCGATCCAACGTGCTCTTCTTCAATTAGAGGAAGAAGGAGGAAATATCTTCTTTGGAGAACCTGCGTTAGATATCAAGGATTGGATCCAGACAGATAGTACTGGTAAGGGATATATCAATATTTTGAATAGTACTCGTTTAGTACAGAATCCTCTTCTATATGCTACTTTCTTATTATGGATGTTGAGTGAGTTATTTGAGAAGTTACCTGAGGTAGGGGATCTAGATAAGCCTCGTATCGTTTTCTTCTTTGATGAAGCGCATTTATTATTCTCTGATGCTCCTAAGGCATTGTTAACTAAGATCATTCAGATCGTGAAGTTGATCAGATCTAAAGGGGTTGGAGTATACTTCATTACACAGAGTCCTTCTGATATTCCAGATGAAGTATTGGCTCAACTATCTAATCGTGTGCAACATGCTCTTAGAGCCTATACTCCAAGTGAAGCAAAGGCTGTACGTATTGCAGCACAAACATTTAGACAAAATCCTTCTTTCTCTGTAGAAGAAGCGATCACTGAATTAGGTGTAGGAGAGGCTCTTGTGTCTTTCTTAGATGAAGAGGGTGTGCCTGGTATTGTAGAGAGAGCGTTTATCTTACCTCCTCAAAGTAAGATGGGATTAGCAAGTGATAGTAGTATTCAGAAGTGTATCATTGCTGATACCATGGAGCTTAAGTATCGTGAGAGAATAGAGAGAGAATCTGCATATGAGGAATTATCTGAGTTAGAAGAACAAGAACAAGCACAAGAAGTAGTACAAGAGGAAGTGAAGAAGACTACTAAGAAGTCTACTTCTACTAAGAAGAGTGCTTTGGAGAAGGCGATCAATTCAGCGTCTTCTAGTGTGTCACGTTCAATTAGTCGTAATATTGTAACTAACTTTACAGGTGGTAGTAAAGTTAGTGCTAGTAAGATGGTAGAGAGAGCTGCTACTAATGCGTTCAGTACTTTATTAAGAGAGACTACTAAGTCTATTTCTAGAGGGATCTTTGGAACTCGTAAGTAGTGTGTAGAGAGGAGTGAGAGGGAATGGAAGAGATGATCGTTATTCTTCATGGGGCATTTCTTTTGATCTTTGGGGTATTCCTTTCTGGCTCCTTTGTCGATCTTCACTTGGATCGTAAGAATATCTTGACTTTATTTTGGGTATGTCTGCTTTTAGGACTGTTGCAAACTATTACTCTTATTCTATGGGGAGAGGATATTACTTGGTTAGTGTATCCATGGATCACACATCTTCCATTAGTAGTATTCTTACATATGTATTATCATAAGAAATGGTCTACTTCTATCGTAGCTGTAGCTTCTACTTACTTATGCTGTCAACCTTCAAAATGGTTCGGGATCATTTCTTCGTATCTAGGTGCTTCCCTAGTAAATGAGTATATAATACGTTGGTCAGTGTTATTCTTTGTAGCGATCATTATAGTGAATTATTTAACTCCCTATCTATCACAGATCTATTTAAGAGAAGATCGTAGTGTGATTCTCTTAGGCAGTGTTCCTCTTACTTACTATATATTTGATTATTCTGTGGGGATCTATACAGATCTTTGGTTGAGTAATAATCCTATTGTAGCAGAGTTCTTACCTTTCTTCTTATGTGTATCTTTCTTAGTATTTGCGATGGTATATTACAAAGAAAATGAGGAAAAGATGGATGCGAAGCGTAAAGAGAAGATCATTCATCTCTCTATTGAACAGCAATCTAAAGAGATGGAAGTCATGAAGCATAAGGAATATAAGACTCGTTTACTTAGACATGATATGCGCGTATTTCTCTCTGATCTATATCTTTCTATAGAGAAGGGACAAAAGGATGAGGCTTTACGGATGATCCGTAACTATATGGATAGTGTAGAGTCTACGGTGATTCCTAAGTATATTAATGATCCTATGGTCGATCATGTGATCGCTAGTTATGCGGAACGTTGTGAGTGTGAGGGGATCGATTTCGTGAGTATTATTGAGGTCGATACTATTGAAGTAGATGAAGTTATATTGTGTTCTATTCTCTCTGGTGTGTTAGAGAATGCTGTAGTAGATCAGCTTAGTTGTCCTACAGATATGCGAAGTATTAAGTTAGTGATGCGGAAGCAGTGTGATCAGTTATTAGTATCTATTTCTGAGCCTTTGTTAGAAATACCTATGTTTATAGATGGTATGCCTATAGATAAGAATGATAGACATAGTACACAAGAGATCCGTCATTTGGTGGAGCGTTTGGGTGGTACGTGTGAGTTTAGTATGAAGGATCAGATGTATATATTTAGAGCGTTGATATAGAATAAAGGAGTTCCTTTCCACAAGGAACTCCTTTTCACTACTTATTCTCTAACTTAGCAAACAATTGCTTATAAGGCATCAACATCCCCTCATTCATCTTATTCCCTAGCTTTGCCTTAATAGAAGGATTCGATAACATAAACCCTACTACATACATCAAGATAAGTCTACCCTTTTGTTTCTGTGGGAAATCATATTGCCCATGTTGCTTATAGAACTTATGATCTGCCTTCATCATACCCTGCATCACATAGATCAGATCTCTAAAGATCTTCATACCTCCTACCCCATAGAAATTAGAAGGTTGCACATACTTCTTCTCTAAAGCATATGTAAGTGTATCTGCTAAACGATCGATCTCTGTATTCGGATCCACTTCATCACAAGCAACCCCTGCAAAGAAGTTACCACCTACTTCACTTCTTGCCTCAATGATCATCTTCACATTCGCTTCTTGGCTATAATTTCCACTGATCAAGTATCCTAGAGGCATACCCATAGTTACTGTACGATGCCCATTACAGAAGTTACGATCATCATACTTCTTGAATAAAGCTCCCATAGAATGATCTTTGATCGTAAAGGCATATACAATGGCCTCTGCTTTCTGGATATCATTGCGTAAGAATTCATCAAACTTATCTTTATAAATACACTTACCATCTACCGCACAATTAAAACACCCCAGACATCCGCCATCAATACGCACATTTCTTAGATTGATCACTCTACTTTGGATCGGTAATCTTCTTTGAAAACGTATGATCATACTTTGTAATTGCAGATCATCTTCACACAAATCTGTCACGATCACCACATTCCCACTTCTCTTCTCTACCTCTTCTCCTGATTCTACAGGGATACTAGAAGTTCTCTGTGTACACTTAGGTACTGGTTCATAGTGACCCACTTTCATACTCCATACAATATAATCAAAGAAAGCACGAGCCTCTTTCTGTCCCTTATCTGTTAATAGATCATCCATATCAGCCGATAGACCCTTAATGAACTTTAGGCCTAGATCTACACAGTTATCTTGAATATAGCGATGCGCTGTTACATCATAGAAATGCTTAGATGTAGTGATCTGTGTAGCATATTTACTACTTAGATCGATGTTTTGTACCTTTAGAAGTTCTATGAAACGATGTAACTGAGAAGGTGCTATGAAGGTATATACTGGATAAGAAAATAGTAATAAGTCTGCTTCTTGTATTGCTTCGATAGCCTTCGTCATATCTTTCTCATACATTCTGATATGTTGCCCTATATGTAAGATACGGAATTCATGCATAGGATAGATCTTTGCTAAGTATTGGATCGTTTGTAATGTGATACTGTAATTGCCCTTAGGACTACCATTTAGTACTACTACTTTCATGTTTATTACCTCTACTTTATTAGAATCATTATAGTAAAGATAGTAGTAATAATCAAGATTGTGAGAGTATCAAAAAAGCCTCTTAACGAGGCTTAATGAATACTATAATTACGTAATGATTGAGAGAGTGATAGACAAATATCCTCAAAGCTCATTTTCGCTTTAATAAGCATCTCTGCCTGTTTCACAAAGAAACCACCAGTCGCTCCATTACAAGCTGTTACAAAGGTAGTCACTGCTTGATCTGTAGCGATCATAGCTTCTTGCTTCTTATTCTCTACAAAAGCTAAGATAGAAGTATATCCCTCATTTAAAGTATTCCTGATCACTGCATTGATATCCTGAACTGAAGTCTTATAAATACTATATAACGCACCCGTATACTCACTGATCTCAATACCATCACTTACCACAATAGCGATCTTCTTCATATCCATAACCTCTCTATCTAGTGTTTGATACTATGTTACATCGTTATATAGAAAATGTCAATAGACTATCAACATTTATCTAAAATATGGTATAATACTTTATATAGATTTAATAAACAGGAGGTAAGTATGCCTACATTAGAAAAAGAGATCCATTTACCTAGATATAATGAATTACCAGATATTGAGTTATATGCCGATCAAGTAATTACATACTTAAATAATCATTTGGTATTATTCAATACGGGTGGTATTACTCGTACTATGATCAATAACTATGTGAAACAGGGAATCGTATCTTCTCCGATCAAGAAGAAATATAATCGTAATCATTTAGCGTATTTATTAGTAGTTTGTATTTTGAAGAATGTTTTCAGTATTTCTGAGATCTGTGAAATGATCCATTATCAAAAGAGTACTTATCCTACTGCTAAGAGCTACGATATGTTCTGTGAAGAGATGGAGCTAGCTATTTCTAAGGTATTCCATGTAGAGATGATGGATATGGGGGAAAGCCAGACGTATGAAGTACGTTTACTGAAGTTAGTAGTGACTGCAGTGGCGAATAAGTTATATATGCAACAAGTGATCGAGGAACGTGTTGCTCATTTAAATTCTTTAAAAGATTGATCACTAGGAGGTCCTTATGTTCTTTATTATGGGTATTGCACCGCAACAAAAGGTACTGTGTGAGACAACTTTGATCTGTGATCATTGTCAAGGATATGGTAGATTTACTTTGATCCATGTGTGTCAAGTATTCTCTTTGTTCTTTATTCCTATCTTTAAATGGGGACATCAGTATTATGTACAGAGTTCTTGTTGTCACTGTACCTATACGATCGATGAGAACAAGGCAGAGGCTATTAGAAGAGGACAGTGTTCTAGTTTCTCTTATGAGGATCTCACTTTAGTAAGAGAGAGCCATGTTCTTCGTTGTCCTCATTGTCATCGTATATTAGAAAGAAGATCTCCCTTCTGTCCTGAATGTGGTAATCCACTAAAATAATGAAAAGGATCCTGCTGGATCCTTTTTTACTATAATACTTTCAAGAAATCTAATGCTTTACCCTCTTCACTGCCCAAGAAATGTAACATTGAATACCCAGAAGGCAATGCCACGATCTCATTGGCTAAGATCTCTCTAACTTGCTTACGATCTGCTAATACTACCTCAATATCTTCTAGATCTTCTAATTGCTCTAATGATACACTACCCTTAGCCTCTCCATAGATCGTAGCACAACACTCATCACTCATCCCCACAGATGTAAAGAAAGGTTTCTCATAGATCTCATCTACTTCTACTAGGATCAGATCTAGACCCGTTTCCTCTTTTAACTCACGCGTAGCCGCTTCCTTCAAGGATTCTCCTTTGTCTACTAGACCTGCTGGTAACTCATAGATATATCGATCAATAGAATATCTATATTGCTTGATCAACACTAACTTCTCTACCCCTTCTTCTTGGTAGATCGCATAGACGATCACAGCATCTCCCTTCCAACTCTCTTTATTAACTTTTAATTGCTCTATATTCTCTGCTCTACTAGCGACATAATAATTGATCTCTTTTCCCTTACGATCTACACCTTGGAAATCATATAGATTCAGAAATCGATTCTGTGTTTGCTTAGTGATCTTGTTTACTTTATTCATATAAACACCCCTTAGTGATCATTTTCCCATATAGTTATTCTATCAAAATGAGATGATATTTACTAGAGAGAATTGTGATTATCAAAGGAATTATTGGGAATAGAATGATGACTTTACTATAAGAAAAGATCGTTAGTTATCTAACGATCCTTTATTAAGCTCTAGTATACACTATTAGTCTTCCATAGATACGTTGTGATATACACGTTGCACATCATCAACATCATCTAATAGAGTTAGTAAACGATTCCAAAGTTCTAAGTCTTCAGCCTCTGTTAATGTAGTATATTCATTTGGAAGCATAGTTAATTCAAGTGTTGAGTATTCAACATTTGGATATAATTCATCGATTGCTTCTTTACAAATATATAGATCAGATGGAGCTGTAGTAATAGTACAGAATCCTTCTTCCATTTCGATCTCTTTAGCATCACATTCAGCCATGATTAGAGCTTCTAAGATCTTCTCTTCATCTTCAGCTGGAGCTGGGAATGCTACTAGACCTACTGATTCATAGTTGAAGCTTACTGAACCACCAACACCTAACTTAGCATGTGACTTGTTGAAGCAAGTACGAACATCTGCGATAGAACGATTAGGGTTGTCTGTCATACATTCTACTAAGATAGTAGCATCTTTAGGACCAAATCCTTCATACATAATAGTGTTATATGTTTCTGTAGAACCACCTTTAGCCTTTTCGATAGCACGCTTGATAACATCAGCTGGTACTTGGTTAGCCTTTGCTTCTGCGATCTTTCTTCTTAAGCCTAAGTTCATTTCTGGGTCAGGAACACCTGCTTTAGCTGCAATGTAGATTTCCTTACCATAACGAGAATAAATTTTTGATTTTCTTGCTGCTGTTTTAGCCATTGAAGCAGCACGCACTTCATGAGCACGACCCATATTTAATCACCTTCCATTAAAATTTACCCAAATATTATAGCAGATAATTAGAAATAACACTACCAAAAAGAAACTATTTCCTATAAATATTTTCGAAATTGAGTATAAATCTAGTATATATCTACCCTATTTCTAATAACAAACAGTAGAAAAGGATACAGAATCTCTGTATCCTCACACTATCAGATCACTTCTTTGTAAACACAAACCTCACAGAAGATGGACTCACCTCAAAATTACACACAGTATCCTCATACTTCACATATACACCAAGATTAGCTTCGCCCTCTTCTACACCAGCCATATTCACATACGGAGTCAATAGATCAATATCTTTGATCTCTACTTCCCCACAACTAGAATGATCACCCTTGATCACCATTTCTTCTTTCAGATCATCTACTAGATCAAATTGCATATCACTAGCAAGATTCTCATACGATAGACCCACTTCCGTTAGATCACCCTTGATCTCAATACTATCCTTCTTAGTACATCCTACTAAGCAAATAGTTGCTAATACACCAATAGCTATATAACGTAATTTCATAATTATACCTCCTTGTTATACTTATTCTATAATAGAATTATGGAATAACAATGGTAATTAATAAGGATCCTTTCGGATCCTTATTTCTTATTTACGTAATACAGCATCAAACTCTTTCTCTAAAGTAGCCATGATCTTCTCTTGAACTGGAAGGATATCTTGATCAGTAATAGTCTTATCAGCTAATTGATACATAATAGACAATGCTACAGACTTATACCCCTTCTCTACATGTTCTCCTTGATAGATATCGAATACTTCTACAGAAGAGATCATAGACTTATTGACCTTCTTAATAGCCTCCACTACCTTACCAACAGCTACCTCATTCTTAATCACGAATGCTAGGTCACGTTTAGAAGATGGGAACTTAGGAAGTGGAGTGAACTTCACTTTACTTACCTTAGTTTCATATAGAACACTAAGTTTTAATTCAGCTGCATATACTTCCTTAATATCATACTTCTTACACATAGTAGGATGGATCGCACCAAATACACCTACAAGATCCTTACCAACATATAAAGCAGCACTCTTACCAGGATGGAACATTGTAGTATCTACTGTATTTTCCTTGATCATGATACGAGCAGCATCAAAGCCCATTCTCTCAAGTAATGTTTCAATAACTCCCTTTAAAGTATAGAAATCAGTAGTGATATTAGCCTTAGCCCAAGGTAATTCTTGTAAAGATCCATATAAGCAGATACCTAAACGTTCTTCTACTGCCTTTTCCCCATATACACTAGATACTTCATAGATATTCACATGGTTTGCATTACGAGCAAGGTTATAAGAAACTACTTCCAACATACTAGGTAGTACAGAAGAACGCACATGCTTACGATCTTCACTTAAACAAGAAGCTAGAGTAACAGTACCTTCTAATGGCATAACAGCCATATTTTTTCTCTCTTCACTCACTAATGTATAAGTTAATACTTGAGTAAGACCCATAGCCCCTAACTCTTTCTCCACTAATCTACGCTTTCTTTGTACTGGATTTAAAGCTCCTAGAGTCATTGGCATCATTGGTAGAGTAGATTCTAATGAATCATAACCTACTAAACGGATAACCTCTTCACTAATATCCTCAGGAATACTTACATCCCAACGATAACTTGGTACATGTACTGTAATAGTTTCTCCATTTACTTCTGGAGCAAAGTTTAATTTAGTTAATACATCTACTACTGTTTCAATAGAATAGTGAGTACCTAAACGATTATTAATGAATGATAGAGTTACATCGAATACTGTTGGAGTATAATTCAATGAACCATATTCTACTGTCTCTTCGATCTCTGTAGAACCAGCATATTCCATTAATAAGTCAACACATCTCTCCATAGCTTTATACGCAGCCATTGGTTCGATACCCTTAATGAAACGTGTACAAGCATCTGTATTTAAATTGAAACGACGAGATGAATTACGGATAGATACTGCATTGAATGAAGCTGCTTCAATGATGATAGACTTAGTAGTATCATCGATCTTACTATCATCTCCACCCATGATACCAGCAATACCAGCACAGTTATCTCCACTCATGATCACGATATCATCTTCTGTAATATGATATGTAACACCATCTAAAGCAGTATATTCCATATCCTTACCACTCTCAGCACATAATGCCTTAGCAGTATTCTTATCAGCATCATAGAAATGTAGAGGTTGTCCTGTTTCTAACATAACATAGTTAGAAATATCTACTACGTTATTAATAGACTTGATACCTGCAGCATGTAGACGATCTACCATCCATTTAGGAGATTCTTTGATCTCTACGTTATGAATATATTTTCCTAAGAATAAAGGACATTTCTCTGTCTTAGAACTAATAGAAATAGTAGCAGGTAATTCCTTCTCACACTTCTTATTCACTGGTAACTTACACTCTCTACCAGTAATAGCACTTACTTCCTTAGCAGCAGAGAACATAGCCATGAAGTCTGCACGGTTTGGAGTTAAACCTACTTCTAATACTACATCATCTAGTCCTAGATACTTAAGTACTTCTGTATTTCCTACTTCTGCGTCTGCTGGTAATTCTTCAATACCTGCTAATTGATATTCAGTAAGGTACTTCTCATTTACTCCTAATTCACGTAATGAGCAAAGCATACCATTACTCTCTTGCCCACGGATATTTCCCTTCTTAATAGTGATCTCAGGTAATACAGCACCTACTTTAGCTACAATTACCTTTAAACCTGTGCGACAGTTAGGAGCCCCACAAACAATATTAAGAACTTCATCACCTATATTTACCTTAGTACAATGTAAGTGATCACTATCTGGATGGTCAACACATTCCAATACTTCCCCGATCACTAGGTTAGTACCTTGAGCAGCTGGTTCGATCCCTTCTACTTCAAAACCTGCTGTTGTTAACATATCTGCTAACTTATATGCATCAATATCATGTAGATCTACTAATTCACTGATCCAATTATAACTTAATCTCATGGTTATATCCTCCTATTCAAAGCGGCTGAATCCCTTAAGGAAACGAAGATCATTTGTATAGAAATGACGAATATCATCAACACCATACTTCAACATAGCAATACGCTCGATACCAACCCCAAATGCGAATCCACTATACTTCTTAGAATCGATACCAGCCATCTCTAATACACCAGGATGTACCATACCAGCACCTAATACTTCGATCCAACCAGTATGCTTACAAACGTTACATCCCTTACCACCACACATATGGCAACTGATATCTACTTCTACAGAAGGTTCAGTGAATGGGAAGAAACTAGGACGGAAACGTACAGCACACTTTTCTCCTAAGATCTTACGAGCCATAAATTCTAATGTACCCTTTAAGTCTGCTAGCGTAATTCCTTCTGCTACTACTAGACCCTCGATCTGAGTGAATTGATGTGAGTGCGTAGCATCGTCATCATCTCTACGATATACCTTACCAGGACAGATCATCTTTAAAGGCATTTTTTCTTTACCAGCTTCTAATTGACGTGTTTGAATAGCTGTAGTATGTGTTCTTAATAATCTTTCCGCATCGATATAGAATGTATCTTGCATATCACGTGCTGGGTGATCTTGAGGAATATTAGCTCTTTCGAAGTTATATAGATCATATTCTACTTCTGGTCCTTCTTCTACTGTATATCCCATACCAATGAATACATCTTCTAATTCTCTTTGTACTAATACAAGTGGATGTAGGTTACCATGTTCCATCTTGTATCCAGGTAGTGTGATATCGATCTTTTCTTCTTCTAGTTTCTTAGCAAGTTCTCTCTCGCTGATCACTACTGCAGCTTCTTCAAACTTACTTTCTAAATACTTCTTAACTTCGTTAACGGCTTGACCAAAGATAGGACGTTCTTCTTTACTTAGATCCTTCATAGTCATCATTAACTCTTGGATAGGTCCTTTCTTACCAAGGTATTGGACCTTTAGATCTTGCAGTTGCTTAGTTGTTTCTACTGTAGCTAATTCTGCTAGAGCTTTTTCTTTTAATTGTGCGATTTTCTCTGACATAGTTATCTCCTTTCAAAGCGAATGAATCAAAAAAGACGCTCCCACACAGGAACGTCTAATAACGCGGTACCATCCTGATTTGCTGTCTAAAACAACACACCTTAATTGCCTTGTAACGTAAGGAAACGGAGGGGATTGGCCTCTCTCCAAGGTGAATTCCATATCTTACCCTTTGAAGATCCTCTCAGTGCAAACAGATCTTCTCCCTGTCAAGTACTCCAATATGTACTACTCCTCTTCAACGATTTATACTCAAATATTATAACGCAGAATTCAAAATAAGGAAATACCTAAATTACTTATTCCCCCTAAATTTATACATCATGATCCCTGCAGCGACCCCTACATTCAAGGATTCAAAGTTCACCATCTCAATAAAAGCATTCACATCTGTTAGATCTAATACCTCTTGAGACACACCACTACCCTCATTACCCACGATCAATACCATCTTTTCATGTTCTTCAATAGTGCTTAATGGCTTGCCATTCTGTAGAGAAGTACCTACGATATAGTAACCATCTTCCTTTAATTCTACTAACTTACTAGTAATATCACAACGAATGATCGGGAAATGGAAGATCGCTCCTTGCGTAGAACGGATCAGTTTCTCATTATAGATATCTACTCCATTCTTACTTAGGACTACACCACTAAAACCAAATGATAGAGCACTACGAATGATCGTACCTACATTGCCCGGATCTTGCACATCATCTAATACCATGATACGTTTACCTTTTGGTAATTGATGTGGCATATACTTACATACTGCTATATATTCCGCTGCTGAACTAGTAGAAGATAATTTCGCCATCACGGCTTCACTGGCTTGGACCACTTCGATATTCTCATCTAATGTAAATGGATGCGTGCCATGTAATGTGAATAAGATCTTAACTAGGTGTTCCTTTAGAGCCTCCTCGATCAAGTGTTCACCCTCAACCAGAAAACTCTTCATCTCTTCACGATATTTCTTTTCCTTGAGCTTTGCGAAATTCTTTACACGATTATTTTGAACAGAGTCGATGTAATTCATACTAGTACCTCTTCTTTATCCTTAAGTGTATTTAGTATACACTATTTCCAAGTGTTTTGAAAGACTTAATAGGAAACTAAAATGTCCATGGTACCATGGACATTCGATTACTTACTATTTCTTTTAAGCGGATTCTCAATACGTTTTATCTTTAGATCAGAAAGGACTTTTCCCTTGATATCAAACTGTAAATGTCTGATCTTAGGAAACTTTTCACGCAATTCTTGATGTTTTCGTAATAACTTCTCTGTTAGTTCCTCATATTCTCTACTTGAGACAATATCATTTCTGACTTCTTGCATTCGATCAAGTAGATAACCATGTAGGTGATCGATCGCTTGATTGAACTTGATCAGAGAATTCACAGAGAGTGATGTATCTAAGATCAAGGTCACTATTGCTATCATAGCTAATACGATCCGCAATTGATCAGGAATATATTCGAAATAGTATATTATTCTAGGATGGATCCCATAGATAACTAGTAGACCCATGCATCCAAAGATCACAGCATTCTCTAAACATACTCTTCCATGTAATTGAAACCTTCTGTTTGAATAATCCCACCACTTCATATGGAATAATACTTCTAACAATAAACCAGTTAAATATTCTAGAATAGAAACAAGCAACATTCCTATTAGAAATACAGCCAAAGGATACTTCTTAATGGGCGTAAGACTATAAATGATCAATAGTCCCCCAAAACCATAGATTGGACAAAGCGGGCTATATAGAAACCCACTATTGACCAACTTCCTAGAACATAATGTCTTCCATACAGATTCACATACCCATCCTAGAAAAGAATACCAAATAAAATATAGCAATATATCGATCATTCTATTACTCCTTTATATTAAGCGACCAAACCATTTTCAAATTCTTCCTTAGCAACACTAAGCATCAACTTGATACGATTCTCCTGATTGACTTGCGTTGCACTTGGATCATAGTCGATCGGTACTACATTCGCATTTGGATAGATCTCTCTTAACTTACGGATCATTCCTTTACCAACAATATGATTAGGTAAACATCCAAATGGTTGTGTACAAATAATGTTATGGAATCCGATCTCACACAGATCAGCCATTTCTCCAGTTAACAACCAACCCTCACCCATCTTAATACCTAGATCGATCACTTTCTCAGCCTTATGGATCACTTCATCAAAAGGTGTAGGTACCAAGAAATCAGAATACTTCTTAACACTTTCGATCATCATTTCCTCATAGTCTGTTAAGATCTTATAGACTAACTTAAAGATATTTACTTTTAACTTACTACCTCCATAATACTTATGATCCATTACTGAATTATAGATACTATACAGCATAAAGCCCATTACACCCGGTACTTTTACTTCACAATCTTGTGTAGCAAGGAACTCTTCTAAGCTATTATTCCCTAATGGTGAATACTTCACGTAGATCTCACCCACGATACCTACTTTCACTTTAGGTGTTCTCTGTATTGGAATATTTGCGAAATCTTCTGTGATCTTTCTAAAGTTATTTCGCATTTCTTTCTTAGATAATCCTTTATTAATACAGAATTGAGAAGATAGATCTGTGATCCATTTTGATAGCACTTCTGCTGTATCTCCCATGTTAATTTCATATGGCTTAGTTTGATTCGATAGATCCATCAATAAGTCCCCATAGATAACAGAGATCATCATCTTACGGAAATCATTGAGATTGATCTTGAAACTGGAGGATCTCTTTAGAATATCAGTACTCATAGATAACACTGGAATATAATCTAGATTGGCTTTCTTTAAAGCTTTCTTCAGTAAATATATATAATTACTAGCACGGCAGCCTCCACCCGTTTGGGTAATGATCAAAGCTACCTTATGAGTATCATACTTGCCACTCTTTAAAGCATCTATCATCTGCCCAATAACAAGCAAAGCAGGATAACAAGTATCATTATGTACATATTTCAGACCAGTCTCTACTACACTAGGTCCTACATTCGATAATATCTCTATGTTATAACCACAATTAGTTAAGATACTCTTTAGAAGTTCAAAGTGGATCGGACACATCATTGGAACTAAGATCGTATAGTCCTTAGCATTTTCTTTCGTAAACACTGGCTCATTACTCATGCTTAGATGCTCCTTTCTGCTTGATCGCTTCTAATAGACTACGAATACGGATCTTGACTGTACCCAAGTTAGTGATCTCATCGATCTTGATCTGTGTATAGATATCATTACTTCCTTCAATGATCTCTCGCACTTCATCTGTTGTGATAGCATCGATACCACAGCCAAAGGATACTAGCTGGATCAAGTGTATATTATCTTTGTCTTTGACAAAGTGTGCAGCTTGATATAAACGAGAATGATAAGACCATTGATTCAATACTTTTAGCTTAGTAGTATCATAATCACACTGTACACAATCCTCAGAGATGACATATACACCACTACTGGATAGATATTTATCAATACCGTGATTGATCAATGGATCAATATGATATGGACGACCCGCTAACAGGATCACTTCCTTACCATCTCTTTGGGCACATTCAATGATCTCTTGGCCTTTGTTACGGATCTTTGTTAAGTGTTCCTCATATGTCTGGAATGCCTTCTCTAAAGCCACTGTAACTTCTTTAAATGTTATATCTGAATAATATTTAGTCAACATTTGATGTAACTTTGTCGGTAATTCTTGACGGTTATGGATACCTACAAAATCATTGATCATAGTTATATCCTGTACTTGCTTCATATTCGCTTTGATCACTTCAGGATAATAGGCTACTACCGGACAGTTATAACAGTTCTGAGTGTCTTTCTCAGGAATGTTGTAACTCATGCATGGATAGAAGATCGTAGTGATACCCTCTTCTACCAAAGCGTAAATAGAACCATGCACTAGTTTGGCCGGGAAGCATACTGTATCTGATGGGATCGTGTTCTGTGTCTTGTTATAAGCAGATAGAGATGTTTGTCTCTTACATACTACTTCAAATCCTAGCTCAGTAAAGAACGTGAACCAGAATGGATATAACTCATACATATTGAGTACCATTGGGATTCCGATCTTTCCACGTTTACCTTCTTTTGATGTGTAAGAATCTAATAACTTTAACTTATATTGATAGATATTCATATCTAAGTTTTCTTCTTTATTCTTGATCGGTCTACTACAACGGTTACCACTGATATATCTTCTGCTATCGCTAAAGTCATTGATCGTTAATAAGCAATGATTTGTACAACCTTGACAATTGATAGTCCTAGCATCGACCTTAAAATTTTGTAACTGTTCTAATGTCAGTACAGTTGACTTCTCTTTTCTTTGTTCTAAGGCATACAGAGCACATCCATAGGCTCCCATTAGACCTGCAATATTCGGACGTACCACTTCTATTCCTAGTTCCTTTTCAAAGGCTCTTAACACTGCATCGTTATAGAAAGTACCTCCTTGTACGACAACATGTTTACCAAGATCTTTCGGATCTGTTGCACGAATAACTTTATATAAAGCATTCTTCACGACACTCATTGATAATCCTGCTGAGATATCCGCAATACTTGCTCCATCTTTTTGGGCTTGCTTAACAGAAGAGTTCATGAAGACAGTACAGCGTGAGCCTAGGTTGACCGGATGTTTAGCAAATAATCCGAGTTTAGAGAATTCTGCTATATCATAGTTTAAAGCATTCGCAAATGTCTGTAAGAAAGATCCACAGCCACTGGAACAAGCTTCATTCAAGAATAAGTTATCAATACTACCTTGACGGATCTTGAAACATTTCATATCTTGTCCGCCAATATCAATAATAAAGTCTACATCATACATGAATTCTTTAGCTGCCTTCAAATGGGCCATTGTCTCAACTACACCATAGTCTACCATGAAAGCATGCTTGATCATTTCTTCCCCATAACCTGTTACACAAGCGGATATGATATGTACATTTGGATCTTGTTCATAGATCTTCTCTAATTCTCTTTTTACTGGATCGATACTATTTCCTTGATTAGTTTGATAGCTGGAATATACGATCTCTTTATTTGTGTTGATCAGTACGAATTTGATCGTTGTACTACCTACATCGATACCTAGCGCTACTTCTCCTAATTTTTCTTCATTAGTAACTTTGATACTACTCTTACGATGTCTTTCTACAAAGACTTGGTATTCTTCTTCACTTTCGAACAATGGTTCTAAGGAGCGGAAGGATACATTCTCATTGTTATTCTTGATCTTCTCGATCATACTGGACAGATCTTTACACTCTTCTGCTAGTAAAGCAGTACCCATGGATACATAGTACAAACTGTTCTCAGGGCATATACCGCTGATCTGTAGGGACTTATCAAAAGCTGTTCTTAGTTCACTACAGAATGTTAATGGACCTCCTAGATATACGACCCTACCCTCGATATCTCTTCCTTGAGCTAAGCCACCGATCGTTTGATTGGCTACAGCATAATAGATACTCATGGCTAGATCTTCTTTCAGAGCACCTTGGTTGATCAATGGTTGCACATCTGACTTGGCAAATACACCACATCTGGATGCGATCGGATAGATCCTTTGATGCCCTTTAGCTAGATCATTCATCTCCTCAGCACTCACATTCAATAACTGTGCCATTTGATCAATGAAAGCTCCTGTACCACCCGCACAAGTACCATTCATTCTAGTTTCTACTCCATTTGTTAAGAATAAGATCTTCGCATCCTCGCCACCAAGTTCAATGATGCAATCTACATCTTGCAAATATTGCTTAGCTGCACATCGAGTAGCATATACCTCTTGTACAAAAGGAATATCATAGGAACTTTGCAATCCCATGGCCCCTGAACCGGAGATCGCGATTGCTACTTCTGTTAATTGGAATTTCTCTTGGATCGTTTGTAGAACTTCTACTAACTTCTCATTGATGTGACATTTGTGTCTTTCATAGGAACTGTAGATCAACTCTAAAGAATCATTCAATAATGCACACTTGATGGTAGTAGAACCAATATCGATACCTAACTTCATAACTCTCACCTACTTCTAATTCATAGAGGTCAATGTAGATCTTACTCTCTATGTATTCAATATACTCATGAATTCATCACCTGTAATCGTTTCATGTTCATACAAATACTGTGCTAACTTATGTAGTTTTTCTTCATTTTCTTTAATAATATTCTTAGCTTTCGCATGTTGCTTTTTAACTAATTGTGTTACTTTCTCATCGATCCGAGTCTGTGTTTCCAGTGAACATACTAAACTAGCATCGCCACCTAAATATTGATTAGAAACATTCTCTAATGCCACCATTCCAAACTCTTCATCCATTCCGAAACGGGTGATCATCGCACGAGCTAACTTAGTTGCTTGTTCTATATCATTGCTAGCCCCGGTCGTGATCGTATGCAATGCTATTTCTTCTGCAGCTCTACCGGCAGTATAAGTCGCGATTCGATTCTCGATGTCTTCTTTACTCATTAGATAATGATTACCTTCTTCTACTTGCATCGTATATCCTAGTGCTCCGGAAGTACGTGGAATAATGGTGATCTTTTGTACTGGTGCTGAATTTGTTTGCATGGCAGCTACTAACGCATGACCTATCTCATGATATGCCACTGCCATTTTTTCTTTATTCGTCAATACAGCATTCTTCTTCTCATAACCGGCAATAACTACTTCAATACTTTCTTCTAAATCACTTTGTAATACAGTATTACGATGATTACGTACTGCTCTTAGGGCAGCTTCATTTACAATATTCGCTAACTCTGCTCCACTGGCACCGGATGCCATTCGTGCTACTTGTAGATAATCGATCCCTGGTTCTGTTTTTACTTTCTTAGCATGCACTTTCAGGATCTCTTCTCTTCCCTTTAGGTCCGGTAATTCTACCGGTACACGACGATCGAATCTACCCGGTCTTGTTAATGCTGGATCTAGTGATTCCGGTCTGTTTGTAGCTGCCAGAATGATCACTCCATTATTACCTTCAAAACCATCCATTTCAGTTAATAATTGATTCAATGTCTGCTCTCTTTCATCATTACCACCAATACGACCATCTCTCTTCTTACCGATCGCATCGATCTCATCAATGAATACGATACATGGTGCTTTTTCTTTCGCTTGTTTAAACAGATCTCTAACTTTAGAAGCACCCATACCCACAAACATCTCTACAAATTCTGAACCAGAAATCGAGAAGAATGGTACATTAGCTTCACCGGCTACTGCCTTAGCTAACATCGTTTTACCTGTTCCCGGAGGACCTACTAGTAAGATCCCCTTAGGCATGGAGGCACCGATCTCTTGATACTTCTTAGGAGTATGCAGATAATCTACGATCTCTGCTAGATTCTCTTTCGCTTCATCTTCTCCGGCTACATCACTGAACTTGATCCCTTGAGAAGATTGTACATAGATCTTAGCATTAGATTTACCCATTCCAAACATCATGGTATTATTACCGGCCATTTTGTTCATCATGCGTTTATTCATCAACTGTCCAAATCCAAAGAACACTACCATTGGTAATATCCATTTCGTAAAGATATTCATTAAAGGAGAGGCTTCCTCAACGATCGGTGATGCGAATAAAACATCTGCTTCCACTAAACGATCTACTAACTTAGTATCACTTGCGATAATACCAGTTCGATAGATCACAGATTCATCCTCTTTCGTAACAAATAATATTTGATTTTCTTGAATCTCCGCTCGACTGATCTCTTCTGCTTCAGTCATACTTATGAATGTACTATAATCAATATCTTGAATAGACATATTGTTTAGATACGGAATAAGTGCGAAATTCAATAAACCTACAATGATCAATGCTATTCCGTAATATAGCATTAGATTCTTTTTAGGTGGTCTTATTTCTTTCATTTATATACCTCCATTTTAGAAATAATCGTATCATTTTATCTTCAACTATCCCTCAAACTAAATTCAACAATCCTTGAGATACCTAAATGAATCTATCCTCTTCTAAACTTCTATAACATCACTGTAAAACGACAACCATATTCAAGATTACATACCTCTATCTTGCCATGATATAGTTCAACAATATGCTTTACTAAAGCAAGACCTAAACCATTTCCCTCTTGTTTACGAGATGTATCTGCTTGATAGAATTTATTAAAGATATATGGCATATCTTCTTCATTAATTCCTGCTCCTTCATCCTCTATTACAAAGTAGATATGTTCTGCTTGACGATATAATTTGATCTTGATCATACTTCCATATGGAGTAAACTTGATCGCATTACTGATCAGATTATTCCAAACATGTAATAATAAAGACTCATTTCCTACATAGGTCAGATCTTCTAGATCAATATCAAATTCGATCTCTTTTGCTGTCCATTTGCTTTCTAACATCATGATCGCTTCACGGATCTGTTCATCCAGATCAAAGGGTTGTGATATTTTCTGAATACCCTGATTCTCTAATTTAGATAGCAACAAGATATTGTTCGTTAACTCACATAACTTCTCAGAATTAAACAAGATCTTATCTATATACTGCATACGTTCTTCCTCAGTACTCTCTCCATCCTGTAGTAAAGTAGCATACCCGGAGATCGCATTGATCGGTGTTTTGATCTCATGAGATACATTAGATATGAAACTAGATTGTAATGTCTCAATTTTACTCAACTCTTTGGCCATGATATTGAAACTTCCATATATATCACGTACTTCTTTAACTTTACTATTGTTATCTAACTGGATATTGAAGTTGCCTTCGGATACTCGCTTCATTGCTGAACTTAAGCGTTCAACAGGTCGTAAGATCATTTGATTAACATATAAAGATATTCCCCCTCCCACAACTCCACTTATCACTAATGGGAAAAGAAAGAATATTGACTTAGGGGAGATCTCTAATATATTGATCAAGAAAGTGAAGAATATTAATGCTACTGTAATCTCTATTACTGAGATAATAGTGAATAACAATCTCAGGTTGACATTGAATGGTCTTTTTCTCATTGTCTTTCCACCTTATATCCTAGACCTCTGATCGTAGTGATCCTGAAATCCGAATTATCTCTGAACTTTTCACGTAATCTTCCTATATGTACATCTACTGTATGAGTATCTGTTTCATTCTCATACCCCCAAATATCATCCATCAATTGTCTGCGAGTAAAGATCTTCTCGGGATAAGAAGCCATTTTGAATAACAACATAAATTCCTTCTGAGGAAGAATAAAAGATTCTTTCTCAGTAGTGACCTTCAATGAATCACATTCCATAATGGTATTCCCCATGATCAATCTTCGATCATTGATCATCTGTGTTCTTCTAAGTAAAGCTTGTACTCTTAATACCATTTCATTAATATTGATCGGCTTGACCATATAATCATCACTACCTAATAAGAACCCTTTACGCATATCATCAAAGGTATCCTTAGCTGTAATGATCAACACCGGTGTCATTATATTAGAATCACGTAGTGATTGAACTAACTCATAACCATCCATGATCGGCATCATGATATCGGAAATGATCAAGTCAAAGTATTTCTTATCCATCAGATCTAAGGCTTCTTTCCCATTTGTGACCCCTGTTACTTGGTATCCATTCTTTGTTAATACTTTTGAGAATAGTTGTCTTAGTTCACGATCATCTTCTGCTATTAATATTTGAAACATATAATCACCTCTTTATCTGGTTTTTATTATATCATTATAAGACTATCATTCGAAATTCAAACAAATTTCAACTATTTATCAACAAATGTTGAGAATCAAAAAGGGAGCTGATCACTCAGTTCCCCTATTATTAATTATGAAATCCACAACAAGCCTTTACTGCCTTGATCCAACCATCATACAATCTTTCCATCTCTACTTTATCCATCTTTGGTGTAAAGACAGTTTCTACTTGATAATTACGAATAACATCCTCTTTATTCTTCCAATATCCTACAGCAAGACCTGCTAAATAAGCAGCCCCTAATGCTGTAGTCTCATTGATCAATGGTCTTTCTACTTCTGTCTGTAAGATATCACTTTGGAATTGCATCAAGAAATTATTCTTAACAGCCCCACCATCGACCTTCAACTTCTTTAACTCTACGCCACTATCCTCACACATAGCCAGTAGAATATCTTTAGTTTGATATGCTAATGATTCTAATGTAGCACGAATAATATGTTCTCTAGTTACACCACGTGTTAATCCAAACATCGCACCTCTACACTTATCATCCCAATATGGAGCACCTAGTCCTACGAATGCTGGTACAACATACACTCCCTCATTACTATCTACTGCAGTAGCAAATTTCTCACTATCTGCTGCATTAGGGAAAAACTGTAATCCATCTCTTAACCACTGAATAGCACTACCTGCTACGAATACAGAGCCTTCTAGTGCATATTCTACCTTATCATCTAACCCCCATGCGATCGTAGTTAATAAGCCTTGTGTACTTACTTTTGGTTCAGTACCAGTATTCATCAACATAAAGCAACCTGTACCATATGTATTCTTAGCCATACCTGCTTCAAAGCATGTTTGACCAAATAAAGCTGCTTGTTGGTCACCAGCTACCCCGGCAATTGGTACTTCTGCATTAAAGAAATGGTATGGAGCTGTCTTGGCATAGATACAAGAAGATGGTCTTACTTCTGGTAACATACAAGAAGGAATATTTAATAGAGTTAATAACTCTTCATCCCACTTAAGCTCAAAGATATTATATAACAATGTACGAGAAGCATTTGTATAATCTGTTACATGCACTTGATCACCAGATAACTTCCAGATCAACCATGTATCAATAGTACCAAATAATAACTCTCCCTTTTCAGCTTTTTCTCTAGCACCTTCTACATGATCTAAGATCCATTTTACTTTAGTACCAGAGAAATATGGGTCTACTCTAAGACCAGTCTTAGACTTGATCATTTCCTCATAGTTATTTTCTTTTAACCAGTCACAGATATCACTACTTTGACGAGATTGCCATACAATAGCATGATAGACAGGTAATCCTGTTGTCTTATCCCATACTACGGCTGTTTCTCTTTGGTTAGTGATGCCGATGGCTTCGATCTGTGTTGGTCTGATCCCAGATGTCTGGATCACTTCAGAAAGAACTGCTAGTACACTTAACCAGATCTCATTGGCATCATGTTCTACCCAACCTGGATGTGGGAAGTATTGTTTGAATTCTTTTTGGGCTTGTGCTACTACGTTAGAAGTGTGATCAAAGATAATAGCGCGTGAACTTGTTGTACCTTGGTCGATGGCTAATACGTACTTTTCCATAATTATCTCCTTTATATCATTTTTATTATTATAGTATATTTTAAGTATTCTCTCAAATAAAAAGTAAGAATTACTATTTCAAGAAGGTATATATTCTAGTATTGAAATCTTTTGCTTCTTCATATACTGCATGACCATATTCCTCATACATATACATATCACACTGGATCTTCTCTTGGATCTCGAATGAGGCTGTACTAGATACTACACTATCTTGCATGCCTCCTAATACTAACGTAGGACATTGGATCTTAGGGAGGTCTTCATATATATCAAAGGATAAACATGATCTGGCTAATATTAAGAATCTATCCATACTCTTAGGTTTAGTAGTTCTTATAAGTATAGGTAATATTAGTTTATATTTCTGGATATATTTACTAGAATACATACTCATGAATACATCTTGCATAATACCTGTATAATCATTATTTTGTGCTAGTTCTATCCATTTTCCTATTCTCTCTCTTACACATTCATTTGTTCTGGAGGTAGTAGCACCTAGTACTAGTTTAGATACTAATTGTGAATAATGGATAGCTATGTAGCTAGCGATCATACCTCCTTGAGAGATACCAATGATACTTGAATCATATAGGTCTAGTTTACACATGATCTTGGCTGTATCATTAGCAATATCTTCTATAGAATAATTAGTAGGAATATCATTTTTGCGATCGAATATGTATACTTTATATTCTTTTGTAAATATGCGATACATATAAGCTAATGGTAGGGAAGCTCCTTTCACACGATTGAAGCTTAGTCCTGGGATGATCACTAGGGGTTTGTTGCCTTTTCCAAAGGTTATATAGTCTAGGGTGGTATTATCTATGGCAATGGTATGTTCCTTGGCGTTATATAGCATGATCTCACTTCTTTCTATGAGTAAAGTATACTAGATTTATAAGAATATGTAAAAGAAAGAGAGGTTTTTACCTCTCTTTCTAAGTAAATTGATTATCTCGGATAACTTTTTAAGATATTTTAGGCTTTATAGTCAGTTTTTTATTCTTGATCTTCTTTGGACTAGACATAACTAAAGTGTTTTTCGGTGCTTTAGATCTTAAGTTTCTAGTTGCCATATAAATACAACCACAGGATACAGTTTTCCCACTTTTTAGGTTAGCTATATTCTTTATGACCTCATTGCCACAATCACAGCGACATTTCCAATAAGTAGCACCGTTTTTTCTTTCCACGAATTCTATTGCCGTAAGTCTTCCATATCTTTGACCAGTCATATCCTTAAAGGCTCTACCCTTTTTAGGTAGATGATCCTTTATTTTATCAAAATGTTTCTTTTCTCGTTTTAATACAGAAGTAGACCGTAGTATAATTTCACCAGTATCCTTTTGGCATTTCCAAACTATATTGCCATAGCTTCTTTTATCTGTTTTTCCTAACACAGTAAATCTACCGAAAGTCTGTCCTGTTAGATCCTTATACCTTTTGGCTTTATGGCTTTCCTGTCGTACAACATCTCTTCGATAACATCCACAAGATTTAACATTTCCACTTCTAAGGCGTTTACTTGGTAGGAATACGGTATTCCCACAGTCACATGTACATTCCCAAATAATAGAACGTTTTGACTCTTGTTCTTTCACTGGACGAATTACTGTTAATCTTCCAAAGCGTTGCCCTGTTAGATCTTTTGCTTTAGCTTTCAAGCAACCACAGGATCTTATATAACCACTAACAAGATCACTGGATCTGACTTCTACAGTGTTGCCACAATCACAAAGGCACTCCCATATTACAGAGCCACTATTACTTCTGGCATCTGTAGGATGAATTGCTGTAAGAATCCCGAATCTTTGATTTGAAATATCTTTATATTTTCTACCTGTTTTTCCTTTACCTGCCCCACATCCACAGGACTTTGTATTTCCGGATGTAAGATAATTAGTAGGAACTTCTATAATATTTCCACATTCACAAAGGCATTTCCACAAATAGCAGTTATGTTTATTTTGCTTATAAGTATTCTCTATGACAGTGAGCTTACCAAAGTTCTTACCAGTAAGATCACGGACCACTCTTTTGCGTTTCTCAACGATTTCGTTTCTCTTAGCCACGATAACTGTCTAAGACTATTTAACGATATAACGTAATGCTCTAGTTGTAGTATCTACTACTTCAAAACCAGAAGGTAATGCTAATGTAGAACCATCACTTAATACGATATCTTTTAATGGGAATAAGTATGAATCTGTTCCATCACTGATTCTCATGTATGCAAGATATGAACCAGAAGCCATTCTTGTAGCTGCTGTATTACCTACATAGTTATTGATATCTGTATTAGAGAATGTAACTGTATAGTTAGCATAATCTAGCTTATATGCTCCATTACCTGTAGCTGTCATGTTCTTATTTAACCATGT
>SVBO01000062.1 GCA_015058845.1 Erysipelotrichaceae bacterium
CTCTGCCATACTTTCTTTCCTCCTTATTTCTCTAACCTTCTCCCACAATAATTGTACTACATACCACGATGCGTGTAAAGATGTATCACTATGTAGTATGAATTTAAATAACTCTTGTAGTCTTTCGTTCTCTATCAGTGCATAGTTCTTTATGTTCACAAACATCATACTATCACTTCTATATATAGCCTTCGGTACTTCTTCAAGACATGGAAACTTGATATTTTGAAATATCTTACTCACATCAAAACAACACAAGAACACAATATAACACCTAGCTACAGAATCATACTCATGTTTCTCTTCACTCGCCCTCTTACTCGTACACTGATCAAAGATACTAATAGCCTGATAACAAATACTCCTTCTATGTAACTCCTTTCTAATGTTCTTCTGCATCTCCAGGATATAGATATCGCCTAAGGAATCCTTAACATACAGATCACAGAATATACTCCTATGCTCTTGGGTAGGCTGTATATGATGATCTGGTATTACTTCTACGATCTCACCGATCTCTTTGTTCCATACTTCTTCTAGCAATGGCTTCAAGATCTCTTTATACGGGAAACAATGCTTGAACATAAAGTCATTTGTAAGATCTACATGCTGGTAAGCTTCAAACTTCTCAGCCGTTAATACAAACTTTTCTTCTTTTATTTCTTTTTGTAAATTAACCATTTTCATTTCCTCCCTATATTTATTATTTAAATTTAAAGAGAAAACGGGCAAAGAAATTAGAAATAATTTCAGAAAGTTAAAAGTAGTATCATCAAGCGATCCTCATGTGTTCCAAAAGGGTAGGGGAGTGAAATATAAAAGCTCCATCTCCTATAGAAATGAAGCAATTATATATATCTTGAAGTTGTCTCAAAATTATACCCAAATTTCAAACATCAAAAAATGAAACTCTAAAAATATTATACCCAAAAATTACACCCAAATTATTTCCCACATATTTCCAGTGTATAGCAAAAATACAAATGTGAAAAAAGTATGAAATGTGAAATTTTTGTGAAATCTACCATTTGCTATAATCCACCCGAAGTACATCTTCTCTAGAATAATACTCCACACCCTTGATCTTATTCTCTGCAATATGTGTATACACATTCAAAGTAGTACTTAAATTCTTATGCCCCACATACCTACTCACAAACAACATCTCCTTATTCCTAAGAGGACTCATCTCATTCTTCTCGATCGCAAAGGAAATAAACGTATGCCTTAAACAATGCGGACTACGATCCTTCTTCTCGATCCCATACAACTTCAATAACTCATTAAAGTTGTAATTAAAAGAACCTACCTTGATCCACTTCCCAAACTTATCCACCACCAAGAAATTCGTATCCCTATTAGGTCGTAACTCTAAAATATTCTTCACAACTCGCTCTACCATATAATTCACCCCGATCGTACGATTACTAGTTGCATTCTTAGGATCCTTACAAATCGGAATACTCTCCCCATTCTCAAACTTCAAAGACAGAGCCTTATTGATCCTGATCGTATGATGGGTAAAGTCGATATCACTGATCTCTAACGCACGAACTTCCTGCCCACGCATTCCCGTTAAGAACATCAAATAGAAAATATTCCGATAATACTCACGATCCACATCATGATATAACCTCTCTCCCAAGAATAACTTCCTGATCTCCTCCTCATCAAAGATCTTATACGAATCCTTAGACTTATAATCCTTCTGCTTTACCTCCATCACACGCTTCTTACTAGGTAACTTATCTACATATAAGAAAATATTCTCTGAAATGATCGCCTTACTAGCCAAATACTCCACATAAGACCTCATCACACTATACATCTTACGCACACTATCCTTCTTATACTTAGCAATCAACTCTTCAAACATATCATTCAACATATGCGCACTCAATTCCTTGACCTTCCGATACCCAATATACTCACACACCACTCGATAACAATACGTATATGAATGTAGCGTAGCACTAGTCCATTGCTTCTTATTATGATAATACTTCAAGAAAGTTCCCATCGAATGAGCGATCGTATCTTCTAACTCCACCTTCGCATTACGCACTCCAAGACCCGTCTGCTTTAAGAATAATTTCTTCTTACTCTTGGCGATCCTTCTAGCCTCAGCTTGTGTATTCGCAGTCGCTGAAATGATCTTCCGCTTACCACTTCGATCCTTCACATAGATCTTACACTGATACCGAACACCCTTTCTCCCAGTACGCTTAATAATAGAACCTTCACCATTCTCGATCCTAGCCATCAACATCCCTCCTATTTTCCAAATTATACACTAGAAACCAAAGAAAAATAAAAGAGGGAATACAAAAAAGACTGAGTGGATCACACCCAGTCTATCTTCAATTATAGAGTACCAGTGGCAGTAGAATCTACAGTTACACCATCTGTACGATAGAATGTAGCATTATAAACCTTACCAGCCCAATCATAATTATACACTGCATATAGGTTACCATTTAAATGGAATGCCTTTAACTGAACAACTTTACCATTCTTATAAGTTCTCTCATACTTAGGCGCCACAACGACCTTCACATCCTTAGTAGACACAACAGTATCGCCTACCTTAGCAGATAAAGTCATAGTTTTCACACCAGAAGTAGAAGTATCTACATCCGCTGTATTAGCAGTAATAGTAGCAGCTACTTCTTCTCCTTCAGACACTACATACGTACAGAATGAACCTTTGTAATGTTGGAAAGCATTCTCAGGAATATATGTTTCCTTCTCACCCTTAGCATTTGTTCTTTCAGCCTTAGAAACACCACTTAACGGATGATTCACAGCCTCTTCATACTTAGCAGCCCATACATCAAATGGATCATTGTCTACATCATCCGTAGTATCACCATCTAGTGTAGTAAGACCTAATACCTTCTCTACAAAGCGAGTTAACTCAGCTTCATTATTCACAGCAGGATACCACTTATTACTGATCTTCACAGCAGAAGTAGTTAATTCCTTACCATTACCATACGTAATACTCATAGTACCATTCTTCGTATTGATACCAGAAACATTTAAATTTAGACCCTCTGTATAGATCACGATCTTATCACTAGGATTTGCAGGAGTTTCTAAATGGTATAGACCAAGAGCATGTGCAGGAATATTGATATCCTCTTCCTCAATAGCTCTAGGAGTCTCATTCTCATCACTCTCATATACATTGTTCCAGAAGAAACCTTCTACATCATTACCAAGTTCATATTCACGTGGAGCATCTACTTCCTTCATGAATACACCATTCTCATCGTCCCAAACCATCGTAGACTTAGCAGAGAACGCAGCTCCAGAAGTAGGAGTCACTGTCATATACTTACTATAGATCTTGTTATCACTATCATCTTCATCCCCAGTATCTAGCGCTACAATGATCTTACCATCAGTCGGATACTTAATAGTACCACCGTTGACTGTATGGATAGTTTCTCCAGTAGCAACACCTGTAGGGATCAAGTTACCATAACGATCTTCTTCTACTAATAGAATACTATTCGCAGGTACTTCAGTTTCTACCTTATCAATAATAGCACTATAAGGAAGAGTAGTCTTCTCTGTATAGTTCTCAGTGATCACTGTAGAAACAGTATAATCAGTATTTGTTACTAAGTTATTGCCAGTAACAAGAGTCTTAACGATATCTTCTCTAATAGAATCATCAGCGTAACGAGTTTCCTTAGAAGTAACTCGAATGGATACTGTACCTAAAGCCTTACCCTTAGCATTCTTTAATACGATCGGATTAAGATCTACATAATCAATATACTCATCCTCATCATATGTGAAATTAATAATACCAGCCTCTTCAAAGTACTTGATCACAGCATCTTCATCAGCCAAATGTTGATGCTTTAAAGCAAGGGCATATACATCCTTCTTAGCAGCACCAGGTGCTAAGAAACGACCACTTGTAACATTTGAACCATCTGCAAGTCCTACATAGTATAAAGCAGTCTCAGCAGTAGGGAAGAACTTCGCATCAGTGTGTAACCAACCTTGTTGAGTTAGATTATTGACACCAGCTGTTAAGATATCAGCATCTGCATAACCATCTCCATTGTCGTCTACTCCAATAGTATTTGTGAAACCTACATAACAAGTAGCATCATCTTTGATTCCTAAACTACCATTCTTATTAGCATAGTCTGGATCATTCGTACGAGTCTCCTTAACTACTTTTACTTCTGCCATAGGAAGTACTACCTTATCACCAACGTCTACTTTGATGATCTCATCTACGTTGCCCCAAGTAGCTACATATGCTTCTTTTGTTACATAATCTGCAGCCGAAACTGTAGAAGCGAACATACCCATTGCTGCCGCAATGGCAAACAAACGAACCTTTTTCATTTTTCTTGTTTTTCTCCTTTTTCTTTCTTGCCACCATTCTTGGTGGTGCCCTAATCATAGCCTAGTGTTAGATACATGTCAATCGATTTTCACACAAATTTCAAACATTTAAAATAGTAATATTTGTTTTCGATATTATGTACACAAAGTGTTTAAAAGTATGCTTAAATACATAACTTTTGATACTTTGATAAGAAATTATTACAAATGCAGAATACATCTATAGTATGCTGTTTCTAACAGGTATTACCAGTGTTACCATTATCTGAGAGAGAAGGGGAAAAGGAGGGAGAAAGTAGTATGAATTCTAACTTTTCAGAACTTCTATGTAGAGTGGAATGTTGACATTTCTAAATATTGGAAGTATCCTAATTACTAGTTAGATCTTCTAGATCTTCTGGCAGGATATCCTGCCTTTTCTTAAGTATTAGAAAGGAAGTA
>SVBO01000010.1 GCA_015058845.1 Erysipelotrichaceae bacterium
ACCATCCAAAGATGTGAATGGTGGGATAATGATCTTGTTATTGGTTGGATGTACTCTAAATTCAGTAGCTAATGATAGATCAAGGTCGATCATAGACATAGAATATCCTCTTAGATACATCTCTTCCGTAACTTCAAATGTCGTAATAAGGGCATTTTCTTTATTTGTAACACTCTTCTTTAATTCCTGATGACTTTGACGATACTTAATATCATTTAAACGTTGACATACAGACTCTAAGCCACTAGACATGACTTCAATATCATACGCATCACATCGAGTTGTGAAGTATGCGGCATAATAGTAATGTGGATGATGTACCTTGAACCAAGCAATACGTAAGGCACTTAATACATAGGCTACCGCATGTCCTTTAGGGAATAAATACTTGATCTTTAAACAAGAATCAATGTAGTACTGTGGTACGTTACATTCCTTCATGGCTTCTAACATTTCAGGTTTTAAACCTCTTCCCTTACGTACAGATTCCATGATATCGAATGCCATTTTCTTCTGCATATCATATTGTTGGATCAAAGTATTCATAATGTCATCACGACAACCGATAACATCCATTAGTTTATAATTACCAGTATCGATCAGATCCTTGGCATTATTCAACCATACATCGGTACCATGGCTTAGACCAGAGATCTGTACTAACTCAGCAAAGGAACTAGGTAAAGTGTCCTCTAGCATACCACGTACGAACTTCGTACCAAATTCAGGTAATCCGATCGCTCCTGTCTTTTCAGGATATTGGGTAGAATCTAAGCATAATGCTTCGGTAGAATTAAATAAAGAATATACCTTCTCATCATTCATTGGGATCGTTCTAGGATCGATACCACTGATTCTCTCTAACATCTTAAGTACTGTTGGGTCTACGTGTCCTAGAATATCTAGTTTCAAGACATTGTCATGGATCGCATGGAAGTCGAAGTGAGAGGTACGCCATACGGAATCTGGATTATTGGCTGGTAATTGCATTGGGGTAAAGTCATATACATCCATGTATTGAGGAATAACAATGATACCTCCTGGATGCTGTCCAGTAGTTCGCTTGACATCTTGACAACCCTTTGCCAGACGTAATTTCTCTGCACTACTGACATTCTCGATCCCCTTATTCTCAAAGTATCCACTCACATACCCATACGCAGTTTTCTCAGCTACACCACCGATCGTACCTGCACGTAAGACATTCTTCTCACCAAATAACTCTTTCGTATACGCATGCGCACGTTCTTGATATTCACCAGAGAAGTTTAAGTCGATATCTGGTACCTTATCCCCATAGAATCCCAGGAAGGTAGCAAACTCGATATCTTGACCATCTCCCTTAAGATTTGTACCACAATGTGGACAAGCCTTATCAGGTAAGTCATATCCACTCTTCACACTACCATCTAAGAACCATTCCACATGCTGACACTTTGGACAATAATAATGAGGAGGTAATGGGTTTACTTCTGTGATCTTCATCATAGTCGCTACGAATGAGGAACCAACTGATCCACGTGAACCTACGATATAACCCTCATCATTAGACTTCTTAACAAGTAGATGCGCTACATAGTAAATAACGGTGAATCCATTACCAATAATACTCTTTAATTCCATATCTAAACGATCTTCGATCAATTTAGGTAAAGGATTTCCATATTGCTTATACGCATTCTCATAGGTAATACTCTTAAGTTTCTCTTCATCGCCTTCTAGATGTGGTTTATATAGTTGAGAGTGAAGAGGTTTTGCTACTTCGATCATATCAAAGATCTGATTAGGTGTATCAATGATCAACTCTTTCTGTAGATCTTCTTCTAAATAAGAGAACTGTTCAAACATTTCCTTTGTAGTACGGAAGTGTTGATCAGGAGCTTGTGTTTTAGCACGCATCTGAGCATTGAAGTAATACAATGGATGTCGAGCTCCACCAATTCCTTGAGAATTAATATAGACATCACGGAAGATCTTATCCGTAGGATCAATATAGTGAACATCCCCACTAGCCACGACCATCTTACCCATTTCTTTAGCAGCTTTGATCAGATTAATGATCACAGTACGTAAACGCTCTTTAGAGTGAACAGAATGAGAATCGATCAGATTACTGTAACAAGCTTCTGGTTGGATCTCGATATAATCATAGAATTTAATCGCTTCTTTTAATTCTTCTTCTGTCTTATTTAAAGCCATCTCGAAGATCTCACCCTTCTGACAGCTACTACCTACTAAAATATTCTCACGTAAACGTTGAATCTCACTTCTTGGAATACGTGGTTCAGCAGCGACTTCTTCTCCTCCACTACTCTTACCAAAGGTAGCTAGATATTCAATATTGGATAAAGATACTAACTTGAATAGATCTTTCAAACCTGCTTGATTCTTAACTAGTAAAGTAACATGTTTATGACGTACTTTCTTGAAAGCTTCCTCATCTTGATAGTTCTGCATATCTACTAATGTCTCAACATTATCACGTCTTAGATCACAGATCATTAAGAAGAAGACCTTGGCTAATACATCAGCATCATAGTCAGCGCGGTGAGCTACGTCTTCATCATATTCTACTTTATAATGTCTCGCAATAGCGCCTAATGTATGAGAACGTCTTTGCTTCAGCATAGAACGAGCTAGGTCTAATGTATCTACTACACTATTTGTTAGTTTCGAATATCCATTTTCTACTAACTTAGCATTCATGAAACCAACGTCGAACTTAGCATTATGGGCTACTAATATTCTACCCTTCATGATCTCTAGGATCTTAGGTAATGCTTCTTCGATCGTAATGGCATTGGCTACTTGCTCATTCGTGATATTTGTTTTACTTTGAATAAAGGCTGGGATCGGTTGAGTAGGCTTGATGAAGAAGTCAGTAGATAATTCCTTAATGACTTCTCCACCTTTCATGATCACACAACCAAATTCAATGATCTCATCATATCTAGCAGATAGACCTGTTGTTTCTAAGTCGAATACACAGAATTCTACTTCATTGATCTTATCCTCTGTAGGAGATGTTACGATATCTAACAATGGATCGATCATGTTCATTTCGATTCCATAGATCACCTTGAAATCAGGATTCTTCTTAACGATTTTTTCCCATGTTTGTTGTACTTGAGGATATGCTTGCACATTCATATGGTCAGTTATCGCAATACCTCTATGACCATATTCAGCAGCTCTATTGATCAAAGCTCCTACATCACACACCGCATCCATTTCAGACATCTTTGTATGAGCATGTAGTTCTACCCTCTTCTCTTCAGAATCATCCACACGTTTCTCAAACACAGTCTTCTTGACCATAGTATCCGCTAAGAAAGTAAGTTCACGAGCAAAGGTATCATCAGATACTTTCCCACTAATAATGAACTCATCTCCCACTTTAATAGACTTCAGGAAATCACGATCAAAACTTCTACCCTCAAAACACTTCACGATGATAGAACTTGTATAATCTGTTACATAGTAACTCATAAGAAGAGCGTTCTTCTTCTTTAATTCTGTTTCTTCTATATGGAATACTTTTCCTTTGATCTGTACTCCATCAATCTCTTGCGTTAATTGAGAGATCGTATAATATTGATAAGAATCAGGTAATTTACGTGCTTGGAAACGATTGTTATTAGTCTTTGTATTTGGGGAAGTTAATGGAGCTTCTCTTTTAGGTCGATCTGTGATCTCGATCTCTACATCCACACTTTGTTCTTGTAAGAATACTGGATAATTGATACCAGCATTATGTAAACATCTAGAGATCTCTGTTAGATGTTTCTCTGCTTCTTGGTATTTCTCTTTTGGAAAACGACAGACGATCGTTTCAGATTCGATCGTTGGTAGTACATTCTCATATACTTTACATTGTCTATGCGTAGATACATATTGATTCAGGAAGCGTAAGATATCATGTGCAGAGACATGAGTCGTAGTTGCCATGAATTGTAGTTTTACGGAACAATTAGTGAATTGTTCTAATGCTGTTTGGAAGGTTGTATATAGTTCATAGGACCATGTTTCAGGTACTACTAAAAAGACATCGATATGCTGTGTCTTAGGATTATGCTTGATCAATGTAATGGTAGAATTAACGATCTGTTTATGATATTTCTGTAGACCCAATACTTCTACTAATGCTTCATAATTCATACAACAACCCCCTTTGATCGTACTTATAATTATATCAAATTTCTATATTATATACCATAGAATTATTACCTAATAAATGTAATTAAATTACAGAAAGAATTAAAAGGGTGCATAAATAATACACCCTAACTAATTTAAATATTTTCAAATCAGTGTTTATCTACTCCAATAATATAAGGAGCAGATCTACGATTCAACACTTTAAAAGAATATACATCATATTCCTTAGAAGGAAGTCCACTTAAATACTCCTCTACCATCAAAGACTCCTTAAGACCTACCTCAAACCCTGGATAACATACCACAATGATCCTTCCATTGGGATTTAAACATGCTAAGGCCTTCTCTAAAGTAGCAATTACCTCATCTCCCTGAGTCGTAATCGTCTTATCTCCTTTAGGATAATAGCCTAGATTAAAGATCCCTCTATCAAAAGAAATTACATCCTCATCAAAGTAATAATGTGACTTTTGATAGAATTGAATATTAGTATATCCTTTCAATAACTCCTTAGCCTCTTCAATTGGTTCTGCTTGAATATCATAACTATATACAAACTTCACATGATCGCATAGAAACTTAGAATCATTTCCACTACCACACGTAAAGTCGATAGCTATATCACTCTCATTACAACCCTCTAACAAATAATCATGTGCAATATCTACGATCTTCTTCAACATACTTATACCTCACACTTAAGAAAAGTGATCTTAGGTATCCTAAGATCACACTTTATACTAACTAAACACTCTGATCAGATCATTATACGTAACAAATATGAATAATGCTAAGATCATTCCCCATGCTACCATCATGATCGCATGTTCTATCTTTGGATTTAATTTCTTCTTGAATCCCCATTCACAAAGAGTAATTAGAGAACGACCTCCATCTAAGATCGGTAAAGGAAGTGCATTAAAGATACCAACATTCACACTGATCATACCGATCAAGGCTAGATAAGAAGTCAATCCATACGATACTTGTGTTTGAGTCACCTCATAGATCCCTACTGGACCAGACATCATATCAAGACCTCTACCACGTACTAACTTAGAAAGTGTCATGAAGATACTAGAAGCACTAGATTGTAATTCTACTCCAGCATAATAGAAACAATCCATCAAGGATAGATCTACTGGTGTAGAAGAAGGTGCTACGATTCCAAATAAGTTTCTACCTTCACTCTCTAAATATCTAGGTGCCATGGTTACTTCAAATACCTCATTACCACGAAGTAATGTAAATGTGACTTCCTCATCTTGATAGAATGTATAATGATTCACGAAGTCATAATATGTTTCTGGTTCTACTACAGACCCATCACTGAATACTAACTTAATGATCTCATCACCAGGTTGTACTCCCATCTCCTCAGCAATAGAACCTTCTAATACTTGATCAAAGACTGGTTCTGGTGGTAGATATACTTGCCCATTATACGCAAAGATCCCAAAGAAGATGACATAGGCAAATAGCACATTCATGAAGATTCCAGCCATCATAATGATCAATTGCTTAAACGGATGGATCCCTTTGATCGTACGAGATGGATCAAGTTCAATATCCTCATCCACACCATCTTCACCAGCCATAGCTACATAACCACCCATAGGTAATAAACGAAGTGTATACTTTGTTTCTCCTTTCTGGAATTGGAATATTTGTGGTCCCATTCCGATAGAGAATTCTGGTGTATATACATTGAATAGTTTCGCAAAGACAAAGTGTCCAAATTCATGTACTAATACGATACTACCTAATAATATTACGAAATAAATAATTCCCATTTATAGTTTCCTCCTAAAAGAGTAATGCTTTCTCCCTAGTCTCTTGATCGATCTGGATCAATTGGTCCACAGAAGTAATCGGATGATTCTCATACGCATCTACCATACCAATAACGATACGTTCGATATCTAGAAAACTGATCTCACCCTTTAAGAAACGAGATACAGCTACTTCATTCGCTGCATTCATAACACATGGTAAGGCACCTTTTGCCTTACCAACTCTATACGCAAGAGCTAATAAAGGATAACGTTCGTGAGAGAGTTCTTCAAAATGTAGTGTACCAACTTTCAAAAGATCTAAACGATTATCACGTTGCATCTCTAAGCGCTCTGGATGACTTAATGCCACTTGGATCGGAATACGCATATCTGCTTGTCCTAATTGAGCAAGTACAGAATGATCTTTAAATTCTACCATAGAATGAATAATACTTTCACGATGCATGATCGTATCGATAGATGTATATGGTAGATCAAATAGATAATGTGCTTCAATCACTTCAAATCCCTTATTCATCATAGTGGCTGAATCGATCGTGATCTTAGAACCCATAGACCAATTTGGATGAGACAAAGCATCTTTCACAGTTACATTGGCTAATTCCTCACGTGTACGATCACGAAAAGATCCTCCACTAGCGGTAATGATCAATCTCTTAACATCACTAGATGGAGCATTTTGAATACACTGGAATATAGCAGAGTGTTCAGAATCGATCGGTAAGATCTTTACATTATTCTCCTGCAACGCTTGATTTACAAGTTCTCCTGCAGCAACTAATGTTTCCTTATTTGCAAGGGCGATCGTATTACCAGTCTTAATAGCCGTAAGAGTAGGTACAACTCCTGCAAAACCTACTAAAGCATTAATGAATAGATCGCATTGTAATTCAGACATCTTCTTTAAACCCTCATCCCCACTAAAGAAGACTGTATTAGGAAATTCTACTTCTAAAGCTTTACGATCCTCTTCATATTGCACACAAGCATATGGAACATCATGAGATCTAAGATAAGCAGCTAGTTTCTCAACTCTTCTTCCTACACTAAGTCCTATGATCACATATTGATCTGGATGATCTTCAACGATGTCTAATACTTGATCTCCAATAGAACCACTTGCTCCTAATAAAACGATTCTTTTCATAATGATCTCCTAACTATAGTATATTACTTAAAATAGTTGTAACAACTTGGAATACACAGATATTCAATAATAATGAGTCGATTCTATCTACCATACCACCATGACCTGGTAACAATGAACCATAGTCCTTAACATGATAATGACGCTTGATCAGTGAGAATGTTAGATCTCCGATCGGACCTGTAATAGACATGATCACACCATATACGATCGCTCCTAATAATCCCAGTGTAATATCCGAACGGAAATAACATACAGCTAATGACATAAGTACACCACAGATGAAACCACCGATAGATCCTTCGATCGTCTTTTTAGGTGAAATACGTTCATTAAGTTTGTGTTTACCAAAGAATCTACCTGCGAAATAAGCACCAGTATCATTAATGAAAGTCACTAAGGCTATATAGATAATATAGAAACCATCTTCTAAGCCATATGTTAATACACCATTACCTGCCATTGAAAGGAATAATCCCAGTGTAGTAAATAAACAAACATCTTCTAATGTGAAACTTTCTACCCAGATCGAAATAGTGAATAAAGTGATCATTAAGATCAATAATCCCCAGATCTTGAAGGAAATATCTACAAAGCATAATGCCATTACCATAGCAATGATCAAGTAACGGATCCAATTAGGAAACTTTCCAGCTCTAAGAGATGTTAATTCAAACATACCTAATAGACCTACTGCTAGTACTACTACATTGATAAGAGGTCCTCCAATAAGGAAGATAGGTAGGAATATAGCTACTAAAGCTAATCCCGTAATAATACGTGCCATCATTTCTTAACACCTCCAAACCTACGATCTCTGCCATTAAATGATTCAATTGCCTCTACAAAACACTTTTCATCAAAATTCGGCCATAAAACATCAGTAAAATATAGTTCACTATATGCTAATTGCCATAACAAGAAATTAGAAATACGATATTCTCCACTAGTACGAATCATAAGATCAAGTGGATCAGCACTAGCACCCATTAAATGAGAAGATATAGTATCTTCTGTGATCTCTTCAGTAGGAATGCCCTCTTTCACAATATCCTTAACAGCTAATACGATCTCACGTTGACCACCATAATTCAAACAAAGATTCAATAACAATCCAGTATTATCTTTTGTTCTCTTTTCTGCCTCTTCAATAGGAGATAGAGCATAGACTGGTAAACGATCTCTTTCTCCAATTAAAGCGATCTTAACATTATTCTCCATTAATTCATCAATATAATCTTCAAAGAACTTTCCAGGAAGACGCATGATATATTCTACTTCCTTTTCATCTCTTTTCCAATTCTCTGTTGAGAAAGCAAAGAGTGTTAAAGAAGATAATCCCATATTATTAGCTGCGATCGTAATATTACGAATATTCTTTGTACCTTGTAGATGACCAGCAGTACGAGGTAATCCTCTAAGCTTAGCCCATCTTCCATTTCCATCCATAATGATCGCTACATTTTTGATATTATTCATTACACTTGGATCCTTTCATAGCAATACTAGTATATTATATCACATCTTTATTATGCTTTCATTAATTATAACAAATTGTTGAATAAAAAGAACTCCTTTCGGAGCTCTAATTAAACAGTCATGATCTCTTTTTGTTTAGCTTCAGCAATAGAATCGATCTTCTTGATGAATTCATCAGTCTTCTTTTGGATCTTTTCTTGTGCATCTTTTTGCATATCTTCTGTTAATTCTTTATTCTTCTTAACAGCATCATTACCATCACGACGAACATTACGTACAGCTACTTTTGCTTCTTCTGCCATCTTAGAAACAACTTTAGTTAATTCTTTACGACGTTCTTCAGTTAAACTAGGTACATTTAAACGAATTACTGTACCATCATTTTGAGGGGCAATACCAATATTAGCCTTATGGATAGCTGTTTCGATATCTTTAAGAATACTCTTATCAAAAGGTTTGATTACTAATTGTTTACCTTCTACTACAGAGATACTACCTACTTGATTGATAGGAGTTGGGCATCCGTAATAATCAACTTCTACGCTGTCTAATAAAGATGCATTGGCGCGACCAGTACGAACAGTTGTTAATTCATGTTCAAATGATGCGATCGCTTTAGTCATTTTGTCATTCACTTGATTTAAGATTGTTTGCATGATTATTTCTCCTCTTTAGTTATAATAGTTCCGATCTTTTCTCCTAAAACAGCTTTCAAGATATTTCCCTCTTCATTCATATTGAAAACTAGTAAATCAATACCATTTTCTTTACATAAAGTAGCGGCAGTTTGGTCCATAACTTGTAAGTTATTACGGATTAGATCCATATAAGTAAGTTTATCATATTTTTTAGCATTTTCAACCTTTTTCGGATCAGCATCGTAAACTCCATCTACGCCATTCTTAGACATAAGGATCACATCAGCACCGATTTCGGAGGCTCTTAATGCTGCAGTAGTATCTGTTGAGAAATATGGAGAACCAATACCAGCACCAAAGATCACTACTCTACCCTTCTCTAAATGACGAGTAGCTTTACGAATGATCACTGGTTCAGCTACCTTATTCATTTCGATAGCAGTTTGTACACGTGTTGGTACACCAACTTGCTCTAATGAACTTTGTACTGCAAGAGCATTCATAACAGTAGCAAGCATTCCCATGTAGTCACCTTGAGAACGTTCGATACCGATCTCTTCAAGCATCTTACCACGTACGAAGTTACCACCACCTACTACGATAGCTAGTTCCACTCCACTTTCATATACTTTCTTTAATTCTAATGCTAAGCTCTTAAGAGTTTCAGGATCGAAGCCCTTTGAATAAGAACCAGCCAATGCTTCTCCACTTAGCTTTAATAAAACTCGCTTATACATAACTAAATATCCTCCTGTTTACACTTTTTAAAAAAGGACACAAGAAAACTGTGTCCTAATTCAATTAACGTACTTGACTCATTACTTCTTCAGCAAAGTTATCTTGACGCTTTTCAATACCTTCACCTACAGCATAACGAACACATGTTACGATAGAAGCATTTGCATTCTTAACATATTGTCCAACTGTAACATCAGGATTCTTGAAGAATGGTTGATCTTCTAAGCAGATTTCCTTTAACATCTTGCTTAAACGACCTTCGATGATACCAGCTAATACCTTTTCAGGCTTGTTAGCTAATGCAGTATCGTTCTTAGCCATTTCGATTTGGATTGAACGTTCATGTTCGATGAATTCAGCAGGAACATAAGTTCTGTTGATGAATTGAGGAGCCATAGCAGCAGCGTGCATTGAAACATCCTTAGCAACTTCATCATTGTTAGCAGAAATAACTGTTACACAGCTGATCTTTCCACCCATGTGCATGTAAGCACCGAATGATTGATCATCATTCTTAGTGAAGATTTCGAAACGACGGAATGAAATCTTTTCACCGATTGTAGCTGTAGCATCTACTAGAATACTTTCTAATGTAGCACCAGCAGCATTTGTAGAAGCAAGAGCTTCTTCCACTGTAGCAGGCTTATTAGCTAATAATACAGTACCGATCTCAGTTAATAGATCTAAGAATTGTTGGTTCTTAGCAACGAAGTCTGTTTCAGAGTTAACTTCGAACATTACAGCAGTGTTACCTTCTACAACGATCTTAGTTAGACCTTCAGCAGCGATACGGCTAGCCTTCTTAGCAGCCTTAGCGATACCCTTTTCACGAAGCCAGTCTGTAGCAGCGTTGATATCTCCATCACATTCAGAAAGTGCCTTCTTGCAGTCCATCATTCCAGCACCAGTTTTTTCACGTAATTCTTTTACTAAACCAGCAGTAATTGCAGCCATTACCTTATCCTCCTAGATTATTCTTGTACAGGAGCTTCTGTTGTAGCTTCTGTAGTTGTTGTTTCTGTAGTTTCCTTAGCAGGACGTGCTTGACGTTCGAAACGGTTACCACGACGTTCACCACGTTCATTGTTGTAACGAGAACGACGTTCTTCAACACGTGCACGACGACGACGTTCATTTTCAGCAGCTTGTTCTTCAACGTTTTGGATAACGTCAGCCATTGTTACTTCCTTTTCATCTTCGTCAACAACATAAGCAGCATTTAATAGACCACCCTTAGCTTCCATGATAGCATCAGCCATTAAAGTGATGATTAACTTAACTGAACGTAAAGCATCATCATTAGCAGGGATAGCGTAATCAACTTCTTCAGGATTACAGTTAGTATCTACGATACCGAATACAGGGATACCAAGCTTCTTAGCTTCAGCAACTGCATTGTGTTCAACCTTTGGATCAACTACGAATACAGCATCAGGGATCTTCTTCATTTCCTTGATACCACCTAAGAAGTTTTCAAGACGTGTAGCTTCCTTACGAAGTTGAGCTTGTTCTTTCTTAGGATACTTTTCCATTAATCCGCTTTCTTCCATACCTTGGATCTCGATTAAACGCTTGATACGCTTTTGGATAGTACGGAAGTTAGTTAATGTACCACCTAACCATCTTTGGTTGATGAAGAATGAACCAGTACGAAGAGCTTCTTCCATAACAACTACTTGAGCTTGCTTCTTAGTACCTACGAATAATACCTTACCGCCCTTTTCAGCGATAGCCTTCATAGCAGCATAAGCTTCATCTAACTTTGATTGAGTCTTCTCTAAGTCAATGATGTATACACCATTGCGTGCGCAGTAGATATAAGGGCGCATCTTAGGATCCCAACGACGTGTTTGATGACCGAAGTGAGAACCAGCTTCTAATAATTTCTTCATTGAAACAACTGACATAATTTATTTTTTCCTCGCTTTCCGTTATTTCCTCCACCACTTCAAACATCGCCAACCTTTTCAGGCACGGAAGCAATGAATTCATGGTGTGTGAAGTGCACATAAAGTGCCATCAAATATTTTAACAGAAAAGTACACAAAAGACAAGTAAAAAATAGGAAATATGTATACTTTTTTAACACTCATGGTTTTATTACTCTCTCCTCTATAGGATAAATAATAAAAAAGTGATGATCACTCATCACTTACAGTTAATCTGGCTCTTGGATGTGCCTTATAATAGGCTTCTTTTAGAGTACTTGTCGTTGTATGTACATAGATCTGGGTAGTAGACAGAGAACTATGTCCCAAGAACTCTTGCACTACTCTTAGATCACATCCATGGTCTAATAAGTGTGTGGCAAAGGAATGTCTAAGGGTATGGGGATGAACTTTCATAAGGATCCCACTTCTTCGTACCTGCTGATCTAGCAGATACTGTACCCCTCTCTCAGTCAACTGCTCACCCTTCATGTTCACGAACACAAACGAATGCTCTTGATTATTCCTATGCATCAGATCAGCTCGAACAGTCTCGATATAACACTTGATCTGTTGTCCGATCTCTTCATAGAAAGGAACGATCCTCTCTTTCTTTCCCTTACCCAGGATTCGAACATATCTTTCCACAAGATCAATATCACTAAGCTTTAACGATACGCTCTCACTCACACGAAGACCGCATGCATAGATCAACTCCAATAGCGCTCTATTACGTACACCCATTTCAGTAGAAGTATCGATCGATTGCAATAATTCCTCTACCTCTTCCTCGAACAAGAAATCTGGTAACTTACGTTTAAACTTGCCACTCTTCACTTGAATAAATGGATTACTACTGACTACCTCTTTGCTTTGAAGATATTGATAGAAAGAACGTAGAGCAGATACTTTACGTGCTATCGTTTTATTAGATAACTGCTTATTCCCCTCTGTTCTAATGAATGAGATATAAGAAAGTACGATCTGATAGGTAACTTCCTTATACTCGATATGTTCCTTTTCTAGATACTTCTCAAACTGTCTTAGATCTCTTTCATACGCTTCTTTCGTATGTTCACTTCTAGAATTCTTTTGATATGTATACTCTAAGAAACTATCGATCCATGGGATCATGCTTTTAATTCCTCTTTATACGATTCCATAACTTCTAAGGCTTGCTTACCATACGCTTCCTTACGATCCTTCTTAGACTTCACATGCGTTTTAAGCTCCATGATCCCAAAGTTCGCATTCATAGGTTGGAAGTTTCCTTGCGCATGCGTAATATATTGGGCTTGAGATCCGATCACGCAAGTAGATGGTAATTCTACTAATGGCATATTACGTACATATCTAGCGATATTGATCCCTGCAAATAATCCACTAGCTGCACTTTCCACATATCCCTCTACTCCTGTCATTTGTCCCGCAAAGAATAGATCTTCTCTCTTACGACATTGATATGTTGGATTTAGTAATGATGGAGAGTGGATATAGGTATTACGATGCATAACACCATATCTAACGATCTCACAGTTCTCTAATCCAGGGATCATTTGTAAGATCTTCTTTTGATTAGGGAATGTAAGATGTGTTTGGAATCCTACTACGTTATATAGCGTTCCTACGGCATTATCTTGACGTAATTGAACGACTGCATATGGTCTAGAACCATCTGGTCTTTCTAGTCCTACTGGCTTCATAGGTCCAAATAACAGTGTTTGTTGCCCTCTTCTAGCCATTTCTTCAAAAGGCATACATCCTTCAAAGAATACTTCCTTCTCAAACTCTTTTAAAGGAGCAGTCTCTGCTTCCATAATAGCACGATAGAAAGCCTCGAACTCTTCCTTAGTCATCGCGCAATTGATATAGTCACTATCCCCCTTATCATATCTAGATTTAAAGTATGCTTTCGTAAAGTCGATACTTTCTTTCTCAATGATCGGTGCGGCTGCATCATAGAAGTATAAATGTTCACTTCCCATGAAATCAGCAATCGTTTTAGATAGAGCATCACTTGTTAATGGCCCTGTGGCAATTAGTGTTGGCCCTTCTGGTAACTCTGTGATCTCTTCACTAACTACTGTGATCAGTGGATGTGACTTGATCTTATCTGTAATGTACTGAGAGAACCCATGTCGATCTACTGCCAATGCGCTACCTGCAGGTAAACGACAAGCATCTGCTGCTTCCATGATCAAAGAATCTAGCATACGCATTTCTTCCTTCAACACGCCTACTGCATTAGTAAGAGCATCAGAGCGTAATGAATTAGAGCAAACTAATTCCGCAAAGTTCTCACTATGATGGGCTGGAGAAGATTTCAATGGTTTCATTTCATATAGAAGTACTTCTACTCCACGATTTGCGATCTGCCAAGCTGCTTCACAACCTGCTAGACCAGCACCAACTACTTTTACTTGCATATTACTCTTCTTCCCCTTTCTTTTTTCCTGGAAGGATCGTCTTACACTTAGGATACGCACTACATGCAATGAATGGCTTACCATATCTAGAGATCTTCTCTACCATAGGACTGCCACAATTAGGACAATTCATGCCTGTTTCCTTAACTTCCTTCTTTTCAGACTTGATATATTTACACTTTGGATACGCACTACAACCCGTAAATAACTGTCCAAAGCGATTCTTACGTTGTACTAATGGTGAATTACAATTCGGACATAATTCCTCTAATGTAACTACCTGTTTCTCCTCTAAAGAGCGTCTATAAGAGCATTCTGGATACGTGATACAAGAAATAAACTTACCATATCTACCCTTACGGATCACTAACTCATTACCACATTCAGGACAGATCTCCCCTGTCTTCTCTGGTTGGATCTTCTCCATCTTCTCATAAGCAGAATCCACAAGTGGAATAAAGTCATCACAGAACTGTTGAAGAGCCTCAATATAATCTCTCTTCTCTTCTGCGATCTCATCTAGTTCTGTTTCCATATTCGCTGTATAAGAAACATTGATCACACTACTAAAGAACTCTTGTAACTTATCACTTGTTAGAATTCCTTGTTCAGTAGGAATAAATACCTTCGTACGTCCCCCTTCACTAGTCTTTTCTAATGTAGCATAGTCTCTCGAGATCAATGTATCAATGATCGTTGCATAGGTAGAAGGTCTACCAATACCCTTTTCCTCAAACTCTTTGATCAATCTAGCTTCACTGTAACGTAGTGGTGGTTGTGTGAAGTGTTGTCTATTCTCGATCTTTTGAGCTGTTAAATGTTCTTTTTCTTCTAGTACAGGTAACTTCTCATCTTTTTCCTCATAATCGTTATATAACTTTAAGTAACCATCAAACATCAATACACTACCAGAACATGTGAATAATGCCTCATTATTGACCATTTCTAGGGTAGTGGCATTGAACTTAGCTGGTGCCATAATAGAAGCTAATGCTCTTTCATAGATCAGTTTATATAACTTATACTGTTCACTACTTAAATACCCCTTAACACTCTCTGGTGTTCTCTCTAGAGAAGTAGGGCGGATCGCTTCATGGGCATCTTGCACATTTGCTTTTGATTTACTAGTCTTACGTCTACCCACATATTCTTTACCATAGGTATTACGAATATAGTCAACACCCTCATTTACGAATGAATCACTTAAACGAATAGAGTCTGTACGCATATAAGTGATCAGACCGACTGTTTGAGCACCAAGATCCACCCCTTCATATAACCCTTGGGCAATACTCATCGTACGTTTAGAAGAATAGCCTAATTTACGAGAAGCTTCTTGTTGCATCGTAGAGGTAATGAATGGTGCTTTGGGTTCACGTTTACGTTCTGTGTTCTTGATCGTATCTACTGTGAATGTATCAGATAGTGTTGCGATCAAAGCATCACATTGTTCTTGCGTTGTTAATTGAGGTTTCTCGTCTTTGTACTTACTTAACGTAGCTTCAAATGTCTTATTGCTCTTCTTGAAGATCGCATGGATCGTATGATACTCCTCACTTACGAATGCAGCGATCTCTCTTTCACGATCTACGATCAGCTTAAGGGCTACACTTTGTACTCTTCCTGCTGATTTACTAGAGATCTTACGCATTAATAGTTTTGATAGTTTGAAACCAATGATACGATCTAAGATCCTACGTGTTTCTTGAGAATGGACTAAGCCCATATCGATAGTACGTGGATTGTCGAATGCATTCAGTACTGCATCCTTAGTGATCTCATGGAAGATCACTCGATTTTCCTCGTCTAATGGTAGATTTAATTCTTGAGCTAGATGCCAAGAGATCGCTTCTCCTTCACGGTCGGGGTCGGTTGCTAGATAGACACTATCTGCTTTCTTAGCTTTGCTTTTCAGCTCTGCTACTAATTTCTTTTTATCTTTACTAAGCTCATACGTTGGCTTAAAGTTATTTGCTATATCTACTCCTAGTCCTTCTTTTCCTTTAGTTGCTAGATCACGGATATGGCCTTTGCTGTATACTACCTCATAGCCTTCTCCTAGATACTTAGCAATGGTTTTAGTTTTAGAAGGGGATTCCACTATTACTAGTTTGCTCATAATATCACTCCATATCTTTTTCTATCTTAATGTATTTTTCGATTTTGTCAAACTCTTTTTATACTATTTACGAACTCCTCTATACTAAACAGTATATTTGCCCCCTCATTTAGAAGTCTCAAATTACCTTCTCCTAGTCTAGAGAATAATGGATGAGGAACAACATATACCTCTTTACCAAGCCCTAGCATCTCGTTTACAGTGATCAATGTGCCACTGTGTAATGTTGACTCTATGACTACTAAATGATCGCTCAGAGCGGCTATAAGGCGGTTACGTTGGATGAATTGATGTTTCCGTATTGGTTCATGATATTCATACTCACTTAGTAGTAGACCTCTCTCTTGAATCTTCTGATATAAGTCTTTATTACATAATGGATAGGTATATGCCATACCACTGCCAATGATAGCAATCGTTGGTTTATTCTCTTCTAAAGCATACTTATGAGCAAGACCATCACACCCCTTAGCTAGCCCACTGATCACTACTATATCCTCTGGTAATCGTTTGATCAGTTCAAAGATCACCCTCTCTCCATACGCATCATTCTCTCGACTACCAATAATACCAATGCTAGGGAGTTTGAGTAGGTCTATGTTTCCTTGATAGAATAATGTGCATGGATAGTTGTATAGATGTAGTAATTTATCTGGATAATGGGGATCTAGGCATGTGAGATAGCTGGGATTCTGTTGGTGGATGTGTGTAGGAATGCTTGTATAGATCACTCTGGGATCGTGTTGAAGGTAGTATTGAAGGGTGTGTTCATGGTGATATTTTTGTAAGATATGGGTATACATAAGGGCTACTCTTTGAATAGCATGAGGTACTTCTGGATAGTGTTGTGTTAGTTTTTCGAGTGTATTCATAATAACACCTCCCCTTTATTATTATAAATGAGAGGAGAAAGTGTAAATAAATTTAAAAAGAAATTAAAAAGATCTAGAAATTACTCTAGATCTAGTATTATTCTAAGACTTCTGTATGTACCATAGGCCCAGAACTCCATTGTCTAACACTCACGAATTGCTCTAATAGACCCAGTACATATTCTTGATCTTCTTCTGTTATCTGTATACTCTTTTGATGAGTAAGATCATTGAAAGTACCACAATCTTCATGATATACATATCTCACATCATCGATCACTAACTCATATTCACTCAAACAATCAGAAGTTCCCTCTTCCCACTCATATTTCGTAAATACGAGATTCAAGGCATCGATATCAATACCATATAAAGCATGGTATGTATCCTGTTCGATCAACTTGATACGATCCATGTTAGATAGTTCAGAAGCCTCCTGTACACATCTCACTTCCAAAATATTAGATAACTTGGCTGGATATGTTTCTTCGATCATTCCATCATATACGATCTCATACATATCTCCAAGTCTTGGTAAGCAATCCTCTGTGATCTCTTGAAGATCTATAAAGAATAGACTAGAAGTAGCATTCTCAATAGAATCTTGGGTAGGTACTACTAACATATACGTATCACTTACCTCTTGTACATACGCTCTTAGAATATATTTTGCTTCATCTTTCTCATCTGCTTGGGATAAAGATGGATCCTGACGCATATTTGTCTCAACATTCTTTACACTACACCCACTTACCATACATAGCATGAATACTAATACTATCATCATCCATTTAGATCTCATATACACACCTCCATTTGATCTATCAAAACTATATCAAAGTAGTATTTAGATGACAATATGACTAGGATATGTTGCTAGTTATGCTTTACAAGTTACCATTTTTAGGAATTAGAAAAGATGACTTCATTCTTGAAATCATCTTATATAACTGATTATAGATCAAACAATGTAGGAGTTACCATACTCTTCACTGGTTCAAAGGTAGTGCGATGGATCGGACTGACTCCTAGTGTATGAAGAGCTTCGATGTGCTTCTTAGTCCCATATCCTTTATGAGAGGAGAAGTCATAGCCTGGATATACTCTATCATATTCTTGCATGATCTTATCCCTAGTGACCTTTGCACATATACTAGCCGCTGCGATACTGATCGATAATTGATCTCCTTTAACTAGACTATCTACTGGATACTTACAATTTGGTAATGGCATCGCATCACTTAACACACCATGGATCTGTGTATAGATCATATCTACACAGGATTGCATTGCTTCTTGTGTGACTTTATAGATATTAGATGCATCGATCTCTTTGCGATCTACGATTCTGATCACATAGGCTAATGCATCTTTCTTGATCACTTCAAATAACTCATTACGTTTCTTTTCACTCAGTTTCTTAGAGTCATAGATCCCCTCATGGGTATAGCCAATTGGAAATACGACTCCTGCTACTACGACAGGACCTGCAATAGGACCTCTTCCTGCTTCATCTAAGCCTATTACGAATTGTCCTTTCTCCCAATAAGGTAGTTCAAAGGAATTACCTGCTTCCATCTGCTACCTCCCAAGAAATAGGCCCTAACATGTTATCTCTGATCTCACGAATGACCATATCTCTTGTTCTCTCAATATCGATCTCTCCCCCACTCTTCAATAACTTACGACTAGTACCGATACGTTGTAGTAATTCCATATGATCTTCACATACCTCGATCTCATAGCGTTTCTCTAATAAGTGTGGATAATGTTTCGCTAGATATGTTAATGCGAATTCAGTCACTTCTTCCTTTGGTAAGATCTCATCTTTGATCGCGCCACTCACTGCTAATCTAAGAGCAGTTTCTGTATCATCGAATTTAGGCCATAATACACCTGGTGTATCTAGTAATTCGAATACATTATTAACTTTGATCCACTTAGTAGACTTAGTCACACCTGGTCTATCACCTGTATCAGCTGCTTTACGTTTCGCAAGACGATTGATCAAGGTAGATTTACCTACATTGGGAATACCAATGATCATAGCTCTAATAGAACGATTACGGATCCCTTTACGAGCATATCTCTCTAACTTTTCTTTTAGTAAGAATGTAGAGGCATCTAGGATCTCTTGTACATTTAGATTTCCATTGATATTGTATGCTAGTGCTTTAGTAGTCTGTGTATTTAGTATATTCAACCATTCTTTTGTACACTTAGCTTCTGCTTTATCAGCCTTTGTTAAGATCAGTAAACGTGGTTTATCTTTCGTAATATCCTGTAAAAGTGGATTTGCACTAGATTTTGGTAAACGTGCATCTCTTAATTCAATGATCATATCGACCATCTTGATCTTTTCTTCCATCTCCCTTTTAGCCTTAGTCATATGCCCAGGGAACCATTGTATTTGTGCCATACTACCTCCTATTTAATACCGAAATTATAGAAAGGATACACTACGAATGTACCTTTACTTTCGATTTGTTCTAATGTTACAGGTCCAAAGATACGTGAATCACTAGATTTAGGTCTATTATCCCCTACTACAAAATACTCATTCTCTTGTAAGGTAACAGGCCCATAGTTATCCGTGAAGTTATCATTCATCAACATCGACATCTCATTACAATAGTCTTTGTCTAAGAAATCCTCACTCACAACTACACCATCAACATATAATTGATTATCTAGATATTCAATAGTTTCATTCGGTAGACCTATCACACGTTTGATCACGTATTCATTCAAACTCTCTTCATATAAGACAACTATATCAAATCTCTCTACACCCCCTACACTATAACTAAAGATATTAGAGAACCCAATATCTCCATGATGGATCGTTGGGTACATACTAGAACCATCTACTTTGATCGGTTTAAAGATGAATGTGGCTACTACATATGAGATCAGGAAGCATACGCAGATATCTCGCATCAATGATAGTACATCGATCACTATATTAGTATCTTTATACTTTTTCTTCTTAGTTTCTTTAGAAAGATCAGATGTTTTCTCTTTTACTTCTTCTACCTCAACTTCAGTAATTTCTACTTCTCTCTCTTCCATATAGTTATCCCCTTCTTACGAATACCTATAGTATACCAAAGTGTTGGCGGAAAGACAACATTCTTCCCAATATCTACATTTTGTTGATTTTATGTGTTTTGTGGTATGTTCCATGGTATAATGATAGTAATATAGGGGGTAAACTCATGCAAAGTGTAGGAAAGAATATTAAGTATCAACGTAAGAAAGCACATCTTTCTCAAGAAGATCTAGCGAATATGTTACAATTAAGTACTAAGGCGATTTCCTCTTGGGAGATCGACCGTACGGAGCCTAGTAGTAAGAAATTAAAGGAGTTATGTAGTATCTTTCAATGTTCTAGTGATGAATTATTATTTGGTGAGTCGATCGCTTCTTTGATATATGTTCCTTTGTATGATGATATCTCTTGTGGTAAGGGTTCTTTCGTGTTAGATATGGCTGAGAGAACTGTGTCTATTTCTTCTTCTTTATTAGGAAATCATAAGAAATACTTTGCTCAGTATGCTAAGGGTGATTCTATGATCGAGGAGCATATTCAAGAGGGAGATCTATTGATCTTTGAACAGTGTGATGTATTGGAGAATGGAGAGATCGGTTGTTTCGTGATCGATGAGGATGTTGCTACTTGTAAGAAGTATTATAGAGATCTGAGTAGTAACGTAATTCTTTTACAGCCTGCGAATTCTTCATATTCTCCTATTATTGTTTCTTCAGATTCTATATTCCGTATTATTGGTAGGTTACATACAGTGATCAGAAGGTATTGATCTCACTTTTCAACATTTATTATAATATCTCTTGACTAGCCCCTTACTGGTTCGTTTACGATATTCTTGGAGGTGAGCTATATGTTGATCCATGAGATCGCTAAAGAATGTGGTATTACAAAGAAGGCTGTACAGTATTATGTAGACGAGGGACTATTATTCCCTACTATTCTAGAGAATGGGTATAAAGACTTTTGTAATGAGGATAGGAAGGCATTGAAAAAGATCGTATTGTATCGTAAACTTGGGTTAAGTGTCCAGGAGATCAAGGTACTTCAAAAGGATCCTACGAAACTAGATCACATGATCCATCAAAGAGTATTAGATATAGAATATCAGAGAGTAAAACTACAATTATTGAATAGAATTCAAATGGGTGACGTAATAGAAGATCTTGAACAAGAAATCTATTCTATTAATCCAAATAGCATGATTATTCAAAGATTACTAGAATTATTTCCAAGTTATTATGGAAGATTTCTTAGTTTCCACTTCTCACGTTTTCTAACGCATGAGATCGAAACTACAGAACAAATGAAAGCCTTCCAAGATATCATTGAATTCTTGGATGATCTTCCTGATATTGATCTACCAGAAGATCTGCAACAGTATTTACATGAATATTCATTAGAAGATCAAGATATGATCCAAGATATTCTTCAAAATCAAGAAGATGCATTGAAAGATATAGAAGCATTCATGTTGAATAATAGTCAGATCATAGAAGACTATTATAGGATCAAGCAAACAGAAGAGTATATGAATACTCCTGCATATCGATTGATGGTGTATATGAAGTCTATATGTACGAATAGTGGGTATTATGATATATTCATACCTGCTATGAGAAAACTTAGTCCAACGTATAATGCGTATTACAATCAACTTATGGAAGCAAATAAAAAGTTTATAGAGATCTATCCAGAGTATTCTAATATCGATTCATAAGTACAAAATAAGACAAAGCAGGATCATCTACTTTGTCTTTTCTTTATCTATTCATTCATTTCTCCACGTAGATTAGTAGCCATCAGTAACTTAACTCTCTCACTACTATACCCACAACTAAATAAATAATATAACTTAGCGATCGCAGCCTCGATCGTCATATCACTCGCAGAAATAGCCCCAGAACGTGCTAATTCACTACTAGTAGCATATGTCCCTAGAGTAGTTCCTCCTCTTTGACATTGCGATGTCACTAAGATGATCGTATCATTATCTGCTAATTTACGGATCCCTTCTACTAAAGCTTTGTTATTCGATGGTATATTTCCACTACCAAAGGCTTCTAATACAACAGCTTTCAAATTACTATTGATCATACTTTCAAATAATTCAAATTGTAATCCTGGAATGATCTTTAAAACACCAATAGGAACTGGTTTAAACTCAGTTAATTGGAAATACTTGGGTCTACTTGGTAGACTCATAGCCTTCTCATCATAATGAATATCGATCCCTACTTCTGCTAGAGGTGGATGATCTGGAGAACCAAAGGCACGTAATTCATCAGAAGATACTTTAGTAGAACGATTACCACGTAGTAACTTACCACCAAAATAGATACATACTTCACACACTTGTCCCTCTCCAGCGATCACGATCGAGTTGATCAGATTATCTCTACCATCACTTCTCAGTTCACATAAAGGGATCTGAGCACCTGTAAATACAATAGGTTTATTTAAGCCTTCTAACATAAAGGATAAGGCAGAGGCACTATATGCCATAGTATCTGTACCATGTAGTACGACAAATCCATCATAGTCATTATAGCGATCAGCGATTACTTTCCCAATAGCATTCCATTGTTCTAATGCAATATTAGAGGAGTCTAGTAATGGATCGAATTCTACGATATCCCACTTAGGAAGTGTAGGACTTTGTAGTTGATGGATCTCATTGAGTAATACGGATAGATAATCCTTCTTAGGAGCATATCCGTGCTCTGTGGATACCATTCCGATCGTACCCCCTGTGTATAATATACATACTTTCTTATTGGATATCATAGAAAGAACCTCCTTTAGATGTGGATAAGTGATCTTTTTCTTTTCAATTATACTCTGTAAAGCGTCTAAAAGCAAGAAGACCTCGGTATACACCAAGGTCTAATTCTTATTCCTCAACATCAATATCTAGTCCTAATTCACGTGGTAAGAATCTAGGACATACATTCTCTTTAGACGTAATTACAGTAGCAGCTAGATGAGTACCGATCTCTACAGCCTCAGCTAATGTCTTTCCATAAGTAAGACCCACAGCTACACCAGCACAGAATGAATCCCCTGCACCAGTAGTATCGATCACATGTACCTTACGAGCTGGACATACTCCCTTATTTCCCTTACAATCAGCATAGACAGAACCCTTATCTCCCATAGTAACGACCATAGACTTCAGATTACCAGCAATTACTTTCTTAGATAATACATCACATAACGCTTCTGCAGAATAATCAGAATAATCGTCTGCAAATAATACACCAGCTTCTTGTAGATTACAGATAAAACATTCATATTTCTGTAAGAAATCACGTCTTTCTGTCACTAATGGCATATTAGAAACGATCGCGAAGATCTTCTTATTATACTTTTCAGCTAATTGGAATACCTTCTTCATTAAGTTCTTCTCAATATCAGCCTCTAGAACGATTGAATCACATTGAGAAATGATCTCATCCCCCTTCTCTTCTAACATCTCTAGAATTGGTAGAAGAATAGGACGCTGAGAAATAGAACCTGCTACATCTCCATTACTATCAAATACAGCTAACCAAGTACCCATGCCTTGTGGTTTCTTCTGCATATACTTGATATTTACCTTATGATTCGCTAACTTCTGTAATACCGCTTCCCCAAGAGGTGTATCATCTACGATTCCTACAAATGTAGGTCTTAGTTCCATGTTAGCGATATCTTCTACTACGTTTCTACTAACACCCCCATGGATATACTTTACATATCCTGCATTTCTACCATTTGGTGTATAATTATCATTTGGAAATCCCTTAATATCCACGAATGTGGCACCAATTACTACAATACCCATACTTTATCCCTCACTATATATGTAATATATTACCACATAAATCACCTGAAATAAATATTAAGAATAAAGAAAAAACCGCATTATATGCGGTTAATTTCTTATTTACGGATTTCTTTGATACGAGCAGCCTTACCAGATAAGCCACGAAGATAGAATAATTTGTTTCTTCTAACCTTACCATGACGAACTACTTCGATACGGTCGATGATTGGAGTATGAACTGGGAAAGTTCTTTCAACACCGATTTGAGAAGAGATCTTACGTACTGTGAAAGTTTCACCAATACCGCTACCTTGACGCTTGATTACAAGACCTTCGAATAATTGGATACGAGACTTGTCGCCTTCTTTGATCTTTACATACACCTTAACTGTGTCACCTGATCTGAAAGTAGGGATGTCTGTACGTAATTGAGATTTAGTTAATTCGCTTACTAGATTTAAATTCATATTTACACGCTCCTTCTTCTTGATGTTCATGACCGTAAATCGTCAGCGGAACATCCGTTGTCCATAGACTAAATAATATTACCATAAAAATATAGATAATTCAAGTATTATTTACATAATTATGCAATTATTTAATGCCTTTATTTTTCTTAATATTTTGAAGCATTTTCAGCTCCTCTTTCGTAAATTGACGATTCTGTAATAGATCTGGTCTTTTCTCTAAAGTAGTTTCTAAGGACTTCTCTAAACGCCATTTACGAATATTCTCATGATGCCCTGATAATAATACACTTGGTACTTCATGTCCATCATATACGATCGGTCTAGTATACTGAGGATATTCTAATAGATCATTCTCAAAGGAATCATCATTACTACTCTCTGTTCTAATGACACCTTCTTGTAAACGGATCACTGCATCACTTACTACCATAGCCGCGATTTCTCCTCCTGTTAGAACAAAATCCCCGATTGATAATTCCTCATCCACATAATTCAGAATACGATGATCAAATCCCTCATAATGACCACATAACAAGATCAAATGCTCATCCTTAGCATATTCTCTAGCAACCTTCTGATTAAATACTCTTCCACTAGGAGTAAGCATAACTACTTTAGAATTAGGCATACGTACATCCTTTAAACAATCCACGATCGGTTGGCATTGTAAGACCATACCTGCTCCACCTCCACATGGAGTATCATCTACACGATGGAATTTATCTGTCGCATATTCACGGAAGTCTACACATTCAAATTCGATCTTCTCATTGGCTACTGCTCTAGCAATAATAGAATTCTTCAAGAATCCTTCAAACATTGAAGGAAACAGAGTTAAGATCGTTATCTTCATAGTAGACCCTCGATCACTTGGATCATCATTGTATTCTCTTCTAGATCAATATCTAATACGAATGCATCGACAAGGGGTACTAAGATATCGCTACGTCCTTCTGCTTCGATTCTAATCACATCATTAGCTAGCGTAGACTCAATAGCCTTGACTACTCCTAACACATTATGATCTTGATCTACTGCTTGTAGACCTACTAGTTCAAAGTTATAGTAACTACCATCTGCCTTATCACATAGATCCTCTACATCGATCTCTAGGTATTGACCCTTTAACTTTTCTGCTTCTGTAAGAGATGGGAGCTCTTTGAATGTGACTAACTCAGTACCCTTGTGTGTACGAGTAGATACTACTGTTAATGGTTTCATAGAAGGTTGCGCTAATAGCTTTACTTCTGGTCTAAAGATCTCTTTACCAAAGTCATCTAATAGTACTACTTTACATTCTCCTTTGATCCCATGTGTATTAATAATTCTTGCGAAACGAATTTTACTCATAGTATACCTCCCGTTTTAATTGATGAAAAAAGTGTGTACATGACACACTGTTCTCTTAATAAGATTCAAACTTGATAGTGATCTTCTTACGTTCACTTCTAGAGCCGATAGCCATCATTTGACGGATCGCACTAGCCATACTGCCTTGCTTACCAATTAAACGTGCTGTATCCTTGGAATCACAGTATACATATAAAAGAATCTCATTATCATTTAGGCTTTGCATTTGCTTGACACTCAAAGCATTTTGATTGTCAACCATTGGCTTTACCAAATTCAAAAGAACTTCTTCAAAATTGATCATAGTTCTTATTTAGAGTTCTTTGACTCATGGAATTTCTTCATGATACCTTCGTTAGATAATAAGCTACGAACTGTATCAGAAGGTTGAGCACCGTTGTGTAACCACTTAAGAGCTAATTCTTCATTGATTGTAACTTGAGCTGGTTCCTTAACTGGGTTGTAAGTACCTACAACTTCGATAAAACGACCATCACGAGGGCTGCGAGAATCAGCTGCAACGATACGATATACTGGAGCCTTCTTTTGACCCATTCTTGCTAAACGTAATTTAACTGCCATATATATTTCCTCCTATAAATTACTCATTTGACTCGTATATTATATCACTAAATAAAAAGGTGTCAAGTATTTTTACTTAACACTTTGTACTTTTTATTTTACCAACGTTTACCACGCATAAATGATGGAATTTGTCCCTTACTCATCTTTTGTTGTTTCTTAGGATTTTGTAATGCACTCATATCTGGCATAGATGGCATACCTCCTCCTTGACTCATACGAGTAAGCATAGTCATCATTTCTTTTTGTTTCTTGAAGTTATTGATCACTTGGTTTACTTCATTGACTGATGTACCACTACCCTTTGCAATACGATTCTTATGAGAGGCACGTAAGATAGATGGATCTTTTCTTTCTTTCTTAGTCATAGATAGAATGATCGCTTCTGTACGTTTCATAGTTTTATCAGTCTTATCATCATCTAATTGTTCTAATTGAGAGAAAGCACTCATACCAGGGATCATCTTCATGATACCACTTAATGGTCCAAGTTTCTTCATCATCTTCATTTGTTTCAACATATCTTCTAGATCGAAAGTACCGTTCATCATCTTCTGCATCAACTTCATACTTTCTTCTTCATCCATGTTTTCTTGCGCTTTCTCAACTAATGTTAATACATCTCCCATACCTAAGATACGATCTGCTAATCTTTCTGGATAGAAGATACTCATATCAGAGATCTTTTCCCCTTCACCAATAAACTTCACTGGCACAGATGTGATACTCTTAACACTTAGTACAGAACCACCACGAGAGTCACCATCCATCTTAGTCACTACTAGACCTGTGACAGATAATAATTCATGGAATGATTTCGCTACATGGATGATATCTTGACCAGACATGGCATCAACTACTAATAAGATCTCATCTGGTGTAATAGTCTTCTTGATCTGAGATAGTTCTTCCATCAATGCTTCATCGATATGTAGACGACCTGCTGTATCGACGATCATAACATCAAATTGGTTTGCTAATGCATATTGTTTAGCTTGTTTTACTAATTCTACTGCCGAAAGAGATACTCCTCTTTCAAACACTTCGATCTCACATTGTTTCCCAAGTGTCTTTAATTGATCGATCGCAGCAGGACGGATCAAGTCACATGCTACCATCAATACCTTCTTACCTTGCTTCGTTAATAAGTTAGCGATCTTAGCTACACTGGTAGTCTTACCGCCACCTTGCAGACCTACCATCATGATCGTAGTTAATCCATTAGTCTTGATATTTAATGAAGTATCTCCACTTCCTAATAAATCTACTAATTTATCATGAACGATCTTAACGACCATTTGTCCTGGTTCTACTGCTGTATATACCTGTTGACCAATAGCCTCTTCTTTGATCTCTGCTAATAATTTCTTAACAACGGAATAGTTAACATCTGCTTCTAATAGAGCCAAACGGATCTCTTTCAGCATGCTCTCCATGTTGTTTTCACTTAATTTATCTTTCCCTTGAATATGTTTGAATGCCTTCGTAATTTTGTTACCTAAATTCTCAAATGCCATTTCAATTTCCTCCAATAACTTTTGTTATTATAACACATTGCCTATTCCTTGTCATGTATAGGAAGTAAGAATGTGAATTAAAAAGGTGCATAAGCACCTATTTCTCCCATGTATCTAACATGATATTCAAGATCTCTTCATCTGTTTCCTTCATACCATACTTACCAAGATATCCTACAGCAGAGATCGTAGACTCAATATCTTCTTTCAGAATACCTAATGTAGAGTCATATACACGATTACGCATTGCTAATTGATGCGCCATCATAGCAGCATCTACAGAAGTAGCGATCTTAGCAGCACATGTGGCTTTTGCGCCATCACATACGATTCCTGGGATGTCTGCTAGTGTATTCGTAATAGTATTGCGTAATTGCTGGATCGATGCATTCTCGATATAAGAGATCGCACATCCTGCTGCACAAGCAGCACTAACTGCTCCACAGAAAGCCGATAAACGACCGATACGTGTCTTTTGATGGATCGTCATGAGATTAGAGAAGACTAATGTTCTCCATAACTGTTCTTTTGTTTTATTCTTTTCCTTAGCATATACGATTACTGGAACAGAACAAGTGATCCCTTGATTACCACTTCCAGAATTCGTAACAACTGGTAAAGAACAACCACACATTCTAGCTTCACTAGCAGCAGCTGTATATGCCTTCATCTGTGTAAATACACTATTCTCTCCTGTTTCTAGTAATACCTTACCAAGACCAATTCCATAATTCCCGGTTAATCCTTCATTAGCAATTGCCATATTGTACTGGATCTGACGTTGTACTAAGAATTTGATATCTTCTAATTCACAAGTATTCGCAAAGTGATAGATCTTTTCTAAGCTTAAACAACTACGATCTGTAAAGGATCCTAGATACTTTTCATTTCCCTCTTCCTCAAAGATCGTTTGATCATCATATTGAATCTTAGTGATATGTGTATGAGCATCTTGGATCTCTACACTACAACTATGATTCTCTCCATAGGCTTTGATGACGATATGTAGAACACGATTCGTATCTAGTAAATTTACTTGACAGAAATCTTGCTTCACTAACTCTTTCGTCTTAGCAATAGCCTCATCACTGACCTCAGCAATCACTTCTAACTCACGAGCAGTATTTCCTGCTAATATACCAATAATAGCACTTGCTTCAATACCGATCAGATTTCCAGTATTAGGTACGATAACACACTTGGTATTCTTGATAATATTCCCACTACAAAAAGCCTCAAGACGTACTACTTCCTCTTGTAATATATCCTTAGCTTTACTAGCTGCATAGGCAATAGCAATCGGTTCTGTACACCCCATTGCAGGAACCATTTCTTCTTTTAAAATCGATAGAAACTTTTGATATTCCACTGTATTCATAGTAATCCCCATTCTTAAATACATCTTGTCTTACATTCATGAAATCTTGTGATAAAGATAGAGTTTGGCTTAAATATGATAAAGCATTGTCATTAGAAACTATCTCGAATTTCAAGTTATCTTTTAATACTTTGAAATTAATCTTACGAGATGTGAGTACACCGCATTTGCACCATAGTGTATGTCTACCAGGTAAAATATCAACACATAGTTCTTCATTAGCTTTTAGTTTACCCATCATATAATTATCGATATATACACTGAATAATGCATGTGCTTCATGGGCATCTACGCGATTGATCATTACTTTAGCCATAGGTCTTCCTCCTATCTATTATCATAAGTTATTATATAATGTATTTCGTAAAATACAAGAGATAAAGAGAAATTGGTATACTTTATATTTAGAAATGCTAAACAAGAAAGTATATAAAAAGGAGAAGTATTTCTTCTCCTAAAATGATTACGATTTATTTACGTAATGTGTTGTTTTGACGTACGTTTTGTTGACGTTGTTTGTCATTGTCTTTCTGACGATTATTGTCTTCTAAATTAAACCAATTCTCTTCTACTTCTTCATTGTAACGAGCCCCTAATTCATTAGCCATTTCCATATCGAATCTTTGTTGGTTCTTACGGTTTTCTTCACTTTGTTTTTGTAGTTGGTTTTGATTACGATTTAGTGATTCATTACGTTTTTGATTGTTGTTTTGGTTGATTTGATTATTCATTTTTCTCACCTCGATGATAGTATTACCATCCGAAAGTGAGTCTATACATGAATCTTAGAATAGATCCTCATTTTCATTCTGTGGATAGATAACGATCGTTTCTGTAGCATTCACACAATCTTCGATCATCTTCTCATAATCCCATCTCTCAAAGCTTTCCGCACGTTTACGAGTAGGCTTTGTAACTGGATTCTTTGGAGTAAAGATTGTACAGCAATCCTCAAATGGTTGAATAGATAACTCATATGTATCGATTTTCTTAGCTACATCAATGATCTCTAACTTATCATATGTTACTACTGGTCTAAGCACTGGAATATCTACTACACAGTTGATCGTATCCATACTCTCTAATGTTTGAGAAGCAACTTGTCCCACACTCTCTCCATTAACTAATGCTTTACAGTTATTCTTCTCTGCCACTCTTTGTCCAATACGATACATCATACGACGCATAATAGTGATCGGATAGCTTTCTGAAGCATGTTTATAGATTTCTAATTGAATATCTGTAAATGGTACGATGTGTAGTTTCACACGTCCTTGATAACGAGCTAATTTACGTGCTAGGTCGATTACTTTTTGTTTCGCTCTATCACTTGTATATGGTGGAGAAGCATAGTGGATACACTCGATCTCAATACCACGTTTCATAGTTAGATAAGAAGCTACTGGAGAATCGATACCACCAGATAACATAACTAATGCTTTACCCCCTGCTCCTACTGGATATCCTCCAGCACCCATGATCACTTTAGATAATACATAAGCACAGTCAGGACGGATCTCGATCTGTAAGCGAATATCTGGTTGACGTACATTTACTTTACAAGTAGTGTTCTTCAAAATCTTAGTTGCTACATAACGATTGATCTCATCACTATTCATAGGATAAGACTTATCACTACGACGAGCATCTACTTTAAATGTGCAACCTTCATTCTCTTGCATCATTTCAAGTGCGATACACGCGATCTCTTCGATGTCTTTACTACTCTTTACAGCTGGTGAGAAAGAATGGATCCCGAATACATGTTGTAGACGTTCACACACAGCATCTTTATCTTCTCCATGTAGAATGACGAACATTCTATCATGCATAGTTTCAAACTTTAAATTAGGAAAATCATTCAATGCATTCTTCGCATTATTGCGAAGACGTACAATGAAATCTTTCTTATTCTTACCCTTGGTAGATAATTCACCAAAGCGTACTAAGATATGATTATATTCCATATATATCTCCTTTACTTAACAAACTTCTCGATCGTTGTAATAACTTGCTTTACAAAGCTTTCAATATCTTTATGACTTACTTCCTCATGCATACTCACGCGGATCGTATGATCAGCTTCTTCTAGGCTAATACCAAGTGCTACTAATACATGAGAGGCACTTTGTTCTTGAGAAGAACAGGTACTTTTAGCACTTACCATAAAGCCTGCTGATTGTAATGAATTCATCATGATCTCACTTGGTACTGGACTAGCGAAATTAAAGATGAATGGACTTCCATTGACTGGAGAGTGTACCTTGACACCCTCTACTTGACTTAAAGTATTTCGTAGATATTGATTCAATTCACTTACATGCTTATACGCTTTAGGTTGAGCAGTAAGTGCTTTACGTAATGTCTTAGCTAATACAATTTGTGCTGGTGCATTGATCGTACCCCCACGCATACCTCTTTCCTGTTCTCCACCACAGATCACAGGTTCTAGATACAAGGAAGCTGGTTTAAATAAAATACCACTTCCCTTTAATCCATGGATCTTATGTGCTGAGATAGTGCCCATATCTACATATTCTAATGATAGTGGGATCTTACCTACTGCTTGTACAAGATCACAATGGAATAAAATGCCACGATGTCTTTCGTGTAACATCTTACCGATCTCATGGATCGGATTGATCGAACCCACTTCATTATTGACAGCCATAATAGATACTACAGCAGTATCCTCACAAATAGCTCTTTCTACTTGTTCTACAGTAACTACTCCTTGTTCATTTACAGGAAGATATGTCACTTTACAACCAAAGTATTTCTCTAATTGTTGACAAGTATGAATAATGGAAGCATGTTCGATATTCGTTGTAATGATGTGTTTCTTATTTTGTCCTAATACGACACCCTTTAGGGCTAAGTTATTGGATTCACTGGCACCTGATGTGAAGATAATGTCTTTCTTAATTAAGTGTAGAGAATCAATAATATGGCCTCTCGCTTGCTCTAGCAAACGAGAAGCCTCGACACCTACTGTATGTATAGAATCAGGATTTCCAAATAAACTCTTAAGCAAAGTGGTATATGTATTCAACACTTCACTATCTAAAGGAGTGGTCGCTGCATAATCTAAATATACCATATATAACACCTACCCTTGAGAACGGATCAATCTCTCATATGAACCTGGATGGATCTTCTCGATCATTTGAATAGCGATCGTTAAGGCTTGTGTATATTCCCCATTACGGAAACATAACTCAGCACGTGTTAACTCACTATCTACATCTGGATATGTAGAACGATACTTATTACCATATACCAATGCATTCTCTACCATAGCAGCAGAACCTACTAAGTTATTTACATTGTTATACAATTTATAGATATGTTCGATCGCAATGTTTAAATGTGCATTCAATCTCTCGATATTCAATGGAACTTGTTCTAATAAACGTTCGATCTCTGCTAATTCATGATACCCTTCCTTCATAGCAGTATCAAAAGAATCTGCAATAGATGGAAGACGTTCCTTACGGATCTTGACATTTACTTCATGCATGATGAGTTGTAACTTATGTAACTGTTCGATAGCTCTATGTTCATCACGACAAGCATTCTTCAGCTTATCTGATAATGCTGTGATCTCTTTACCAATGATCGTTAATGTTTCCTCATATTCCTTCAATGTTAATACTAGTGAACTATAAGGAGTTTGCTTCATTTGATGTTCTTTGATCAATGCCTCTACACGACCCTTTAGAGCATTTAACTGTGCTGTCTTATCATTTAGGAAGATCGTCCAATCTTCATACCCAAAACGCTCTCTATTACGCTCATACATAGCCTTGAACTCGACCATGTATTCTAACTTCTTATCAATATCCTTACGTAATTGATCACTAATAGAAATGAAGCTTTCATATGCTTTCGCTTCTCTTTCGATCTGTTGAGACAATTGATTCAATCTAGTAATACACTCTTGTAAAGAATGATCACAATCCTCTAATTCCCCGTTCTTTAATTTCGCAAGATCTTGGGCCATAATATCACGCACTAAATCTAAGTTCTTAGGGATCTCTAGATGATTCAACACTACCCCTACCTCACGCGCTTGTAAGTATAAAGATGATACATCTCCACACATAGATTTGATCTTTCCTTGTGCTGTTTCTAAGATACTAGGAACATTCTCGATCATAGACTTGAAATGTGCTAAACGTTCTGTGATCTGTGCAGTGATCTCTTTAGAAGAATCAAATTCACTCGCAAAGATATACTCTTCAAAACGTGTAAATAGTTCCTCGATCTGCTTACATTCCTCATCCATATGAGCACTTACGAAACTAAGTTCTCCACTATGTTCGATATAAATAGAACGAAGATTACGATATAATTCTTTTAGTTTAGTAATATCAGCACGTTGCATGCTTTCTTTCTCTAATACCTGATCCATGAAATCAGATAACTCATTTACTGTAGGGGCAATATCTGCTAACTTTTCTTCTACTTCAGCGATCTTCTCCATGGCTTTCTTACGCTTATGCATATAGATCAGATCATCTGCTTCGGCAAGAGATGATGCAATGTTACTGAAAGCATCTTGAACGATGTCGTATTGTTCTTTACACTTAGGCACTAAGGTAGCTACTTCAGCGTTTGCTTTAGCTAATGCCATTGTTTTTTGTAACTTAAAAGATAGAGGCGTACTACGTAATTCGTTATAGCGAACATCTAGTTCCTCCAGTAATTTCTTGGTATGTTTTTTCTTTAGCGAATGGATCGCAATAGATAATATGATAGCACCTAAACCAGCTCCTAGAATGATGGCTTGTTGAGGTTGTTGAATAG
>SVBO01000063.1 GCA_015058845.1 Erysipelotrichaceae bacterium
TTCCCAGATCATTATCTACATCACTTTACATTCGAAGAGAATATCTTAGAAGCTGAATCTGGTTGTTCTATTATTGCTCTTGCAGTAGCTGCCAAGGAAAAAGCACTTTGTAATTTAGAGTTTGCTAGTGGTATTCCTGGTACTGTAGGAGGATGTATCTTCATGAATGCGGGTGCATATAAGATGGAGATGTGTGATATCGTTGAAGAGGTACAAGTGCTTCGTGATGGAGAATTAGTATGGTTGAATAAACTAGATATGGGATTCTCTTATCGTCATAGTATCTTGAAAGAACATCCTGATTGGATCGTTACCAAGGTACGTTTCCGTTTAGGGTATGGAGATAAAGATGAGATCGCAGAAGTGATGGCCTCTAGAAGAGAAAGACGTTTAGCTACACAACCATTAGATAAACCATGTGCAGGATCTACTTTCAAGAATCCAAAGGAAGTTCCAGCATGGGAAGCTATTGAGAAAGTAGGTATGCGTGGAGTTAGGATCGGGGGAGCACAAGTAAGTGAGAAACATGCTAACTTCCTGATCAATGCTGGTGATGCAACTAGTCATGATGTGAAGGCATTGATCCAAGTGATCCAAACAAAAGTAAAAGAAGAATATGATATTGACTTAGTAACAGAAGTGGAGCAATTTACGTGGAAAAAGGAAGAGATGACATTGTCTACACCAACCAAGTAGACCGACAGTATATGTTACAAAAGCGCAGAAAGGTGCAATTAGAAAAAAGGATCAAGACTAGCACATGGATTCTGCGCCTTCTTTTTATAGTGCTCTCTATTGCCTATCTAGCTAGTGAATACTCTAGGATCAAGGTGATCCATATTGAAGGAAATAACATAGTAGATACAGAATATATTAAAGAAACTTCAGGTCTTACTTTAGAATCGTATTACTATCTATTTGCTCCTAGTATCGTAGAGCATAAATTAAAAGAAAATCCATTTATTAGAAATGTAGAAGTATCTCGTAAGGGAGATAATATCGTTTCGATCAGTGTGGAGGAGATCCAGGTAGTGGCTTCTTATACACAAGAGGGACAGTTATATTATTTAATAAGTGATGGTTCTTCTATTGCTTTAACGAGTGAGAGTATTTCGTATATGAATCAGGTACCATATTTAATCGGTCTTGAGAGTGAGGAAGAGCATATTGTAGAGTTAAGAAAGAGATTAGCTTCTTCTTTATCTCAGGTCAATGCGGATGTATTAGCTCTTATGAGTGAGATCGTTTGGTTTCCTTTGAGTTATGATGAGACACAGTTAAAGATCCATATGGTAGATCATAACATTGTCTTTGTTCCGATCTATTATGTAGATAATGTCAATGATTATCGAAAGATCGCTACTTCCTTGACTAGTAATGAAGTATGTGTATTCTTTGATTCAGATGATCTGCATCCATATGTAGGAGATTGCTTAGATAGTTCTGAAATATCCTATCCTGTGATCGAAGAGCCACTAGAGGATGAGGAATAGTTGGAGCGTTCCTTTGAATTTGAAAGTATTTTGAAAGATTTACTAAAAAAATCCTGAATTTATTTACTACAATTAAATTATAAATACATACTATATATGGAATACTCGAATTTCTTGTGTTCTAAAGTATAGTATTTTTATTTTGGTTGTGTTATACTGTACTGTGTTATATATATTTTATACTATAGATCTGCAAGGAGGTTTAATGAATATGGGTATTGAGAAAGTAAATACATTAGGTAACATCAATGTTTCTGTTGAGGCTATTGCTTCTTTAGCTGGGGCTGCTGCGACTGAGTGTTATGGTGTAGTGGGTATGGCTTCTCAAAAGGTCGTTAAGGATGGTTTCGCAACTTTATTAAGAAAAGAAAACTATTCTAAAGGGATCGTTGTTCGTGAGGTTGATGGTTCGATCGAATTGGATCTGTATATTGTAGTTGCATATGGTATGAAGATTTCTGAAGTGGTTAATGAAGTTCAGAAGCGTGTTAAGTATATGCTTGAAAAGACTTTAGATCTTGAGTTTAAGTCTGTTAATATTTATGTGCAAGCAGTTAAGATGATTAAGTAAGTGAGGAGTAAGCATGGAGAAGATTAAAGGCTCTGATTTTAAGGGAATGCTGATCAGTGGTGCTAATTTATTATCTAATAATCACCAAATGATCGATGCATTGAATGTATTCCCTGTACCAGATGGAGATACTGGTACGAATATGAACTTAACGTTCACAAGTGGTGTTAAGGAAGTTCGTGATAGTAAGAAGGAAGGCGTAGGAGATCTTGCAAAGGTTTTATCTAAAGGCCTTTTAATGGGTGCTAGAGGTAACTCTGGTGTTATCTTATCACAGATCTTCCGTGGGTTCTCTCAAGCTGTAGAAGGACAAGAGACTATTGATGCTCTTACTTTCGCAAAGGCTTTCGTGAAAGGTAGTGAGATCGCATATAAGGCTGTTATGCGTCCTGTAGAGGGTACTATCTTAACAGTTATTCGTGAGAGTTCTAAGGCTACTTTAAAGTTTGTTGAGAAGAAGAAGATCAAGAATATTATTGAAGTGATGGAGAACTTAGTAAATGAAGCTAAGATCTCATTAGAGAAGACACCTGAATTATTACCTGTTTTAAAGGAAGTAGGTGTTGTGGATAGTGGTGGTACTGGTCTAGTAACTATCTTTGAAGGTTTCTTAGCATTCATGAAGGGTGAACCAGTGGAAGCTACTGATGCTGTGCAAGTAGAGAATACTACTGCTTCTGCTTTAGAGAGTGAAGAGTTTGGATATTGTACAGAATTCATTATGAAGTTGAATGATGAGTGTCTTAAGACTTTCAATGAAGATGTATTACGTACTGCTTTAGCTCAAATTGGTAATTCTTTAGTAGTTGTGCAAGATGAAGATATCGTTAAGGTACACGTGCATACTCTTACACCTGGTGAGGCATTGAACTTAGGGCAAAAGTATGGTGAGTTCTTGAAGTTAAAGATCGAGAACATGAGTGTTCAACATGAGCATTTAGTGGAAGATGGTAAGGCACCAGATCAAAAGCCTGTGGAAGAAAAGGAATATGCTTTAATTGCTGTGGCTGCTGGTGATGGCTTATGCGACTATTTCAAGGAACTTCGTGTTGACTATATTATTAGTGGTGGGCAAACTATGAATCCTTCTACTGAGGATTTTGTAGAGGCTTGTAAGAAGTTACATGCTAAGAATTATATCTTATTACCTAATAACTCTAATATCGTTATGGCTGCTAATCAAGCTGCTCAAGTATTAGAAGATAAGAATATTCATGTAATTCCTACTAAGACTATTCCGCAAGGTATTGCTGCTTGTATTATGTTCAATCCTGAAGTGGATATTGAGCATAACTTACAAGAGATGAAGGAAGCTGTTGCGAATATCAAGAGTGGTCAAGTAACTTATGCGATCAAGGATACTACTTATGAAGGATTAACTATTAATGAGAATGACTTCATGGGGATCTTTGAGAAAGAGATCGTAGTAGCTGAGCCTGATATGTTATCTGTTGTTAAGAAGCTAGTAGATAAAATGATCGATGAGGATAGTGAGATCGTTACGTTGATTGTTGGTGAGGGTGCTAGTGAGGATGATGCTGATGAGATCGAGGATTATATTGAAGATAAGTATGATCTTGAGGTAGAAGTGATCAAGGGCCATCAACCTGTATATTCTTTCTTTATTAGTGTTGAATAGTGAGTGAGGCTATAGTGTATCTATAGCCTTTATTTATAGGAGGTATATGTATGGAGATCAATGAATATCAGAAGTTAGCGATGCGTACTTTAAATCCTGAGTTAGATCAAAAGGATGTGTTGATCAATGGAGTCATGGGGCTTTGTGGTGAGTCTGGTGAGGTGATCGATCTGGTGAAGAAGCATTTGGCACAGGGGCATGAGTTAGATAAGGAGAAGATGGCTAAGGAGTTAGGGGATGTGGCTTGGTATTTGGCTGAGACTGCTTGGGCTATTGGATATGATCTAGAGGATATCTTGGTGATGAATATTGAGAAGCTAAAGAGGCGTTATCCGGATGGATTTAGTTGTGAAAAAAGTGTGAAAAGAGATATACACGAATAGTGGGAAAAATGGATTTGGGTGTAATTTTTGGGTATAATTATTGAGGTCCTATTTTTTAGACTTCAAATTTTTGTATAAATTTGGGTGTAATTATGACACCCTTTTTTAATCTTTACTCATGATCATGCAAACTAATAATAAGTATATATAGTAATATAGTATGTAGAAAATGGCTGATTTCATACTTTTTTCACATTTCTTTGTGTGTCACACTTTTGAAAATTTGGGTGTAATTGTTGGGTATAATACTTGAAAATAGGGTGTTCAAAATACACTCTAAGAATGTATAAAACACTCTTATTTACATACTTTCTGATACGAAAAGTTGTCTCAAAAGTCTCAAAGTGTGACTAGAAAATTTAAAGAAAAGGAGAAAAACA
>SVBO01000011.1 GCA_015058845.1 Erysipelotrichaceae bacterium
AAATTATTATAATAACGAACGTATTCAAGCTAAAACAAAATGGATGCCCCCTGTTAAGTACAGGGAAACATCCATGTCTGTTTAAATCATTTATCTATGTGTCCAGAATTCTGGGTACATATCACACTATTGCTGTAAGGGTCTTTTCAATTCCTCCAAACAGTCTATAAAAGAATATAAAAGTTGAAAACGCTATCATGATAATTTATTCACAAACTTATTGACTGCCCTATTTAAAAGGACTATACTAGAGTCACAAGGATCAAAAGTAATCAGGAGGAAACATAATATGGAAAAGATCAAAGTTGTTCAATACGGATGTGGTAAAATGTCTAAATACACATTACGTTACTTACATGAACATGGAGCACAAATCGTAGGTGCGATCGACGTAAACCCAGCAATCGTAGGTATGGACGTAGGTGACTATGCTGAACTAGGCGTAAAGACAGGCGTTCTTATCTCTAATGATGCAGATAAAGTACTAGATGAATGTGACGCAGACGTAGCAATCGTAACATTATTCAGCTTCATCGGTGACATCTACGAACACGTAGAAAAATGTGTAGCACGTGGAATCAACGTTATCACAACATGTGAAGAAGCCATCTACCCATGGACAACAGCAGCAGCTCAAATCAATAAACTAGACGCATTAGCAAAGAAAACTAACTGTACTATCACAGGTTCAGGTATGCAAGATATCTTCTGGATCAATTCAGTAGCTATGATCGCAAGTGGATGCCATAAGTTAACTAAGATCAAAGGGGCATACAGCTATAACGTAGAAGACTACGGACTAGCATTAGCAGAAGCACATGGATGTAACTTAACACCAGAAGAATTCGAAGAAAAGATCGCTCATCCAGAAGTATTCGAACCATCTTATGCATGGAACTCAAGTGAAGCATTAGCTAATAAACTAGGCTTAACAGTGAAGTCAATTACACAAGAACATAAACCATATATCATCGATGAAGATATCTACAGTGAAACACTAGGAACAACTATCAAGGCTGGTAACTGTATCGGTATGTCTGCAGTAGTAACTATCGAAACATTACAAGGAATTACTATTGAAGAAGAAACTATTGGTAAGGTATATGGACCAGAAGATGGTGATATGTGTGACTGGTGGTTAACAGGTGAACCTAACACTGAATTCCATGTAGTGAAACCTGCTACAGTAGAACACACTTGCGCAACTATCGTTAACAGAATCCCTTCATTATTGAAGGCTCCTGCAGGATATGTAACATGTGATCAATTAGAAGCACATCCTTACTTAACATATCCAATGGAATACTATAAATAATATATAATATACAGTAAGGTCAGTTCTAAGGAACTGGCCTTTTCTATACCTACAAACTCTATATCCCCTAAAATAAAAGGTACCACATCCATGGCACCTCATATCACTCTCAATATAATAACTACACTATTCTCCCTCTAGAACAGCTAACATCAATATACCAGTAATAATAATACTAATAAACATATACTGTCTCTTCGTCAACTTCTCCTTCAAAAAGATCCTAGATAACACCAAAGAAACCACACAAACACTAGAAAGAATAGGAGCCGCAATAGCACCATTTCCACTCATAGCATATACATACGTCAACTGACCAGCCGTCTCACAGACAGCCGCAATCGCCTTATCCTTTTGTGCTCTCCATTTAAACTGAACTCTCTTAAACATCATGAACGCAAATAACACAGCTCCTACGATCGCAAACGTTAACTCATACGAAATATTCGCAACTAATTCAATATTCTCAGCATTCACCCCGATCAAAGGACTCGTCTCTAACTCCAAGAAGAAAATATCTAAGAAACTACCCAATGCATCAATGATCGCATAACAAAAAGGCATCGCGAAAGCTACTAAAGCAAGCCTCTTACCTAACTTCGCTTGTCTATTCACCTCATCACTTTGCTCAGTACGAGTCACCCCAATAATACCGATCGTAATGATCGCAATAGCCACCCATACCATCGGAGCAATACTCTCCCCTAAAAACAACACACAAAGAAGAGAACACATAGCTCCAGCCGTATTCTCAATAGGATCCGCTAAAGATTCCTCAATGAATCTAATACCAAAGTATGAGCAAGCCATAGAAACAATATAACACAAAGAAACAGGCAAATATCTAATAATGTTCACAGGATCATACGAAACATCAGAAGTCATAAGCGTATAGATGGCATGGATCCCCATCACCAAACCAACCATCACACACACTCTCAAATGATCATACTTCTCATCCTCATGAGACCCCTTCTTATAGAAAAGTTCAGCTACACCCCATAATAAAGTCGTAGCAAGCGTAAAAAATAACCACATAAAAGCCTCCACTATAATATAAAAAATCTACCTTAGGATCTATCATATCACAAATAACACATAATATCTATAAAAAATCAAAGAATAACAAAGGATTCATACCAAACACAACTCTCATTAAACCAAAGAAGAGCAAATATTATATTATCCAGTTAGCGGGGGATAATGAAAGTTAAGTATTCATCAGTGTTTTTTGAATTTTTTTCGATTTTTTATCCAAAAAGACGTGTAGAATCCGTCTTTTTTATTACTTGTATATTGTAACAATCGTAATGGCGAAGTGCGTGCTTTGTGATATAATAATAATGTATTAACAGGTCAGTCTATGATCTAGTTACGGAGGCTATTTATGTATAAAACAATTATTGAATTGAAAAGAGAAATATCTGATCAAGATTATGAAGTGATAAAACAAGATATTATTCATGCCTTTAATAATCGTGTAGGGAAGGTTGCTAATACTAGCACTGATCCATATTGCTTTGTATTTACGGGTGGAGAAAATGTATTTGCTAAATTGGATCTTGGGTGTGTTATTTTGTCGGAGAATGAGCTTTTCTGGAAGTGGGTCAAAGATTGGCGTTGGATCGATGAAACTGATCCGGATGAATGTTGTGATGTTATTAAGGTGTACTCTACACCTGTGAGGTAAAATAGAGTATCTAATTTCAAAGCAAAACAGCAGTTAAATGCTGTTTTTTTATATTTTAACTGTATTGCTATATTGGATAGGCAATACAGTTGCAGGTTGATTTTAAGCCTTTTTTTAGTATATAATTACAATGTAAAGAGATAAGGGTTTATCCCTAAAAGGAGATTGAAATATGGAATTCACATTAGAATTTTTTGCTAATGAAAGGTATAGGATGCTTAAATTGCTATGCGATAATCAAATACAAGTGAAAGAGGAATTTTTTGTTCCATTGAGTCAACAACAGATTGCTGACTTGGCTCATTGGTCAAAATTAAAATCAAATCGTATCTTGGGCGAATTAATGGAATTAGGATACGTTACTAATTTTGATGGAAGTAAGGGTAAGTATGGTATTACTGAGAAAGGACATAAAGTATTACGTCTGATCCAAAAGAATAATGCGTAAGTAAGAATTACATAGTTTTAAATAATTAAAGCCGGCACTACTAAGTGTTCGGCTTTCTTGGCGTACATAAAAATGGAGAATGTTGGATATGTTAAAAGTTGAAACAAAAAAAGAATTAATATTAGATTTAGAAAAACGAGTTAATGATAAAATTTTAGAACGGACAAATTATGAGTTATTGAAAAAATTAATAGAAAAAGCAGATACTCTAGATGAAGCAATAAATATAAAAATACTAGGTACCCACTATAAAAAAACTGGGTTTCATTTTGATCCACGACTTGAGAAATTAAGTGATACAATAAAGTACTTTTCAAAAAACAATAAATTATCATTTATTACAGATTTAAATAAATTGCATCACAAGTTAATTATTGGTGACAATTATCCAGCGTTATTAAATCTTTTAGTTGAATATAAAGGTGCGATTGACATTATTTATATAGACCCTCCTTATGGTAAAGATAATATGGGAGAGTTTGCTGACACAAATTACGAAAATGCGATAACACGAGATAATTTATTATCTATGTTAAAGTATCGATTGATATTAGCAAAACAGTTATTATCTGAAGAGGGTATTATATTTTGTAGCATTGATGATAGAAATCAAGCATATGTTAAGTGTCTGTTTGATGATATTTTTGAAGAAAAAAATTTTATCGCAAGTGTTCCAAGAAAAACGGGTGCTGGTAATGCAGCAGCGAGAAATGATGCTAAATTAAGAAAACCTTTTGATTATTTATTAATTTATAAGAAATCTAACACGGTTTTGAAAAAAAAGATTGTTGGAAGGAAAGAATATAAGTATGAGGATAGTTTAGGAAGATATGACTTAGCACAATTCCAAGCTACTGGATCCGATTCAACAAGAAGTGACAGACCAAATCTTTATTATCCAGTGTATTTATCATCTGATGGAAAATTATATACAGAACCACAACCGGACACAATTAAAACAATTTTACCAAAAAAAGTACATGGAGAAGATGGAAGATGGATGTGGAAGAAAGAAAAATTTAATCAAGACGCAAACTTATATATTGAATATAATGATGGTTTCTTATACAGAAAGATATATTATGATGAAAATGAAGACCAAAATGTATATCAAGTAGAAGAGGCATGGTTGGCTGATGGTAAATATAGGAATTCCGAAGGCACAACACAATTAACTGAAATTATGAATTCAGAAAAGGTTTTGTTTAATAATCCAAAGCCAGTAGATTTGATGAAATGGTGTATAAATCTACATCCTAACAAAAATGCTGTTGTTCTTGACTTTTTTGCTGGATCAGGTAGTACAGGACAATCTGTTTTAGAATTAAATAGAGAAGATAATGGCAAAAGACAATTTATTCTTTGTACTAGTGATGAAGTTACTGATACAACACCTAATGGTATTCCTTATGATGTTACTGTAAAAAGGCTTAAAAGAATTATGACAGGTAAGTGCTATGATAATACCAGCAATTTTGAGTGGCTTAAAAAGAATGAACCGTATGGTGATAATTTGGATGTTTTAGAAATAAAAGATGTAGCAAATTTTGAAGTTACGCCCGGTAAAACTCCATTTGATGTAATTGATGAAACACTTTATGGTGTTGATAAATTCAAAACCATTCAAGAAAAAATAAATTGGGTTTGTAATAATTTTGAAAAAAATCAAAAAGAAGTGGAGGCGTAATTGATGCTACAAGAAATAATTGAACTTCAAAATAATGCTGTACAGAAACTTGTAGATCTAACTCGTAATGCTAATAATAAAAAATATACTTTTAGAGCTCCAACAGGGAGTGGGAAAACTTACATGATGGCTGATTATATGAATCGCCTTTTGCAAGTTAATTCTAATGTTGTGTTTTTAGTGTCATCATTATCTAAGAGTGATTTGGCTGGACAAAACTATGAGAAATTTTGCGAATATCATGAGTATAATGGTTTTTTAAATTTAGAACCTTATTTAATTAATAGCGAGATTTCTGGAGAGGAACGGTTGTTTATTCCTTCAAATTATAATGTGTATCTATTACCACGAGATTTATATAAAAAGGATTCTCGTTTAATGGCGGGTCCTATGATGAATTTTTTGTATGATCTAAAGTGGGAGAAAAGAAAAAGAATTGTTTGGATTAAAGATGAGTGTCATATTGCTACAAAAAATTTAGATGCTATTGAAGATATTTATTTTGATTTAACTATAAATTTTTCTGCTACTCCTAATTTAAAAAGAGGACAGTATCCAGATGTAGAGATTACTGATGAAGAAGCAGAAGCATGTAAGTTAATTAAATCAGTTAGTTATGGAGATGAAAACGATTCAGTAGAAGATGCTTTAGAGAAATTTGAAGATATTAAGGTTGAGTATCGAAATCTGTTGAATGTTAATCCATGTTTGATCATTCAGATTTCAAATAAAGAAAAAGCTGAAGAGGAATGGACTAATCATATTTTACCTGCTCTTAATAATCATCCTGATTTAAAGTGGATGCTTATTGTAAATGATCCAAAAGATTGTGATACCAATGATGTTTTTAAAGCAAAAAAAATACCAGTATCAAAATGGAAAAGTTATGCAAAGGGTAATTTGAGTGATATTGATATTATTGTTTTTAAATTAGTAATTTCTGAAGGGTGGGATATTCCTCGTGCGTGTATGCTTTACCAAGCACGAAATTCTCGAAGTAAACAACTTGATGAACAAGTTGTTGGAAGAGTTCGTAGAAATCCACGCTTGCTTGATTATGAAACACTTTCGGATGAAGGAAAAAAACTTGCTACTACAGCTTGGGTTTGGGGTGTCGTTAATCAAAATATAAGAAAGGCATATGCTGTAAAATTGTATGATGAGTCAAAAGATATTACTAACGAAATAAGAATTAAAACTATACTGATTAAAAATTTAGCAAAGAACGAGTCTTTTGATATTACTGAGTTTTTGAATAGTAAACAAACAAAAATTACTCATAAAAGCATATTTGAACTTAATCAAAAACTTCAAAAGGCAGATTATTCCGTAAAGGAGATTATTAATGATTATGCAAGTGACTATACGAAATGGTTTCATGCTGTAGAGTTTATTGATGATATAATCAAAGAAAGCAATCAATATCAATGTGATTATTCAAAGAGTATGGAGATAGCAAGTATAGAGTCTTTTTGTCCTGAAAGTTATTATTATGATAATGATAAATATGTTCGGATCAATAATTGGATTTGGAAACGTAAAGATGGAAATTACAAATTTTCATTTGATAGTGATGCTGAACGAGATTGGGCAGAATTATTAAAGGATATATCCTCAAATGGATTTAAAAAAATAAAAGGAAATAAAAAGAAAGATACTCACAATGAATATGAATTTAATTTATGGGGAGAGAAGACTTCGTTAGAGACTGAGAGTAAAGAAATATATCTTTGGGGTAAAAATTATGTTCCAGATTCATTAATAAAATTTGAATATTATTTAGATTCTGTTCGTTCATCTTATCCTGATTTTATAATGAAAGATAATAAAAATCGAATTCATATCTTTGAGGTTAAAAGTGTCAATCAATCTGCAAATGTAAATATAGATAAAGACGAATATAATAGGAAAATTATAGAATTAAAAAAGAGTTATAAGCAAGCTTCGTTGATTACTGGACATTATTTTTATCTTCCTATCCAAAAAGGAAATGACTGGCAAATTGTTCGCTTTGTAAATGGAGTGGAGAGTATACTTTCAAGTTCTCAATTTGAAAATTCAATCCTTGAAGATTAATGTGGGAATTTAGTTCTTCCTATATACTATAATAATCTTCCGTTTCTTTCCCTCACCGTGAGTATTTGATGAACATAAAATAACCCCTTGGATCTATTCCTTGGGGTCTTTTGTTTGTTATGCAATGCTCTTTGAACTCATTGCTTCTAGGTCTTCCTGATCGATCTTATAGTGTCGGTCTTCTGCTAATAGCTTATAGATGATCTGATCAATGTTATCTTGCTTCATGATCGCACTAACTAAGCTCCAAATAGAGAGTTGTCTATATCGTTTCATACCACATTCCTTTGCGATAGCGTATAACTTATTCCTAGACAGATCTAACAGGTATTCACGCTTGTTGAATGCCTTTACACCATCTTCTTCGCCGAACTTGAAATAACGGTTCTTTGTGGCTTCACGGGCTTTCTCTGTTTCACTCTTTAATAACTGCATATATCTTCCTGTAGGTTTTGGTAATTCTAGCTGAGTATTCTCGATTTCAATGCTTGTATAGTTAACTTTAGTCTTCAGGATCTCGATAAAGATACTTTCTGTATCCTTTGCTGAGTTAGGGTAGTGTCCATGCTTTACTCTCCAGTTACGAATATAGGTGAAGAATCCAATATAGTCTTGTAAATATTTAGTACTTACATTAGTCATTTCATGATTGATATATCTCTTAATATCACTATGTAGTTCATTCACTCTGGCTAGAGATAGGTTATTCTTTTTCTTTAATTCTACAAAGTCTTTGTATTTGATCTGACCACGGTTCGTGATTTTATCGATCTCTCCTTCGTTATATAACTTTTCTAAGATTTTATCATTGTTTTCTTTAACAGCAATAGCTAATGCTTCATCACTAAAGTCTGGTGTAATATATCCATTCTTTTCTAGCGTATCTAAATAGTTAGATGGTTTCTCATAGTGAGGAATATTATGTACTGCACAATAGTTTTCATAGATGTCATTGGCATCGCTGCAAATGTAAGCAGGTGAGTCAAAGTTTTCATCAAATAGATCATGGAACATTTCAATAGTGACTCTACCTAGAGAAGTTACCTTACATACAGAATATCCTCTATTATCGATAGCTGTAACGATCGTAGCAAATTCAGATCCCATGACACCATATTTACTAGGCTTTCTTCCATATCGAGGAAGCCTTTTTGATTCTTTATGTACGTATGATATAAGCTCTCTGCTGCCTTTTTGAGATTCCCTTATAAATGTCTCATCTACTTGGATAACACCTGTCAGAGTCGGTTGTGGAAGGCTTGCAAGGGCATGGATCAATTTCATTCTCCACATCCATACCGTTTTATAATTAATACCTACACAGTCGTAGTCGTCCACTAATACTCTAACCATAGCTTCAATAGGGTAATTGTTAATAATCATTTCTAGTACCTTGATCCAGATATCCCAGTGCCATTTACTTTTCTCTAGGATCGTATCTGTGAAAGGAGTGAATTGTTTACCACAGTCCTTGCATTCAAGACGTTGTACGTTTTTCCTTTTGCCATTTTTTGAAATGTGAGCGGATCCACAGTTAGGACATGTAGAATTGACACCAAGATCAATTAGACGTTTCTGAAGGGACACCGTGACCATCTTATCTAATTCATTATCAAAACTTACTCCATTAGTATCAGAATAGCTTTTTACTACCTTTTTGAACTCTGTAAATGGTAAGGATTGGATAAGTTCCATTGCTTTTTCTAATGTCATTTCACTGTTTGTCATATAAATTCACCGCAATTCTAAATGAAAGGTTATTATCCTACACCATTATTATATCATATATAGATACCGAAGTATATATTTTCTCCACGACTTTTTACATTTTTTTACTAATTAAAGTGTCAAAAGTACTGATTATTCCTTGCTTTTTTTGCGTCCTCCGATTATTGGATAATATAAGAGCAAATATATGATATTGTTAATTTCAAACAAAAATGCTATAATATATAAGATATTATAGAATTATATAAAGGAGATATTAATTATGGCAATTGAATCAGGAGATTTCAGAACAGGATTAACACTTATCGTTGACGGAGATCCATGGGTAGTATTAGACTTCCAACACGTTAAACCAGGTAAAGGTGCAGCGATCCTTAAGACAAAAATGAAGAACTTAAAGACAGGTTCTACACAAGAAAGAAACTTCAACGCATCTACTAAGTTCGATCAAGCTAATATCGAAAAGAAGAATGCTCAATTCTCTTATTCAGATGATTCAACATTATACTTCATGGATATGCAATCATATGAAACATATGAATTAGCAGCAGATATCTTAGGTGATAAGAAGTACTTCATCGTTGAAAGCATGGAAGTTTCACTAGTATTCTTCGAAGGTGCAGTATTAGACGTAGCTATTCCAGAAAAAGTGGAATTAACAGTTACAGAAACTACACCAGCAATCAAGGGTGCTCCAACAACTCAAACAAAAGACGCTGTTACAGAAACAGGATTCACTCTACGTGTTCCTCAATTCATTGAAGAAGGCGAAAAGATCGTTGTATCTACATCAGACGGAAAGTATTCAGGAAGAGCTTAATAGCTCTTTTTCCTTATTATGAATAAAGTAGTATTGATCACAGGCGCAGCCAAAGGAATCGGAGCAGCCATTGCCCTAGAACTAGCTAAGAATCACTATGACATAGTTATCAATTATCTATCCTCTAGTGACAAAGCATTACAATTACAACAAACCATTACTAGTACCTATGGAGTGAGATGCATGACATACCAAGCAGACGTCTCCAAGGAAGAAGAAGTAGAGGCTATGGTATCTACTATTGAGAAAGAAATGGGTGGGGTAGATATACTAGTAAATAACGCAGCGATCGACCCCTCTAATCTATTCCACTTGAAAACAGCAGAAGAGTTCAGAAGAACACTAGATGTTAACCTAGTAGGAGCCTATAACTGTAGTAAGAGAGTATATAAACATATGCTACAACAAGAATACGGTAGGATCATCAACATCTCATCTACCAATGGTATCAATACCTATTACCCCATGTGTTTTGACTATGATGCCTCTAAAGCAGCACTCATCTCACTAACCCATAACCTAGCCATGCAATTTGGACCATACATCAACGTAAATGCCATTGCACCAGGTTTCATTGGTACAGAGAGTGAATTAGAGGGCTATGATGAGGAATTCTTACAACAAGAACAAGAGAAGATCTTAGTAAAGAGATATGGGAAACCAGAAGAAGTGGCTTACTTAGTCAAGTTCTTGATCAGTGAGGAAGCTAAGTATATTAATAACACTGTCATTCGTATTGATGGTGGACAATATGGTTCTAACTAAAATAAAAATCTGAATAGTATTTTATATTTTTAAGTTCTAATTATGTTTTTTTTGGTGATAAAAACGCTTCTGTAATCAAACTAGTTTTACTTACTTGTTTTGAGAAGGAAGCGTTTTTAATTGTAATTTTGAAATAGAAAAGAGGAAGATAATAAAGAAATGGAGCTATGTAATTTATAATTATCAGTTTGATTTTGGTATATGGTATTTAATGATTACTTCTATATCAGGTCTGTATTGATCGCTTGTGTTATAGTTCTTTTCTCCTGCAATAAGAATAGAATCAACTTCTCCAGTTTTTACGAACCAACCAAATACAATGTCTTGTATAGGTTCAAGAGTAATATTGACAAAACCAGCATCAACAAAAGATTTCTTAATATCAATATAGTTTAATCCTTTGGCTTCTTCGTTAACTAAAGGAGCAGAAACAAGTTTCAATCCATGATATGATATGATTATTTTCGAATCTCTAGGGAATCTATCATTTGAAATAAATGAATCTCTTCCCTCAATAGAAACATTTATAACTAATCCTTCTTTTTCTATTTGACTGTAAGTTAGATCAGATATTTCATTTAAACTAATATTAGAAAAACCGGCTTCATTTAACATTTTATACACACTAGAGTAATCTTGATTGTTTAATGAAGATGCTTCAGCACCAACAATGATCATTTTTGAGTATTCCCACTGCTTATATATTGGAAAAACCATGCAACCTAACAAAAAGAGAAGAGTAAAGCCGATAAGATTATTTCTCTTTTTTTTAGGTTTCAAAGGAGTTGAAGTATGCATCTCAGCATTAGATTTATCAATACCATCATCTAAATTTTCGGGATTATTATTATCTTTGTTGATGAACTGCAACAATTGATTTGAAATCATATCTCCAATTCTGTTTGGGATAGTCGAATCTTTGTTTTCGGATTTTATCCAGTATCTGCCAGTTATTTTTCCGTAATCATTAAAATCTACAGTGAATTTCCAAGTAGAAATTCCACTTTGAGATTCAACTTCTCCACAAATAAATGGTCCAGACACAGAAATACTTTTAATTCGCTTGATTTTTTTTGCAATTCTAAGAGCAAGATCGGTGAATTCAGCTTCTGAAATACCTTCTTTAAAGGTACACAAAGAACTCTTTCTGCGCTTTTCTTCTGCTTCATGTCGCGCGATTTCTTCTTGATTTTTCTTAGTTTCATGTCGAAGCCAAGCAAATACTCCACCAAGAGCTAAAATGCCAAGCAAGCCTAAACCAGAATCTTCATCTTTTTTTGACATAAAAGTTAACCTCCTTTTGTATTATCCAAAGAATATTTATTTAATGAATTATTGTAAACCTATTAAAATTATATGATAGCCAATACGAAAGTACAATATATTGCTTTTGTTGTTTAATAATAATACGTTTTTGTTGTAATAAACTGGAAGGTAGTAAAAGTAGAGATTCCATAATCTTAAGATTTATAAAAGAAATCGACAAAATACCATGATAAAAGACGATCTATTAGCTTTTGCTAACAAATCGTCTGAAATTATTATTAGTTTCGTATGATTGCTTGATAAGACTTGAATCAAACAACCTCGCTTTCCTATTATTTACGGATCTTACTAAGTGCTAATAGAATAGATAACTTACCATATTCCAAAGATAGACCACCTTGCATATATAAGGTATACGGCTCGATCACAGGTGCATCAGCACTCAATTCAATAGTACTACCTTGCGTGAAACTACCACAAGCCATGACTTCATCAAAAGGATAACCAGGCATTGGAGCGGGAAGAACACGTACGAAAGAGTCGATAGGAGAAGACTCTTGGATCCCTTGTGTGAACTTTACTAGATTCTCTTCATTGCCTAACTCTACTGTTTGAATGATATCTGTACGATGATCATTATACTTAGGGGCTACATTATAGAACCCTAATTTCTCTAACATATAGGCAGAGAACACAGCTGTCTTCATAGCACTCTTTACAGCAGCAGGGGCCATAAATAGACCTTTAAAGAAAGAATTATTCAAATTAAAATTAGCGCCTAACTCTTTCCCAATACCAGGTGCAGTTAGTCTCTCAGCCACCATCTCGATCAGATCAGCTCTACCAGCAATATACCCACCAGTAGAAGCCACACCTCCACCTAAGTTCTTCATCAATGAGCCAACAACGATATCAGCCTCTACATGACCAGGCTCTCTAGTTTCTACTAATTCCCCATAACAGTTATCGACCATAATGATGACCTCATCATTAACCTCACGAATACTCTTGATCACAGCCTCGATCTTATCTAAACACAAAGATTCTCTAGAAGAATACCCACGAGAACGTTGGATCTCTACTAACTTCACATCTTTTCTTGCTAAACGCTCCACGATCTTTGCAGTATCGAACCCATTATCCACAAGATCGATCTGCTCATAACTTACGCCATGTGCCTTTAAAGATTGAGTAGAATTTCCACATAACCCGATCATCTCTTGTAAAGAATCATAAGGAGTCCCTGTTAAAGAGATCATCGTATCTCCATGTTTCAATAAAGCAGAGAAAGCAAGGTATAAAGCATTCGTACCGCTCATAATATGCGGACGTACCAAAGCATCCTCACACCCTAACACAGTCGCGAAAATACGCTCTAACTTATCTCTGCCAGTATCATAGTTTCCATACCCATTAATATCTGCGAAATCAGTATAAGATACCTTATTCTCAATAAAAGCAGATAAGATCCTATTAGAATTATATAAACTAATACGATCGATCTCATCATATACATCCTTTAATTCCACATCTGATCGTTCAGCCATCTCCAATAGATCTTTATCGATTTGTTCTAATATCATACAATACACCTCATTCATACTATCCCGTATATTATACACAAGAATCACTTATTATACTAGTAACATATTTCATCACTCATGACATAATTTAGTACATATATTACAAATCCACTGGATCCTATACAACAGAATTCTATTGAAGTCGAAAAATGAATGCGATATAATTACTTTATATATACGATAAAGGGGGAATGGGCATGCAATCGCTTCTTAAATTCTTTACTGGAACAGTGAATACATTCGCGTGGATCTATGTATTATTACCCTGTGTCGCGATTGGTGGTGTATTCTTCACGATCCGAAATCGTGGTATCCAATTTACAAAGTTTGGTTATGTGATGAAGAAAACTATCGGCAAGATGTTCCATAAACAAGAGACAGGTCAAGGTTCAGTAACACCATTTCAAGCCCTAACAACTGCACTAGCAGCTACCGTAGGAACAGGAAATATCGTAGGAACTAGCCAAGCAATTGCAATGGGTGGCTATGGAGCGATCTTCTGGTTATGGATCGCTGCTTTGCTAGGTATGATCATTAAGTATTCTGAAGTAGTCTTATCTGTACACTTCCGTGAACGTAATGAGAAGGGGGACTTTGTAGGAGGTCCTATGTACTATATTACTAAGGGTATGGGAAGCAACTGGAAATGGTTAGCACTTCTATATGCTTTATTTGCTGCCCTAGCATCCTTTGGGATCGGTAACTTATCACAAGCCAATAGTATTACAGATTCTGTCAATAATGCACTAACAGTATTTATTCCATCTATGGCACAATACCGTAATACGATCAGTCTAGGGATCGGTGTGACATTAGCTATTCTAACAGCTATGGTATTATTTGGTGGTATCAAACGTATTGGTAAGGTTACAGAGTTCATGGTACCTTTCATGAGTTTATTCTATATTATCTTTACAGTCATCGTTATTGGAGGAAATATTACTAATGTAGGAGATGCTTTCCGTTTGATCTTCCAATCAGCCTTCACTCCACAAGCAGTATTGGGAGCAGCTAGTGGTATCGCGATCAAAGAAGCGATCGTTTGGGGTCTAAGACGTAGTGCTTTCTCTAATGAAGCGGGTCTTGGTAGTGCGGCTATTGCCCATGCAGCTGCTGAAACAGAAGGGGCTGTACAACAAGGTCTACATGGGATCTTTGAGGTATTTGCTGATACATTAATGATCTGTACGTTAACAGGATTAACGATCATTGTTAGTGGAGTAGACATTGCCTTTGGTGTGAAACCAGGCTCAGCACTCATCACAAGTGCCTTCGCTACAGTATTTGGAGATAAGTTCGCAACCTTATTCGTAGCCATCGCATTATTCTTCTTTGCCTATTCTACGATCCTTGGTTGGTCTTTATATGGTACAAGATGTGCCGAATATATCTTTGGAATGAAGTCTACTAAGTTCTATCAAGTGATCTATATCCTAATGATCGTAGTAGGAGCCACAACTTCTCTAGATGTAGTATGGGATATTGCTGATACATTCAATGGATTGATGGCTATTCCAAACTTCATAGCTCTATTCGCATTATCAGGGGTAGTTGCTAAGTTAACGAAACAATATTTCCAGAAGAAACCAGTATCTTTACCTCTATGTGATCTATTAAGACAAAATGTAGGAGGTATCGTAAAGGTGACACTTACTTCCTCTGTGTATAAAGGAGAATTAGAATACTGTGCTGATCAATACTTAGTAGTTCGTGATCCTAAGACGAACGCTCATACAGTACTATTCCTGAAGGATGTAGAGTCATTATCCTTTGAGAATGATATTCAATATGTAAGTAACTAGAACTGTCACATATGTGGCAGTTTTCTTATTTCTAATAAAGAAATACCAAAAATATACAGGTACCTACATAAAATGCTTGACAAACTTATAAATATAATATATTATTAAGGTACCTTAATATTAAAGGAGGGATATTCATAAGGTAAATCACAGAAAGATAGGAGGAATGTATATATGACAATTGAACAAGAATTAATGAGATACTTAATGCGTACACATGCTGCAACACGCAGACATACACAAACAAATCATAATGAAAAAGGAAAAAGAAGAGGCTTTGGCCATATTCTAAATCTATTATCTAACCAAGAAGGACTCAGTCAACAACAGATCGCAGATGCCCTACACATCCGCCCACAATCTGTATCAGAAGCTCTATCTATCTTAGAAGAGAGAAACCTGATCACAAGACAAACTAGTCCTAGTGATAAAAGAGTCAGCCTGATCTATATTACAGAAGCAGGAATGACTCTAAGAGAAGAACTAAAACAAGAATTACAAGAACGTACTAAACGCTTATTCGCTAACTTAACACAAGAAGAGAAAGAAGAATTACTACGTTTATTAGAAAAGATCAATCATACACCCGAAGATAAGGAGGAAATGTAATGAGAGAGTCTTTTGGAAGTGCTTCTACACAACAAGGCACATTCCCTAAGACTTTCCAAGAACTGATCCACCTCCTAACAAGTTTCCTATCACGCTTCACATACATCGTGAAACTAGTGTGGAAAACAGGACACTGGATCTTATTCTTACTTACATTCGTAGCCCTATTCAAAGGCATCACACCCGTACTAGGCTCCTTACTATCTCAAAGTATCTTGAATGAACTTCAAGGCATCATTCAACAAGGAGCGCTACCAGAAGGAAGTTTCTATACATCCACAGTATTCTATCTATTAGTATTCTTATTCCTGTACAGGATCTTCTTACAGATCATCAATCACATCAGCAGAGCCCTGAATCGTATTGCAGGAGAGCAAGTAGTAAAGCATGTGAAAGTGATGATCATGGAGAAATCTAAGCAACTAGACTTAGCTAGTTTCGATGATCCTACTTTCTATGAGAAGATGGAGAATGCTAGTAGAGAAGCAGGAAATAGACCCTTAACGATCTTATCAGAAACATTCAATGCTATTAGTACAATGATCGAACTAACAAGTTATCTAGCGATCCTACTCATGGCCAAAGATCTACCACTGATCACATTCGTCATCATCAGTGTATCGATCCCTACAGCCATCATCAACTTCGTATATCGCAAGAAGAACTTCCAATACATCCGTAACAGAAGTAAAGAACGTCGTCAAATGAACTACTATGCCAACTTATTAGTCGACAAAGATCTGATCAAAGAAGTACGTATGTATGATCTAGCAGACACATTCATTACAAGATATCTACAAGCCTTCCAAGTATACTACAAAGGCTTACGTAAACTGATCACACAAGAGAACACATGGCATATCTTGATCAGTATCCTATCAGGCATCACTAATCTGATCTTCTATGTAACGATCGCTAAGCAAGTATACACAGGCACTATCATGATCGGAGACTATACACTATTCACAGGCGCTATTGCCTCTGTCACAACATGTATAAATACTTTGATCTCTACATCCGGTTCGATCTATGAAGGGACTCTATTCATCGATAACCTGATCGATTTCTTAGAAGAAGAACAAACAGTAGTACCTACTACACAAACACCTTCTTCTGTATCCCGTAATATCGCCCATACCCTAGAGTTAAGAAATGTATCCTTCCGCTATCCCAACACTACCAAGGATATCCTGAAGAACATCTCTCTAGTCATTGAACCAGGACAAACATTAGCATTAGTAGGATTAAACGGAGCAGGCAAAACAACTCTGATCAAATTACTCACACGCTTATATGACCCAACAGAAGGCGTGATCTTGCTAGATGGGAAAGATATCAGAGAATATGATCTATCTAGTTTATATCGCACATACGGCATCATCTTCCAAGACTTTGGGAAATATGCAGTAAGTGTAGAAGAGAATATTCGCTTTGGAAATGTGCATAAGGAAGGAACTATCGAAGAAGTACAAGAAGCAGCTAAACAAAGTAATGCTAGTGAGTATATCGAGAAATTACCACAAAGCTATCAAACACCATTGATGCGTATCTTTGAACAAAGTGGAACAGAGTTATCAGGTGGACAATGGCAGAAACTAGCTATCGCTAGAGCCTTCTATGCAGACTCAGACATCTTGATCTTAGATGAACCAACAGCCGCTCTAGATCCAATTGCAGAACAAGAGATCTTTAATCAATTCGATGCCTTACGTAAAGATAAAACAACGATCTTCGTATCCCATCGCTTATCCAGCGCCATTATGGCCGATAGTATCATCGTACTAGAGAATGGTGAAATGATCGAGAAGGGAAGTCATCAAGAGTTGATGGCTAGAGAAGGTAAATACTATGAGTTATTCTCTACACAGGCTAAGCGATATATTCCGCAGGCTGTATAATGAGGTGCGAGAGCACCTTTTCATTTTCTCTTGATTAACTTTCGATCTTATTAAGAGTATATAGGATAGAAATATGTTATAATGTACATAAGGATGGAGGTACCCATATGGAAAGTATCAAAATGTTTCAAATACTAAAGAAAAGAGAACTAAATCCTCAAGTGAGTCTCATGGAAATATATGCCCCATACGTGGCTAAGAAAGCGTTAGCAGGTCAATTCATTATCTTACGTGTAGATGATGAAGGAGAAAGAATTCCACTAACGATCGCAGACTATGACCGTGAGAAACAAACGATCACGATCATCTATCAAAAGGTAGGATATACAACATATCACTTAGATGAATTACAAGAAGGAGATTGTCTACATGATTTCGTAGGACCTCTTGGGAAAGCAAGTGAGTTTGAAGGGATCAAGAAGGCTTGTGTGATCGGTGGTGGATTAGGAGTAGCTATCGCATATCCTCAAGCTAAGGCATTGTATGAAGCAGGCGCAGAAGTAGATTTCATCGTAGGATTCCGTAATAAGGATCTGATCATTCTAGAAGATGAATTCCAGAATGCTTGTACAGATCTAAAGATCATGACTGATGATGGATCTAATGGAAATAAAGGTTTCGTAACGAATGCTTTGAAAGAAAAGTTAGAAGCAGGTGTAATGTATGATACGGTGATCGCTATTGGTCCATTGCGTATGATGCAAGCTGTTGCGAATATGACGAAGGAATATAATATCAAGACGATCGTGTCTATGAACTCTATTATGATCGATGGAACTGGTATGTGTGGTGGATGTCGTTTAACTGTAGGTGGTAAGACGAAGTTTGCTTGTGTAGATGGACCAGACTTCGATGCCCATGAAGTAGATTTTGAAGAAGCGATCAGTAGAGCTGAGATGTATAAAGAAGAAGAGCAATTGAGTATGGAGAAACATATGTGTCATATGATCAAGAAAGGGGGATTCTAATGGCTTTCAATCTATCATTAACTAAATTACCTATGCCTACGCAAGATCCTCAAGAGCGTATCAAGAACCTGAAAGAGGTGTCTACTGGGTATACAGTAGAAATGGCACAGGAAGAAGCACAACGTTGTTTAAATTGTAAGAATCCTAGATGTGTAGAGGGGTGTCCAGTGAATGTACATATCCCTGAGTTCATTGAACAGATCAAGTTAGGAAATTTCAAAGAAGCTAATGCGATCATTAAGCAAACTAACGCTCTACCAGCGATCTGTGGTCGTGTGTGTCCACAAGAGAGTCAATGTGAGTCTAAATGTGTGCGTGGGATCAAGGGTGAGCCTGTTGGTATTGGTCGATTAGAGAGATTTGTGGCAGACTATGCGATGGAACATAAGGAAGGTCCGGCTGAGAAGGTGCCTACTAATGGACATAAGGTAGCTGTAGTAGGTAGTGGTCCTTCTGGTCTTACTTGTGCTAAGGATCTAGCTATGAAGGGCTATGAGGTAACTGTGTTTGAGGCACTTCATACGGCTGGTGGTGTACTTGTGTATGGTATTCCAGAGTTTAGATTACCTAAGGAATTAGTGAAGAAAGAGATCGAAACGATCCAGGAGATGGGTGTAAAGATCGTTACGAATAGAGTGATCGGGAAGTCTATTACGATCGACGAGTTGATGGAAGAAGAGGGCTATGAGGCTGTGTATGTAGCGAGTGGTGCTGGTCTTCCTAAGTGGCAAGGGATCGAGGGAGAGAACTTGTTGGGAGTTTATTCTGCAAATGAATTCTTAACACGTATCAATCTTATGAAGGCGTATAAGTTCCCTGAGTATGCGACTCCTGTAAGAGTAGGCAAGGCTGCTGCTATTATTGGTGGTGGTAATGTGGCTATGGATGCTGCTCGTTGTGCGAAGCGTATGGGAGCAGAGGATACGTATATTATCTATCGTAGAGGGTTAGAAGAGATGCCTGCTAGAGAAGAAGAGATCCATCATGCGATGGAAGAGGGGATCATCTTTAAGTTCTTAACAAATCCTACTAAGATCGTAGGGAATGATAAGAAGCGTGTAACTGGTATTGAGTGTATTTCTATGCAACTAGGAGAACCAGATGCTTCTGGTAGAAGAAGACCAGTTCCGATCGAGGGTAGTGAAGAGATCATTCCTGTGGATAGTGTGATCGTAGCAATTGGGAATAATCCTAATCCATTGATCCCACAATCTACACCAGATCTAGCGATCCAGAAGTGGGGTGGTATTATCACTGATGAGAATGGTAAGACTAACTTAGAGGGTGTATATGCTGGTGGTGATGCTGTGACTGGTGCTGCTACTGTGATTCTAGCAATGGGGGCTGGTAAGAAGGCTGCTGCTTCTATTGATGAGTATTTAAAGAATAAATAAGAAAGAAAGCGTCTGTGATACAGGCGCTTTTAGATTACTCATTAAGAGCATATGAAACGAAAATCTTAAAAAATTGCACATAAGTATCAAATAAAAAGAGAGCATTAATTGCTCTCTAATAACTCTTCCGCAAAGTCACCATCTCTAAAGATCACAACTTCCTTACCATCCTTAGTATATCCAATAATAGAAGTATCCTTAGCACCTACCATAAAGTCAACATGAATAGAAGAATCATTCAAATGCTTAGCCTCCCAAGTAGACTTATCCACAGGATGAGCATTTACACAACTAGGGAAACCTCTACCTAAAGCTAAGTGACAAGAAGCATTCTCATCGATCAATGTATTATAGAATACATAGCCAGATAAACTGATAGGAGAATGATATGGAACAAATGCTACTTCTCCTAAATATCCACTAGTCTCATCAGTCTCGATCGTCTTGCGAAGTAACTCTTCTCCTACCTCAGCCTTACAATCGATCGCCTTACCATCCTTGAAAGTGATCTCGAAATGATCTACGATCTTACCACCTAGTAACAATGGCTTAGTAGACACTACCTTACCTTGAGTGCGCCACTTATCAGGAGAAGTACAGATCTCTACAGTAGGAATATTCGCTACATAATCAGGTCTATCAGTAGGCTTCACATAACGTGTACCAAATGTCGCATCTTCATGTAGACCAAATTCGATATCAGTTCCATTGGAAGAAGTCATACGTAAACGATCAAAGTGATAGTCAGTTAACTTTTGTTGGATCTTACCTTTCTCAATCTTTCTCTTAGTCCATGCTTCTACAGGATCGTTATCTTCCGTGATATATACAAAGTCTAAGATCAATTTCCAGAACTTATCTAACACTGTTTCCTTTGGTTCCTCAGGCATAACAGTCTCTGCCCATATTTGCGTAGGGACAGCTGCGATACACCATTGAATACCATCACTAGCGATCTTAGAGCGAATGATGTTTCTCTTATCATTAGTATGTGTTTGGATCGCATGGGCTCTCTCATCACTTAAGTCATCCATTAGATGAGGGTTAGGACTTGCGAATAGTAAAGAACAAGCCCCTTCATTTAAATAATGTGATAGACTTTCTCTTTCCCATTGTTCTACATAGGCTACATCCTTAGGATCTCTGTGTAAAGAATGTATCTTAGTGATCGTAGAATCAGTATAATGAACGACTACTTCACCAGCCTTCTCCTTATACGCAGCCTCAGTAACCATACGAGCAAACTCATATGCCTCTACAGGAGCCTCAATGATCACCTTTTGACCTACCTTTACATCTAGCCCAACTCTGACTAATAAGTGAGCGTATTTCTCAAGTAATTCTTTTTTCATATACTGTATTCCTCCTTGCTTATTTGTATATATAATATCACTAATGGTAAGTATAATTCTATGTTTATTTATAGAATATAGAAACTTATATGTACTGGTAGTATTTTTGTGTGCATGGTAGAATAGGGGAAAGAGATCGAGGGATTTGAATTTAGCGAGGTGGACATATGGCAAGCAATTATTACAAACCATGTAAAGAATTAGAAATGTGTGAAGAATTAATCGAAAAATATTGGAAATCAAAACAATATGATAAATGTTTTGAAGGGCATTTGCCATTAGCAGAACAAGGGTATCCTCTTGCAGAATGTCAAATAGGCTACTTTTATTTTGAGGGTCTTGGTATTGAAAAAGACTTAGAAAAAGCATTTTATTGGACGCATCGTGCAGCAGAACATGGCGATAGAGATGGACAATTCAATTTAGCGTGGTTTTATGAAGAGGGATATGGTGTAAATATTGACTTAGAAAAAGCGAAATATTGGTATAAAAAAGCAGCAATGCAAAATCATGACTTAGCAATCAATAAATGTAAAGAAATGAATATTAATTTATAAATAATAAATATTTATTTGTTATTCTAGTTAGAAATAATCCATTTCTTAACACAGGTATAAACTATTATTAAATCTACCTCATTTCTCTGAAAATTGATCTTACAGGAATAATGTAGACAAAATGAATTTGTGTCAGCAGTGCTGACACAAACTATCATACTACTAAACATAGACACAAATAAAAACGACCTATGATCACACCCATAGGTCGTTTAAACTATTCTAAGTATTATTACTGATCTTCCCCAAAATCAGCCATATAAGCCTCTAATAACTTCTCTGGCCAATCACTAGTAGGCTCTAAAGTACCAGTAAAGAAACGTAAAGTCTTAGGCTCACGTACAAAACGTAATCCACCTACTAAATGTCTATGATCATATAACCACTTCACACGGTCGATCACATATTCAGTTTGAGAAAGAGTAAATACACGACGAGGGAATGCTAGACGTACCATTTCTACTGAAGCAATACGTTCACTTCCATCTGGATTTCTCTCTTCAGATAAAGTACCGCGTTCCATACCACGAATACCACCACATAGATATAAAGCAGCTACAAGAGCACCAGCAGGATATTCCTCAGAAGGAACATGCGCTAATACTTCCTTCGCATTGATATGAGCCCCTAGACCTCCCCCAGGAGTGATCATAGGAACACCTAGAGCATCTAACTCCTTCACAGCATGATTAATGAACTGAGGAGATTGAGAGATCACATCGAAATCCATAGTCTCATCAAACCCGATCGTCATAGCTTCCATTTCCTTAACAGACATACCACCATACGTTAAGAAACCTTCATACATAGTAATATAATCTTCTAATTCATGGAATAAAGCTTCATCACGCACTAGAATACCGCCTCCGCGACCAAAACCAAACTTACGCCCAGAGAAGTAGATGATATCGAATAGATCAGCGATCTTACGAGTGATCTCTCTAATAGAAAGATCCTTTAAAGACTCTTCTCTAGTCTTATTGAAGTATAAGTTATCTTGTAATAGAGAAGCATCTAGTACAGTAGGAATCCCATATTCTCTAGCAATATCAGTAGCAGCCTTCATATTCTCATAAGAAATAGGTTGTCCACCGATCAAGTTAGTACCCGCCTCTAAACGTAAGTATGCGATATTATCTGCACCTTCCTTAGCAATACAAGCACGTACCTTATCTAGATCGATATTTCCTTTGAATGGTAGAGTGCTTTGGGCGATCAATCCCTCATCTCTGATCAATTCCTCAACATGACCACCTAATGTAGTAACGTGAGCCTTAGATGTAGTGAAATGATAGTTCATGATGATACAATTACCAGGCTTAACAAAATGCTTAGCGATGATATGCTCACAAGCACGACCTTGGTGTGTAGGTAATAGATTAGGGATCCCGAAGATCTCTTCTAACTTATCTCGCATTCTATAGAATGTTTCACTACCTGCATACGCATCGTCTGCACGTAACATAGCAGATTGCATGTTGTCACTCATAGCATTTACACCAGAGTCAGTCAACATATCCATGAAGATATCTCCATTATGTAATAAGAAAGTGTTGAATCCAGCTTCCTTCATCTTAGCAAGACGTTGTTTAGCGGGTAATAGAGTTAACTTTTGAACGATCTTTACTTTATGCATCTCCATTGGTACAGGAGCACGATTGTAGAATTTGATAATTGCCATATATTATACCTCCCAATATTGTTAATAATACTTTATTAGTATATAATATTTTTATCTATTTAGGAAGTGAATGAATTAGATAATATCTATCGAAATTATTAATGAGGTAATAATTATGGAAATCAAGAACTTGATCAGTTTCTTACATGTTGCGGAATTAAATAGCTTTACGAAAGCAGCCCAAAGACTAGGCTATTCTCAATCTACGATCTCTTTCCAGATCAAACAATTAGAAGATGAATTAGATTGTTTATTATTCGAACGCATCAATCATACGATCACACTGACTACCAAGGGGAAAGAGTTATTTAGCTATGCCCAAAGGGTAACTGCCTTAACTGCAGAATTTAAACAGAATCTAGGAGAAGACCAGGATCTAAGAGCGGATATTCATGTTGTGCTACCCGATTCGATCTGTGAGATCTTGATGCAGGATTATGGAGAGTTCCATAAGAGATTTCCACACATATCCTTGAAGTTCACGACAGCCGATACAGAGGAAATGTTTCGGATCTTGAATCATAATGAAGCGGATGTTGTATTAACATTAGACCAACATACCTATCAGAAAGAATTCTCGATCATTCAAGAGAAAAGGATCGATATGCACTTTGTGACAAGTAGTGCTTTTCCCTTAGCGAAACATAAGGATCTTCATGTGGAAGAGTTAGTAGACTATCCATTTGTATTAACGGAAAAGGGGATGGGGTATCGTAAGGTATTCGATGAGCTACTTGCTAAAAGATCCATCGAGCTCCAACCGATCTTAGAACTATCTCGTACCGATCTGATCACGAAGATCATTGAGGAAACACAAAGTATCTCTTTCTTACCAGATTTCGTAACTCAAGATATGGTGAAGGAAGGAAAGCTAGTGTATCTAGATGTGAAGGATTTTGAGGTAGAGATCTGGAAACAATTGATCCATCATAAGAATAAATGGATCTCTAGACCATTACGGGAGTTCTTAGAGTATATTATCGAGAAGGAGTTTAAGTAGTATTGACAAGTAATGGATGAATGTATACAATATGTGTACTAATATAGACGTAGTATTCCTATTATAGAAATATATTGAATATTCTGATAGGAGGTACTATGTCTTTTTTGTTATTTGTGTATGTGTTTGTAGTAGGATGTTGTGTAGGAAGTTTCTTGAATGTATTGATCTATCGTTTGCCATTAGATCTAGAGGTAGTGATACAAAGATCTCATTGTCCGTATTGTAAGCATGAGTTAGCTTGGAGGGAAATGATCCCTATAGTAAGTTATCTTAGATTACAGGGGAAATGTTCTGTGTGTCATGAGAAGCTCTCTCTTAGATATCCTGTGATAGAGGGTGTATGTGGGATTCTAGCTGTAGCTATGTTGTATGATAAGGGGTGTACTCTAGAGGCTGTAATAAGCTTTCTGGCAGGTGTTATTTTACTGGGGATCAGTTGTATAGACTATGTGCATATGATCATTCCGGATAGTTTAAATGGGGGTATAGCAGTGCTTGGTGTATTACATCATGTATTAGTACTAAGGGGTATAGTGGTTAGTGATCTGGTTGTAGGTGTTTGTGTTGTGTTATTCATGATAGGGATGAATTATATAGTAGAGGATGCTTTTGGGGGTGGGGATATTAAGTTGATCATGGCTGCTTCTTTGTTGATTGGAAATAGGATGGGAATGGCTATATGTGTTGCTTCTACTATGGCTTGTGTGTATGCGAGTTATTTGTGGTATAGAGGGAAGATAGATAGTAGGAGTCATATTCCTTTTGGGCCTTTCTTAGCGTTTGGGATATGGGTGTGTATGATGTAGAGGGGAATAGAAAGGAGCGAATGAACGCTCCTTTTGAATCTTTATTCTATAATATATTCACATTTTTCTAAATAATCAACGTATAGAAAATTCATTAGTTCTTCTGCCGTCGGCAGATCTCTGTCATCCCAATATCCTTCAATGACATTATATTCAGCATCTTCGGCAACGATATAATAGGTATTGATATCTATTGTGTATACTTCGTTATCAATAACCCTTAAAATTAACGGATAAAACTTTTTAGAATAAACTTCTTTATTTTTATCATCTAAAGCTAAATAGTACAAATCTTTATGAAGTTCGACAACATTTCCTTCTACTCTATTTTCTGATCGTCCATCAGTATAATCATAGAAGCCAAAAGAAAATTTACCATCTTCTATAATCACTTCTGTATATCGGTAATCATATTGTTGACATTTGTATACTCCATCTTTTAAAGGTTCTGACTCAATAGTGGGTGTAATGGTAATTAATGGTTCTTCTTCGTCTACTTTTGTATAAACTTCTGAATTTGAGACTATTTCCGCATTTCCAAATGCAAGTCGAACTTTTGAAATGTCTGTTTCTACCACGATTTGGAACATGCCCTGTTGATAAGTAACTGCTTGCCCTACTGGATAAATGAAGAACCCAACACCCTCCCCACTAGGGTTATATACATTAGTGCGATATAATCCTCTATTATAAAACACTTCACCCAATGAATTAGAAGAAGAATCAGATAGTCCGTTTGCATTTAAATAAAAGGAGTCACCATTTGGTTTCTTATATTCCCCCACAATATCAGAAAAATCACCATCTATAATAGCATCGTGATATGAAGGCAAACCTTCAATAGTATCACTGATCTTTGTGTATATTTCATATGAACCTTCGGGATCATCGTAGCCAGTCCAAGTGCGCAATTTAGAAGTGTCTGTTTCTATAATCTTATCATTACTCAATACTTCCACACCGACTGGGTAAATGCGAGTTGACTGATTATAGAGGCGTTCTACACTATAGACACCTTTTGAATACGAAACTTTTCCGGCATGCCCGATATTATATTGTCTGCCCTCAGAATTAATGTATATTTTCACTCCTTGAGAATTCTCATATGTACCAGCAATAGCAGAGAAATCCCCACTCATTAATTCCTCATGATACTCAGGCATAGGAATATCTACCACAGGAGTAGTAACTGGCGTCGTTGTAGTCACCACAGTTTCACTAGTACTGGATGTACCAGTATTCCCACCACCTTGATGTGTACAACCTACACATAGAAACACACATATACATATAGTCAAGAATCTCTTCATACTATATCTCCTTAAACTCAATATAACTCTCCCCATTCCCATTCACCACATGAGCCATAGACCCATTCAAAATAGGCACAGTAGGAGCCACATGACCTACATCAAAATCCATGATCACAGGAACATCAAGCACACCCAAGATCTCCTCTACAGCCTTCACATGAGAATACTCCATCACATCACTAGGATTATTCGGTCTACCAATAATGAACCCCTTCGCATACTTAAACCAACCAGCCTCACGTAATTGCCATAAAGCACGCATAGCTCCAAATGGATTTAGGTCACAAGCTTCTAAATACCAAATAATACCATCATCCTTATATCTCTCTACAAACTCCACAGTCTTATCAAACCTAGTACCACAGATCCCCACAAGCACATCTAAACAACCACCCATGATACGACCACTTAACTCTACTCTCTCTTCCCCATGAAGATTCTTCCATTCATTCTCAAACTCTAGATTATAAGGACTATACGGATACTCATGCTTCAGATCATTCCACTGAACCATTGGAAAAGACTCATGTCTCATCTTCTTACCCAACATAAACTCATAAGAATACTGTAAACAATCATCCCACTTATCTACTCCAAAGTCCATCAAATGGATCCCGTAGATACTAGCTATATCACACAATACAGTAAGAGCATAACAAATAGTTGTATTATCAGAATATCCCATAAAACACTTAGGAGTACTGCTTAACTTCTCAATATCCAAATAAGGAAGTACCTGTAATTCCTTCTCTCCTCCTGCTACAGAACAAATGAAGTCAACATCCTGATCCATCCACATCTCCATGAACTCCTTCGCTCTCACGTCTGCAGGAGCACTCTCTCCATTCTCGATCACATGTACATGAGGTACCTTCTTGAAACTATACCCCAATTCTCTAAAATACTCCTCAGCTCTCTCCTGTCTCAAACCATAAGGAACACCACAAGCTCCAAAACTAGGAGCCACAAGCCCGATCATATCTCTTTCCCTTAAAAACTTAGGATAACGCATACTATCACCTCTTAGTATCATTCTAACAGAAATAGCCAAGTCATACAATAATTCATAGAAATGTGATATACTAAGCATATACTACAAAAGAGGTGTTGCAAATGAAATGTCTATTACTATCTGATATCCATGGAGATATCATGAACTTACAGAAAGTATTAGCCTATTACCAAGAATATAACTGCGATAAGATCTTGATCATGGGAGATGAATTATACCATGGACCACGTAAAGGGATCCCAGAGAACTATGATCCAGTAGCCGTAGCGAATCTATTAAATGAATATAAAGACGTGATCACAGCGTGTCGAGGGAATTGTGATGCGGAAGTGGATCAAATGTTACTACAATATCCTATGATGGAAGACTTTGAATTGGTAGAAGTCAATGGTCATAGATGTTTACTAACACATGGACATGTATTCAATGAAGATAGACTTCCAAGACTTCCCTTCTCTATCTATCTAAGTGGACATACCCATGTACCTGTATTAGAGAAAAGAGATAATGGTATCATCTATTGTAACCCAGGCTCTATTACTTTCCCTAAGAGTGAAGTAGGAAGTTCTTTCGGGATCATGGATGATAATGGTATCTATCTATATACTATAGAGGGTAACAAATTTAAGGAGTTGTTGTTTGAATGAACACTATATTAGAGTATCTAGATTGGAGAGGAGATCTTAACTTTATAAGCAGTCCTTTCAATGAAGTAGATAACGTATTATTAACTCAATTATCGTATATAGACTTTGAGGGGATCGTACCTTCTAGTAAAGAAGGCAAGTCTATCTCATTACCTAAAGCTAGTAAAGCATACTTTGAAAAGCATGACAGAAAGACACTAGAGAAAGCTAAGTCATTAGCTAGAGCATGTCCATTCACAATGGAGAGAATGGCTCAAACAGAACGCTTCAAAACCATTCGATTATCACACTATGAAGCCCATATCAACGAAGAAACACACACCCAATTCTCTGCAATGCATATCCATCTACCAGATGGTACCACATACATTTGCTTTAGAGGCACAGATGATACACTTACAGGTTGGAGAGAAGACTTCAATATGTTGTATCAATTTCCGATCGAAGCACAACGCTTAGCTGTAGAATATCTAAACAATACAGTATCTCCCTATAGTTATCGCAGAATAAGACTAGGAGGCCATTCTAAAGGAGGTAACCTAGCGATCTATGCAGGGGTATTATGTAGACCTAATATCAAACGCAAGATCATTCATATCTTTAATAATGATGGACCAGGCTTCTGGGAGAAGTTCGTGAATACAAAGGAATATCAGGAAATGATCCCTAAGATCATCTCCATAGCACCTCAAGGATCGATCTTTGGAATGTTATTCGAACATAAAGAAGAATTCCGGATCGTGAAGAGTAAGCAAGTAAGTCTGCTACAACATGATGCCATCAATTGGGGCGTACTGGGAAATCATTTAGACTATGCAGATAAGTTTACGGATGATGGTAAGGTATTACACGATGCGATCGATCAATGGATGGAGAGACATGATGAAGCACAACGTAAGAAGGCTGTAGAAGCGTTGTTTGGGCTATTAGAAGCCACAAATGCCAAGAATATCTTTGAACTATTGAATGTGAATATGAAGTCTGCCCAAAGTGTATATCAAACGTTCAAAGAACTAGATAAAGAAACGAAACAAGTATTATTAAGTGTGTTTGGTGTTATTAGTGGGGAATATAACAAGACTATTACAAATCATGTTAAGAAATGGATCGAGAACCTATAAAACGCTGATGAACAGCGTTTTATTTACTTTATATGGATATTTACAAGAACTTTACAACTTAATATAAAGAAATCTTAACACAATTCCCTAAAATTATGTATAATGAGAGGGTGGAAATAATAATTAAAGCGAGGTTGATGATTGATGCGTATAATTATTGTGGGAGATGGAAAGGTAGGATCTATCCTAACTTCTCAATTAGCAAAAGAAGGACATGAAGTAGTCGTGATTGATAAACGCAGCGGTGTTTTAAAGAATGCTGAAAATCGTGAAGATGTATTAACGATCGTGGGAAATGGAGCAGATCTAAATGTCTTAAAAGAAGCAGGCGCTGGGGAGAGTGATCTGATCATTGCTGTTACCAATGCCGATGAAGTCAATATATTATGCTGTCTAGTGGCTAAGAAACTAGGCTGTAAACATACGATCGCTCGTGTACGTAATCCAGAATATTCTTCTCAATTAGTATTTATGAGAGAAGAATTGGGATTAAGTATGTCGATCAATCCAGAATTAGCAGCAGCTCGTGAGATCAAACGCCTAGTAGCCTATCCAAGTGCCTTAAAGGTAGAATCTTTCTTACGTGGTAGGATCGAATTGATCGAGATCAAACTAACAGAAGGAAACCCATTGATCGGAACTCCATTATCACAGATCCATGCTAAGTATAAAGCTAAAGTATTAGTATGCGCGATCAAACGTAATGGAGAGATCCTGATCCCTAAGGGAGATGTAGTATTACAAGAAAAAGATAAGATCACGATCACAGGATCTATGTCTGATATGACAGCCTTCTTCCGTAAGATCGGGATCATGCAGAATCGTATTCGTAATGTTATGATCGTGGGTGGCGGAAAGATCTCTTACTACCTAGCAGATCGTTTATTAGAAAGTGGTAGTGAGGTAACGATCATTGAACAAAACCATGATCGTTGTTTAGAATTATGTGATATTCTACCAAAAGCACATGTGATCCATGGAGATGGAGCAGATAGTGAATTGTTGTTAGAAGAGGGTATGGCTGAGATGGATGCTGTGATCTCTTTAACAGGTATGGATGAAGAGAACGTCATGATCTCATTATATGCAACACGCAGTGGTGTTAAGAAAGTGATCGCTAAGGTAGACCGTATGCCACATCTAGAGATCTTAGAAGAGATCGGTGTAGATACAGTCATCTCTCCTAAAAACATTACTTCCACTCAGATCGTACACTTTGTAAGATCTATGGTATCGCAAGAAAACTCTACTTTACAATCTTTATATAGAATCGCAGATGATGAGGTAGAAGCATTAGAATTCGTGATCCCAACGAATGCTAAGGGATATTACTTACATAAAGCGATCAAGTTCTTGTCATTTAAAGACAATATGTTATTAGCAGCGATCTTCCGTAATAGTGAAGTGATCCTACCACGTGGAGATGATACGATCGAACCTGGAGATCATGTGATCGTGGTGACAACACATACTGGTTTAAGTAATTTAGAAGATATTTTCGCAGAGGTATAGTGTATGAAGTCGATGAATTACAAAATGGTACGCTATGTCTTAGCGAAAGTATTGTTACTGGAAGCGGCATTGATGTCATTACCATTATTATGTGCCTTGATCTATAAATCAGAGAGTACAGGTGCCTTTCTATCTACGATCTTCTTTACAACATTCTTTGCATTCGTATTTTCAGTCCGTCAGCCAAAGGATACGATGATCCAAGCTAAAGAAGGTTTCGTGATAGTAGCGGCCTCTTGGATCATTATGTCGATCTTTGGATGTATGCCCTTTGTGTTCTCGGGAGCTATTCCAAATCCTGTAAATGCGTTCTTTGAGACTGTTTCGGGATTTACTACAACAGGAGCTAGTATCCTCAGCAATGTAGAAGCACTAGATCACGCTTTATTATTCTGGAGAAGTTTCACTCACTGGATCGGTGGAATGGGGGTATTGGTATTCATTCTAGCGATCTTACCTTTATCTAAGAAGAATAATATGTATTTAATGAGAGCGGAATCGCCGGGTCCTAGTGTAGGAAAACTAGTACCTAGTATGAAGAAGACGGCTACTATTCTGTATGCGATCTATTTCGTCATGACTGTGATCGAGATCTTGGTGTTATATTTTTTCTGTGATATGCCAATGTTTGATTCGATCTTGCATTCATTTGGTACGGCTGGTACTGGTGGATTTGGGATCAAGAATAGTTCGATTGGATATTATGATAGTGCTGCAGTAGATTATGTTATTGGGACATTTATGTTGTTATTTGGTATAAACTTCAATGCTTTCTTCTTTATTATGATCGGTAAGATCAAAGATGCCTTTGCGATCGAAGAGGTACGTGCATACTTAGGAATCGTGATCGTATCAGTGATCCTGATCGCATGGAATATCTTGCCGCAGTATTCCTCATTCTTAGAAGCCGTTCGATATGCTTATTTCCAAGTAGCATCGATCATTACAACAACTGGATATGCGACAACTGATTTTGATCTATGGCCTTCTTTCTCCAAAACGATCATTGTATTATTGATGTTCTGTGGTGCTTGTGCGGGTAGTACAGGTGGGGGGATCAAGGTGAGCCGTATCATGATCTTGGTGAAGTATCAATTATCTGAGATCAAGAGAATGGTGAATCCACGTCGTGTGCATGTGTTGAAATCTGAGGGGAAAGTCGTGGATAGTGATGTGTTGAGTGGTGTGCAAGGATTCTTTGCGGCGTATATGTTTATTTTGTTAGGTTGTACGTTATTGATCTCGTTGGATGGGTTTGACTTTACAACGAACTTTACGGCCGTCTTGTCTTGTATTAGTAATATTGGGCCTGGGTTAGGTATGGTTGGTCCGACTTGTAACTTCTCGATCTATTCGGATCTTTCTACGTTATTGATGAGTTTCGTGATGTTGGCGGGTAGATTAGAGTTGTTCCCGATGTTGATTTTATTCAATCCAGCTTTATATAAGAAGGGTAATTAGGATCTGTTTGGATACAGGTCCTTTCTTTATATATAATGGGTGTAGAGGGGATGTGAGGGTTGGCTGGTATTGCGATAGTGGTGTGTAAGAGGGGAAATGGTAGGAGTTTGAAGGAAATTTAAAAAGTTTAAAATTTCTTTAAAAAAGTTATTGACAATTGAGGATAGGAGTGATATTATATACAAGCTGTTGAGCTGATGAGCTCGCGGCGAAGGATCTTTGAAAACTAAACAGAAACAACGTCAATTCATCTAGCTATTAAATTAGCTAGAAACAGACAAAGAGAGTAAGTAGAAATACGAACCTCGAACAGTAATTCAAAAAAGGAAAAAGCC
>SVBO01000012.1 GCA_015058845.1 Erysipelotrichaceae bacterium
CCTTGATCACATACATCTGTCATAGCCAACTTTACAAGTGATCGTATAGGTAGGAAACATCCCTTCCACATTCGCATATACTTGATATTCTCTAGGAGATACTATATGCTTCCATATTTGAGTAGCTTGTTGGAGTTGAGAGGATGTGAATAGTTGTGTATTTCTCAGTAAGTATTGATTCTGACGTTCTTCTAATAATTCTTGATAGTAAGCTTCCTTTTGGGCTAATCTCTCCACTTCCTCATGTTCCATATCTTGTAGAAGTAAAAGTACGTATATCACATGTCCACAAGGAGTATATCCACGTTGGTAATCACATGTGCAATGATAGTCTAGGATCTCTCCTTCTAAAGAGATCTGTATATGGATCGGGAATTCACCCCATCGATTTCGAAATAGTGCTTCTACTTGGTAGTAAGTATCATAAGGAGTGATACTAAGGGCATCGATGTGTTTATGATACAGTTGGATGTAACTAGAACCAATGGCATAGTTTTGAGGGCTCAGGGCTCTTAGTCGATCTAGTTCTCTTGCTTGGATATACATAAGCATCGCTCCTTTCTCTTTTCTAATTATACTAGAAATCTATACTCTTGACTATGCATTATTCCTTACTAGAAGTAACAATGATCGAAAAGTTCACATATTGTTCAGATAGTATACATATAGTCTTCAGAATGGTTGTATATAGTATAGTTGTAGATATAAAGAGTATCTACTTTCCCCGAATTGTATGACTTTAGGTAAGAAGATCGCTTCCATCAATCAGCGATCTTTTTACTTTTTTTCTAAAGCATTCTATATCATTTCCTGTTCATTTCTTAATCATTTCCCATACATTTCCTCTTTCTTGTAACTCAATTATTACAGATATATTTCAAAACACTTTCTAATAATTACACATACTTTCATTTCATAAAAGCATAGTAAAAGGAACAGAAATATATTATAATGTAATGGGTACAAAGGAGGGATTTATATGATGAAGAACTATTTATCAATAGATGGTAACTATGCGGCAGCGCATGCATCTTATGCATTTACAGAAGTCGCAGCGATCTATCCGATCACGCCTTCTTCTACTATGGCTGAGCTTGTAGATACTTGGTCGATGCAACAGAAGAAGAATATGTTTGGTTCTAGTGTGAAAGTAGTTGAAATGCAGTCCGAGGGTGGAGCTGCTGGTGCAGTACATGGTGTTGTGCAAGCAGGAACTCTTGCTACTACATATACTGCTTCACAAGGTTTACTATTAATGATCCCTAATCTTTATAAGTGGGTTGGCGAGAATCAACCAGCGGTACTACATGTATCTGCTCGTTCTATTGCCGCTAGATCACTTTCTATCTTTGGTGATCACCAGGATATCTATGCGTGTCGTCAAAGTGGTGTGTGTATGTTAGCTTCCCACTCCGTACAAGAATGTAATGATCTTGGGGCTGTAGCCCATCTGTCAGCTATCAAAGCCTCACTTCCGTTCATTCATTTCTTTGACGGTTTCCGTACTTCTCATGAAATTCAAAAGATCGAAGTCATGGACTACGATGAATATAAAGAATTGATCGATAGTAAGGCATTAGAAAATTTCCGTAAGCGTGGAATGGATCCACATTATATGCCTACAGCTCGTGGAGGCGCAGAGAATGATGATACATATTTCCAAGCCAAGGAAGCACAGAACTTACGTTTTGAAGCAGTAGCAGATATCGTAAATGACTATATGCAGAAGATCACTGAGAAAACTGGTCGTCACTATGCGCCATTTACTTACTATGGCGATCCTGAAGCTACACGTGTGATCATTGCTATGGGGTCTGTTACAGAGACTACGCAAGAAGTAGTGGATGCTTTAAATGCTAAGGGAGAAAGAGTTGGTCTTGTTAAGGTACACTTATATCGACCATTCTCTGTTAAATATTTGAAAGCAGTGATCCCTAGTACTGTAGAGAAGATCGCAGTACTAGATCGTACGAAAGAGCCTGGGGCTTTAGGTGAACCATTATACTTAGATGTACGTACTGCATTATTAGGATATCAGAATATCAAGATGATCATTGGTGGTAGATATGGGCTATCTTCTAAAGATACGCAACCAAATCAGATCAAGGCTGTCTATGATCATTTATTAAAAGAGGATCCACATCATAGCTTCACGATCGGTATCGAAGATGATGTGACACACTTATCCTTACCAGTAGATCCAGATTTCCGTATTAAGAGCGATGCTACTAGTTGTTTATTCTATGGATTAGGTTCAGATGGTACAGTATCTGCGAATAAGTCTTCTATCAAGATCATTGGCGATCATACGGATCTGAAGATCCAAGCATACTTTGCGTATGATTCTAAGAAGGCTGGTAGTACGACTCGTTCTTACTTGCGTTTTGGAAAGTCTCCTATTAGAAGTGCTTATTATGTAGATCATGCTGATTTTATTTCTTGTTCTTTAGATAGTTATCTATTGAAGTTTGATATGTTACGGAATATTAAGCAGGGTGGTACTTTCTTATTGAATACTACGTTTAGTAAGGATGAGATCGAGGATCGTTTACCGAATCGTTTCAAGGTGCAGTTAGCTAAGAAGAATGTGAACTTCTATATTATTAATGCTACTGATATTGCGATGAGTATTGGTATGGGTAGACATACGAATACGATCTTACAATCTGCGTTCTTTGCTTTAAATGAGCAGATCATTCCATATAGTGATTCTTTAGAGTATATGAAGGAAGAGGCGTATAAGGCGTATTCTAAGAAGGGACAAGAGGTAGTAGAACTGAATTATAGAGCGATCGATCTTGGTAAAGAAGGTCTTGTGAAGATCGATGTGAAGAGTGAGTGGGCTGATCTGAAATATGATAAGACAAGAGCCTTAACAGGGGATGAGTACTTTGATACACATGTAGCTCCGATCTCTGCGTTAGAAGGAAATGACTTACCAGTATCGCACTTTGCTAAGGGTGATTTCGTAAGTGGTCATATTCCAGCGAATTCTTCTTTCAAGGAGCATCGTAATATTGCTACACAAGTTCCAAAGTGGAATAGTGAGAACTGTATCCAGTGTGGATTCTGTTCTTTCGTATGTCCACATGCTACGATCCGTATCTTCTTGTTAGATGAGGATGAGATCCAGAATGCTCCAAGAGAATTCACTACGATCCCTGCTATGGGCAAGGGCGTAGAACATTTACGTTATCGTGTACAGATCTCTGCGGATAACTGTGTAGGCTGTGGTCTGTGTGCTACTGAGTGTCCAGGTAAGGGTGGTAAGAAAGCTCTTACGATGGTCGATGTGAATACGCAAGAGCATCAGAATGAATTAGCAAATTACTTGTTTAAAGAAACTGAATATAAGTCAGGATATTTCCCAACGAATACGATCAAAGGTACACAGTTATTGTACCCATACTTTGAAGTACCTGGAGCGTGTCCTGGTTGTGGAGAGACTCCATATTATCGTCTAGCTTCTCAACTATTTGGTAGAGACATGATGATCGCGAATGCTACTGGATGTACATCGATCTACTGTGGTTCTTCTCCTTCTACACCATTCTGTACAGATAAGAATGGGGAAGGTATGGTTTGGGCCAACTCTTTATTCGAAGATAATGCGGAATTTGGTTTCGGTATGAAATGGGCGAATTTATATAAGTCTAATCGTATTCATGAGATCATGGAAGAGACTAAGAATGAAGTGGAAGGTGAGCTTGCTGAACTATTCCAAGAGTATCAAGCAAATATTGGAAACCGGGAAGTAGAGCGTAAGTTAGCTCCTAAGTTAGTAGAATTATTGAAGGTAACTAAGAGTGAGGCTGCGAAAGAGTTATTGAAGTTTGAACGTGATCTTGTTAGCAAATCTGTTTGGATCATTGGTGGCGATGGTTGGGCATATGATATTGGATATGGTGGTCTAGACCATGTACTTGCTAATGATCTGAATGTGAATATTCTGGTACTAGATACTGAGGTATATTCTAATACAGGTGGTCAATCTTCTAAGTCTTCTCAAGCTGCTTCTATCGCGAAGTTTACGGCTGGTGGTAAGGGCGGTACTAAGAAAGATCTAGGTCAGATCGCTATGGCGTATGGTCATGTATATGTGGCTAGTATTGCTATGGGTGCGAACCGTATGCAGACGATCAAGGCTATGATCGAGGCTGAGAGTTATGAGGGTCCATCATTGATCTTAGCGTATTCTCCATGTGAGGCCCATGGTATCAAGGGTGGTCTAAGTAATCATCAGAAGGTACAGAAGGCTGCTGTGGAGTGTGGATATGTATCTTTATATCGCTATGATCCTCGTAATGTAGGTAAGGAATTAGTGATCGATTCTGCTGAGCCTAAATGGGAGAAATTTAGAGAATTCTTAATGAATGAAACTCGTTTCGCACAATTACCAAGTATCAATCCAGATAAAGCAGAAGAACTATTAACTAAGACTGAAACAGATGCGAAGAAGAGATATGAGCGTCTAGTCAAGTTAGCAGGGTAATGAGGTGATGAGATATAACAGTGTAGGGAAGACCTACACTGTTTTACTTTTCACATATTTCTTCTATTTTCTTCAGATATTCTTCACATTCCTAAGGTATAATATAGTTGAACATAGAAAGAAGGTATATTATGAGTAAAGACTATATCGATGTTGAAAGTAAAGATACATATAGAAATACATATAACTATAAGAAACCATCTATCTTGAAAAGAGTACTTACAGTAATCTTAGTAGTAGTATTTGGACTTAGTTGTGGTGTACTAGGCGGCTATACAGCAGTAAACTTCTTTGTACCTAAGATGGTAGAAGAGAAACTAGAAACACTTGTGAATAATGGCGATACTGAGACGGGTACGTATATTCCTACTGTTACTGTAGATCCTAGTGGTTCTAGTGTAGCAATGGTAGCTTCTGTAGTAAGTGATACAGTCGTAGAGATCCAAACAGAAACGATCACATATGCTTCTTACTTTGGACAATATGTAAGTAGTGGAGCAGGTAGTGGAGTGATCATTTCTAAGGATGGATATATCGTAACGAATCACCATGTGATCTCTGGGGCAACACAGATCACAGTACGTACTAAGAATGGGCAAGAGTATCCTGCTACATTAGTGGGTAGTGATGATAGAACAGATGTAGCAGTGATCAAGATCGAAGGCAATGATCTTCCATTTGCAACTATTGGCGACTCTAATACATTGGTAGTGGGGCAAGAGGTAGTAGCTATTGGGAATCCTCTTGGTGAACTTGGTGGTACAGTGACTAATGGTATTATTTCGGCGTTAGAGCGTGAGATCGAGGTAGAGGGTCAAATGATGACTTTACTACAAACAAATGCTGCGATCAATCCTGGTAATTCTGGTGGTGGTCTATTCAATATGAATGGTGAATTAGTAGGTGTTGTGAATGCGAAGAGTTCTGGTGAAGGGATTGAGGGCTTAGGATTTGCGATTCCTGTGAATACTGCTCAAAAGGTAGTGAATGATATTATTGAGAATGGATATGTAACTGGTAGAGTACAATTAGGTATTAGTGCTACTTCAGTAAATGATCTAACTTCCGCATATCGTTATGGAGTAAATCGTTTCGGTGTGTATGTGAATAAAGTAGTAGTGAGTAATTCACCACTTAAAGCAGGTGACTTGATCGTACAGATCGATGATCTAATGATCAGTTCGATCAATGATATTACTGATGCTTTGTATGATAAGAAGGTCGGAGATCAAGTTCAAGTATATGTAGTACGTGATCGTAGAGAACAGGTAGTAACTGTTACTCTAACAGAGTATAAACCACAGAATTAGAGAAAAGAGGATATCCTCTTTTCTTTGTTGTATTTTTTGATAGTAAAGGAGCGATAGCATGAGCAAGATATTGATCGTTGATGATGAGGAAAAGATCCGTGTTCTTATTGGGAAATATGCTAAGTTTGAGGGATATGAAGTAGTAGAGGCGAAGAGTGGTATCGAGGCTATTACCTTATGTGAAAGAGAGCATTTCGATATTATCGTGATGGATGTGATGATGCCTGAGCTTGATGGGTTCTCTGCTTGTAAAGAGATCCGTAAGTTCTCAGATACACCCATGATCATGTTATCTGCTCGGGGAGAGGAATATGATCGTATCCATGGATTTGAGGTCGGTGTAGATGATTATATCGTAAAGCCATTTTCTCCTAAGGAGTTAATGATGCGTATTACAGCGATATTGAAGAGATATGGTAAGAAATATGAGGAGAGAGAAAAGGATGTATTTGTCAGTGATGGGGTAGTAGTAGACTATGGAGCTCATCTAGTTACTGTGGATGGTAGTAAGGTGGATCTATCTCCAAAGGAATATGATCTATTAGTCTATCTGATCCGTAATAAGAATCTAGCAGTTACAAGAGAACAATTGATCACGAAGATCTGGGGATATGATTTCTATGGAGATGATCGTACACTAGATACTCATATCAAATTGTTACGTAAGGCATTAGGAAACTATAGTAATAAGATCGTTACGATCAGAGGGGTAGGATATCGTTTTGAAGCAGATCAAGGGAAATAGAATATCGATCAGATATAAGTTATTAGGAAATTTCGCAATATTCATTATCTGTACTGTACTATTCATGTGGTTGTTCCAGATCATTTTCTTAGATGATTTCTATAAGTTAACGAAAGTAAATGAGATCGAATCTACAGCCGATCTGATCATTCGTAATATCGAGAATGAAGAGTTAGATGAACTATTATCAACACTAGCACAGAATCGTCAGATCTGTATGCGTATCATTGATACGAAAAGAGGAACAACAGTAGATGTAGATGCCTCTATTCAAGACTGCCTGATCCATAAAGGCACAGTGATCTCTTCAGCTAAGTATTATGAACTTGCCTTAGAGAATAATGGTACATATCTAGATATTATAGATGTTAAGAATGTAGTACCTCCTAACTTTATTGGAAGATGGGAGGCCCCTACAGATAATCAAACAATGATCTATAGTAAAGTAGTAACTACAGATAACACAGAATTATTACTATTACTGAACACCTCTATCTCACCAGTAGATGCTACAGTCAATACCCTGAAAATACAACTACAAGTATTAAGCGTATTACTTGTATTATTAGGAAGTATCCTAGCATTCTTAATGTATAATAGCATCTCTAGACCGATCATGAAGATCAATGAGCAAGCCAAGAAACTAGCCCTAGGAAACTATACAGTAGATTTCCAAAGAGAAGGGTATAAAGAGGTAAGTGAATTAGCTGATACACTAAGTTATGCAAGTACAGAGCTATCTAAGGTCGAGAAGCTAAGACAAGAGTTGATCGCTAATATCTCTCATGATCTACGTACTCCACTAACTATGATCGGTGGCTATGCGGAAGCTATGAGAGATCTACCAGGAGAGAATACTGCTGAGAACTGTCAGATCATTATTGATGAAGTGAATAGATTGAATGTACTGGTAAGTGATGTATTAGATATCTCTAAGTTACAATCAGGAAATCAGCAATTAGAACTAGAGGAATATGATCTAACAGAAAGTATCTTGAATACATTAGAAAGATTCAATAAGTTTGTGAGTAGAGATGGATATACGATCGATTTTAAGTATCAAGAGCATGTGTATATCAAAGCAGATGAATTACGTATCTCACAGGTGATCTATAATCTGATCAATAATGCGCTTACTTATACAGGAGAAGATAAGTATATCTTGATCAATCAATTAGTGATAGGAGAGTATGTAAGGATCGAAGTGATCGATCATGGTATAGGGATCTCGCAAGAGAATCTAATGTATATTTGGGATCGGTATTATAAGGCCAATGATCCACATCGAAGAGCAGTCAATGGAACAGGACTAGGCTTATCGATCGTTAAGAATATCTTGGAACTACATAATACGTATGAAGAGAATACAGCGAGATATGGAGTAGAAAGTATGGAGGGAGAAGGTAGTACATTCTACTTTGAGTATCGTATATTAGATATGAATTAGTATGTAGAGAGGTGTTTATACACTTCTCTCATTTTATTTTCGATCCATCTCTTGTATAATAGAATCATAAGGAAGTGATAGAATGAAGGAACATGCATTTCGTTTACATAAAGGAGATCTATTAAAAGAATCTCTTCAACAATATTGTAAAGAGCATAATATCCAAGGTGCCGTAGTATTAAGTGGAGTAGGCTCATTACAACACCTACGTATAAGACTAGCAGAAGCAGTAGAATTCTTAGAAGTAGAAGCACACTATGAGATTGTCTCTCTCACAGGTACATTAAGTACAGAAGGACTTCATCTACATATCTCTGTCAGTGATAAGGAGGGTCATGTATGGGGAGGTCATTTAAGTGATGGCTGTGTGATCTATACAACAGCAGAGATCGTATTAGGAGAATTAGAACAGTATACATTTACAAGAGAAATGGATGAGAATACTGGATATAAAGAATTAGTAGTGAGGGAACGATATGATTGCTAGATTTGATGATGATCTATATGAGAAGAGTGAGATCACACATATTAGACATACAGTTCGATTAATAGTACGAGATGAGAAGGGATTATTCTGGTTCTTGAAGATCGCTGGAGAAGATGCGTTTGGTATGAGGAACCACTATGAAACTATTGGTGGTGGGATAGAAGAAAATGAGTCTTATGAAGATACGATTCGAAGAGAGATCTTAGAGGAGATCGGATATGAGGCTTTACGTATTCAGGAAGTGGGTATGATCATAGATCGATATTATCTGATCCATAGAGAAACACATTCCTATTTCTTTGTAGTAGATATTGATAGTACCAAGCCACATGAAACTCACTTAACAGAATCAGAGAAGACTTTATTCAGTGGAGTTATCCAGATCCCTAAGGAAGAAGTATGTGAGAGACTAAGACCTACGAGTACTTCTCATAGAGTAGATATCTTAGTACAAAGAAGAGATCTATGTGCATTTGAGTATGCGTTAGAGAAAGGTTTGGTGTAAGGAATATGGATCAGAGAATAATATGGAAATTAGTATTATTACTTGGTTGTCTTCCTTTTGTAATTCCTATTGTAATGGGACTATATACTATGACGATAGAGTCATGGGAGTTATTTGATTGGTTAGTGTTCTGGTCTGTGATCTATTGGCCTACGTATGTTGTTGGAATACTATGCATAGTAGTAGCTGTGTATAAACTAAAGGATCGTTAGTTTTCTAACGATCCTTATTTAGTTTTCATGTAATACTTCCCCTGATAAGTATCTCTTCTCACCATTTCCTTATCGATCTCATTGAGAACGATCGTCTTCTTGATCGTCCATCTAGGCTCGATCAATAGATCTAAAGGAGCATCCCCAGTAAGTCTTTGAATGATCATAGTAGGTGGTAATACCTCTAACTGACTTACCACCACATCCACATATTCTTCTCTAGTAAGAAGAGAAAATGGCTCATTCTTATACATCTCCCCTAATACTGTATCTTCCATAAGATGGAGCATATGGATCTTTACAGCAGTGAGTGGGAGTGTTGCAATATACTTAGCAGTCTCTATCATATCTTCTTTAGATTCGTAAGGTAATGAGTTTATGATATGAGCAGAACACTTGATCCCCTTGGAATGTAGTAGATACAAAGCATCTTCAAATTCCTTTACCGTATGACAGCGATTCATATATTTCTCACTCTTATCATGAATACTTTGTAGTCCTAGTTCTACCCAGATCTCTTTCTTTTGATTCCAACTAGATAATAACTCCGCGGTCTTTTCATTAATACAATCCCCACGAGTAGCAATAGCGATCGCTACGATATCATCTCTTTCTATAAAGGGTTCATAGACCTTCTTTAAATACTCGATAGAAGCATACGTATTAGAATATGCCTGAAAATATGCGATCAGTAAACTACCAGGCCACTTACGATGCATCATCTCTCTACCAGCCTCAAACTGCTCATTTAAATTTGGAAAAGAAGCAGCGAAATCTCCACTCCCTCTAGCAGAACAATATAAACATCCCCCACTTCCCTTAGTCCCATCTCTATTAGGACAAGTAAAGTGCGCATCTAAAGGAACCTTACACACCTTTTGCCCATAACGCTTCTTTAAATAATAATTCCAAGTATAGTATCTCTTATTATCATCACTGTATTGAAAAGGATTAAACATATATATCACCAAGTAATAGTATACCATATTTCCCTCAAAACTTACTAGTTGCGATTTCTAGTAGAACATGGTATCATAAAATAATTTGATAGGAGAGATAAAACATGAATATCGTGAAACGTATAGGTTTATTCTTAGTAGGAACTATGATCCTAGCATTAGGAATCAATCTAGCTAATATAGCAAGACTGGGGATCGCAGTATATGATGCCTTTGTATTAAATCTAGCAGAAGTAAGTGGCATGAGCTTTGGTACCATGAGTATTACAATGGGAGTAGTGTTAGTGATCGTACAATTCCTGATCTCATCTAAATGGCAAATGACGTATCTAGTCCAACTAGCCATCGCATTACTATTCTCCAGTATACTAGACTTCTTTATGTATACAGTATTTGCAGGGATCTATGTCGATACCTTTACCATGCAATTGCTCTACTTCATCTTAGCTAATATCACGATATGCTTAGGCATAGCCATGGTATTAAGCGCTCGCTTACAAAGCTATCCCCTAGAAACGACTATGAACCTGATCCATCAAAAGTATCACTTCCCGATCTCTAAGATCAAATATGGGTTCGATGCCTTATGGTTGATCTTAGCCATAGTGATCGGAATACTTGGTAAGCTAGAAACATTCCATATTGGTTTTGGTACCCTTGTGATGTTGTCATTACATGGGTGGTTGATCGATCTTTTTTATAGGCTCCTTTCCAAATATTTCATTTGATCCTTATTTCTAACATAATTTAAACAAAAAGAAGGTGTATGATAGTATAGTATCGTTATTAATAGGAGAAACTATCATGATCAGTTTATTTAATTTCTTAACACCTAAGGTAAATACTTTCTACTTAGACTATGATTCTACTATCAGACAGACATTAGAGAAATTCGATGTGCATATGTTCTCTGTCGTACCTTTAGTAGATGAGAATGGTAAGTTTATATCTACGATCTCAGAGGGGGATATCTTGCGTTTCATTAAGAATTCTTGTAAGTTCGATATGGAGGTAGCGGAGAGTGTGAAGATCTCCTCTCTTGAGAAGCATCGTCCTTATAAGGCTTTATCTATAGATACTGATATGGAGGATGTGATCAGGTTATCTTCTGAGCAGAATTTCGTACCGATCGTAGATGATCGGGGCGTATATATCGGGATCATTAAGCGTAAAGATATTATCGATTATTTATTTAAAGATATGCAATTCCAACAATAAGTATCAAATTTAGTTGTTTTCTAAGTCATTATGTGATATTATTTTCAAGTATAAGCTATGAATTGGAGTAGTAGGTAGGATGTTGTTTGTAGAGAGCTGTGGGTGTGGTGTAACACAGTAAAACAGAATACTGAACTTACCAAGGAGCTGATAGGAGGAAATGCCTATCCGTAAGACTTCGACGTTACCGAAGAAATGAGTGCATATACGTTTGTATATGAATTTAGGTGGTACCACGTGAAAGCGTCCTAATGTTAGGAGGCTTTTTATTTTTACAGGAGGGAAAAGCAATGGAATACAAACATTTAGAAGTTGAGAAAAAATGGCAAGACTACTGGGATGAACATGAAACATTCAAAACAGATGTATGGGATTTCAGTAAACCTAAGTTCTATGCCCTAGACATGTTCCCATATCCATCAGGACATGGTCTACACGTAGGACATCCAGAAGGATACACAGCTACAGATATCGTATCTCGTATGAAACGTATGCAAGGATTCAATGTACTACATCCAATGGGATGGGATGCATTTGGTCTTCCTGCAGAACAATATGCGATCCAAACTGGTAATCATCCAGCAGGATTCACAGAAAGAAATATCGCTACATTCAAGAGACAATTAAAGATGTTAGGATTCTCTTTTGACTGGAGCAAAGAAGTTTCTACAGCAGATCCTAGTTACTATAAATGGACACAATGGATCTTTAAACAACTATATGAAGATGGCTATGCTCGTTTAGTAGATATGCCTGTTAACTGGTGTGAGGAATTGGGTACAGTTCTTGCCAATGATGAAGTTATCGATGGTAAGAGTGAACGTGGCGGATATCCAGTAGTTCGTAAGAATATGAAGCAATGGATCATGGATATTCCTGCCTATGCTGAGAAGTTATTAGAGGGTCTAGAGGAGATCGATTGGCCTGAGTCTACTAAGGAGATCCAACGTAACTGGATCGGTAAGTCTAATGGAGCTCTAGTAAACTTTGAGGTAGAGGATGGACAAGGTACATTTACTGTATTCACTACTCGTTGTGATACTTTATATGGAGCTACTTATTGTGTACTTGCTCCTGAACATACTTTAGTAGAAAAGATCACTACTGCAGATCGTAAGGAAGCTGTTGAGGCGTATAAGAGAGCTTGTGCAACTAAGTCTGATCTAGAGAGAACTGAGTTAAATAAAGAAAAGACTGGTGAATTTACAGGTGCTTATGCGATCAATCCTGTAAATGGTAAAAAGATCCCGATCTGGATCTCTGACTATGTATTAGCTAGTTATGGTACTGGTGCTATCATGGCTGTTCCTGCGCATGATGAGAGAGACTATGAGTTTGCGAAGAAGTTTGGTATCGAGATCATTCCAGTACTTGAGGGTGGAGATATTGAGAAGGAAGCTTGGACACAAGATGGTGTTCATATCAATTCTGGTTTCTTAGATGGTCTTAATAAGGAAGATGCTATCAAGACAATGGTGGCTTGGTTAGAAGAAAAGGGTATTGGTAGTGCTAAGGTCAATTATCGTTTAAGAGAATGGATCTTTGCTCGTCAACGTTATTGGGGAGAACCTATTCCAGTGATCCATTTTGAAGATAGTTCAGTATCTTTAAAGGATGAGGAATTACCGCTAAATCTACCTGTATTAGATGATTATAAGGCTACTGGTGGTAAGGCACCATTAGATAATGCTACTGATTGGGTAAATGTAACTGTAGATGGTAAGGCTGGTAAACGTGAAACAAATACTATGCCTGGTTCAGCTGGTAGTAGCTGGTATTATTTACGTTATATTGATCCTAACAATGATCAAGCATTATGTGATCCTGAGTTGATCAAGCACTGGATGCCAGTAGATCTATATATGGGTGGTCCTGAGCATGCAGTAGGTCACTTACTATATTCTCGTTTCTGGAATCGTTATCTATATGATAAGGGTATCGTTTCTACCAAGGAACCATTCCATAAGTTACGTCACCAAGGTATGATCTTAGGTACTAATGGGGAAAAGATGTCTAAGAGCCGTGGTAATGTAATCAATCCAGATGATATGGTTCGTGATTATGGCGCAGATGCTCTACGTGTATATGAAATGTTCATGGGTCCTATTGAGGCTAGTAAGCCATGGGATACTAAGGGTATCGAAGGTTCTAAACGTTTCATGGATCGTGTATGGAGACTTCTTGACAATAAAGAAAAGTTCACTGATGTGAATGATGGTACATTAGACTATGTATATCACTATACAGTTAAGAAAGTAACTAATGATATCGAAACATTGAACTTCAATACAGCGATCTCTCAAATGATGATCTTCATCAATGAATGTTACCGTGTAGATAAGATCTACTATCCATATTATGAAGAGTTCATTAAGATGTTTGCTTGCTTTGCTCCACATATGGGAGAAGAGATCTGGAATGTCTTAGGACATAATGAGTCAATTGCTTATGAACCATGGCCTACTTATGAGGAAGCTAAGACAGTGAAGTCTGAGATCGAGATCGTTGTTCAAGTGAATGGTAAGCCTAAGGCTAAGTTAAATGTGGCTCCTGATACTGATGAGAAGACATTAGAGACATTGGCTTTAGAGAATGATGCTGTGAAGAATAATATCGATGGTAAGACTGTTCGTAAGGTCATTGTTGTTAAGAATAGATTAGTTAATATCGTTGCTAATTAGTCATAGAAATAAGAAGTCTTATTCGTATGAATAGGACTTCTTTTGTATATTCTCCACATTCTATCTCAAACAGAGGATCTCATAAGAGTTCCTCTTTTCAATAATTCTACTATTCATATATATCTAAATCATTTGCTAGAATAATTCATTATATCTGAATAATTACATAAACTTATATTCTCTATGCCCATTTTCGAAAGAATTCTAAATAATAGAATATATGAAAGGAGAGAAAGAGGGGAAGTGCAAGTAAGTGAACTAGAATTAAATCTAAGTAATGATTTCCTATTTAAGCATTGTATGTCAGATGTTGAGGTATTACAACCAGTCTTAGAGGAATTGTAGGAGCGAAAGATCCCTATTCTAAAAGAAGTATATGTCAATAATCACATTCAACCTACTATGGATCATAAGAGTGTATATTGTGATGTGTATGTGAGGGATATAGAGGGGAATATCTATATCATAGAGATGCAACAGAGTCATCATGCAGGATTATTAGAGAGATCAGAGTTCTATCAAGGGATCAGTATCTATAATGAATGTGCGATGGGGAAGAGTATCGAGTATAAAGATCATTCAAGATGTTACATTGTATTCTTATGTTGCTTTGATGTAAGTAAGATATATCCACATATAAAGTTTCCATTGTTAGAATACATACCTAAGACGATATACAAGGATGAGAGCAAGATGTTCGTGAACTTAAAGAATTATGAGAGAGTTGGCAACAAAAGACTACAGGAGTTATTTAAATTCATACTAAGAAGTGATTTGAGTTTACACGCATCGTGGTATGTGATAGAATTATTACAGGGAAAGTTAGGAAGATTGAAAGGGGATAAGAAGAGAATGAAGGTGTTTGAGTTTACACCAACGATGATCGATGATTATCGAGATGAAGGTAGAAAAGTAGGAAGAATGGAAGGTAGAAGTGAAGGAGTAGATTCCACTAATGAGAGTGTAGTATCACGGATGATAGAGCAGAAATTTCCAATCGAAACGATCTCTAAGATCACAGCATTGTCATATGAAAAGATCCAAGAGATCATTGATCGTTTACAACTTGCTTAATGCTTCATATGTAAAGAAATCAATAACTTACGAAAGAAAGGATCTAAGTGTATACACCTAGATCCTTTTACTTATACTCTATTTACTCTCCACCAACAAACACCAAACATAACCACACTAATACCAATCAACACAACAAAACCAACACTATCACCAGTAGTTAACAAAGAATATCCCCACGTAGCAGGAAGAATATAACCCAACCTTTGAAAAAACACAGGAAGCATACTTGTAGGAAACATAATACCCGATAACATGATCGAAGGTAAGAAAACTAACTGTGTCAACAAACTAAGCTTAGAAACACTCTTAACACATAAACCAAACACACTACCAATACTTACATTCGCAATGATCAATACTATACTAGTTAGCATAAACTTAGCTAGATCTAGATCCAATGAAGTATTGAATATTATAGGAGAAGTAATATAAATGATCATACTTAATAGAAATAAATGGATCACTCCAGAGATCACATGACTCCACACAATAGCCCCTAAAGGAATATGAGCCGCCTTATAGGCCTTTCTAATATCACTCGCAAATATCTCTACTAAAGGATAAGGATATCCCAGAATACCACCCATACATATCCCAAATATACTCATCGAATACACGATCGAAGAAACAGAACTAGGATTTAAAGAAACAAAGATATTTCCAATAAATACATAGAATAACAAAGGAACGATATAGAAATGGATCAACACTTCCTTACTACGATAATTTAATTTCCACTGTAACAAAATAGTATGACCAAGAGCACTCATGCCATCTCCTCCTTCACTAACTCCATAAACTGACTCTCTGCTGTAAAAGCTTCTACATGAATATCCATAATATGCACTTGATGCTTGATACAAATACTAGAAAGCATTCCTAATGTTTCTTCGACATTCGTAGTAGTGATCTTGTATTCATGGGCAAACTTAGAGATACTCTTTAACTGTGCATTAGCTAATGGTGCAGATAGTGTCACTAGTATATTGAACTCTCTTTCAGTAGACTTGGTAAATTGATGGAGTGTTCCTTGAAAAGCGATCTTTCCTTTCTTAAGAACAAGTAAACGATCACATAGTTGCTCTACCTCATTCATATCATGTGTCGCTAGAATGATCGTCTTACCCGCCTTCTTTAACCGTAATATCTCTTGATGGATCGTATATCTACCCTCGATATCTAAAGCAGCAGTGGGTTCATCTAGTATCAAAATATCACTATTGGTAAGTAAAGCTAACGCTAAATGTAGTCTTCTTTGTTGTCCTGTGGATAACTTATGATAGGATGTATATAAGAAAGGCGTGATTCCTAGTGTCTTTACATGGGCATGATCTACCTTCGTATGATTCCATGTAGCATATAATGTAAGAGCCTCATAAGGAGTAATATCAGGAGGAAGAGTGGAGTTTTGAAGCTGGATCCCTAGTGTACTATTACACTGAATACTTCCACTAGAATAGTCTCTAAGACCCTCTATACACTCCAGTAAAGTCGTCTTACCAGCTCCATTGCTTCCCAATATCGCAAAGATCTCTCCCTCTTGGATCTGAAAAGAAACATTAGATAAAACAGATACATTCCCATAACGCTTAGATAGATCTTTCACAGAGATCATAACATGATTCATAAAAAGCCTCCTTTATCTAATTACTCATATCATTTCAAGAAAGTCGTAGTCTGTCATATATTTATATATATTGTAGTTTATATAAATTGTGCTATAATATAATTTCAGTAATCAATAGTATGTATTAAGGAGTAAGCAGTATGAAGGATTGGAAGAAGATCGCTAAAAATGTTATGTCAGTATGCTTTATGGCATTATCTGCTCTAGTATATTCAGTATCTATCAAAGTATTCGTAAATGCAGGAGACCTATTCCCATCAGGATTCTCTGGAATCTCACAATTGATCGTTCGTACTTGTAGTACATACTTCCATATCGAGGTTCCTTTCGCATTAGTGTATCTACTATTGAATGTAGGTCCAACGATCTTGGTATATCGTCATGTAGGGAAACGTTTCACGATCTTATCGATCATTCAATACGTACTAGTATCCTTCTTTGTAAGTGTATTACCACAATTCCCAATTACCCAAGATATGCTACTTATCGCAGTATTTGGTGGTATCATTGCAGGTGCTGGTAACTCGATCGCTCTGATCAATAATGCTTCTACGGGAGGTATGGACTTCCTAGCGATCTTTGCTTCTTCTAAGTATAATATGCCAACATGGAACTATGTCATGATGGCTAATGCTTCTGTCTTAACGATCGCGGGATTACTATTTGGTTGGGAGAAGGCTATGTATTCGATCATCTTCCAATTCTGTAATACCTCTACTGTATCTAAACTACATAAAAGATATCAATTACGTGCTCTATTCTTTGTAACAGAGAATCCAGTGGCTGTTAAGCAAGCGATCTTTAAAACAGTGCGTCATGGTATCACTGTATTTAATTGTGAGGGTGGATATACAGGCCGACCAAAGACTTTCTTATATATGACATGTAATGCTTTCCAAGTAAATGATATTATCTCTCATGTCATGGAAGCAGATCCTGCTGTATTCGTGAATATCATGAAGACAGATAAGATCGTAGGAAACTACTATCAACCACCACTAGAATAAAGTCCTGTTCAGGACTTTTTATGTATACTCACTATACAATGAACACGAAAAGGAGAAAGAATTATGAATGAAATCGTACCAAGAAAAGTCTATCAACACTTTAAAGGAAATCTATATTATGTACATGGAATAGCAACGCATAGTGAAACACGAGAAAAACTAGTGATCTATCAAGCTTTATATGGAGACTATGGTCTATGGGCTAGACCACTATCTATGTTCTATGAAAGGATCGATGTAGATGCTCCTAATAACCTAATGAAGCAAGAGTATCGATTCGTTCCTTATCAAGGGCAATTAGACACTGCAGTAAAAGCCTTTTTAGAGAATAAGTAACACCTTGCAGAAAGCGTTTTCTTCTGCTAAGATATAATTACTAAGTAAACATCATATATAGAAGTAGAAAGATGGTGGACAAATGAGAGAATTTGGAATATTAGCAGGTGTTGCTTCATTACCTTCAAGACATGGTATTGGTGATTTTGGTAAGGAAGCTTATCATTTCTTAGATAAACTTCATACAACTGGATGTGCCTTATGGCAAGTATTACCTATGCATCCATTAGGATATGGGAATTCACCTTATCAACCATATTCTTCTTATGCTTTAGAAGACTTATATATATCATTAGAAATGTTACAAGAAGTAGGATTACTACAAGAAGTTTCTAACTTTAATGAAGATAGTGATAGAGTGGATTATGAAGCGGTAAGACACTTTAAGGAAAGATATCTACTAGAGGCTTATAAGAACTTTAAACGATCTCCTATCAAGCTTGGAGATATCTCATATGAGGAATTTATTACAATGGATTGGGTAAGACCTTTTGGTCTATTCATGACATTTAAGAAAAAGCATAACAATGCATGTTGGAATGAATGGGATAAAGAATATCGTGATTGTGATCCTTTGTCTCCCTCTATTTCATTAGAACCATATCAAGAAGAGATCGATTACGTATGCTTTAAGCAATATGTACTATATACACAATGGTTATCTCTAAAGAAATATGCTAACGTATTAGATATCGAGATCATTGGAGATATGCCGATCTATGTAGGTATTGATTCATTAGATGTATGGTCTAATAAGTTCGCATTCCTATTAGATAGTAATGGAAGACCTACTTTCATCGCAGGAGTACCACCAGATTATTTCTCTGCTACTGGTCAAAGATGGGGCAATCCGATCTATGACTGGGAAAATATGGAGAAAGATGACTTTAAGTTCTGGTGTGATCGTCTAGCCTATAGTACTCAGTTATATGACCGGGTTCGTATCGACCATTTCCGTGCTTTCGATACATATTGGAAGATTCCATCTACTTGTGAAACAGCCGTAGAGGGAGAATGGATCGAGGCACCTGGATATAAACTATTTGATACATTGCTAGAGAAAATCGATGGTCTACATATTATAGCTGAAGACTTAGGAGACTTACGTCCAGAAGTATTAGAACTAAGAGATCATTATGGATTCCCTGGTATGAAAGTAGTACACTTCACATTTGATCCTACTAGAGAAGATACCTTTGACGATCGTGAGAATATGATCATTTATACAGGGACTCATGATAATCAAATGACACAGAGTTGGTATGATAGCTTAGATGAATATCATAAGAATGCGATTGATGAATACTTTATTGAGAATAAGTATACGTATCCAAGTGTTGTTAAGAATTTCTTAGCCTTTACTATGGATAGTATTGCGAATACAGCGATCTTACCGATCCAAGATATCTTAGAACTAGAAGACAGTGCTCGTTTAAATACACCAGGTACATTAGGGTCTCCTAACTGGGAGTGGAAGTTAGTATCTTTAGATGTGCTAGATAATGCTTTAAAGTTTGTAAGAGAGATCGCTCAAAAGAGTCAAAGAATCAATTAAGGGTAGGTATTCTACCCTTTTTTAGGAGGTTTATATGTATTCACAAGATATTATCGGATATGAGATCTGGATCCCTTCTTTCGCAGATTCTAATGAGGATGGTGTGGGAGATCTACAAGGGATCCTATCTAAGTTAGACTATCTATCTTTCCTAGGGATCAATACGATCTGGTTAAGTCCATTCCATGAGTCTATGCAGATCGATAGTGGCTATGATGTATCAGATTATTACTCTGTATATCCCTTATATGGTACATTAGACCAATTACAAACATTGATCCAAGAAGCACACAGTAGAGATATCCAAGTGATCATGGATCTTGTATTGAATCATACTGCTAAGGATCATCCATGGTTTGAAGCATCTCGTCATAATGAAGTAGGATATGAGGATCTATATATCTGGCGTGAACATCCTAATAACTGGTTAAGCTTCTTAGGACAGAATGCTTGGACATATGATGAGGTCAAAGAAGAGTATTATCTACATATCTTTGATGAAGCACAACCAGATCTGAACTGGAAACACCCCAGAGTAATGGAATGTATGATCGAGGTAGCGAATTACTATTTAGACCTAGGAATCGATGGATTTCGATTAGATGCTGTAGCACATCTAGGAAAAGATCAGACCTTTATGGATAGTGATCAGTGTAGTAAGGGAGAGGTAGATAGTAGTCCTTTCTCGAATAAGGATGAGGTACTGACTTATCTACAATGTTGGAAGAGTGGATTAAAGAGAGAGTGTATCTTGATCGGAGAGATCGGGGGAGATGTGAGTGTTGAGCGTTCTTTGGAGTATTTGAATCAGAATACTGGAGTCATGGACTATGCCTTTACATTTGATCATTGTTGGTTGAATGGAATGTATGGGAAGATCGTACCTTGTCAAGAAATGGATCATACATTGATCGATAGCAAACTATTTATTCAAAGTTATCTTAGATACTATGATCGATTTCAAGAACAAGCAAATATGATGTTGTATTGGTTGAATCATGATCATCCACGTTTAGTAACACAATATGGATCTGAACGATATTATGATAGAAGTGCTAAGATGTTAGCAACCCTATTGTATTTCTTACATGGCTCTATATTCCTATATTATGGGGAAGAACTAGGAATGACGAATACACATAAAACCTCTATCACGCAGTTCAAAGATCATCAAGCACACCTATTCTATCAAGAATCTACCTTATCTAAAGAAGAGAAACTATTCCATCTCAATCGCATGAATCGAGATGCAGGAAGAGGATGTATAGATTGGAAGGTAGCTCAAGATCAAGTAGAGGATCCTAGTAGTATCTATCATGAGTATCGTAAGATCTTAGCGTTTAGATCGAGTCATAGGGAACTTATCAGTACTCGTAATGTACATTTTATACCAAATAAAGAATCTATTATCGAATATGTTCGTAAGACTAAAGAAGAAGAATTACATATCATTGTAAATGTAAGTGATCAATATCTTCCCTATCATGAATGTACCTTAGAAAATGGGAAATATATTACAGGTGAGGCATGGAAAGGTAGTGAATTACCTCCGTATTATTACTGTGCATATTATGTCAAGAAAGGGAAATAAGATAAAGGAAAAGCTGTAAGCGTTTCCGTATTTCGGGTTTACTTTTAGTGTGTGATGTTATATAATATTAGTGCAAGAAACGGAAAACGGTTTCTTGTAGAAGAGAAAATATAGAAAGGGAAAAAACTATGTTCAAGAAATTAATGAAAATGGTAGTAGCATTAGGTATGGTACTATCAATGGCTGCTTGTTCAAACAACAATAATGAGAGCAAGACAGTTACTTTAAGAGTTTGGGGTTCTCAAGAAGACCAAGCTATGCTAGGTGAAATGATCGAAGCATTCAAGGAAGCTAACCCAGAGAAAGAATATGCTATCTCTTTAGGTGTAGTTGGTGAACCTGATGCTAAGACTAAGTATTTTGAAGATCCAGCTGCTGCTGCAGACGTATTTGCATTTGCTAATGACCAATTAAAGGATCTAGTTGCTGGTGGTGCTTTATACGAAGTAACTCGTAATAAGGATGCTATCATTGCTGCTAATGGTGCTGGTTCTGTTGGTTCTGCTACTTTAGATGGTAAGTTATATGCTTATCCTATGACTGCTGACAATGGTTACTATATGTACTATGACAAGTCAGTATTCACTGAAGAAGATGTAGAAAATCTAGATAAGATGATGGAAGTTGCTGCTAAGGCTGGTAAGAAAGTATTAATGGATGTTTCTAATGGTTGGTATATCGCATCTTTCTTCTTAGCTAATGGTGGTACATTAACAATTGGTGAAGATGGTCTTCAAGACTGTAACTTCAACGATGCTAATGGTCTAGCTGTTGGTGAATATATCCGTAACTTTACTGCTCATGAAGCTTTCATTACTGGTGATGACGCTGTAATCGCTGGTGGTATGGGTACAACTATCGCTGCTGCTGTATCTGGTGCTTGGAATGCTCCTGCTGTTCAAGAATTATTAGGTGATAACTATGGTGCTACTAAGCTTCCTACATTCACTTTAAATGGTGAAGATGTTCAAATGTCAAGCTTTGCTGGTTATAAGCTAGTTGGTGTTAACTCTCAAACAGAATTCCCAACTGATGCTATGGATCTTGCTGAATGGTTAACAAATGAAGAAAACCAAATCAAGCGTTTCAATGAACGTGGTGCTGGTCCTTCTAACATCAATGCAGCTGCTAATGAAGAAGTTATGAATACTCCTCATATCGCTGCTCTTGCTGAACAAGGTCAATACGCTATTTCTCAAAACGACGTATTAGGTACTTACTGGGCTCCTGCTGAAGCATTCGGTACTGCTTGCGAAACAAAGGATTATTCATCTTCTGTACAAGAAATGTTGGATAACATGGTAGCTCAAATCGAAGCTGCTAACTAATTAGATTTGTTAAGTAGGGGAGATCAATATGGTTTCCCCTTCTTTGTATTATTTAGTGAGGTGAGGGTAATGGAGAAAATCAAACAAAATTTATTATCATTTTGGAGAAGCTTTTCTACCATCTTCACAAATTATGTAACTCATTTCAAGATGGGTGATACTGCTACGCGTATGTCTTATGTAGTCATGGGTGCTGGTTCTTTACTTCGTAAACAGTATGGGAAAGGTATCTTATATTTATTAGTACAGATCGCGTTTACAGTCTTCATGATCACTAATGGTATCTACTATTTAAGTATGTTACCTACTCTTGGTATTAATGAGCAAGGCAGAGTTTGGGATGAGGTAGATCAGATCTATCGTGTCGTTAAGGGCGATAACTCTATGCTATTACTATTATTTGGTATGGCAGTAGTGATCGTTTGTGTTGTATTTATTGGTATTTATTTGATGAATACTGATAGTGCATATAAGAATCAAAAGCTTTTGGAAAGTGGTAAGAAATTACCTTCTTTTAAGGATGATCTTAAGACATATCTAGATGAGAGATTCCATGTTACTGTATTATCATTACCAGTTCTATCTCTTACATTATTCACGATCATTCCAATTATCTTCATGATCGCCATGGCATTTACTAACTACGATAAGAATCATCAGCCTCCAGGAAATCTATTTACTTGGGTAGGTCTTGATAACTTTACAAATGTATTATGGAAGAACCCATTGTGGTCTAAGACATTCGTTTCATTATTTATCTGGACTATCATTTGGGCATTCTTTGCTACATTCTTGAACTATATCTTAGGTATGATCTTAGCTATGATCATTAATAAGAAAGGTATTAAGTTAAAAGGAATGTGGCGTACGATCTTCGTTATTACGATCGCTGTTCCTCAATTCGTATCATTAATGCTGATGTCTAAGTTATTAGCTGATACAGGGGCTATCAATAATGTTCTACAATTATTTGGAAGACAACCGATCCATTTCTTAACTAATGGAACGATCGCTAAGATCGTTGTAATTGTTATCAACTTATGGGTAGGTATTCCATATACCATGCTGATCACATCAGGTATCTTGATGAATATTCCACAAGATCTATATGAAAGTGCTACTATTGATGGGGCTGGTCCAGTGACACAGTTCTTCAAGATCACTCTTCCATATATGTTACATGTAACGACTCCATACTTGATCACACAGTTTATTGGAAATATCAATAACTTCAATGTTATCTACTTATTAACTGCTGGAGATCCAAAGAGTTTAAATTACTATCAAGCGGGTGAAACTGACCTATTGATCACTTGGTTATTTAAACTAACTACAGTAGAGCAAAACTATGCTGTAGCGAGTGTTATCGGTATTATTATCTTTATTATCTGTGCAGTTGTTTCATTGATCACATTCAATAAGAGTTCTGCTATGACAAAGGAGGATGAGTTCCAATGATGAAAGTCAAAACGAAAATGTCCACTCGTAAGCGTGTTGTGAATACTTTGATCTATATCTTCTTGACTATTCTAGCGATCATTTGGTTATTACCGATCGTTTGGTTGATCATTACTTCTTTCCGCGGTGAACCAAAGGGTGCGTTCCCTCAGTTCGATGTGAAGATGCTGACGACTGAGTTAGGGCTAGTACCTTATTCCTTAGAATACTATTTAGAAGGGTTCAAGAGGATCTTCTTGCCTACTAAATGGACACTAGATAACTATATCAAGTTATTTACAGAAACTACTTTATTTAATTTCCCTAGATGGTTCATGAACACATTAGTAGTAGCGATCTTTAGTTGTATCATCTCTACGATCATTACACTATTAACCAGTTATGCTCTATCTCGTTTACGTTTCAAGATGCGTAAGCCATTCATGAATGTCTTATTGGTATTAGGTATGTTCCCAGGCTTTATGTCTATGATCGCGATCTATCATATCTTGAAAGCGATCGGGCTTGCACAAAGTTTAGCATCTCTGGTATTGATCTACTCATCAGGGGCAGCGATGAGTTACTATGTATCGAAAGGTTTCTTTGATACGATCCCTATGGCGATCGATGAATCCGCTATGATCGATGGTGCTACGAAGAATGATATCTTCTGGCATATCACATTACCATTATCTAAGCCGATCGTGGTATATACGATCCTAACAGCATTCATTGCTCCATGGGTAGACTTTATCTTCGTAAGTATTATTATGAAGGATAATTACAACAATTATACGGTAGCATTGGGTCTATACCAAATGTTGACTAGAGAAAATATCTACCAATACTTTACACGCTTTGCTGCAGGTGCTGTATTAGTAGCTATTCCTATTACATTGTTATTTATTAAGATGCAGAAGTATTATGTTGGTGGAGTCACTGGTGGCTCTGTGAAAGGATAAGAGTTATGCGAAAGGGTAGAAAGATCATTTCATGTCTTCTTGCCCTTTTACTTTCTGTAGGATGTACAATGCAGGAGGTAGAAGTAGAGAAGAAGGGAAATGTGTATTACGAGATATTTGTTTCCTCATTCTATGATAGTGATGGGAATGGAGTAGGGGATCTAAAGGGAGTAGAAGAGAAACTAGAGTACTTAGATGATCTAGGAATATCAGGGATCTGGTTGATGCCGATCATGCCATCTCCTACCTATCATAAGTATGATGTCGTAGATTATATGAGTATCGATCCAGCATATGGAACTATGGAAGATTTCGAGAGTCTAGTGCAAAGTGCTAATGAGAAGAATATCGATATCATCATAGACTTAGTTCTTAACCACTCTTCTTCTCAACATCCATGGTTTCAAGAAGCTGTAAGTAGTATGCGTAATGGAACGTGTGAGAGAGAAGATTCTTATTGTGATTACTATGTATTCAGTGATGAGAAGCTAGCAAATTACTATCCAGTACTAGGAAGTGATCAATACTATGAAGGAGCCTTTACAAGTGAGATGCCTGATCTGAATCTAGAGAGTGAAGCATTACGTAAAGATATTGAAGAGATCGTAGACTTCTGGATGGCTAAGGGGATCAAAGGATTTAGACTAGATGCGATCATGCATTACTATGGAGGGAATACGGCTAAGAATGTAGAGTTTCTAACATGGTTCAACGAACTTGTTAGAAGTAAGCGAGAAGATGCGTATATTGTAGGAGAAGCATGGACTAGTAGTGAAACAGTGGCTAAATACTATGAAAGTGGTATTAGTTGCTTTGATTTCGCGTTGAGTCAGGCTGATGGTAAGATCGTAAGTACGATCAGAAGTGGTAGAGGAAATGCACTAGCTACTATTGTTTCAAACTATCAAGATCAGATCACTTCTTATGATACTAATGCCATGAACAGTATCTTTATCTCGAATCATGACCAAGGAAGAAGTGCAGCGTATTTCTATAACTCTAACGAGCAAACGAAGTTAATGGCTAGTGTATACTTACTATTACCAGGAACACCATTTGTATACTATGGGGAAGAAATAGGTATGTTAGGAAGTGGAAAGGATGAGAATAAGAGACTAGGATATGTATGGGATAGTACAAATAATACTGGTAAGTGTAATGATCCTAGTGGAGCAGATTATACTAAGAAGATCAAGGATGGTTTAGCACAACAACAAAAAGATAAAGACTCATTATACTCTCATTATAAAAAAGTGATCCGACTACGTAATCAACATAGTAGTTATGTGAATGGTACACATACGTTTATAGAGAGTGGAAATGAGGCTGTCTATATGATAGAGAGTGAGAATGAGGAAGAGTCTATCTTAACGATCCATAATTTCTCACCTGATACAGTAATAGTAGAATGTCCAGTAGAATATACCAATATAACCGGGGAAATAATTCTAACAACAGGTAAGTCTAAATTAAGTCACAATACCCTAGAGATCCCAGGCATGTCTACTGTGATCATGGAGAAATCATATGAAACTAAATAATCAGATCATCTATCAGATCTATCCCAAGAGCTTTAAAGATACGAATGGGGATGGTATCGGTGATCTTCCAGGAATCATATCCCAACTAGATACACTCTCTCACTTAGGAATAGATTACCTATGGTTATCTCCGATCATGAGATCTCCTCAAAGAGATAATGGCTATGATATAGCAGATTACTATCATATAGATCCTATGTTTGGTAGTGATGAGGATTACTTTAGATTGATCCAAGAGGCAAATAAACGTGGGATCAAGATCATGATGGACTTAGTACTCAACCATGTATCTACAGAACATGAGTGGTTCAAAAGAGCGTGTGAGGGAGATCCATACTATCAAGACTTCTTTATTTGGAGAAAACGACCCAATGAGCTGAAATCATTATTTGGAGGTAGTGCTTGGGAATATGTACCACAACTAGATATGTATTACTTCCATAACTTCGATGTCCATCAAGCAGATCTAAACTATGCCAACGAACATGTACGACAAGAGATCTATAGAATGATCAATTACTGGATCAAGCAGGGAGTAGAAGGATTTAGACTAGATGTGATCGATCTGATCGGTAAGGATGTAGATACAGGAGAACTTAGCTGTACTCCAAAGTTCTATGAATACCTACAAGAACTTCATGAGAATACATTTCAAAATCATTACTTAACCGTAGGAGAATGTTGGGAAGCTACTCCACAACAAGCTATGAAGATCTGTAATGGCAAAGGACTCACACAAGTATTTCACTTCAATCACTTGACACTAACACATCATGGAAGTAAATGGAATCAGAAGAAGTTAGAACTACACAAACTAGCAAGTATCTTAGAAACATGGCAGAATGAGTATCAGGGTATAGAAGCCATAGTAATGAATAATCATGACTTACCTAGGTTATTATCTTTATGGTTAGATGATCAGAAGTATCGGAAAGAGAGTGCTATGTTACTAGCTATGTTATTTGGAATGTTGAGAGGAAATCTATATATCTATCAAGGAGAAGAGTATGGCATGACAAGTGCGCACTTCACTAGGATCGATCAGTATAGAGATATAGAGACGATCAATTATTATCATGAGCAATTAAAACAAGGGGTATGTGAGAGTGATATCTTAGAAGTATTAGCTAAGATCTCTAGAGATAATGGTAGAGTACCTATGCAATTTATGAATACTCTAGGGCATGGCTTTACAAGTACTACTCCATGGATCTCTTTTATCCAAGGGGGAGAAGATATTTACCCAGATCAAACGGATTGCCAAGTGATCTATCAAATGTATCAGAAGATCATTCAATATCGCAAAGACTTCGAGCAAGAACTAGAACACCCGATCCACTTCCATGTACAAGATGATATCCTCTCTTTCACAAGAGGGACATATCATGGAGTCTTTAACTTCTCTGATCATGTATATCCACTACCAGAAGTAGGAGAAGTAATATTCCATAATTATCTAGATACGGCTAAGTACCTAAGAGCCTATGAAGCCTATATCTATCAGAAATAGAAGAAGACTGATTTATCAGTCTTCTTTTTGATTCCCATTGCATATACATATATAGAGGTGAGTATATGGTAGAATTGAAACAATTAACAATAGGGCATACCAACGCACTAGGAATCAGTATCATGTTACCAAGAGGTACTATCAGCATGATCCTGAAAGAGAACATGATCGTGTGTGATAGTGCTATCGATATAGAAGCATTAGTAAGCAAATATCCACAGATCTGTATCATCCAAAGTAGTCATGGTCCCTTATACCAAGACATCTTAGAAGGACATATCATACACTGTTCTAAAGAAGCGATCAAACAGGGAGTATGCTTAGAAATGAAGATCTATGATGCGCTTACACTTCTATAAGAAAAAAGTCAGGAGAACAGTTATATTCTTATGTCTTCTCTTTACATGTATGTGGATAGGAACAAAGATCAGTCAAAGTACCATGCCATACTTACAAAGCATAGCTTCATATCAAGTAAAAAGTTATGTGAATACATTACTGAGAGAACATATTGATCAAGAAGAACTAGTGATCCAAAGAAAAGAAGGAAAGTATGATGTAGAAGCCATACGCTCACAACTCTCACATCTAGTAGAGGAAGCCTCCAAATTACTACAGGAAGAAGAAACAGTCTATGAATTACCCTTTGGAGCCCTCACACAGAATGTATGGTTAAGTCATCTAGGACCCAATATACCCATTAAGATCAGAATGTTACAAGAGGTACAAGGAGATATATCTTATACCATAGAAGAGTATGGGATCAATAATGCTCTAGTGATCATATCCGTAGTCTTACAAGTAGATGTAGAGGTCATTACCCCCTATCACTTAGAACAACTCTCTATCAGTAGTGAGATCCCTTTAGTCATAGATATCCTAGAAGGAGAAGTACCTAGCATCCTTCCCGATTGGCAATAGCGAAATTGTAGAAATAGTCTCACCATTTCACTTGTTGAATGTAGACAAAAATATAAAAAAGTGATATTGTTTAAAAGTGAAACGAGGTGAGGGTAATGCGTTTGATCAAGATTTTTTTGTGTCTTTGTATTTGTCTTCTTACAGCCTGTACACCAAGCAATAATAACCAAGTAGATGACCAACCATCTAATACCCCAGCCTTTGATTTCTTAGATCGAATGACGCTAGAAGAATTAGATAAAGCGATCGAATATGGTGAAAATCTATATATATATTTCGGATGGACAAAGAATTCACAGGAATGTGTAAGATTCCAAGAGAATTTCTTAGAGCCTAATATTGAATACTATAACTGGAATGGATTGATCCGTGTAGTAGACCTAGATGAGGAACTGCCAGATGCCCTAGATGATCGAATTGCTAGAAGAGAACTTACGCAAAAGTATGGTATCAAATATGCACCATCCATTATATTCATCAAGTTTGGAAAAGTTGAAAGTGTCTTTGAGTGGACACCAGAAACAAATGATCTGAATACGGGAGTAGATCTAGATCTCTTACGAGAGTGGATGACGAGTGTAAATCTTATGAAGTAATATAGTCTTATCTGTAGATAGCAGGTAAGACTATTTTCTTTTCGCTTCTCATACACTAGAGAGAGGTGAAATGAAATGGAGAAATGGTTCTATGAGATGTATGGGATCCCATATTCTAACTTTGTAAATCATATATATATCCAAGATACCATGCGTTATGAGATCTTTGCGATAGCAGATATTGAAAAGATTCAAGATCATAGTATCTATACCACACAAATGGCTCAAGAACTACATCTACCACCCATAACGATCGTAATGAATACCCAACAACAACCTTATAGTAATTACCAAGGAAATTGGTATATGGTACTAAGAGGAGAAAATGTGAGAATGAATTATACTCAGATCGAGATGATGCATCAAAGAAGTAAGAATGCATATGGAGTATCAGTATCTATGATGAGTGAATTATGGTTAGAAAGACTAACACATATCGAAGAGAATATCCTACCCACACTACCTACTCTATTAAAGTATGAGGAGGTATTAGCCAATATCTATATTGCCTTAAGCGTAGGAGAGAGTGCAGTACATTACCTGCGATTTATCCAAGAAGAAACATTACCATCCTGTCTAACCCATGCTAGATTATCCTATCTAGATAGTTTCTATGTACTCAATCCACTA
>SVBO01000013.1 GCA_015058845.1 Erysipelotrichaceae bacterium
TAAATGTGAAATCATCACTTATAAGTAGTACGAACGTACCAGCAAATACCAAGAATGCTGCTGCTGTGAAAATACACAAACTACTCTTTACAAACTCATAAGAGATCTCTCTTTTAAAAATATTCAACTTCTTTTGACCATGTAAGAAGCTCCATGTACCAAACATCAAAGTAGCGAATGCTGTAGTCTTGATACCACCAGCAGTACCACCAGGAGAACCACCAATGAACATAAATGCGATCATGATCAAATGCATCGCCTCTGTATAACCAGCAAAATCGATCGATGCGAAACCTGCTGTTCTAAGTGTAGAAGAAGTGAAGAAGGCATTCACGATCTTATCTACTATGCTCATACTTCCCAGTGTTTGTAGATTGTTCCACTCTAATACCAACACCATTCCCATACCTGATGCTAATAACAGCGTAGTAAGACTTACCACTAACTTCGTATGTAAAGATAATGTTTTACACATTTGTTTCCATGTACATTTCTTCTTAACGAAAGATACGATCTTACCCAATAACTCAAACCAAACAGTAAAGCCCAGTCCACCGATCACGATCAATAAAGCGATCGTCATACAGAATACAGGATCACTTTGATATGCGATCAATGAAGTAGATCCTAGATTATCGAAACCGGCATTACAGAACGCAGAGATCGATAAGAAGATCGATGTAAAGATCGCTTTTCCTAGCTCCATATCCTTAGAGATCGATGTGAATAAGATCAAAGCACCGATCCCTTCTACGATAGCAGTAAATTTGATGATATTACGTAAGATGCTCTTTACCCCTGCGAAAGATTTCAAGTTCAACGCCTCTACTAGTAAACCCTTATTTCGAATACTCATCTTACTATTTGCAATACTACCTGCAAAGAATAGTAATAATGTTAGTAATCCTAATCCACCGATCTGGATCATTAATAGAATAACGAATTGGCCAAACATAGTATATTGCTCTGCTACTGCAAAAGGAACTAGACCAGTTACACAAGTAGCACTCGTTGCAATAAATAGATTATCTAGAAAGCTTTGACGCGCTCCTACATTGGAAATAGGTAGACAAAGTAAACAAGTTCCTGTTAAAATTACAAACAGAAAGCTCAACAAAATATATTGTGCTGGTTGGATCTTCTTTGTTGTTTTCTCACTAGCCATCAGCTTCTCATCCCCCTTTTAATACGTACTAATCATAACATAGTTTACAAAATATGCAATATAAAGCAGGAGACACAAATATGCCTAAATTTCACCACGTGTACATCGAGATCATGAACATCTGTCAATTCCATTGTAGTTTTTGTCCTAAGACTACTAGAGCTCCTAAGATCATGTCTGTAGAGCGTTTTAGACATGTATTAGAAGAAGTAAGACCCTATACCTCTTTGATCTATCTACATGTACTAGGAGAGCCATTGATGCATCCTCATTTAGAAGAATTATTACGTATTGCTAAGGAATATGACTTTACAGTCAATATTACTACCAATGGGGCATTGTTACATGAGAAGGTAGATATCTTATTATATTGTGAGGTAGTAAATAAGATCAGTGTATCTCTTCATTCTATGGAGGATAGTGGACAGAGAGAATTAAATCTAGATACATATATGAAGAATGTGTTCTCTTTCACACAGCAAGCGATAAAGCATAATATCACTGTGATCTATCGTTTATGGGATACGAATACTCAAAAGAATGAGATCTTAGGTTATATTCAACAAAGATATCCTGAAGTATCTCTTACCAATACAGTATCTCCGCAAAATGGAATTAAATTAGAGTATCGTGTATTCTTACACCAAGCTAATCAATTTACTTGGCCTATTCAAGAGAGTCTATCTACTCATGATGAAGGGTATTGTCTTGGGTTAAAGAGTCATATTGCTATTCTGGCTGATGAAACTGTTGTACCTTGTTGCTTAGATAGTGAAGGTAAGATCGCACTTGGAGATCTTTCTAAACAATCGTTGAAAGAGATCCTAGAGGGAAAAAGAGCTATGGCTATTGCTGAGGGATTCCGTAAGCATAAGGCTGTAGAAGAACTCTGTAAGTCTTGTAGTTATAAGAAAAGATTTGATCATAGAATATAAAGAGAAAGCAGCTATCACTAGCTGCTTTTCTGTATACTAATATTTAAGAGAGAGGGAAAGTAGACTATTTATCTACATGTATATAATACCAAGGTATTGTGATGCTTATGTGAACAAATCATGAAATCTAAGCAATTATACCTTGATCTTGCTCCATTCACCTTTTCTAAATCTCCAATAATTCAATGTTAATCTAATACATTGGTCAATGAACCAAGAGATCCAACTACCAATGATCTCAAAGCCTAATGGGAAACAGAACAAATATGTCGTTAATGGACGAACGATCGCTGTAGATAGCATACTTACCTTAGCCGTAAACTTCGTATCACCAGCTCCACGTAATGCCCCACTTACCACTACTTGACTAGTTTGAATAAAACAGATCACTGAGATCATAGTCATGATCGTAGCACCACTTTCTAGTACCTCTGGTGACTTATCAAATAGCATTACTAATTGATATCTACCAAAGAAGAATATAATGAATAAGATAAACGATATACAGAAAGCGATCCTTTGCATCGTATTCGCATAGATCTTAGCTAGATCATCTCGCTTAGCCCCTAGAGATTGTCCTACTAAAGCACTACCTCCAATACTAAGTCCATCTGCTACCATGAAGCATAGGTTCATTCCTTGTGTACCGATCTGATAAGTGGCAAAGGCAATAGTTCCTAGTTCTGCAATAATACGAGCATTGATGAAGAAGCCTATTCTAAAGAAGATCTGTTCAATGAACGCTGAGGATCCTACTTTATATACAGAACCTACTGTATGCTTATCAAATAACCAGTTAGTTTTCACGTAGAAGCTTAGGAATCCATCTTTCTTACATAAAGATATTACAGACATTACAAAAGCTACAAAGAAACCGAATACAGAAGCGATCGCAGCTCCTGCTACACCTAGTCTTGGGAATCCGAAATTACCCCCGATCAATAGATAGTTAAATATCACATTCACGATATTGGCTGTCACATTCGTAGTCATAGAGATCAATGTATTCCCAGCTCCTCGTTGCGCCGAGTTGATCGTTAGACTTAGGGCATTGAACACTAATCCCATACTTAGTATACGGAAATACATAGTAGCCTCTGCTATCGTATCTGTCTTAGCTCCTGCAAACCACATGAGATCTTCTGCGAAAGTAACTCCTAAGAAAGATAATACTAAAGAAGCACATAGCGAAAAGATCATACATTGTCGAAGAGTCTTATTCGCACTTTCTCTATCCTGCTCTCCTTTACGACGTGCTACAACGGCTGTAACACCTGCATTAAGAGCCACGATCACGGCTAATAGAATAAACCTAGGCTGTGTTGTCAATCCTACTGCAGCAATTGCAGCAGTTCCTAGTGTCCCTACCATCATCATATCTACCGAACTGATCAAACTCGTTAATACATTCTCGACCATAGATGGCCAAGCTACCTTTAAAGCCCTTGTATAAATATACTTACTAGACGGAAGATCTCCTCTTACTTCAGAAGATGGGATCATATTCTCAACCAAGAATATTCTCTTCAGTATTCCTACCATCTTCTCACACCCTTCCTATTTCGGCATACTTTCAATATACACACTTTGACTTGGGAAAGCGAAATCTCCACCTTCCTCCTTCACGATATCCATGATCGCATAATTGATCTTCTCACGGACTGCTAAGAACTTCTTACCATCATTATATAACACTGAACACTCTACCTTGATATCTAAAGAAGAACTGTTCATCACTTCAAACCCTACTATAACACTATTCGTATCTATATCAGGGGAAGATACAAGATACTCTTTGATCTTTGTTACGATATTCTGTACTTGTTCTTTAGAAGTAGAATATGTAAGATTCACATAGAATAATAGTTTTCTCTTATCCCGTTTGCTCCAGTTCGTAATGATACTAGAAGCGATCGTAGAGTTTGGTAGAGATACTAATGCATTTTGGAATGTTCTTACACGAGTAGAACGGAATGAGATCTCTTCTACGATTCCTTCTACATCTGGCGTCTGGATCCAATCTCCGATCTCAAATGGTTTATCTAAGATCACTACCACACAACCAAAGACATTATTTACAGCATCTTGCGCTGCTAATGCTACAGCTAGACCACCTAGACCAAGACCAGCGATCAGACCGTTGATATTGAATCCAAATTGATCTAGGATCATTACAATGATCAATGCCCAGATCAGATACTTCACTACTTTAAATGTCATATGTAACAATGTCTTATTCATATGACCCACAGTATTCCAATCTCGCTTAGAAAGCACATCTACAAAGTTAGCACTACCCCATCCTATTAGTAATAAGTATCCTACGCCCCAAGGAATAGAAGCTAGATAAGCTTGTATTGTAATTGGTAAGATATATGACACACTAAGATGTAATGCTATGAATACTACTAACCATTGTAAAGGTGTATACAGTACTACTAATTCACTTTGTAAACGTGAATTGTTCTCTTGTTTTAGAAAACGACATACCACCTTAACAAAGAAATTCGTGATCTTCTTACGTAAGATCCATACTAGTAATACTAATGCGAAAGCAATAGCGATCTGGATCAATCTTCCTAGTCTATCATCTATATATATATTTGCACTAGGATCCATAGCAGAAATAGTAGCTAACATACTTACATACATATCCATAGTTTACCCCCTATTTACGGTAATGATTCAATACCTCACAACCATCTTCTGTCACGATCACTAAGTCTTCGATCCTTACTCCTCCAAGACCTTCGATATAAATACCAGGTTCGATTGAGAAGCAATATCCAGCTTGTACTACGTCTGTATTGGCAGAACTTACATCCTTAGGTTCATGTACTTCTAGACCGATCCCATGTCCAGTACGATGTGTAAAGTATTGTCCATATCCAGCTTCCTCGATCACATTACGAGCCGCTGCATCAATATCACAGAAACGTACTCCAGGCTTAATAATTGCTTCAGCCGCTAAATTAGCCTTTAGTACGATCTGATAGATCTCTTCTAGTTTCGGATCATTATATACAAAAGTACGTGTCATATCTGCACAGTAATCCTCTAATACCATACCCATATCAATAATACAAACATCACTCTCTTGTAAGATCTGACCATCTGCACATCCATGAGGATCTCCCGCATTCTTTCTGAAACCTACAATAGACCCAAAGCTAGGCTCTAATCCCCGTTTCGCTTGTTCTTGCGCAATGAATGCTTCTACTTCCTTATCACATACTCCTACATGTAAGAACTTCTCTACTTCTCCCATGATCTCATCATTGACTAAAGAAGCATTACGCATCTTTACTCTTTCCTCTTCATCCTTGACAAGACGCATATCTTCTACGAAAGAAGAAAGAATGATCCCACAGTTTCCTTGCATCAATGGCAATAAGAAACGAGCTGGTAATGACTTATCTACTGCCATGACACCCTCACTAGTATATTTCAATACTAGACTTAGATAATCATCACTATCATGGAATCTGACCATTTCTACCCCTGGAATAGGTTGACTTGGGAATAAGTGATTTAAGAATAATACTGGTTCACCTGATTGTTGTACTAGTAGAGCAATGAAGCGTTCTTGTACATGGAAGCGTTTTTGGATCAGGTAATAGATCGATAATGTATCACTGATCAATACTTGTTGTATATTAGATTCACGTAAGTTTCTTTGTAATTGTTCGATTCTTTTCATAGATAATTCTCCTTTTATGATTATATTATAGCTTATTTTTATAGGTAATTCTTAAAAGATATGTATTTTTTTTGTCTTTTCTTTCAAAATCGTGTACAATAGTACTGCAATGGAGGTTTTGGGTATGATTACATATAAAGATATATTGAAGGATACTGATCCTAAGGTAAGAGAAAAGAGCAGAAATGTTAAGTTACCTCTTAGTGATGAGGATAGAAATACTTTATTAGAAATGTTACAGTATATTAAAGATTCTGTGGATGAGGAGAAGTCTGAGAAATATGGTCTTCGTCCTGCTGTGGGTCTTGCTGCTCCTCAGATCGGTGTGATGAAGAAGATGTTTGCGATGGCTATTTTAGTAGAGGAAGAGGATGGTTCTCTTTCTTTTGATGAGTATGCTTTCGTAAATCCTAAGATCGTTTCTTATAGTGTTCAAAGAGCGTATCTAAAGGATGGAGAGGGTTGCTTGTCTGTAGAGGAAGAGCATAGAGGTTTCGTTCCTAGAGCGGCTCGTATTACTGTTAAGGGATATGATGTTCTTCAGGATAAGGAAGTAGAGATCCGTTTACGTGGGTATAAGGCGATCGTAGCACAGCATGAGATGGATCATTTTAATGGAGTCTTATTCTATGATCATATTAATAAGAAGAATCCTTTTGAAGAGATCCCTAATGCTATGGTGATCGAGTAAAAGTTAATAAAGTTGCAAGAAAGGCATAGATGACCCTACACGTTATGTATGCCTTTTTATGTTATATTCCACTTCTACATAATATCTCCTTCAAACCCCTCTTATCCCTGTCATTCATTAAGATTATTTTAATTGCATTTTACTTATTTCTCTGTATAATAATAGCAAGCAGAAATTACCCATACCTAGCATCCATCTCAAGAGTATTTTTGCTTTTTGGTATACAAAGCCAAAAGATGTGTTATAATATGAGTAGATTATTAGGAGGAACAACTTCATGGTAAACGAGACTATGAAAGATTCTTTCCGCACAACGACAAGAAAATCCAATAATGAAGCAGTGAAGACTGCACGTTCTGAGTACTCCCATGACACCTTGGTATATGCCCTAGGTGGTTTAGGTGAAGTCGGTAAGAACATGTATTGCATCGAGCATGAAGATGAGATCATTGTTATTGATGCTGGAGTGCGTTTTGCTGAGGAAGAATTATTAGGAATCGATTATGTCATTCCTGATTATACGTATTTAGTACAAAACAAACACAGAGTGAAAGCTCTGATCATTACACATGGTCATGAAGACCATATTGGTGGTATTCCATTCTTATCTCAAGTAATGCCATTACCACCTATCTATGCACCTCGATTAGCAGCTGCATTGATCCGCAAGAAAATGGAAGAGAAGCGTACGCGTGATCTAGATATCATAGAGATCACTGCGGAATCTAAGTTGAATACGAAGCATTTCGTGATCAGCTTCTTCAATGAAGTCCATTCAGTACCTGATTGTTTAGGTATCATTGTAAATACACCTAATGGGCGTGTCGTAGCTACAGGTGACTTTAAGTTCGACTTAACGCCAGTGGGTAATAATAGTTCAGATTTCCAAAAGATGGCAGATGTCGGTTACTTTGGAGTAACACTGTTAATGAGTGATTCTACCAATGCTACAGTAGAAGGATTCACGATCAGTGAGAAGAAAGTATCCCGTTCGATCATGGATATCTTCAAGAAAACACATGGTAGATTGATCGTATCTACCTTCGCATCTAATGTACATCGTGTACAACAGATCTTAGAGGCTGCTGTGGCTAATGATCGTAAAGTAGTGATCTTTGGCCGTTCTATGGAGAATGTCATTACCATAGGTCAGAAACTAGGTTACATCAAGATCCCATCTAGTAACCTAGTATCTCCAGAAGAACTATCACGTGTACCAGCCCATAAACTATGTATCATCTGTACTGGTTCCCAAGGAGAAGAACTAGCTGCTCTATCTCGTATTGCCAATGGTACACATCGTTACATCAAGATCATTCCAAATGATACAGTAGTATTCTCTTCATCTCCGATCCCTGGAAATGCAGTGAGTGTGAATAATGTCGTAAATAAGTTAACTAGAGCTGGTGCTAATGTATTAATCAATTCTCCACTAAACTCTCTACATACTTCTGGACATGCTTCTCAAGAAGAACAAAAGTTGATGTTACAGTTATTTAAGCCTAAGTACTTTATGCCAGTACATGGGGAATACAAGATGTTGAAGGTACATAAGGAAACAGCGATCGAGACTGGTATTCCAGCTGAGAATGTATTTATCTGTGCGAATGGAGATGTTGTCCATTTACGTAAAGGAAATGCCTTTGTAGGAGCTCGTCGTATTCAAGCAGATGATATTTATGTAGATGGTAATGATATCAGTGGTCTATCTACGGCTGTATTAAGAGACCGTAAGATCTTAGCCGATAATGGTCTAGTATCCGTGATCGTAGCGATCGATTCTAGAACGAATAAGATCTTAACTAAGCCAACGATCTTAACGCGTGGGTTCGTATATATCAAAGAGAATGCTTCTTTACTAAAAGAGGGCGAAATGATCGTATATGATGCTTTAAAGAAGACAATGAGTCATAAGACTACCTTTGGAGAGATCAAGAACTCTATTCGTAACTCTTTAGGTCCATTCTTATATCAAAAGACTAAACGAAATCCGATCGTAATACCAGTAGTATTAAATCAAAGATTACAGAACGAGCAACCACTTCTATTAACTAATAAGAGTAGTAAACCTCGGTCTAAGAAGACACAAGACTAAAGCGACTGCAAAGTCGCTTTTCTAATCCTTTAAAATATGATAGAATATCTTCATGTGAGGAAATACCATGAAAGATACAACAAAACTTAGATTGATCAAGATCTTAGCAATCGTGTTATTCGCTCTTCTATACATCATCATAGAAGCCTTTGCATTAGCACCCTCTCGCTTAACGATCTCTTATCATACCTATTATACAGACCAGATCAGTGAAGACCTAGATGAATTCTCGATCATCTTCTTCTCTGACTTACACCTAGGAACTACTTACACATCCTCTAATATTCAAGTGATCCAAGATAAGATCAATCTTCTACAAGGAGATATCGTCTTATTTGGAGGAGATCTATTAGACCATCCTTCACTATTAGCAGATGAGAATGAGATCGAAGCGCTTGTGACTATGCTAAGTGGCATTGAGGCAAAGTATGGGAAATATGCTGTACTAGGCAATCATGATCTAGAGACTAAGGATACGGAAGATACTGTGATCGATATTCTAGAAAGAGGAGGATTCGAGATCATTACGAATACTTCTTTGCGTGTTCATGCGGGGAGTGATAGTAGTATACGTTTGATCGGGTTAGATAGTGGTGTGAATGGAGATCCCAATGTTTCGAAGGCGTATAAAGAGGTACGTGGGTCTGATCTGAATGTGTTATTGTGTCATACACCTGATAGTATCAGTACTGTAAATAGTGCTCTTACAGATATTATGGTGAGTGGGCATAGTCATGGGCATCAGGTATATATTCCATTGATCTCTCAATATTTCTTACCTGCGCAGGGACAGAATTATAATCGTGGAGAGTATTATCTGAATGATTCTTATTTGCTGGTGAGTAATGGGGTAGGTACGACTAAGATCCAGGCTCGTTTGTTTGCAGAGAGTGAGATCAATTTCTTAAGATTGAGATATAAGGCTAAGGAAGAGAATACGATTGAATAAGGGACACTGTGTATATACACAATGTCCCTTTCTTATTTCCCTACACGATCCTTTGTATGATACTGTACTAAGTCTCCTAGGGTATCAAAGACAGCATCATACACACTATCCATACCCTCTTCTCTAATGATCTCTCGTATATCATTGATATACACTTCTAAGATCTTATTCCAAGTATTCTTGCCTACTACTCCATCTACAGGTAGACCAAAGTACGCTTGGAAACTCTCTACTGCCCTCTTAGTAGCTGGTCCAAAAGTTCCATCCACCTGTACAGTTGGAATATCTTTGTAAACAGATGCAATCTCTCTAATGTATTCCTGGATCTTCCGTACGCTCTCCCCTTGACTCCCCACTCCCAGTGGGCTCCCAGGATATAGAGTAACACGTAATAACTCTTGATAAGCCAGTAATATCGCATTCCAAGTCATTTCCCCGATCACACCATCACTTCTTAAGTTAAATACTCTTTGAAATGCTTTCACTTGCTCCACTGTACTTCTCCCAAAGATCCCATCTACTTGTACTCTAGGGATATTCGGATAATACTCTGCGATCTTATTTAAATACGTTTGAATAGCAGCTACATTCTCTCCCCTAGCCCCCTCTTCTAACAAATACCCTGGATACATAAGGATCTCATCCATAGGAGGGATCTGATCTAGTAGTCCTAAGAACACCTCTACGATCTTATTCCAAGTACTCTCTCCTACAACTCCATCTTGTTCTAAGCCAAATTCCTTTTGAAACTGTATTACGATATTCTTAGTAGTTCTTCCAAAGACAGAGTCTATCGTTGGGGTATCGATAGTTTCATAGAATTGTGAGATCAATGCTAGATATACTTGAAGTGCATATACATAGATCCCTCTATTTCCTTCCTTCAAGGCAGTACCTGGATACTTATAGTATTCATTACTTACTCGATATCCTTCACTAGATAATTCAGCTAGCTTGGTTACTGAAGTGAATATATAAGATATCTTATACCAAGTAGACTTTCCTATAATACCATCTACTAGTAGATTAAATTGTTCTTGGAATGCCTTTACACTCTCCTCCATATCTCTTGTGAATATTCCATTTTGCGGATGGGTAGAGGGAATGTTGGGATAATCGATCGATATTCTATTTAAATATCTCTGCATTAGGTATACATCCTTACCACTGCTACCAATTTGTAAAGGAGACCCTGGATAAGATTCTCTTATATCTTCGATCGTATTACAGATCACTACTTCTATATTCTCTCCATAATACTCCTTCAAGATCTCTACCGCATTATATCCTTGATTCGCTAGAGCATAACTTCCCCATTGCTTCATTCCTTCACATTGTACTCTCTTCCCATCACAGTATTGAGTAAATAGTGGTTCTATATAGCCGATCCTTCTCACATATTCATTGAATACTTCATCTACGATATCTGAGATACTATCAAAGATATTACGGTCTTTTACAAAGGCTTGGTCAAATGAAGTGGAATTGGTGATCTGGAAGGGATAGCCTCTTAGTTTATACCATTCTGTATATACTCTATTTAAGGCTAGTGAGATGATCGCTAGGATATTGGCTGTAATGGCTTCTTTAGGCCATGTGGGATAGATCTCTGAGGAGGCTACGTTCTTGATATAGTAGCGGAAATCTACTGTTAGATCTTCTGCCCTTTGTTCTGGTCTTCCTAAGTGTACTGTGATCGTACTGGGGATGATGACTGGGTTATATAGGGAAGTGGGAGAGGGGCCTCCTCCTATTTCATTTCTCGGGGTATTCTGGGTGTTTAGGTTATGGGGTGTGATCTGTGTGGCGACTGGTACTGTTCTTTCATTAATAGTAGATTGTAGGGGGATGAGGTTTAGGGGGAGGTAGGAGTATTCTCCTGCGAATATTTGAATATCTTTGATGTTGATCTCATAGTATCCTTCTTTAGTCGCTTTGATCGTGTATTCACTGTAGGGTCTATCATTGTAGGATTCTTCAAGTGAATACTCTTTATTCTTAGTGGGTAATGCTACTACTTCACTCTTTCCATCTCTGTTGGTATATACTTCAATGGGACTATCTAGTTCTTCTCCAAAGATCATGATCTGTACTTCATTGATCGGTATATTTCCCTTCGCGATGAAGGTTTCTATTAGTAAGTATCCTTGTTCCATTTGTATTCCTCACTTTCTTTGTAGTATATGAGGAAATGAAAAGAAGCATTCTAGGAATGCCTCTTATTACTGTATGAATTCAAATTTGAAACGATTATTATTCTCTATGACTACCTCTGATATAGCAGGACACATCCCCATCTCTACACAAGAAGTATTATTATCCGAACTAAATACCCACCAAGGACCCTTGCTCCAATTCTCAGTTTTGACTCCTAGGATACTATCGATCTGTACTCCATACGCTCCCTTACTCATCACGACTTCTAATTCAGGAACTATCGCTAGAAGATCTTCTAATGTCTCGATCTCTCCTACTGCACTGATCTCTCCCTCAAACAACACACTAGAAGTAGTCGTATCCTCTACCACGATATACACACTGACCTCTCTTTGCTCTATATCCCTCTTACTACCACATGCTACTACCATAGATAATACACACATTGCTAGAAATACCTTAACAAATCTCATGTTCATCTCTCCCATCTTTGTAATACTTTCGCCGTCTTATGATAACAAATACTAGTAAATATACCACTTAGAATCGCTTGGATCAAGGATGTCTTAAGTCCTGCTAATAGATATAAATATGTGATATTCTTAGAAACTAGTAGATATGGTAATTGTAGTAATTGTCCTGTTAGAAAGGATAGTAGGGTACAAGTAATAATGGCATATTGTACCTTCTGTTTGATCAGTTTCTTTCCTAGGGATATGACTAGGGAATAGAGTGGATAGACTAATAGATACATCATAGACCATGGACTAATACCCATATTCAAGCAATTGAGTAGTGTGAATACTAGAGAAGAGGTAATGGCGATCTTTGTGTTAAAGTATAGGGCGATCATCATAATCGTAAAGGTGATGCATTCTAGGTATAAGATATACGAAAAGTATGTGAATACTATGTATTCTAATGTGGCTATTAGGGCTATCATACATAGATCTTTCACGCGCATATTCTTATACCTCCTGTACTATATTCTATCATAGAAAGGTATAAATAAAAATCTGATGGATCGGATTTTCTTTACATGATAGGAGCAAATAAGCGTAAGATCCCTTGGATCATCTTAGTCATGATATTCTCATGATCAAAGTGATGTATATCGATCTCTATACACTCTTCACATTGTTTCTCATAGGCTCTCTTCATTTCTAAGATAACAGCATCATCGTATAACCATACACCACACTCATGATGTAGATAGTAGCTACGATAATCCATATTCGTAGAACCGATCACCCCTACCCTATCATCACTTATAAACTCTTTCGAATGTATGAATCCCTTCTCATACTCTAAGATCTTTACTCCTGCTTCTATTAATGGTGTATAGTAGGCTCTACTGACCATATGTACGAACCATTTATCGGGTATATGAGGTAACATGATGCGTACGTCTATTCCCATCTTAGCAGCTAATTGTAGAGCTGTTATGACTTCATGATCACAGATCAGATAAGGTGTTTTGATGTATACATACTGTTTAGCCATATTCAGGATACTGATATGTACATTCTCTCCTATGATCTCTTCATCTAAAGGCGAATCCGTGTAGGGTAAGATATATCCCGTATGATCATATTGGATATTCTGATGGTAATACATATCATAGTTCCCTATCTTATCTTTACTATAGAAGTTATAGAATTGCATGAACATCAAGGCAAAGGCCCATACAGCCTCTCCCTGGATCATGATACCACTGTCTACCCATTTCCCATATACTACCTTGGCATTGATATACTCATCCGCTAGATTGACTCCTCCTGTAAATGCTACCTTACCATCGATCACAGTGATCTTACGATGATCTCGATGATTCATGTGGATCAGTAGTTGTGGTTCTATGGGGTTGAATGCTAGGCAATGGATCCCCATTTGCTGTAGTTTATGATCATAATGGGGTGGTATCTTTCCTACACATCCTGCATCATCATAGATAAAGTATACTTCTACTCCTTGGGATACCTTTTCATGTAATACTTCTAGGATACTTGTAAAGAAGATGCCCTCTTCTATAATGAAGTATTCCATAAAGATATATTTCTTAGCTTTCTTTAGTTCACTTAGTAAACATTCAAAGTACATTTCTCCTGATGAAAGATAAGTTGTGTCACAGTAGGTATACAAGGGAAAACCAGAGTGTTCTTCTAGGTAATAGGCTAGTTTATAGGCATCTAGATCTTTTGCTTTTAATTCTTCTATATAGCCGTTTTCTCTCTTTAGGTATCTTGCCATTTGTTTAATAGATGCTAGGTTCTGTACTACTTGTTTCTTAGGCATCTTCTTGTTTCCAAAGAGTACATAGAAGATCCCTCCAAACAGTGGGAAAGCCATGATCACAATGATCCATGCGATCTTGTAGGAAGGATTACCTCTATGATTGATCACTTGGATCCCGATGATCAGGGAAAGTATAAAAAGAAAGGAGCGTAAATATGCGTAATACGATGCTAGATACATGATCGATATACAAAGGGCTATGACCTGTAACAGGATCAATACTGTTACGATCAAGGCTTTGGATGTCAATAATCTAACGATCTTACGCATATTCTCACTCCCTTACGATTGTAGTTCTTCCCACTGTGACATTAGATGTTCGATCTCATTGTGTACATCATCGATCTTAGCATCTAATTCTTGCATCTTCTTATAGTCGTGATAATATACTTCATCAAAACGTAACTCACGTAAAGTAGCTAACTCTTCTTCCTTAGCACTGATCGCTTTCTCGATCTTTGCGATTTGTTTCTTGTTATCTACTGGACGTTGTCGTTTTACTTCTTGTTTTACTTCTACTTTGATTTCTTCTTTTGGTTCATCTTTGCCAATGAACTCTTCATATGTCTTTGGATAATAGATAGCTTGCCCATCTTTGATCTGTAAGATACCATCTGCGATCTGTTTAATGAAGTAACGGTCATGGCTTACAAATAACAGTGTACCCTCAAAATCACGCAGAGCTTCTTCTAATACTTCTTTACTTTCAATATCTAAATGGTTCGTAGGTTCATCCAGGATCAGGAAGTTTCCTCGCTCTAGCATTAATTTTGCTAGAGATAAACGGACTTTCTCTCCTCCAGATAAGTCACTTACATTCTTGAATACATCTTCATTAGTGAATAAGAAGCATCCTAGAATAGTACGGATCTGTGTTTGTGTGACTTCAGGGTGTTCATCCCATAGTTCTTCTAATACTGTTTTCGTAGTATTTAGTTGGGCCATTTGTTGATCAAAGTATCCGATCTCTATTTGATGGCCTAATAAGAATTCACCAGATAATGGGGGAATGATCTCCATCAGAGTCTTTAAGAAAGTAGACTTTCCTTCTCCATTAGGACCAATGACTGCTATACGCTGTCCTCTTAAGATCTCTAGATTCACTGTGCATAATGGTTTCGTATACCCCACTTGTAGATCACAGATCTCAATCACTTGTTTACCGCCTCTTTTCGCAGGAGTAAACTTAACTTTCATTTTCTTTTCATCGATCTTTAATGGTTCGATCTTCTCCATTCGATCTAAGTATTTGATCTTAGACTGCGCAAAGGCTGCCTTAGTAGCCTTATATCTAAACTTCTCGATCAATCCCTCGATCCGTTCAATTTCTTTTTGTTGTCTAGCATACGCTGCATTTTGTCTTTCAATATCCTTAGCCTTCATTTCCACATAACGAGAATAGTTACCAGCATAACGGATCAATTGATAGTTACTGATCTCATATACTTCACTCACTACTTCATCTAAGAAATAACGGTCATGACTTACGATCACTACACTACGTGGATATTTCTTTAAATATCCTTCTAACCATTGGATCGTATCTAGATCTAGATGGTTCGTTGGTTCGTCTAGTAATAAGATATCAGGTTTAGATAGTAATAACTTTGCAAAGGCTAGTTTCGTCTTCTGGCCTCCTGAGAATGTGTGGATCTCTCTTTCTAGATCTTCTTTACTGAATCCAAACTTAGTGATCACTGTATAAGCTTCACTCTCATATGTATATCCACCCATCTCTTCAAATCTTTGTTGTAGGTTAGCATAACGATTTAAGGTAATTTCACTATGATCAGTTAGTAATTGTTCTTCTAATTGCTCTAACTGCTTCTGAATAGATTTTAATTCAGTAAATACTGAGAATAACTCTTCCTTTACACTATTAGATTCATCTTTAAATGTCATTTGCGCTAAATAGCCGATCCTTAAGCCAGATTTCTTATGGATCGCTCCTTTATCCAAGGGGATCTCTTCACATATGATCTTTAGTAAAGTAGTCTTACCACTACCATTCTTACCTACTAATGCGATCTTCTCATTCCCACGTATCTCGAAATTGATATTCTCAAACACTGTTGTCATACCATATGTCTTCACAGCATTCGATACACTTAATATCATCTCTCTCACCCCCTACTACAAAGTATGATCATCCTTTATACTTTCGATTATTCAGCCACTGCATAGATTCTCAATCTATATCAGACTCACTTTTCTTACCTCTTTGATCCTGTATCTCCTCATAAGACTTACGATGTTTCTTCGCCTTACGGCGACGTACAAATTCTTTGAGTTCAAATTTCAGATCTTTCCAGAAATTCTGATTCATCTTATCCTCCTAGGATCTATTTCTTTTTCTTTGTATCTTCTTCTACTACTGGTTGATAGATCTCATCTTCATATAGATCTAACTTTAAGTAATCTATAATACCTTGGGTAGCTAATGTAGCATATAATTCATAGTTATTCTTCCACTTCTCAGCATCAGAAGCATTACTCATATATAGATATTCGATCAAGATCGCTTGGGCTCCATAACTCTTTCCTTCCATAAATGGCTTATTCTGTGTTCTAGCAAGTTCTGAGATATTACCAGCCCCTAATGCCTTACCTCCAGGTTCACGAAGCATCATCATGGCATCATACCCTTCATCTGTTCTCTTACATGGTAGTACACTTGGGATCTTATTTCCATATCCGATATTACCACTGATCTCTAGATCAGAATTATCTACGATCTTATTCAGTACTGTTTCTGCTAATACAGAAGATGCATAGGAAGAATACATAACTTCTGTTCCATCGACACTCTTATCATCTAATGCATTTAAGTGATTAGAGATATAATATTTAGCTTGGCCATCAAACACTTGCCAAACTCTTCCACCTTCACCATAGGTATCTACTAACTCATCCCCATAACGGATCAGTTTTACTTTTAATCCAGCATCTGTAAATACTTTCTCCATTACTAAGGCTGCCTTCAATGTCTCATCTGATTCGATCAAGCCATTTGCAGCATGTCCTTTTTCTACGATAGGTCCATAGTCATTTGTATAATGTCCTGGATCGATCAAGATATCATATACATTCTCTGGTAATTCTTCTTCTGTAACTTCTAAGAATACATATGGTTTCTCTAGTGTTAATTCTGAGGCATCTTCACTATCTGGATAGAAATAGTTATCATCAGCGATCAATGTTACCTTATGATTGATACCACCACGAGTTACTGTATAGAAACTATCTAATACTTCCTCTTCCATGAACATTCTCTCATCCTTGATCAATGAGGATACATATACTTCATATACCCCTACTGGTAACTCATAGATCAAGATCTGCTTATCTACTTCACTTCCTAATAAGTATACGAATTCACTTCCTGTACATAAGTTTCTTAGCATGATGCTCTTATTATATAATGGATCCTTACCACCCATTACATACTCCTCAGCATATACACTTAAGCTTTCTCCATATAACAAATAATCTTTTACTTGGTAATCTCCTTCTTCATTATTGGGATCAGAAAGAATAGCTTTACTCTCTTCTACCGTATAATTACAGAATGAATACTCTTTGATCTTTTCTTCTGGGAAGAAGATATTCTTGATCAAGAATCCTCCTCCTATTATTAGTCCTAACAAAATAACGATCAATGGAATCAAGATATACCATCTGATACGTCTTCTTCCTCTTCTTACATATTGGGGTTGTGCAATTCTACTTACCATATAAATCTCCTAAATCAATATCTACTGTGTGTTTGGCTATACGTTCATTTTCTGGTGGTAATGTCATATAGCTTGGTGCGATCGCTACGCTTAAGAAGGCGTGTGGGTCATTGGCGATCGGTAATTTGGTATCTTCAAAGTCTACATATTGTACTGGGTATATGTCTGTTTTCTTGAAGATAAATGGTTTAAATGGGCTCTTATACGTCCATGTTAGATCAAATCCGATATATTCTGATCTTTTCATGATCCTGCCATAAGATCTAGCATTACTTACATACCAATCCTTTAGGAATGTTGGGTTGATATGTAGGTTATCGAATAAGATAATGAATGGCATCAGGAATGTGTTCAGTAATCGGTATGGTAGATCTAATGCCTTATAGTTACTACAATGATCATACACGAATACATCTACGAATACTCCATCACAACCATCATGTCCCTTAATACGATTTGCTAATAGTGTATTTACTTCTTTGATATACGTTCCCTTTCTTCTGATCTTCATAGCAGGGATCGTTACGTTATATCTTCTATCTTTCTCATAGCAATGATAGACATATTTATCTTGCGGTAATTCTTCTTTCAAGGCTTTTCTGAAGCGTACATAGTCTGTATACATCATAGCAATATCAAAGTCATCATCCCATGGAATAAAGCCCTTATGACGTACTGCTCCAAGAGCACTTCCTCCATTTAGAAAGTATGGGATATTATTTCTTTGACATATTTCATCAATATCTTTAGCCATATCTAATAGAACTAATTGAACATCACGCACTGTGATCTCATTTCCATTTTCATCTATTTTTAATACATATTTGTCCATATTAAAAATCTCCTTAGTATCTATAATTATACTAAAAAATAAACTGATTGTATACTCTTTTAAGAAATCCTTAATATTATCTAAAGAGAATAATAGAACATTTAAAAAGAAGTGATATCCTCACTTCTATACACACTACCCATCACACTCTACAAACCATCGATCTCCCTCATAATATAAGAATCTAACTTTATTACAGATCTGACAAGTATACCTAAGACCCTCTCTCCCCTCCTTCAAAGAAGCAGCCTTACACACCGATAACACCCTCTCGATCTTATACTCCTTACCATTATCCCAAAGAAATCGTAAAGGACGCATCCTCCCATTCACATCCACTCTCACTAACATATCTACATAGTGTTTCATACCAACACCTCCAAACTCTACATTTTGTAGATTTCTATATATATTCTATCGAATTACTTACAAGAATGCAATGGTATTTCTTGTAATTATACTATTCTGTAGACTTTCCTATTTCCAATTACACTATATCTTCCTGGTTATCTTTGTGATATAATATCAGCAATCCATAGGAGGTATATATTATGAAACTATTTCTAACACAAGATTATCTACCTAAATTAGATATCCTAGAAACGCAAATTGCGATCAAGTTGATCAAGGATACATTTGAAAGAGAGTTAGCGAATAATCTGCAATTAACTCGTGTATCTGCGCCTTTATATGTGCCTTCTAATAGTGGATTGAATGATAACTTAAATGGATATGAAAGACCTGTATCCTTTACGATCAAGGATATGAATGAAGCTGAGGTCGAAGTTGTACACTCTCTTGCTAAGTGGAAGAGAATGGCTTTGAAGAGATATGGTATTCCTAGATTTAAAGGGATCTATGCGGATATGAATGCGATCCGAAGAGATGAGGAATTAGATAATATCCATTCTACCTATGTGGATCAATGGGACTTTGAGAAAGTGATCTTTGATCAGGATCGTACACTAGATTATCTTCAAACACAAGTAACACTCATTATGCGTGCTTTAAAGAGAACAGAAGAAGTAGTGAATATGCATTATTCGATCCTTCCTCCTTTTATTGAAGAGAAAGTATACTTCATTACTAGTAAAGAACTGTTAGCTAGATATCCTCATCTATCCTCTAAAGAAAGAGAACATGCTATTTGTAGAGAGCATCATACGGTATTCGTTATGCAGATCGGGGATACTCTAGAGAATGGTTATCCACATGATGGTAGAGCTCCTGACTATGATGATTGGTCTTTGAATGGAGACTTGTTAGTGTATTATCCTTTGATGGATCAGGCTATTGAGATCTCTTCTATGGGGATCCGTGTTGATGAGCATTCTTTGGTAGAGCAATTAAAGAAGGCTCATTGTGAAGATAGGTTAGAGTTACCATTCCATCAAGCTCTTATGAATCATGAATTACCTCTTACTTTTGGAGGAGGACTAGGTCAATCTCGTATTTGTATGTTACTGCTACAGAAGATCCATATTGGAGAGGTACAAGCTAGTATTTGGCCTCAAGATATGATCGAGTTATGTGAGAAGTATAGAGTTACATTGTTATAGGAGGGATAGAATGAGGAAGTTATGGATCATTTGTTTATTACTATTAACTGCTTGTTCTTCTACTAATACGCCCAATACTGATATAAATGAAGGGAAAACAACACAACCTACTGTTACTGATGATGTTAGAGCTGATTTCATTACAGAAGAGATGTTAGAGAAGATCAAAGAACATGTGATAGAGTCTCATATCTATGATGAATATATGATGGCAGGAGGATTCCCTGAAGTTCAGGTATATAATACTCCATATGGTAATGCGAAAGAAGAGTATATTCATGTTCAAGCACAAGTAATGGATTCCCCTACACTTTGTGTAAGAATCGGCAATGAAGTAGAGAATGATGGAACATACGATATCGTTGTACAATTGTATAGAATTCGTAGTCCCATCACTTATCAAAGATATTCAGATATTGGTGAAGGAAATATCGGCTTTTATAAAAGTGTGGAAAATGGAGAGATATTGTATAGCTTAATTGCTCGTGGTGAAACATACACGATCAAATATGATGAGAAAACTGATTCACTGATCAATACAATTACTGGTAATGAATTCGTATTCTTAGATGACTTACATGAGAAATTATTAAAGATCTATAAGTATCACATTCAGTTATTTGAACAGAAGACTAAGAATGAGAAACTACTTGCAGAGAATATTATGCGTATAGTAAATGGAGAAGAACCTATTATGAACTATGATGTTACTCCATTAGGATTTGGTGAATACATGCAAAGTATCCGTAATAATCCATAGAAACAACAAAAGGGCTTATGCCCTTTTATTTTACTTTATTCCTTTACTTTCTCTAAGTAATGCTATACCCTTCTCTAATCTATCTAGACCTTCCTCTAAAATAGCTCGACTCGTTGCGAAACAAACACGGAAATATCCTTCTGAAAGATCTCCAAAGAACTCTCTACCACCAGGTACGATCGCTAACTTTACAGTCTCTTTCAAATATTCACTAAAGTCTGCAGCCTTCATATCATATGCACTCATATCTACGAATAATAAATACGTACCCTGAGGTCTATATGCCTTAAGACCAGACATCTTATTAATACGCTCTACTGCATAATCACGATTCTCTTCCAAATGCTTACGGAACGCATCTACCCAGTAATAACATTGTGTCACTGCTACTTCACCCGCTACTTGTGAAATAGAAGCAATACCCCCTGCTGTACTTAATACTTGAGAATGCTTCACTAACTTAGCAAAGTTATTCTGATCACTACAATAGATACAACCAATTCTAAGACCTGCTAGACCAAATGACTTAGAGAACCCATATACAGATAATACACGATGACATCTATCATTACCTAGTGCATAGATACTAGTAAACTCTGCATCACTATAGATAATATCAGACCAGATCTCATCATTCATAATATAGATATCATGTTTCTCACATAGACTCATTAAGAACTCTAATTGTTCCTTTGTATATACTTTCCCATATGGGTTATGTGGATTACATAGACCGATCATTTTTGTTCTAGGTGTTACATAATCTTCGAAGTGTGTTAGATCGATATGTCCTTCTTCATCTAAAGAGGCTGGGAATGTTACTACTGTAGCCCCTGCTGCTAGGGCAGATTCTCTGAATAGGTAATCACATGGATCAAAGACGATCATCTCATCCCCTTCACTTAAGAATGCTTCTGCTATAATATACATACCCCTTGCTGCAGAGTCGATAGGAAGGATCTGTGTATAAGGGATATCTTCTCCTTTACGTTGTAGTAGAGCTTGGGAGATGCCTTTCTTGAAGCTATCATATCCGAGTTTTGGTGTATATGAGAAGTATCCATCTTGTACATACTCGATCATGGCTTGTTTGATCTCTGGGGCACATGGGTAATCTGGGTCTGCTGCAGTAAGAGGAATGATGTCTTCTCCTACTTCTGCCCAACGATAGTTATAGGCTCTTTTCTTTAAGACTTCTAGGTTTACTTTATTATTCTCGAACATGGTATCACTCCTTATGTTGTATTCATTGTATCATGATTAGTAGGAATAAGTAAAGAAAACCCATCCTAATGGATGGGTAATAATTCCTATAATTTAGCTAATAACTCTTCCTTCTCAGCATCACTAATAAACGCAGACTTAATAGCATTCAAAGTCATCTTATGACAATCCTCTTCAGTTAGACCCATAAACTTGATAGCTCTCTCCATCTCAATATGCGTATTCACTCTAGATAAAGTCATATTATCAGAATTGATAGTCACACAAGCACCATCACGTAATAACTCGATCATAGCATGTTCCTCATAAGAAGGTTGACAATGACATTGAATATTACTAGTAGGACAGAACTCATAAGGGATCTGCTTATCGATCATCATTTGCTTAACCTTAGGATCTTCAGTGCTATGACCACCATGCCCAATACGTTGAGCACCCATTACCATAACAGCATCCCATACATTACTAGCAGGACCAGCTTCCCCAGCATGGATCGTATAAGGCATACCGATCTCCTTAGCAAGATCGAAACAAGGCTTATAATCTAGAATAGGACAAGCCCCCTCATTACCCGCTAAGTCAACAGCACAAACACCCTTACCAAGATATTCTCTAGCCACACGAACTGTCTCTAAGTTAGCCTCCATATTGATACTAGCAGGACCCACAGTCATACAACAACAAATAATATTAGTTAATAACCCGAAATCCTCTAACGCACGATTACGCCCCGCTAACACAGCCTCGATCACTTCTCTTTGATTCATACCCTTTTGAAGATGTAACTGTGGTGCAAAACGGATCTCAGCATAAATAAGACCCATCTTATGTAGATTACGGATCAATGTATACGTACATAACTCCAATGCCTCAGCATCTTGCATAATAGCAATAGGGAAATCAAAACACTTCAAACATTCCTCTAAACTAGGATTATCACTAGGCACTTCCATCTTAGAACAGAACGCATCAAAAGTCATTGCATCATCGATCACATTACGTTTCTTAGCTAGATCATACGCAGTCTCAAGATCTAAAGACCCATCTAAGTGTAAATGTAACTCAACCTTTCCTAAATTCATAATAATTCCTCCATCTAATTAATACCATTATACTGGAAAATAGTGAAAACAACAAGAAATAGTATACGATTACTTATCGAATAATCCACCAGTCTTCTTCACATAGATCTTCTTTCTCTTCTCACCCATCGTCTTATCAGCCTTATTATCAAGACCCCTTTGAACAGAACTCTTAGCCTTCTTAGCTTCTACGATCCTACGCATGATCTCTAAATTCTCTTTATTCTTACTCATAATACTCTCCTTATATAATACCATTCGCTCTTAATAACTTAAACAACATGATCTGGGCATGATGCTCGCTCATAAACTCTTGTGCCTCAGCCACTAATGCATGCTTCTTACTCTCATCACACTCTTTTAACTTCTTACAACGTAACAACAAGTTCTTTAAAGAGCCTTCAGAATCAATGTATTCTAACACACTTACCTCATAACCGCAAGCTTCTAATAACAAAGAACGTAAAGCATCTGTATATAGAGCAGATAATCTCTCCTTAATGATCCCATGCTTCATCAAGAAACTATCACTCTTGATCTGAGCCATCATCTCATGTTGACAACAAGGTACAGAGAAGATCAATCTTACATTCTTAGTAATAGCATGGTACAAAGCTAAGTCTGTAGCAATATCACAAGCATGTAGTGTAACGATCATATCGATCGGCTCTTCTGCTACATAATCCTTAATATCCCCACAAATAAAAGTAAGATCCTCATAACCATACTTCTTAGCAGTCTCATTACAATGATCAATAACACTCTCTTTCAGATCCATTCCTACTACCTTGACTTTCTTCTTCTTAATTTGAGTAAAGTAGTAATACACAATGAATGTAAGGTAACTCTTACCACAACCAAAGTCTACAATATGATAATGATCTTTATCCTCTTTACTGATCACATCATCGATCATCTCAATGAAACGATTGATCTGACGGAACTTCTCTTGCTTACTATGAACGATCTTTCCCTCTTTCGTAAAGATCCCAAGATCTACAAAAGCTGGAATATCCATACTCTCACTAAGAATATAGTTCTTCTTACGATTCTGAGAAGTTACTTCCTTCACTTCTCTTTGTTTACTGACCTTCTTAACATAGATATCATCTAGATTCTTCATACGTACTATATATTCATATGTAGTAGTAATAATATTCATTTGTTTAAATTCACAACAGATCTCTATTAACTTATTAATAGTATGCTCTACATCCAAGTTCTCATGAAAGGCTTGTTGCTTTGTGAAAGACTCTATCTGGAAGTATTCTTTACCTTTCACAAGTACTCTTCTTACAGTGACTTTCTGTAGAGTATTTGACTTTTTCTTAGCATTTGATACAATTAATTTATGTAGATCTTGTGTTATTGTTTCTGTTAATAATTGATTGATATTCATTTACGATCACCACATATATTATAGGAGATAGTTGAGACATTTTCAATCAAAGATAGCTGAAAATAAGGAGATGAGTGTATGAAACCTAGGATCTTAGTGACTGCTAGAAGTTGTATGAATGGATCAAATCCTGCTTATCAAGTAAACAAGGATTATATTCAAGCTATTAGAAATGCTGGAGGTAGTCCTATTATTGTAACTCCGCAAAGTGTCGAAGAATTAGAAGAGATAGCAGAGTTATGTGATGGATTGTTAGTAACAGGGGGTAATGATCTAGAACCTATGTTATATAACCAGACTCCTCATCCATTAACCAAAACAGATGAATATGGTATTGATCTTATGGATATCACATTGATCCGTTATTTCTATAAGTTCAGTAAACCGATCTTAGGGATATGCCGTGGGATCCAAGCGATCAACGTAGCCTTTGGTGGTACATTATACCAAGACCTACCTAGTGAATATGGTAATATACGTAAAGAGACACATAGTGGAAATAGCGAAGATCCTAATCCTCATCTAGTATATTTTGAAAAAAATACTTATGGAGAAGATGTCTTTGGTAAGGTCACTCAAGTAAATAGCTATCATCATCAGAATATTAAGGTATTAGGTAAATACTTAACCGTAAGTGGTGTGAGTGAGGATGGTCTAGTAGAAGCAGTGCAAGGGAATCATTTATTTGCTGTTCAATGGCATCCTGAGAAGATGTATGAGAATGAAGAACAGATGCAGTTATTCAAAGACTTTGTAGCGATGTGTAAGGAATAAATATAAAGAGCTAAGGTACTAGAGTATATACTCCTATATCTTAGCTCTTTCTTTACTAATAACTACATCGCTCTATAGATTCCCCATAACACCAACATATGAACAGGATAGAACCAATAACAAAGGTACTTGAACCATTTATCTCGAATACCCTTGCTACCATCATATACCCAAATAGGAATAAGAGCTACTAAAGCAAGACCTTGTTGTACTACTTCAAATGACATGCCCAAGAACTCGACCTCAAAGTATAATCCCTTAAGGATCTCCACATTCAAATAGTATAAACATAGTAATTGACCTACTAAACTCCACCACTTCTTACCTCTAAAGAAATAGAATACAAGGATAGTCCATACACCAACACTATTATAATCAGTAAATAAAACGATGCCCAGTAAGCCACCTATTACAATAGAAGCGATCGCTACAAGACCACGTACCCATATCTTCTTATTTCTAACTGATTCATTCAAATGGATCATAGCTAGACCAATAAGCAATGTCCATATCACATTCTGATGTAATGGATAGAATAGACTATTGCTATACATTAGATTAAATGGTATTTCAGAGATAATAGCAAATACCAGTAATCTAGTAGCATATTTACGTAAATTAGACGTATGGAAGTACCCTTCTACTACCATAAATGCGAAGATCGGATAAGCTATCCTTCCCACGCTAGTCAACCATTGATTTCCTGGAATGATCGTAGCCCATAAATGATCACATAACATACACAACATTGCTAGTATATGTAATGTACTTGAACTTACTATAGATCTCTTAGTCATATCTATACCTCCTATACATATATATTCTATCATATTATTACTATTTTCTCTTAACAAATCATACAGAGAATGCTATAATGAGAAAGAAGTAAACCGTTGATGCGGAGATAACGGCAATGATGCCTCTACAGAGAACCTGTGTTAGGTGAGAGACAGGTAAGAAACAAGTTGTCAAATGGACCGCGGAGGGTGCAGTCAAATGTGTATATACACAGAGTATTCTGCAACGTGTTGGCATACGTGAGTTGTCAGGGATATGTTGGTATCCTGCTAAGGGCGTGGAGAAATAACTCTACGAATACAAGGTGGCACCGCGGATAGATACTATTCGTCCTTGATAGAAGAAAACTTCTATTGAGGGCGTTTTCTTTTGAACTGATCTAGGAGGAACACTTATGTTACTTACAAAACGATGGCGTAGCTTGAATTAACTAAATCATTCATCAAATCAAACTACAGGAGGAAAACAATATGAAATACAACGATATCGACTTTACAACTTACTTCAAGAATTATCCAGATAAAGATGGTTACTTTGGGAAATATGGAGGATCTTATATTTCACCAGAATTACAACAAGCGATCGATGAGGTAACTGCTGCCTATAAAACTATTAGTAAATCTACTAAATTCATCAGTGAACTTAGACGTATTAGAAGAGAATTCCAAGGTAGACCTACTCCTATCTCACATCTAGATCGTCTATCTTCTCAGTTCAATGGTGTTCAGTTATATGTAAAGCGTGAGGATCTAAATCATACTGGTGCTCATAAGATCAATCACTGTATGGGAGAAGTATTACTTGCTAAGTATATGGGTAAGAAGAAAGTAATTGCTGAGACAGGGGCTGGGCAACATGGTGTGGCCTTAGCAACTGCGGCTGCTTATTTTGGACTAGAGTGTGATATTTATATGGGAGCTGTAGACATTAAGAAACAGGCTCCAAATGTAGCTAGAATGAAGATCTTAGGAGCGAATGTAATTGAAGTGACAGAAGGGCTACAGACATTGAAAGAGGCTGTAGATGCTGCGTTTGCTGCCTATGCTAAAGAATACAAAGATGCGATCTATTGTATTGGTTCCGTACTTGGTCCACATCCATTCCCTATGATGGTACGTGATTTCCAAAGTATTATTGGAGTCGAGGCTAGAGAGCAATTCGTAGGTATGACTGGTGAATTACCAGATGCTATTGTAGCTTGTGTAGGCGGTGGTTCTAATGCCATGGGTCTATTCTCTGGATTCTTAGATGATCCTGTGGAGATCTATGGGATCGAGCCCCTTGGTAGAGGAACTACGCTAGGAGATCATGCGGCTAGTTTGAAGTATGGTAGTGAGGGGATCATGCATGGGTTCAATAGTATTATGTTGAAAGATGAGAATGGAGAGCCTGCTCCTGTATATTCAGTGGCTAGTGGGCTAGATTATCCTTCTAGTGGACCTGAACATGCGTTCTTACGTGATATTGGTAGAGTGAAGTATGATGTGATCAGTGATGAGGAGACATTAGAAGCATTCTTTATGTTATCTCGTATGGAAGGGATCATTCCTGCTATTGAGAGTGCGCATGCGGTGGCATATGCTATGAAGTTAGCTAAGACTATGGATAAGGGTTCTATTCTTATTAATCTTTCTGGTAGAGGGGATAAGGATATGGATTATATTATTGAGAATTATGGAATTCGATAATAGAGATATAGAGTACTGTAAAGTACTCTATTTTCTTATTCAAACATTTACTTTCTTATTTACAATATGATAAAATTGAAGAATAGTAATGAGGTAGTAAGTATGAGTGAAACACAAGGTAAGAATAACAAGATCGATATATTTGAGAATAAGCCTGTTCCCACAGCATTAGCCATTATGGCGATCCCTACGATTATTAGTCAATTGATCATATTAGCTTATAATATGGCTGATATGTACTTTATTGGTCAAACGAATAATCCATACATGGTAGCTGCATCTTCTCTAGCAGCCACTGTCTTCTTGATGATGACTGCTCTAGCTAATCTCTTTGGCGTAGGAGGAAGTAACTTAGTGGTTCGTTTACTAGGTGTCAAGGATCAGGAAGAGGCTAGAAAAGTAGCTTCTATCAGTTTAGTAATGGCACTTTGTTGTGCTGCTGTATTCTCTGCATCTTGTTTTATATTCATGGATCCGTTACTAGATCTATTAGGTGCCAGTGAGAATACGATCGGATATGCTAGACAATATTTATTCTTTGTAGTCGTTATTGGAGGTATTCCTACTGTATTATCCAGTACTATGAGTGCTATGTTACGTAATATTGGATATTCCAAGGAAGGTGCTTTTGGTCTTAGTATGGGTGGTATCTTGAATATTGTCTTAGACCCTTTACTAATGTTCGTGATCTTACCTAAAGGATATGAAGTAATGGGGGCTGCTATTGCAACATTGCTATCTAATACTTCTGCTTTCTTATATTATATATTTACATATCAAAGAGTTAAGAAGGACACGATCTTAGCACTTCCTAAAAGTATCGAGAAGATCCGTAGTACCTCTTGGAAATCTATCTTTGCTGTTGGTGTTCCTGCTGCTTTAAGTTTATTACTATATGATCTAACTACGATCGTGATCAATATGTTATCTTCTGCGCATGGAGATCTGGAATTAGCAGCTATTGGGATCGTGTTGAAGGTAGAGCGTTTGCCTTTAAATATTGGTGTGGGTATTTGTTTGGGTATGATGCCTTTGATCGCCTATAACTATACTGCTAAGAATGAGAAACGTATGAAGGCATTCTTTACGACTGCTAGAGCAGTTGGTCTAACGATCGCATTTGTTTGTGTTGGTTTGTATTACACATTTGCCCCATATATCATTCAAGCATTCATTAAGGATCCTGAGACATTACAACTAGGTACACAGTTCATGAAAGCTCGTTGTTTCGCCACTCCTGTGATGTTCTTGAGTTTCCAAATGGTGCATTATATGCAAGCGATCGGTAAGGGTAGAGTTTCTTTCTATTTGGCTGTGATCAGACAGTTATGTTTAAATATTCCGATCTTATTTATCTTGAATATTTTATTTGGTATGAGTGGTATTATTTGGACACAAGCGATCGCTGATTTCATAAATGCTGTGATATCTTATGTGATCTATTATAGAGTGAATAAAGAATTATCATTTAACTAGTAATGAGGCTGTAACGAAATAGAAGAATAGTTATAGTCGGAAAAAGGAGGAATCGAAAAGATTTCTCCTTTTAGTTTAAGAGGGAATAAAAAATGCTGAAACCAATGAAGGAATCAGCACTTTCTAGTATA
>SVBO01000014.1 GCA_015058845.1 Erysipelotrichaceae bacterium
ATGGATCACTTCATTTAAACGTGCTAGACGTTGATCTTTCTCTTCTGCTGGTACATTGTCTACCATACGTGCTGCTGGTGTACCTTTACGTGGAGAGTATACGAATGTGAAGGCATTGTCGTATTTACAGTATTCTGCGATCTCTAATGTTTGTAAAAATTCTTCTTCTGTTTCATTAGGGAATCCTACGATAATATCTGTTGTCACTGTACACTCTGGAATAGCTTTCTTGATCTTATCGTATAATGTCTTATATTCTTCAATAGTATATCTTCTACCCATCAACTTCAAGATCTCACTGTTTCCAGATTGTACTGGTAAGTGGATCGCTGGCATGATGTTTGGATATTCTGCAATCGTTTCGATCATAGCATCACTGAAATCCCATGGATGTGATGTGGAGAAGCGGATACGTGGGATCCCGATCTGGGCTACTGCTTTTAGTAATGTAGCAAAGCCACCCTCTAATCCTAAGTCTTTACCATAGGCATTTACATTTTGTCCTAGTAAAGTAACTTCTTTATATCCTTGTTCCTTTAAGATCTGAACTTCCTTTAAAACATCTTCCATCGTGCGACTTCTTTCTTTCCCACGTGTATAAGGAACGATACAGTATGTACAGAACTTATCACAACCATACATGATATTTACCCATGCTTTATGTGCTCCAAAGCGACTTACTGGAAGGTTCTCGATTACTTCTCCTTCTTTAGATAGTACTTCTACGATACGTTTGTTTTGTTGCATACATTGATGTAGTAATACTGGTAGATGATGGATATTATGCGTGCCAAAGATGATATCTACTTGACGGTGTTTTTGTAAGATCTCATCTACTACTTCTTCCTCTTGTGCCATACATCCACATACAGCTAGGATAAAGTTTGGATTCTTTTTCTTTTGATGTTTCAGATTACCGATCTCTCCGATCACACGATCTTCCGCATTTTGACGGATCGCACATGTATTCAGGATCACTACATCTGCTTTCAAGATATCCTCTTGTGCAGTAAAGCCCATGGCTTCTAGGATCCCAGCCATTGTTTCAGAGTCTCTTTCGTTGGCTTGGCATCCGTATGTTCTTACGTGATATGTATATCCATTTCCTAATGTTTTTTCTTCTTCAGTTAATGTGAATTCGTTATGTTTGATCTCACTAGTATTTTTTGTACGTTTTTGCGCATCTTTTAATGATGGCAATACCCAGGATTGATCTTTCTTCATATATGATTCCTCCTATCAATAATAAGCCTATATTAGTATATAGTATTCTAGAGTAAATGGGAAGAGAAAAAAATCCAAGCTAGGCTTGGAAATTTTATAATTCGATTGCTGAAACTGGGCAAGTTGCAACACATGCACCGCATTCGATGCATACAGATTCATCGCATGAGGATTTATCGCCGTCCATTGATAGAGCGCCAACTGGGCAAGTACCTACACAAGCACCACAACCAATGCAGATATCAATATTGATCTTTACTGCCATATTCATATTCCTCCTTTATCGTATATAGTATAGCACAATTTATGTATTTTGAGAATAAGATAAAGGAAAGATGTGGAAATGAGTATGGATCATTTGAATGAATGGATCATTAAGGAAAAGAAGATGGTCTCCCATCTTCTCAATGACTCTTAACTACGTTTCTCTACGACTAACTTCATCGCAGTTCTCTTTTCCTCATTGATCTCAATATCTACAAAAGAAGGAATGCACACTAATTCTATTCCACTAGGTGCTACGAACCCTCTTCCAATAGCAATTGCTTTCATCGTTTGATTGATCGCCCCTGCTCCTACTGCTTGAAGGACCACTCTATCGCTCTCTTTCAGAACATTCACCAAAGCTCCTGCTACTTTCGCTGGATTTGATTTCGTTGATACTTTCAATGTTTCCATAACTTATAGGCTCCTTTACTCATCAAAGTATATGCAACCTATATAACCATTAGCACGGAAGAATATAAATACGTTCAATACTTACTGCCTTATGAGATTCCTCATCTAATTCTACTACTACAGCACTGAAACACGCTTCACTCTCTGCAATAGTAAATCTTGTCTTCTCACCATTTGTAAATCTTTGGATCACTTCTTGATAATCTCTACCAAGAACACTATTCTCATATGGACCACACATACCTACATCACTAATAAACGCACAATTATGAATAATACGATTATCAGCTGTTTGCACATGGGTATGAGTCCCTACGATCATATGCACACGATCTGAGAAATACATCGCAAAGGCGATCTTCTCTCCAGTAGTTTCTCCATGGAAGTCACAGATATAGAAATCAGCAGATGTTTCTTGCAATACTTTCTCCATATATTCATAAGGACTACCTTCACATACATCCATGAAAGCTTGTCCTAATAAGTTAATGATACATACCTTTTGACCATGAATATTTACAATACGATACCATTCTCCTACATATGTATCCTTGAAGTTTCCTGGTCGGATCATATTATGAAGAGTAGGCATATCTAGTTTGATCTCACTTTTAGAAAATGCATGATTTCCAAGTGTAATAAAGTTTACACCATGTGCTAATAGATCATGATAGATCTTCTTAGTGATCCCTTTGCCATGAGCAGAATTCTCCGCATTGGCTATTGTATAGTCGATATTGTATTGCTCTTGGATAGATGGTAGTAACTCTTTTACTTTTTCTCTACCTTTTCTACCTACGATATCTCCAATAAATAATATCTTCATATAAACCTCCTAGTTACAAAAAAGAGGAGTGATCTCCTCTATTTCGCAATTTCATTAGCTCTTAATTCACGGATAACTGTAACTTTGATCTGACCTGGGTAAGTTAACTCAGCTTCGATCTTATCCTTGATCTCACGAGCGATTCTGTGACAGCCAAGGTCATCTAGTTTATCAGGTTTTACCATGACACGTACTTCACGACCAGCTTGGATAGCAAATGAACGATCTACGCCTTCAAAACCATTAGCAATAGCTTCTAGTTGTTCTAGACGTTGGATATAGTTCTCTAATGCTTCATAACGAGCACCAGGACGTGCTGCACTTAATGTATCAGCAGCAGCTACTAAGTTAGAAATAACATGATTAGCAGGCTTATCTCCATGGTGTGATTCGATAGCATTGATAACAATAGCATTCTCTCCACACTTCTTAGCGATCTTAGCGCCTAATTCGATATGACTACCTTCCATCTCGAAGTCTACTGCCTTACCAATATCATGCAGTAATCCAGCACGTTTAGCTAAGCTTTGGTTTAAACCAAGTTCAGCCGCCATGATCCCTGCTAAATGTGCAACATCTAGTGAATGTTGTAGAGCATTTTGACCATAGCTATAACGATATTTTAATCGTCCTAATAATTGAACGATCTCACGATCGATCTTACCAATATTTAATTGGAAGATAGCTTCTTCACCTGCTTTACGGATCGTTTCATTTAATTCTTGTGTTACTTTGTTAACAACTTCTTCAATACGACCAGGTTGGATACGGCCATCACGGATCAAACTCTCTAATGATAGACGAGCGATCTCACGACGGATAGGATCGAAACAAGAAATCGTAATACATTCTGGAGTATCATCGATAATTAGATCTACACCAGTAGCCATTTCGATAGCCTTGATGTTACGACCTTCACGACCAATAATACGTCCCTTCATTTCTTCAGAAGGTAGAGCTACTACAGATACAGTACGCTCTTGTACTTCTTCTTGAGCATAACGCTGGATCGCTAATGCAATAATGTTACGGGAAATCTCATTAGCTTTCTCATGGGCCTCTTCTTCTTTATCCTTAATATAAGCACTTACTTCATTGATCATACGTTTCTCAACGATCTTGAATAACTCAGAACGTGCTTCATTTTGAGAAAGTGAAGAGATCCTTTCTAATTCTTCGATCTGTACATCAATCTTACTTTGCAGTTCCTGCTCCATTTGTTTCAGTTTTTCTGCCTTTTCGCTTAATTGGCGAGCATTATGCTCGTGTTGTTTTTCTTTATCAGTCAGAGCCTTATCACGATAATTTAGTGCATCTTCTCTGCGTAATAATTTATTCTCACTCTCAACAACTTCTGCTTTTCTTTCTTTGATCTCTTTCTCAGCAGCTAACTTCATCTCGTGAGCAGCACTCTTTCCCTCAAGTGTCCCTTGTTTGACTAAATTTTCTGCCTTAAGATTTGCTTCCTTGATCAATAGATCAGCCTTTTGCTGATTCTTATTCAATCCTAGCTTAGAAAGCAATGACATACAAGCTATACCAACTAGTAAACCTACAGTGGCTGCGAACAAAATGGAAGAAATATCATTATTCATCTGTTATACCTCCATCAATTTTCACATAATTGGGCATTCACACCCATATATAATAATACAACAAAAAGCGCTTACTAGCAAGAAAATTGCCACATTTTCTCACATAATTCCCATAAAGTTCTATTCCCTTAAATATTATTTCTTCTTTTACAATTTTAATTCATAATAAAAGGGTACATATGTACCCTATTCCTCATTAGATCCTTTCTGATCTTGCTCAGAATCATCACTATATAGTTTTTCTTTGATCTGTGCAGTGATCTCTTCCATCAATACTGGATTAGATAATAAGAAGCCCTTAGCAGCATCTCTACCTTGTCCGATCTTTTCTCCATTGTAAGCAAACCATGCCCCAGATTTACTGATCAAGTTATATTGAACAGCAAAGTCTAATACCTCTCCTACACGAGAAATACCTTCTCCATAGATCAGATCTACTGTAGCACTCTTGAATGGAGGCGCTACTTTGTTCTTTACTACCTTGATATTTACTTTATTACCAATGATATCTTGCCCATTCTTAATAGTCTCACCACGACGTACATCTAAACGGATCGTAGAATAGAACTTAAGGGCTCTACCACCTGGGGTAGTTTCAGGATTCCCAAATAATACTCCTACCTTCTCACGTAATTGGTTGATGAAGATGGCAGTACAGTTTGTCTTATTCATAGCCCCTGATAGCTTACGCATTGCTTTAGACATCATACGTGCTTGTAGACCTACATGAGCATCTGTCATTTCTCCATCTAATTCCATTTGTGGTACTAATGCAGCTACTGAGTCGATAACTACTAAGTCGATCGCACCACTACGGATCAATGTTTCAGTAATCTCTAATGCTTGTTCTCCACTATCTGGTTGAGATAGTAATAACTCATCGATCACAACCCCTAATTTCTTCGCATACATAGGATCGATCGCATGTTCTGCATCGATGAATGCACAACGACCACCTTTACGTTGTACTTCTGCAATAGCATGTAACGCTACTGTTGTCTTACCACTTGATTCAGGTCCATAGATCTCTACGATACGTCCCTTTGGATATCCACCGATCCCTAGGGCATAGTCTAATGTCAATGACCCAGAAGGATTCACGTCCACATCCACATGAGTACGATCTCCTAAACGCATAATAGAACCCTTACCGAATTGTTTCTCGATCTGTTTCAATGCATCTTCTAATGCTTCATCTTTTTTCTTTACATCTTCTTTAGCCATACTCTATTCCTCCTCCAGCTATAATAACTAATACTTCTATAATAGCTGCAGCAACCTTGACTTCATCTTCTCTACCACTTGGCAGCGAATTTCAGTTCGAGTCCCTTGCAGATGATCTTCAAATACCCAAATATTAGAATCATAACTAATGGCACTATACACAAGCCCCGCTGGTTTATCTTCCATCACACCAGGACCTGCATTTCCTGTGAAAGAAACTCCAATATCACTCTTCATAATACGTGCTACATTCCTAGCCATCGCACTAGCTACTTCTTCACTGACCACCCCATTAGTATCGATCAATGTCTGATCCACTTGCGCGACCTCATGCTTGATCCTAGTAGCATATGTCACAAGTGCTCCTACAAATACACTACTAGCGCCACTGATACTTACCACAGAATCAGCAAATAATCCACCTGTAAGACTCTCACAAGAAGCGATCGTTAATTTCTTTTCTTTCAGTAATGCTACTAACTCTTCCATTAGATAGACTCCAGAATATAATCCTTTAATTGCACAAAGTAATATACACCACTTAGCACACTAGCCACCATACTAGACCATAACATAATATCTGATACAGGTAAGCCATATAACTCAAATGGTAGATTATTCAATAACACTAATACGATCGTGATCATTTGTAACACTGTCTTTAGTTTCCCTAAGAACCCAGCAGCCACTACCTTACCACGTTCCATAGCTACCATACGCATAGCATCTACTAGCGTATCACGCCAGATCATTACGATCACTGGAACAGCAGGTACGATCCCAAATACAGCCATTAGAATAAATAATGTATTCACTAATAACTTATCTGCGATCGGATCTAAGAACTTTCCGAAAGTAGTAATTAGATTATGCTTACGTGCTAGATATCCATCTAGGAAATCTGTGAAAGAAGCAAGGGCAAAGATAGCACATGCAATGATATTCAATAAAGATAATGATACATTTCCGAAATGATATGTAGGGATCGCGATCCCAAAATAAGAATAAGGAAAAAAGAACACGATCACGATAATAGGAACTAATAATACACGAAGAACTGTGATCTTATTAGGTAGATTCATTTTTAAGAAATTCATGTTCCAACTATTCTCCTTTCACAGTAAAATACACAACATCTCCACTACGCATATTCGCAATACTAGGATCTAAATTCACTTCTGTATCATTGATATAGAACTTATTTCCACTATAGTATCCAAGATGAAGTTTCAATTGATCATTCTCATTACTTAACACTGTCTCAACACTTTCTCCGATCTTATATACCTTAGACTTAATATTAGGATCTTCTACTCCATTCACAGTAGATTGGATCCAAGTTTCTCTTTCAGTAAACTCGATGCGGATGTCGATACTCTCACAATCATTGACATTACGGATCTCATATGTATGCATATTCACCATGTTGAATAATACATCACACGCAGTATCTACTGGTACCTCATCTTTAGGTGTTGTAGAGATATTTGGTAGATCTGTATTGATCACTTGATCTTGATCTCCTTGTTGATCCATCAAATTAGGGAAGATATATTTTCCCATTACAAAACTTAATGCTAGTAACATAAGTGCAGCGATAACTAGTAAAGATACTAATGAGAAATCCATTTTTTGTTTTTTCTTTGTTGGACCATTTTGTTTGATCTTTTGTTGTAACTTCTCATTCGCATTACGAAGTTGTTCTACTTCTTTGGCACTCAACATATTGGTATACGTGATCATACTTTGATCCATATCATCACGGAAATCATCGTAATTAAGATTTAATGCTTTGCAGTAATATTGGATAAAGAACTTTACATAAGAAATATCATCTTTAAAGAAATCTAAGTCTCCGTTTTCTAAGGCTTCTAATTGCATGGTACTAAAACGAGTCTTACGGCTCATATCTTCTAGCGATAGTCCTTGTTTTATACGTTCTTCTTGTAATTTCTTACCAATTTCAAGCATTTTCTCACCACCTCATAATAAACCTACTTTATTATATCAAAACCACGGAGGATTTCAACACAAAATACACTTAGAGAGGATATAAAAAGCGGATGGAATTACCACCCGCTCTTACTTTCATACGTTATAAGCCATGTTCTGTAACTATATAAAATAGCGACAACCATTTATCTACACTTACGTGTCTCCCTTATCCTTCATTTCGGACTTAGAAGTTCCTCTACCAAAATTTGAGTTTCTCGCTTGTGGGGTTTACCTCGTTCCACTCCTACTGTTTCCAATAGGACTCCGTCACTGTGGCACTTTTAAAGAGCTCCTCCATAGTTTCCCTTAGGACTTGCTTCAGCCATCAGGATCACTCCTGCCTAGTCTTATTGATTCAACTAGCACAAACACTATGATCATCTCAGATCATGCGAGCATGGACTTTCCTCTACCGCTCTAGTCGGCAGCGATTGTCAGCGTATGAAATCAACGTACTTTACTATACACCTCATTCTCTAATTTCGCAAGTCTTTTCACGATATCTAATTGAGAAACATTTTCCTCACTCGCTTGATTAGCCAAAGCCACCTTACCCTCTAGCTCCATCACTTGCGCCTTTAAAGAAGCATTCATTTTCTCTAATTGCACGATCCTCTCCCCAAACATCTCAACAAGTTCATCGAAACGTGTATAATCGGCAATCACTTTATCTAAGAACTCATCTACCTCGATCGCTGAATATCCCTTAAAATCTACATGGAATTGTTTATCTAGGATCTTCTGTACATTTAATTGAAATTGTTCCATAAATCCACCTCATCTATATATTATATTGTATCGGAAATATCGTAAATCTGCAACCCATAACAAGTATCATATCCTCTCTAACACTCCTTTGGAGTAAGAAAACTAGACTGGGGTATCCTAAAAATGAGTATAAATACTAGAAATTCAGTTAAGAAAGTGAAAATAATTCTTAAGATTTTCTTATACCTCACTCAAAATCCCACTCCCTTTCTTGTGTAATATCTTGAAATCCGTTATAATATAGGATGTGGTGATGAAAATGGTGGGTTATCCAACTAAAAAGGTCAAACATGAGAATAAGGGTCTTTACCTTGGGAATAAGGGTATGAGTTTTGAGGATGAGATCAATCAGTCTAATGAGTACTATTTGGTACATGATAAGGCTGTGATCCATAAGAAACCTACTCCTGTGACTGTCGTAAAGACTGAGAGCTTTGGGAAACGTCGTGTGCGTATCAATGAGGCGTATTATGTGCAGCCTTCTACCACAGATTATAATGGAATATATAGAGGGAAATATATTGATTTCGAAGCAAAGCAGATCGCTTCTAAGGTCTCTTTTCCCTTTGCATTCATCCATGCGCATCAGGTCAAACATCTAAAGGCGATCGTTGCTCACGGAGGGATCGGATTCGTTCTCTTGCGTTTCTCACACTATCAAGAGACGTATTTGATCGATGCAAAGGATCTAGTAGAGAAATATGAAGATTCAAATTGCAAATCTCTTACCTATATATGGGTAAAAGAAAATGGAATATTTATCCCGACTGGATATCGTCCTTTATTGGACTATTTGAAAGCCGTGGATGCAATGTATTTTAAAGGAGAGTAATGTATATGGCACAGAAGAGAAAAGTTAAATTAGCTAGACTGGGGTATGCCTTCTTGGTAGTATTCTTGATCGGTTTCTTTGTCTGCGGTAGTGCAGGTGTCTACTATGTATCAACGATCTTGAAAGATGCTCCTGAACTAGATCTATCTAAACTGAGTTCTCGTGAATCTTCTCGTATCTATGATATGGATGGGGAATTGATCGTAGACTTAGGAGAACAAAGTCGTGAGAATGTGGAATATGAACAGATCCCACAAGTAGTTATCGATGCCTTTGTAGCAACAGAAGATTCTCGTTTCTTTGAGCACAATGGGTTCGACTTACCACGTTTCGCAAAAGCTGCTTTAGTAAACCTAAGAACTGGTAGTTTTGCACAAGGTGGTTCTACGTTCACAATGCAAACGATCAAGAAAGCATTCTTTGAGACTGCTGAGAGTCTAGCAGAGAAGTCTATTCCACGTAAGGTCAAGGAGATCTATCTTGCGATCCAAGTTGAACGTGTATTGGAGAAGGAAGAGATCTTAGAGTTCTATTTAAATAAGATCAACTTTGGTGGAAATAACTATGGTATCCAGAAGGGTGCTGAGTATTATTTTGGGAAAGATGTAGAGGAGCTTACTTTAACAGAGGCTGCTTATTTAGCAGGTGTTATCAATGCTCCTGGTTCATATGATGCATATACGAATCTAGAGCTTGCTACTAAGCGTCGTAATACTGTATTAGATCTAATGGTGCGTCATGGATATATTACACTAGAAGAATCTCAATTAGCTAAGGCTGTTAAGTTAGAGGATCTATTGATCGGCGAAAATACGAATAAGGATACTTATCCTTATCAAGCCTATATCGATGCTGTCGCAGAAGAGTGTGAAGCATTAACTGGTAAGAATCCATATGATTATCCTATGATCGTGTATACATACATGGATCGTAATGCGCAAGAACATGCGGAAAAGGTATTAGCAGGTAAGACTAGTGTTAAGTATCCTGCTAATGATGAATTGTTCCAAGCTGCTTTCACTATGATCGAGAATCAAACTGGTCATATCGTAGCAATCGGAGGAGGACGTAACTATTATGGACAACGTCAATTCAACCGTGCTACTTCTATGTATAAGCAACCAGGTTCTACTGCTAAACCTATCCTAGCCTATTCATTAGCTTTTGATGAATTAGGTTGGGCTACTACACATACAGTAGAAGATAAACCACTTGTATATCGTGGAACACAGATCTTATTACCTAACGTAGATGGAGTATATCTAGGAGAGATCTCTCTACATGAAGCATTAGCACGTTCTCGTAATACTTCTGCTATGTTGACATTTGAAACATTAGTAGATGAAGTAGGTAGTGAACGATTGATCCAACATATTCGTAATCTAGGTTTCGATATTGAAGACAATGAGTTTGAATTAGGGTATGTAATCGGTTCTTCTACATTTGAAGTAACACCTACTCAATTAGCATCTGCTTATTCTGTATTTGCTAATGAAGGAGAACATATCAATCCTACTACGATCAAGAGGATCGAATTCATGGATGGTTCTGCTGCGATCGAACCACAATATCTTCCTGTAGAAGTGATCAGTGAAGAAGCTGCTTATATGATCTCTGATCTAATGCATAAGGATACTACTGCTCAGTGGTATAACTACATGCAGATCTTGAAGAACAATAACTTTAAAGTATATGCCAAGACGGGTACGACTGACTATGGACCAGAGGCTGAGGCTTATGGTATCAAGGAAGGTTCTACTAAAGATAAATGGGTAGCTGCGTATACTTCTGATTATTCGATCGCTGTATGGACTGGCTATGATAAGCCTGTGGCTGGTAAGAATACTTATTTCGATACGGCTAAGAATCAATTAAATATTCCTGTTACGATCGCTAAGGAAATGTTATTCAATATTCATAAGAAGGATTATCCAGCTGATATTGCACGACCTGATGGAGTAGCTGAGATCACTCATATTAAGGGTACTTATCCATATGCGTATAGTGAGCAAGTAGATGAGGCTATGTTAACGACTGGATATATTAAAGAGGAATTTGCAGGAACTGTAGCACTTTCTCCTGAGGGAGTAGATACTCTCCGTGAGTTTGATGTAGAGTTCCAAAGAGAGACTAATTCATTGATCGGAGAATTTGAACCTTACTTTGATCTAGATCGTACATTACCTGCTGGTAATACGAAAGAATATGAATTACTATACTGGCCTGATGTAGATGGAGAGCCTGTTACTCCTGAATATGATGCAGATGGTAATCCTACAAATGCTACTGTAGTTAAGGCTACTGGTAATCGTGTATATGATTCTAAGTTATACTTTGGTTCTGTTCAGTATAAGATGGATGTATTTGCAGATGGTGAATTAGTAGCTTCTAGTGCTTCTTCTGAACCGATCTCTGCTCTATCTCTTCCGCTTCTTAATACGAATGAGGTAACGGTATGTGGTTACTATGGTCTATCTATTGCTGAGGAAGTAAGAAGTAATGAGATCTGTCAAGATGTGATCATTCCATTTAGTTATCAAGATAATGATTGGGATGATTATGTTTGGGACGACTTCTCATAAGTAACTTGTAATTTCTGGTATTCCATGGTAGAATACTAAGGTATTCATAAGGGAGTAGTTAGCGTATATATACGCGTGAAGTCAACATGCTGGCAAATAGGGCCTGGCTTACACTTAAACAACGAGACTTATGTGCGTTTTTTGGCGTACATAAGTCTTTTATTTTGAAGGAGGATATGTATGGGTACTTTAGAGATCATTATGCTTGGGATCGGTCTTTCGATGGATGCTGTGGCTGTTACTATTACGAATGTATTGGGGTATAAGTGTTTGAGTAAGAAGCAGAAGTTATCTATGCCTATTGCTTTCGGACTATTTCAAGGATTGATGCCTATGATCGGATATTATGCAGGTAGTCTTTTCTCTGAGTTTATTTCTCGTTATGCAGGACTTGTGACATTGTTAGTACTCGGATATATTGGAGGCAATATGATCAAGGAATCTTTCGAAAAGGACGAATGTGAGTGTTGTGGGGAAAGGGATACTAGATATACTTTTAAGGTATTATTCTTCCAGGCAGTTGCTACCTCTATTGATGCATTCGCAGTAGGTGTGAGTTTCGCTGCTCTACGTGTGAATGTATTATTTGCTAGTACTATTATTGCTATTTCTACTGCTTTCTTATGTTTCATTGCATTATATGTAGGCAAGAAGTTTGGTGAAGTATTAGGAGAACGTGCTCAATTACTAGGTGGTATGATCTTAGTACTCATTGGTATTAAGGCAATGTTCTAATATACATTACTTTACTTATAAATAATGTGTCATTGTATAAACAAAGGGCTACTCCCACTACTTGGGAATAGCCCTTTTCTAATACTTAGATCATTTCTACAACAGCTTTAGTTAAACGTGCTGCATTTCTAGCAGCTAATGGTAGATATTCTTCAAATGTCATACCATTCCCCTCTTGATGAGGAATATCACTTACAGAACGAATGACTACAAATGGAACACCCATACGATAGCAAGTGAAACCTACTGCAGCTGCTTCCATCTCTACACAAGCAACATTTGGGAAATGTTCCATGATCTCTTTCGCTGCACTAGTCATAATGAATTGTTCACCAGATACGATCAATCCCTCATGCACATGAATATCCGTAAGAGTACTAGCAGCTTCTTTAGCCTTAGCGATCAATGTAGCATCGCCCTCTACAAAACGAGGTTGCCCACTTAATTTACCACGCTCATTTCCTACATCTAGATCATGTTGTGCTACTTCTGTAGAAACCACTACATCTAGTAACTTCATCCCCTCTTTCAATCCACCTGCACTACCAATATTGATAATACAATCAATCGGAAAGTTCGTTAAGCAAAGCATCGTAGATACTACTGCATTGATCTTAGCTACACCACTTCTAACCACTACTACCTCTTTATTCGATAAAGTTCCTACATAGAACTCAGTCTCATGGATCAACTTCTTCTCCACACCACTCATCATCGAAACGATATCCACTACTTCTTCTTGCATAGCTGCAATAATACCGATCATCTTTACTCCTCCTTCAAACAAATATAGAACTGCTTCTCGCCCTCTTGAATACCATCCTTATCAAAATCAGTCTTCACTTGAACACGGAAACCCACATTCTCTAACATACGGATCAGATCCACTGGATCATACACCCTTTGCGTATGCTTCTCTTCAAAATAATACGTAGGAACAACACTATCATCCCATACTCGTAAAGTTTGATAGATAAACTCTCCTTCAGAAATAATATGCCAAGTATACTCTAACTCATCAAGCACATAATTCTCATCATACCCATGCTTAAACTCCTCAAGTCTAGTTACACTATGAGAATCGAATAAGAATACTCCCCCTACCTTCAAAGCATCATATACTCTTTCAAATAACTGTTGTATTCTCTCTAACTCTACCACATAATTCAAACTATCACAGAAACAAAGCACAGTATCAAACTCATTCTTTGCTTCTAATTCACACATATCCATACAACTAAACTCGATAGGAAGATCAGCATACGTCTCCTTAGCTACCTCTATCATATCACTAGAGAGATCACTAGCCTGAATATGTACATCACAACTTTGCTGTAACATCGCTGCTAGAGTACCACTACCACAAGCCAATTCAAGAACCTCTTTTCCCTGAGCGTGTTGCTTCGTGAAGCTCAGATACCGTTCCTGTGCAGCCTCATCATTGATCAATAGATCATAGTAAGCTGCTAGCTCATGATAACTAGTCTCTACACTAGAAAATCCTGCCATAAACGTTCAATATTATAGAACTCACGAGCATCTTTCAAGAAGACAGAAACAACGATGCGATCACAATATAGCAACACCCAATCACTATTCTCATTGCCTTCTTTCTTATAGTCCATATACCCATGTTCTACACAAGCATCTTCTACCGCATCAATAAGCGCTAACATCAAACGTGAGTTAGATGCATCACAGATGATCATTTCATCAAAGATAGCATGTGTGTTCTGGAAATTGATACGTGCAATGTTATGACCTTGCTTATCATCAAGGACCTTTTCAATAATATCTCCTAAATTCATCTTATTTTCCTTTCTTAATATATTCTCTTTGTTTTCTTAATACATAATCATACGCAGTCTTTAGATCGATCTGTGCTAGACTCATTTCCAGTGTAGCATCATAGCCTCTAGTAGGCTCGATCTTATCTGCTATAAATACAATATACACATATGGATTATCACACCCACCAGTAGTATGATAGTAGATCGCATTATATATATCTTCATCATACAATCGTAAGATATTCTTCACATAAGAAGCTCCTACATATTGATGAAGCACAGGCTTAGGCATAGCTTGATGTTCCTTAGTCTCGAAACTCATATATTTCTCTACCGTCTCATCATCAAATTCCTTAGCGATATCATGTAGCAATGCTGCTAGTGATGCCTTATGTTCATCTAACCCATGTATCTTAGCTAGATGCATAGCTACATTCCGTACTGATAGACTATGCGCATATCTTCTATCACTCATCTTAGAGCGAACGATATCCCGAATATATAACTCATGATCAAAGATATACTGACGTACCTTCTCATCCACAAATATAAAACTACCACTACGGACCCTTTGAGAAGAAGCTTGATGTAACAGACCATCTACCTTAACATATGGAACATCACATTGAATATTCTTCCCATCACGATCTACTACTACGAAAGTCACTAACTTACATAACTCATCAATATCTCGCCATTCCTTTAACTTCTTAGCTTGATCAGAACCTACGATGAAGTAATACTCATCCTCACTCTTCTGTTTCAATGCCTGGATCGTATGGATCGTATAGGATGGCTCAGAGAGAGTATTCTCAATATCGGATACCTCAAAGTCAGGATACTCACTACATGCGATTTGACACATCTTATAACGATGTTCGAAATCTACGGGAGGAGTACTTGTCTTGAAGGGAGATACTTTATTAGGAATCAATAAGATCTTATCTAAGTTTAATTGTTCCTTTACTAATTTCGCAATATGGATATGTCCCTTATGGATCGGATCGAAGGATCCTCCTAAAATACCTACTCTACTCATTTTGGCAATACGATTCTTTGCTTATCCTTGTTCTTACGATAAAGAACGATCACTCTACCAATGATCTGAACTACTTCACAATGTGTGTGAGCAGAGATCTCGATAGCGACTTCTTGCATCTCTTGTGGACTTGTCTTTAATACATTGATCTTGATCAATTCATGGGCTCTTAAGGCATCATCGATCGTAGAGATCACATTCGGTGTTACACCATCTTTCCCAATTTGAAAGATACTGCTAAGTCCATTTCCTAAACCCTTTAAATATGCTTTTTGCTTATTCGTTAACATACTATCCTCCCCTATATACGACTCTTACCAAAAGTAATACCCACTACCTTTGGTACATATACAGCAATTCTTTGTTTCTCTTCACTACTAAATGCGATCCAACCAAATCCATGGATCATCACATCCATCTTCTTATCCTTTTCAAGTGTGAACTCATGGCGCATAAAATCCTTTGGATACGTACAATCTTGTAGTGTTGGTGCTAATAAAGCCCCATAATGTTTATTCCATAACTCTTCTGCCTTCTCAGACTTTCCTCTATGAATCGGAATAGAATCATTACAATAACAAGTAACACTTGTTCTCTTACCCTCTGGTAGATCTACTCTAACGATCCCTCCTAATGCTAGAGATTGTGGTTCATATAGTTGATAGTTTCTAGGTTTCACTGTCTTAGTAGGTAATACCTTCTTAATATCCTGACTATTTAAATAATGTACGATATTATCTCTACGCTTCACACCTGGTGTATCATAGATATCCCCATACTCACTATCGATCTTCATCATAGCGATCGTAGTACCAGGATAGCGAGATGTTGTAATACTTTCTTTTCTAAGTAGTGTATTGATCAAACTACTCTTGCCTACATTCGCAGCCCCCATGAATACACAAGGTCTACCCTTGGAATACATCTTTATCCCTTCGATCACACCATCGATACCATCTCTACCCTTATTGGCACACACACAGAAACCACGTACTCTAATATTCTCTTCTTTTAACTTAGACTGTACGAATCTCCATAACTTATTATCAGACATAGTCACTGGTAATAAGTCTCTCTTAGTACCGATCAATAGTACATCCTTGTCTCCAATATGTCTATGTAAAGAAGGTATCAAACTACCCTCTAGATCAAATAGATCGACAACTAGACATACCAAACAATCCATCTTAGAAACATCTTCATACACAGAAGCATCACTAACACCTTGTTCTACCATCATAACTACATCATCATAATGTGTTAGACGGAAACATCTTTGGCAGTATCCACCTTCTAACTTAGGAGTATACCCTACTACCTTAGGGTCTGTATTCTGTAATGGTGCTCCGCACCCTAAACACTTAGTCAAAATAATCACCTTTCCTTAATAGTTCTTTCTTATCTAATACCTCATAGATCTTCTTCTCGATCTTACGATTGAACTTCGTAATAGGTATATCACGTAATACTAAGGGAGAAGTTAGGATCGTATAGACTCCCATCGTATTGGCTCCTAACATATCTGTTAGTAACTGATCCCCAAACATAGCCATTTCTCTTCTATCTACTTGGAAATGCTTAGCCATCTTCATATAAACGAATGGCAATGGCTTCTTAGCTGAATTAATATAGAAGATATCTAGATCCTCACAGAACTTAGACACTCTACTCTTATGATTATTACTAGCTACAGCCACTTGAAAGCCCATAGCCTTAGCCTCCTTAATGAACTTGATCACCTCAGTACTAGGACTCTCCATATCATGAGGAGCTAGTGTATTATCTATATCACATATCAAGACTTTAATACCTCTTTCTTTTAGTTTATCTAAAGAAAGATCTTTAAAGGATCGAACATACATTTTCGGCATAAATATTCTTATCAATGTATACCACCTCACTAATCATGCTCTATTATATCAAAGAACTGTTCTAAAACCAAACATAAAATACATTTTCACTCTATTTCATTGTAGAGATAAGTATCCCTTCTATTACATATACTGAAATGAGGTGATAGGATGTTCACAATGTTATTAGAATTATTACGGAATGTGTTACCATTATTTGGCTATCTCAAGTCTCAATCATTTCCTCAACCACTCTCTCCTTTAGAAGAAGAGCGATTAGTGAAGTTATTAGTCTTAGGGGATCGTGAGTCTAGGAATCTTTTGATCGAGCATAATCTTAGATTAGTGGCCCATATTGCAAAGAAATATGAGGGAAGTAAGAGTCAGAGTGAGGATCTGATCTCGATTGGTACCATTGGTTTGATCAAGGCGATCGATACGTTCAAGCCTGATAAGTTAAATAAGTTGACTACGTATGCAGCTAGGTGTATCGAGAATGAGATCTTGATGCATTTGAGGAGTATTAAGAAGACGTATAATGATGTGTCTTTGAATGAGCCTATTGGGATGGATAAGGATGGGAATGAGGTATCTTTGTTAGATGTAGTGGATTCTAAGAGTACGGTGGATGTGGTAGATGTGTTGTTTAAGAAAGAGCAATTAAAGAAGCTTGCTAAGTACTTACAAACATTAGATGAGAAGGAAAAAGAGATCATTGAGTTGAGATATGGACTAAATGATCAGAAGGTGCATACACAAAGGCAGATTGCTAAGGATAAGAATATTTCTCGTAGTTATGTGTCTAGGATCGAGAAACGTGCGTTTACAAAGCTGATGAAATGCTTTAGAATGGATAGTAAAGAGGAGGTATAGGTATGATGTATGAATTACCTGAGAGATTGAGCGAATCTGAGGAGAGAGATCTACTAGATGCGTATTATTTAGGAGATGCACATGCGAAGGATGAGTTGATCACACATAATCTATATCTAGTAGTTCTTCGTGCTAAGGAATATGTAGATGAGATGCATAGTATCGAGGATCTTGTGCAAGTGGGTACTGTGGGGTTGATTGAAGCGATCGATAGTTATGATCGTAAGGAGCATGGTCCTTTACATGCGCATATCGTTCTTTGTGTAGAGAAGGAATTAAAGAGATATATAAAGTAATAGTAATAACTCCTTTTACGAGGAGTTTTTCTTGTTATGTAAGAATAACTAGTATATACTAGTTACACTTAAGTTAGGAGGGATATTTGTGTCTAAGAAGTATTATGAAGCCTATGAAGAGCGATATAAGGCAATACATTCTAAGGGAATGAGTTGGTCGAGTGATGTTGATACTAAGATCGTTAGGGATACTATTTTGAAGTATGGTATTACTACTGATTCTAAGATCTTAGAGATCGGTTGTGGAGAAGGTAGAGATGCTAGGGTACTATTAGAAAAGCAATACGATCTATTAGCCACAGATATTTCTCAAGAAGCGATTACTTATTGCCAAACACACCTTCCTAAGTATCACGACCATTTCCAAGTATTAGATGTGTTATCTGATACTCTATCTAAGCAATATGATATGATCTATGGTGTAGCAGTGATCCATATGCTTGTATTAGATGAAGATAGAGCTAGGTTCTATCAGTTTATTCACGATCATTTAGAAGAGAATGGTATTGCTCTTATTTGTACGATGGGAGATGGTATAGTAGAGATGCAGAGTGATATCTCACAGGCATTTACTTTACAAGAGCGAGAGCATGAGAGTGGTAAGGTACTTGTAGCAGGTACTTCTTGTAGGATGGTATCGTTTGATACTATGGAAAGAGAATTGACAAAGAGTCATTTAGAGATAATAGAGAAAGGTATTACACAGGCTTTACCTGATTTCAATAGTTTGATGTATGTAGTTGTCAGAAGGAATTAAAAAGCAAGGAATCACCTTGCTTTTCTTTTACTTCGCTATTCTCTTCATCGACTTTAGAAGCGTATATAATAATCCACCTTCTAATGGTAATAATACAATATTCTTGATCAATCTACTACCAGAGAGGATCGTACTTAATGCTCCCCATCCCATCATATACATCCATAAAGGAGTTAGGAAGATGTTAATGATCAGACTTACTAATAATTTAGAGAATATAGTTCTAGCTAGAGTCACTTTCTCTTTATACAATACACATCCAAATAAGAAACCTGTCATAAAGGCACTGAATGTATACCCAATAAAGAATATACCATCAGGCTTTGCTAAGAAAGATAATAGATCCAAGATGATCCCATATATCCCTGCCGTAATAGGTCCATATAAGAACCCACAGATCCCATAGGCAACAAATGATAGAGATACTTTTAGGGTACCTGGAATAATATAGAAGCTAGCATACATATCTAATAGAATATGTACCGCAGCCAATAGACCACATCCTACGATCGTCTTAGTCTTCCTTAGTTCCTTAGTACTTAGATCAAACTTTTCTAATAATCGACTCATATTAAAACCTCCTTTACAGATCACAAAAAAGGAGGTCTACTTTCTTATGATCAGCGGGAATCGATTTAGATATCGCAAAGTTACCTTTTTCCAACCATATGACAATTCCCTGTTCATATGACACTATACGCATCTAAATCTAGATCTGATAAATTCGTTTCTATTATAACACTTTCTAATGAATGTGCAAGTATACACCATAAAATACTACTCAAGTCTCCATCCATGATCATTATGATAGACCATTAGTTTCGTCATACCTCCATCAATACAAATATTCTCCCCTGTAATAAATCCAGCTTTACTAGAACATAAGAATAACACCATACTAGCAATATCCTCTGGTCTACCTACTCTACCCACAGGTTGTTGAATAGCATCCGGTCCACTAAATTCACTATCTGTAGTATCGATCCAACCTGGTGAAATAGAATTGACTCTTACTCTAGGACCTAGACTCACTGCTAAGGCATGGGTAAGGGCATGGATCCCACCTTTAGACGCTGTATAACTCTCTGTTTGGGGTTGACTCATACGATCTCTAGAAGAAGAGATATTGATGATACAAGAGCCTTGTGGGAAGTAAGGAACTAATAACTTAGCTAGATAAAACGGAGCGGTAATACCTACCTTCAAAGCATATTCAAACTCTTCATAAGTACACTTCTCTATTCCCTTAGAAATAGGAGTAGCATTATTCACAAGATAATCCACATGGCCATACTCACGGATCACCTTCTCTACAAATGCTTCTAAAGTACTCTGATCCGCAATATCCCCTACAAAATAATCATTCTTTTGTAGATCGATCACACATACATGAGCACCCTCTCTCTCAAACTCTTCACAGATACACTTACCAATTCCCTGCGCACCACCAGTGACTACAACTACCTTATCCTGAAACTCACTCATACACATTCCCTCTATCTCTACTTACCTCTATTATACAACAAGAAATCAAAAAGGGAACTTCATGTTCCCTTACACTAACTTATAGATCTCTAAGATCAACCTTTCACTCTCTTCCCAACCTAAACAAGGATCCGTAATAGACTTACCATACACACCATCGCCTACCTTCTGACAACCCTCTTCAATATAACTCTCGATCATAACACCCTTCACAAACTTACGAATATCACTATCTAATCTTCTATTATGTAGTACTTCTTCCACAATACGTACTTGTTGTTTATATTGCTTATTCGAATTAGAATGATTGGCATCTACGACACAAGCAGGATTCTTAATGTCTCTTGCATTATACATTTCTAATAATCTACTTAGATCTTCATAATGATAATTAGGCTTATTTTGCCCATGTTTATTCGTAGCCCCTCTTAATACAGTATGCGCTAATTCATTTCCTGTGGTACTTACTTCATATCCTCTATGAATGAAGGAATGAGGATGTTGGGCTGCAAAGACAGAATTCAACATCACAGAGAAATCTCCACTAGTAGGATTCTTCATTCCTGCTGGTACATCGAAACCACTAGCCATAATACGATGTTGCTGATCTTCTACCGATCTAGCACCAATCGCTACATAAGATAGAACATCACTGACATATTCCCAATTCTCTGGATACAACATCTCATCCGCAGCAGTAAGGCCACTCTCTGCAATACAGCGAATATGCATCTTACGCATAGCGATCAAACCTGCTAACATATCTGGTTGTTTCTCTGGATCTGGTTGATGGATGATACCTTTATATCCTTCTCCAGTAGTACGTGGTTTATTGGTATAGATCCTTGGGACTAATACCAGTTTATCCTTGACAATCTCATTTACCTTAGACAATCTTCTTACATAATCACAAACAGACTCTTCATTATCAGCAGAACATGGACCAATGATCACTAAGAACTTATCACTTTTACCAGTAAAGATATCTCTTATTTCTTGGTCTCTTTGCTCTTTGATCTTCTGTAATGCTTGTGGTAGAGGATATTGTTCTTGGATCTCTTGGGGAGTGGGGAGTTTTCTAATAAACTCGATACTCATATCTCTCACACATCCTTTCTATATTCAAAAGAAAAAGGCTATGAAGCCTTTTCTATACTAGGTATGCTTCAGTCATATTGTAAGAGTATGACTTCTATTTGTCAACTATTCACTATCTTTTCCCTCATCCATCTTACGTCGAATACTGAGGATCTCTTTCTCTAGACTTTGTAATCTTTGAATATAGACATCATACATATGTGGATCCATACTCTTATTTCTATTCTCATAATAGAGCTTACCGATCTCACAATAACTACTACGCATATCTCTTTGTAATGTAGCGATCTCCGCTAAGCGAAACACTTCTTTTTGTTTTTTACGTACATATTCTACACTCTTACTAGCATATTCTTCTAGTTTACTCATAGTATCCACCTCAAGATACTATATGTTCATGATCTATCATTTATTCTAATGTGATCACGATCTCATTGGGTAAACATACGATCATTGGGATTAGAGAATCACTATCGATCCACCCCATCTTCTCACAATCATGATTAGGACAATCTACATCGAATACATGGAAGCTACCATCTTGTACTTCAATATTCATAATACCTACTGCCCCTTCTACTTGATACACTGCATCTTCATGGATATTGAATCTAAGTAACTCTTCTTTTTGGTATTCTACTATAGCATATGTATGATCTTGTTTCATCATACTTCCATAGAATAGTCCACAGAATACGACAGTGATCAGGAATAATAGGGTCAGGTATTTATATTCTTTCTTCATGGAGTTCTCCTTTATACACATTCACTATATCATACTCCCTAGTATCTTTAAAGTTTTTTGACCTTTTTTGCTTAAATAGTTGAATTCTCTGTTTCTTTCTTGTATAATTATACAGCACATGCCCGAGTGGTGAAATAGGTAGACGCAGCGGACTCAAAATCCGCCGGTAGCGATACCATGCCGGTTCGAGTCCGGCCTCGGGCACCACTTTGTGTAGATGCTCATCCATTGGATGAGTTTTTTTATTTACCTATAAGTAATTTAAAGCCAAGCTACTACAAGTAACTTGGCTTATTCTATGATCAATATGGGAATATCCTAATATCCTAACTCCTCATCGATCAAAATGATCTCATATTCAACACCTACAGGCTTAGTCCAAAGAACTGATAGATTACGACATAAACGATCAGGACTAGAGCAATCATAACACTTATCCCCCTTAACAGCACAAGGAGTCTTCTTATTTAGTCTTTGACAATTTAGTGGTCCAGCAATATTACGAGCTCTATATAAAGCAGACTCATAATCAGGAGCTACCTTATTCTTACCCACTACTAGATATACCTTGCCAGGACCATAGGAAATAGCAGCCACACGATTTCCAGTAAAATCAATATTAATGATCTCCCCATTCTCAGAAATACCATTTACAGAACTAATATACACTTCACTTCTAGCAGCCGCTAATCTAGCTTCCTTCATCGTCATATTCTCATACTTCTCTTCATGCCAGATCACTGTATTATGCGCTGATAAACTCTCATATAGCCCCATTTGACGTAATGTCACAGAACCACCAAACCCAACACTCTTACCATCGATCTGTTCATTTAAATACTTAGCAGCACACTTTCTACAAGCAAATACAGATACAGGATAACCTTTCTTCTCTAGATTCTCTTTTAACTTTGTAAACACTTCACTCATTATAGTTACCTCACATTATTCTTTACTCAAAGTATATACTATTTGTAGTATTTAAGCAAACAAAAAGAGGCACTTACGTACCTCTAATCATTACTCAACAAATAAGAACTCTGCATTATCGATCAAGATAATATCATTATCTACAGCCCCTTGATCTCTAAGAGCCTGATCGATACCCATTACACGCATAACTCTAGCAAAGTATTGGATAGCCGCTTCATTATTGAAGTCAGTAGAACGGAAGATACGAATGATCTTATCTCCTTCCACTTTCCAAGTATGATTACCAAGATTAGTGATCGTAAAGTCAGGACCCTTCTCCTCAAACTTATATAATACACCTTCCTCGATACCCTCATCACTAGTTAATGGGAACTCTGGAGTAGTTTGTACTAACTCCATCACACGATATAAAGCATCTTGCACACCCTCATGAGTGATCGCACAGATCGGGAATACCTCAGCCTCTGGATAAGCTTCCTTGAATCTAGCTAGATTAGTCTCTGCTTCATCAAGATCCATCTTATTCGCAATAACAACTTGTGGTCTTTCCATTAGACGATATTGATACTTCTCTAATTCCTCATTAATAACACGATAATCCTCTACAGGATCACGACCCTCATCAGACCCCATATCTATCACATGCACAATAACACGGCATCTCTCGATATGACGTAAGAACTGATGACCAAGACCCTTACCTTCACTAGCCCCCTCAATAAGACCTGGTAAGTCAGCAAGAACGAATGAACGTTCCTTATCTACACGTACCATTCCTAGATTAGGAGTTAATGTAGTAAAGTGATAAGCAGCGATCTCTGGACGAGCAGCAGATACCACAGATAGTAAAGTAGACTTACCTACAGATGGGAATCCTACTAGACCTGCATCTGCTAAGATCTTTAACTCTACCTCGATATCCTTATCCTCACCAAAACCACCATGTTCTGCATATTCTGGAGCACTATTACGAGGTGTTGCGAAATGCTTATTACCTCTACCGCCTTTACCACCTTGCGCAATAATTGCTCTTTGTCCATGACGAGTCAGATCAGCGATCAATGCCCCAGTCAGAGAATCCTTGACACAAGTACCAGTAGGAACCTTTAGAATATAATCCTCAGCATTACGCCCATTCATACCCTTGTTCTTACCATTCTCTCCATTAGCAGCCTTGATCTTCTTGTTATAACGTAAATCAAGTAAAGTAGATTTATTACTATCAGCTTCGAAAATGATACTACCACCATTTCCTCCATCTCCTCCGGCAGGACCACCTAAAGAGATATACTTCTCACGACGGAACGCAACGATACCATTACCCCCATCACCTGCTTTTACTGACAATTTAACGCGATCAATAAACATTTCTTTCACCTGCTCTCTTATATTACTTCTATACTACTATTTTAACCAAATAAAATCCCTGTGTCTACACAGGGATTTAGTTCTCTTATGCTACTGGATAAACTGAAACTTGTTTCTTATCCTTGCCTAAGCGTTCAAACTTTACGATACCATCCGCAATCGCAAACAAAGTATCATCTCCACCACGCTTAACATTAAGACCTGGATGAATTTTTGTACCACGTTGACGATAGATGATAGCACCGGCCTTCGCAAATTGACCATCCGCTCTCTTAGCGCCTAAACGTTTAGAATGAGAATCACGACCGTTCTTAGTAGAACCTACACCCTTCTTGGAAGCGAATAATTGTAAGTCTAATACGAATTTCATAACTACACCTCCGTTTTCGTTATTTTAATATAGTTTTTATAACTCAACTCCATCGTTTGAAGTTGAATGATCCCAGTTTTCAGGATCAACTGATTTATTTGATTTACCTGCAAGATCTCAACATTTATGTTACCCTCGCTCATACTACATGTACAAGACTCTTCACATAACTGAGATAAAGCATTCAATAAGCCAACAGCAATACTGCTGACCCCGGCACATACAAGATCCTTACCATGCTCTGCATAATTGGCATGTCCCTTGATCTGTAGTCCTAACAACTCTTCATCTTGTTGCTTGATGATTACTTTGATCATATTAAGCAACGATGTCTTGAATAGTTAACTTAGTGTATGGTTGACGATGACCATGTTTTCTTCTAGTAGAACCCTTCTTAGATTTGTACTTGAAGACGATGATCTTTTGGCCCTTACCTTGCTTTTCAACTACAGCAGTTACCTTAGCACCCTCAACATAAGGAGTACCAACCTTTGTAGAATCATCAACGTTAGCAACTAGAACCTTGTCAAATGTAACAACTTCGCCAGCTTCAACATTTAACTTCTCAACGAAGATTGAAGCACCCTTTTCGCAACGAACTTGCTTACCACCTGTTTCGATTACTGCGTACATGACTTGCACCTCCTGTCATTTTTCTATGCCTAAGACTCGCCATTAAGGTAGGTAAAATACACTTTGAAGACCTTTTCTGGGCGGTTGTAGTCAGACATGGACATACAACACAAACATGTTAGCACAAAAGAGTAATATAGTCAAGCACTTTTCACACTTTTAATATTTATAATTCTTACTATCACACGCTCTACAACACTACATTACCATTATTAAAAGAAGAACAAAATATCCCATCAAAATTTTACATTCATTTTACATGCCCTCCACTTTCCATTACTAAAACATATATCGTATAATTAATAAAAAGGAGGTCATGATCATGCTATATATAGTAGAAGACGATCCCAATATCCGCGAAATCGAAGCATATGCTATGCGTAGCAATGGCTTTGAAGTCGAATTATTCACATCAGGAGATGAACTATTCCTAGCTATTGCCAAAGAGATCCCAGAACTAGTGATCCTAGACATCATGCTTCCCAACCAAGATGGACTATTGATCCTAAAAAGCCTACGCTCCCAAGAATCCACTAAAACAATACCAGTCATCATCGTATCCGCTAAAGCCAGTGAACTTGATAAAGTAAAAGGATTAGACCTAGGGGCTGATGACTATCTAACGAAACCATTTGGAGTCATGGAGATCGTTAGTAGAGTAAAAGCCTTACTGAGACGCAGTCACATCCAGAAACAGACTACAGTACTATACTATCAGGATATTAAGGTAGATGATGAAGCTCATCTAGTATTTGTAGATGATGAGCAAGTAGTACTTACCTATAAAGAGTATAAACTACTAAAATACCTATTACAAAACCCAGGAATCGCTCTTACTAGAGCCCAGATCCAAGAACACGTATGGGGATATGACACAGAGATCGAAAGTCGTACGATCGACATCCATATCAACACATTACGCAAGAAGATCAAAGATCATAACGCCACAGTGATCAAAACTGTACGTAACGTAGGATATAAACTAGGAGGATAAAATGAAGAAGATATTACAGCGAAAGTTACTTCAATTCGGACTTACTATCTTTGCCATAACATTCCTAGTCATTACTATCCTTCCTAACATACTACCAAAAAACGAAGGGTCCTCCCTCGTCTTTTTGCTATGTTTCCTGATCTTGCTGATCATCTACGTACTCTCTAATTACTTTGCTGAGCAATACACTCTACCGATCCGAGCTATGTTGAAAGATCCCACACACTACGATCAATTCTATGATGACTTTCTTCCAATCATCAAAGAATATCGTTCCTCCAGAGACCACGTAACACACAATAACTTACGCATCGCTGCTGAACAGCAAAAACTCGTTCAATTGATCGAGAATATGAATAACGGATTCTTATTACTAGATAGCAACAAGAATGTCGACTTAGTCAACAAAGCCTTCCTAGAGATCACGAATTGTCCATTAACTACTAAAACAGCTTATGGAAGATCCTACAGTGATCTAACAGATAACGAAACATTATGTACTCTGATCGCTCGGTGCAAAAAGATCACTGGAGCAGCAAACTTCATGATCGACAAACGTTATCTACACTTCACGATCTCTCCGATCTGTATCAAAGATAACAACTTCTATCTATGCTTACTCAATGATATCTCTTATCTATATGAGAATGAGAAACAAAGAATAGAATTCACAGCCAATGTATCCCATGAATTAAAAACACCTCTAACATCGATCATCGGATATTCCCAATTGATCCATGAAGGGATCGCTTCCTTTGATGATGCCAAAGCATTCTGCTTAAAGATCGACAAAGAAGCCAACCGTATGTTACATCTAATCAATAACATCATCGAACTATCTTTCTTAGATGAGAAAACAGAAGATGATAAACAAACACATCTATTACCTAGCCTACTACAAACGATCATTGATAGACTAGAACCAAAGATCCAAGAAAACAACATCACGATCACATTAGATCTACAAGAAAATGAGATCTATGGAAATGAGAAACAACTAGATGAAATGATCAGTAATATTGTTAGTAATGCGATTCGTTACAATAAACTTAATGGTTCCTTACACATCCATTCCCATTGTGAAAATGATCATACAGTACTCTCTTTCCAAGATACGGGTATTGGTGTATCTGAAGAAGATCGTAAGCATTTATTCGAGCGTTTCTATCGTGTAGATAAGAGTAGATCTAAAGAAACAGGTGGTACTGGTCTGGGACTTGCAATTGTGAAGCATATCGTGCATAGGCATAATGGGACGATCCATTTCGAAAGCATTCTAGGAGAAGGTAGTACCTTGACAGTAAGTTTACCGAAAGATATACTTAACAAGTAAAGGAGCATACTTATGAAGATCAAGTGTATTATTCAAGGACCTATTCACACAAACAGTTATATTATATCTAATCACGATCAATGTATTCTGATCGACCCAGAAGGAGAAGTAGATAGCTTTCTAGCATACTTTGAGAAGAAACAAGTAACACCGATCGCGATCCTACTGACTCATGGTCATTTCGATCACATTGGGGCTGTAGAGTCTCTTAAGAACCTATATGATCTTCCTGTGTATGCATCTGCTAAGGAAGTGGAATTACTGAATGAGCCTACCTTAAATCTATCTACTCATGTAGGAAAGAAGATCACTGTTCCAGTAGATCATCCTCTACAAGATCTAGATACCTTGACACTAGCTGGTCTCCCTATCATTGCTTGGGAAACACCTGGGCATACTGCTGGTAGTATGTGTTACTTGATAGAA
>SVBO01000064.1 GCA_015058845.1 Erysipelotrichaceae bacterium
TTTCGATATAATTCTACACATTTTCTTTTAAACTCATAACTGTATTTCATAATTAAAACCCCCTCCACTGGTTTTGTCCAGTAAAGGGGGTACATATCACTCCAACGAGTGGTTTTTCTTTTATGTCTTTTATTCTTATTTATTTTCTGTTATTATGTATATATATGAAAAGAGGTAGAGAGTATGGATGTTTTCTGTAAGATCGTGAATGGGGATATCCCATGTTACAAGGTATATGAGGATGAGGTATGTCTAGCATTCTTAGATGTGAATCCTGTTAGTAAGGGACATACGATCGTGGTTCCTAAGCAACATTTTGAAGAGGCTTTAGATTGTGATATGGAAGTATATCTACATATCATGAAGGTAGTTAAGACATTAGCCACTACATGGGTTAATAAGTTAGATGCTAAGGGTTGTAACATCGTAACGAATGCGAAAGAGGTTGCTGGTCAAACAGTACCACACTTCCATGTACATATTATTCCTCGTTATAGTGATGAGGATGGATATCGTGCTGAGTATGTTAAGCAAGAGGGTCTTGATCTAGTAGAGATCATGCATGTATTAACGGTTGAATAATATGGATTTCTTATTTGAGGGAGCTATTGCTGTTAAGGCTGCTATCTTAGCTGGAAATCGTGATGTATATGAGATATACATTGATGAAAAGCGTAAGGATAGAGATTGTGCTTTTATTAAGCATAGAGCGTTAGAGAGAAATATACCTATTACTTTACTGCCTAGAGAAAAGATCGATGATATGGCTTCGAAAAGTACGCATGGGGGTATTCTTTGTAGATGTGGGGAGAGAAGATATCAAACTATTGAGGAGTTAGAGGTAGATCATGGATTCCTGACTATTCTAGAGGGAATCGAGGATCCTTATAACTTTGCTTATCTTCTTAGAACATTCTATGCATTTGGTTGTAAGGGGGTATTAGTGCCTGCTCGTAATTGGACTACTGCTTCTGATATTATTGCTAAGGGAAGTGCTGGTGCTTCTGAATATATTCCGATCGTTGCTTGTGAGGATCTGAGTGCTGCTATGATAGCTTTACAAGATCGAGGTGTACGTATGATCGGGGCTATGCGTAGTGATAGTGCTGTGTCTGTATATGAAGCTGATCTATGTGGTCGTGTTTGTATTGCTATTGGGGGAGAGATGCGTGGGTTATCTAAGAGTGTGATCGAACACTTAGATGCTCAGGTGTATATTCCATATGAGAATGATTTCCGTAATGCTCTTACAGCTGCTTCTAGTGGTGCTGTATTAGCCTATGAGATCGTTAGACAGAATAAGAAATAATGGACAGCCTTATGACTGTCCATTTTATATTTACTCATCAAATCCATTCCAACAAGCTACACCCTGATAGATCTTAGCCTCCTCTTCTCCCCTAAGAACACGAATAGCGCCACTTGCCATAGCCTCTAACTCAAATTCACCAGGATAAGCATATACAGGAGCGATCCAACCACAAGCCTCCGTGATCTTCTCTACTAGATCCTTACTGCGTACCATACCACCACCCAGCAAGATACCATCTACCTCACCATGTAGTACAGCAGCCATAGACCCAATACACTTATTGATCTGATAGATCATAGCATTCCAAACACGCTCTGCCTCTTTATCCCCTTCCATAGCTCTTCTTTCTACTTCCTTCGCATCTGATGTACCCAAATGATTCACGAAACCACCTGTTCTCGTACATAACTTCTTAAGCTCTCCAGGCTCAATATCCTTCGCATAGCGAAGAAACTCTGCCACAGGAATAGAACCACATCTAGTAGGGGCTAGAGGTCCTTCTCCTCCTACAATATCATTCCCATCACACATACGACCCTTCAAATGCGCAGAGATCGATATACCTCCTCCAATATGACATACAATGAAGTTACATTCCTCATACTTCTTACCCATAGAATGGGCATGTCGAATAGCCGTTTCCTTCAAGTTCAAAGCATGCATATGAACACTTCTATATACCCCTTTAATACCAGTCATTCTAGCTAGATCACATAACTCATCTGTATCAGGAGGATTGACTACGAATGCAGGTTTCCCATACTTATCCGCATATTCCTTAGCGATCTGAGGTCCTAATTGGGCTGGATGTTGTACCCCATTTGCAGCATCTCTAGCATGGTCAAAGAGGATCTGATTGATCAGATATACGCCTCCTTCTACAGCCAAGATACTTCCTCCTCTACCTACAAAGGCATCTACTTCAGAGAGATCAATATTATTCTCTATTAAGAAAGCATTGATCGTTTCTTTGCGATACGGAAACTGATCACTGATCGAAGCACATTGCTTAAGAATCTCTGCATCATGTGCCACATTCACAGAGAATACACATTTATCACCTTCAAATAAACCGATCTTGGTACTAGTAGAACCAGGATTGACTGTAAATATCTTGTATTCCTTCATCCCTCTCACCTCTTCATTCTATACCACTTTAATTCTACAAGATCGATATACGAATTACCATGTACCCCGAAAACAAAGATCTATTCTAGAAGATACTACTTATTGTGAAACCTCACAAATGGGGTATTAAAAAAAGAACTAGTTGCCTAGTTCTCTTACTTCAACTTCTCTAAAGCATTGAATTGCTTTAATTCACTTGTTTGCGTGATCACCATAACTTGATCATCATTCTCAAATACATAATTTGGATCAGGGGAGAATGTTAGTTGCTCATTCTTAGCATAACGGATCGCGATAACGTTCATACCATAACGACCACGTACATTTAACTCTACTAAAGTCTTTCCTACCCAACTTTGGGGAGCACTGATCTCTACAATAGAATAATCCTCATCAATCTCGATCAGATCAATGATATTCTTACTCAACATCATCTTAGCAATACGCTCTCCCATTTCCTTCTCAGGACGTACTACTAAGTTAACACCTAGTTTCTTAAAGATCTTCATATGAGACTTATTCTTAGCCTTAGCTACGATATAAGGAACTCCTAGTTCCTTAAGATTCATGATAGCCATCACAGCACTCTCTAAATTAGAACCAGTTCCAATAATAGCCACATCATATGAACCAATATCTAAATGCTTCAATTGCTCTAAGTTCTCCATATCTGCCTGTACACTCTGTGTTGCATATTCTGCCACATTCTGTACATTCTCCATATCATTATCGATTGCTAATACTTCACACCCATACTCACATAATGTCTTTACCACAGAGGATCCGAAAACCCCAAGACCCAATACAACAAATTGTCTTCTACTCATACCCATTCTCCTATCCAATCAATATATTCGCTTGCGGATATGCGATCTCATTCTCCGCATAAATATCATTCTTTCTCATAAAGTATGTTAATAATGTAAGAACACCCACACGTCCCACATACATCAATACAATGATCACGATCTTACCAACAGTGCTTAAACTACTTGTAATACCCAAAGTCAAACCAACTGTTGCTAAGGCACTGACCACTTCAAATAAAGTTTCCATAAATGTGAAATCATCACTTATAAGTAGTACGAACGTACCAGCAAATACCAAGAATGCTGCTGCTGTGAAAATACACAAACTACTCTTTACAAACTCATAAGAGATCTCTCTTTTAAAAATATTCACCTCCTAT
>SVBO01000015.1 GCA_015058845.1 Erysipelotrichaceae bacterium
ACCCATTCCGAACACAGAAGTTAAGCACTCTTACGGCGACAATATCTATGCGTGCCATAGTGAAGATAGCAAGTTGCCGGGCTCTTAAACAACCAGTCAGCTAGACTGGTTTTTTTGTGCTTTCTCTTTCATGATTTGTTTGTAATATCTCCATAGAAGAAAGTAAATAAAAATGCAGAGGATGTACTCTGCATCTATTGTATATTTTGAGTATTCTTAAAATGTAACTTACAAACCTTATTTAATTCTTGTATAGAATGCTTCGAAACAAAATCACTAGCAAACTCATCCACATGAGGCCCAGCCCCCTTAGGAAAGTTCATCCCATATATTTCGCTCAACTTATCCATAGCCTTTAGAAAAGCATATCTAGCAATAATACTACTGATCGCCACACTAATATACTTAGACTCAGCTTTCGTTTCAAAATGCAAAGAACGAATGATCTCAGCTGACCCATCTAAATAACGATAATAACTTGTTTCAGGAGTAAATTGGTCTACAACACAAAGAGGAGGAAGAGCCCCTAGTTTCTTACTTAAATGTACATAACAAGTATTATGTAAATAAGACTTGATCGCATTCAAATTCATCTTCTCATGTACTTTGTTATACTTCTCATTATCTAAGATCAGTAAACTATGAGGTACGATCTCCAACAACTTAGGAGCCACCTCACGAATATACTCATCCGTTAATACTTTACTATCCGTAATCCGAAGACTCTCACATTGCACATAGACCTTCTCATCCACATAAGAAGCACATACACAAACAGGCCCAAAGTAATCCCCAGTACCAACCTCGTCTGAACCACATTGTGGTAGAATAGCACTCACTACCTTCTTACTAACAGGAGTCTTACTAGTAGACGTAAAGTCAGGATCTAATCTCCAGATCCGAGTTTCCTCTTTAATATCATTACCTTGGAAAAGGACTTTATTCGACGTATATAGACTAACACTACAATGCTTTAACTTAGCACTGAAAACAATATACTCATTCTTAGATTCAACTTCATATTCAGAATAGAACTTCTTTAACTTATTCGCCCCATTCTCATTTACTAAAAATGTCTCATTCATCTCTATCACCTTCAATATTATAGCATTGATTTGCATTATTGTCTCATTTGAATTAAAATAGTATAGATGAATTATAGGAGGGTATCAATATGACATTACCTTTAGAATATATACCATATGTTGATATAGTTTTACTAGTATTACTCATTATCTTAATGATAACTGGATTCGCACGAGGATTCCTACTATCCCTGATCGACCTAGTAGGTACATTCGTAATGTTACTTATCGCTTACTTTGTATCCCCAATCCTAGCAGCAAATTTCTCGATCCTTACTGATCTAACGATTGACGTTGGTGTAGAGGCTTTAAATCTATTAATAGTAGATCGTATTAATCAATTATTCTGGTTCGTCGTAGTATTCGTGATCGGCCAAGTTGTGATCCTATTCCTGAAACCTGTTGTTAAAGTAGTTTGCTCGATCCCATTGATCAAACAAATCAATCAAATTCTTGGCTTAGTATTAGGTGCTGTGAAAGGGTACATCCTAGCATTGATCTTGATCTTTGTATTAAGTACACCATTGATCACTAATGGTCGTGTATTCGTAGAGAATACAGTACTTTCTAAATTAGAAGAAAGTAGTGTATTAGTATTAGAACTATTAGAGGATCCTAAGGAGATCAATGAGATCTTACAAAATATTATTAATGGAAATATTATTAGTGAAGAGGAAAAGGCTGAGTTATTAGAATGGCTTACCTCTTTAGTAAGTGAGGAAGAGTTAATGGAGATCTTTAAGTCTCTTTCTTTAGAGTAGAGGTATATGTATGGAAGACTATAAAGTATTTGAATTAAAAGAGATCAAGGAACAGATCTGTAGACATGCTGCTACCCAAATGGGAAAAGATAGTATCATGAATGAGGAGGTCGTTTTCGAATACCTTCGTATCAATCGTTATCAAAAGCGCAGTAAGGATATGTTAGATATGGTGATCCACTTTGGAGAACTTCCTTTTGGTGGGATCCGTGATATTACGCAAACTGTTAGAAGAGCTACTATGGATGGTGTTCTAACGCCGTATGAGCTTGTTGGCGTGGCGGATCAGTTAGATGCTGCTAAGAATATGGTCAAGCATGTAAGTGGCTTAGATCGCGAATATGAGAATCTGAAGGATATTCTATCTTCTATCGTGACTCATGATAAGATCACGGCACAGATCAGACCATGTTTCTCTCCTTCTAATGAGATCGTAGATAATGCTTCCCCTAAACTAAAGAGCATTCGTACTTCGATCAGACAAGCGGAGAGTAGTATTAGTAGTGCTATGGAACGTTTCTTACAAGCACATAGTAGTCAGTTAATGGAACATGTAGTGGTATATCGCAATGAGCGTAGTGCTGCGTGTATCAAAGCCTCAGAGAAGAATAGTATCAAGGGGATCATTCATGGAGAGAGTATGAGTGGTCAGAGTGTATATATTGAACCAGAGTGTGTGATCGGGTTAAATAACCAGTTACAATCTTTAAAGTACCAAGAGGGAAAAGAGATCGAGCGTATTCTGTATGAATTATCTCAATTAGTAAAAGGAATTGCAGATGATCTATTAGCCAATAATGATACATTTACTTTACTAGATAATCTACATGCGAAGGCTGTATATGGTAAGGTTCGTAATGGTTGTATGCCTACTTTCACAAAGGACAATAGTGTACTATATATTAAGAATGCTGCACATCCTTTGATCGATGAGGATAAGGTCGTACGTAATACGATCCGTTTAGATGAAGGCAAGAGAGTGTTATTGATCACGGGGCCTAATACGGGTGGTAAGACTGTTAACTTAAAGATCATTGGGTTGTTTGTGTTACTGAGTTATATGGGAGTTCCTCTTCCTTGTGATGAGGCTGTGATCGGGTTCTATGATCGTGTGTTCGTAGATCTTGGAGATGAGCAGTCGATCGTAACATCTCTATCGACTTTCGCAGTACATCTTTCTAAACTGGCTGAGATCTGTACTAAGGCTACTGCTTCTTCTTTAGTATTGATCGATGAGTTTGGTAGTGGTACGGATCCGAAAGAAGGAGAGAGTCTAGCGATTGCTGTGTTGAATCATTTACGTAGTCTTGGTACGACTACGATCGTTACTACGCACTATGGTAGGTTGAAGTTATATGGACGTAAGCATAAGGATATTCTGATGAGTCAGGTGGAATTCGATATGGAGACACTAGCGCCTACGTATCGTTTCATTATGGGGTCTACGGGGCAATCTAATGCGTTAGATATTGCTGCTAGATTTGGAATTCCTAAGGGAATCGTTTCTGATGCTTGGCATATTAAGAGAACTGCTATGAGTGAGGAAGAGCAGTTAAATACGAAGTTAGAGAGTCTTGTGAATGAGAATGAGTCTTTGAAGTATACTCTTAAGCAAGAACTAGAGAAAGTAAGAGCTAAGGAAGAAGCACTGGATAAGAAGTTAAGTGAATTCGAGACTCAGAAGCAACAGATGAAGGTCAAGGCTGAGGAAGAGTTAGCAGAATATATTGAGGAGAAGAAGTTAGAAGCTGAGGAGATCATTGAGGTATTACAGAAGAGTACTACGCTTAAGCAACATGAGATCACTGCTTTAAAAACACAGTTAAAGAATATTGGTGAGGTCGAGAAGAAGGTCGAGAAGCCTTCTAATAAGCATGAGCTTACTGAGGGAGATTTCGTGCATATTATTCCACTAGGTAAGATCGGTGAGATCGTGAAGATCAATAAGAATAGAGGAGAGGCTCAGGTACTTCTACATGGGACTAAGATGAAGATCTCATTAGATAGTTTACGTTTTTCTCATATGCCTAAACCTGATCTTAAGCCAAAGCAATCTGTTTCCTTTAAGCGTCCTGCTAGTGTATCGATGGAATGTAATCTAATTGGTATGCATGTGGATGAGGCTTTAGTGACTATGGAGAAGTATTTGGATGATGCTTTATTAGGTGGTTTAAAGAGTGTTCGTATTATTCATGGACATGGTACAGGAGCTTTGCGGAGTGCTGTGCATGAGAAGTTGAAGAGAACGAAGTTTGTGGATAGTTATCGTTTAGGTGGTGCTGGTGAAGGTGGCGTGGGTGCTACTGTAGTAACATTTAAGGGGAAATAGTATGCATGAACATTTAAAGAGTAAGTTAGAGACTTTGCCTACTTTACCTGGATGTTATTTGATGAAGAATAGCGAACAGGAAATTATTTACGTGGGTAAGGCTAAAGTCTTAAAGAATCGTGTGAATCAGTATTTTCATGGTACGCATAACTATAAGACTACGAAGATGGTGAGTAATATTCATGATTTTGAGTATATCGTTACAGGTAGTGAGAAAGAGGCTTTGATCTTAGAGAATAATTTGATCAAGAAGTATCGTCCTAGGTTCAATATTCTTATGATGGATGATAAGACGTATCCCTATTTAAGACTCACTAGTGAGGAGCATCCTAGGTTTCAGGTTGTGCGTAATGTAAAGGATAAGAAGGCCAAGCATTTTGGTCCTTTTTCCGATTCTTCTGCTGCGTATGATATTATGAAGTTGATGAATCGTATTTATCCTTTACGTAAGTGTCAGCATATTCCTAAGAAGGAGTGTTTGTATTATCATATGCATCAATGTCTAGCGCCTTGTATTCATGAAGTGAATAAGGAAGAGTATGATCAGATCCGTAAGAGTATTATCTCTTTTATGAAGGGGGATACTAAGGAGGTCATGGATACTTTAGCGAAAGAGATGGAGACTGCTAGTGAGAATCTAGACTTTGAGCGTGCTATTGAAGTAAGAGATCTGATGAATAGTATTACGCATATGGCTGAGAAGCAACAGATGGAGATCCGTACTTCTAAGGATTTCGATGTGTTCTCTTATTATGTGGATAAGGGGTATATTGCGATTGCTGGTTTAATGATCCGTAGTGGTAAGTTGATGGAGCGTGCTGTTCAGGTCTTTGATATCTATGATGAGCCGAGTGATGTTTTTGTGAGTTACTTGATGCAGTATTATGAGAGTCATTTGATCCCAAAGGAGTTATATGTTTCCTCGTTAGATGAAGCTACTCAGTTAGAAGAGATCTTTGATGTGAAGGTGTATGAGCCCCAACGGGGAGAGAAGGCTAAGTTAGTGGAGTTGGCGCATCGTAATGCAGAGGTGTTATTGAAGCAGAGGTTTGATACTGCGTTTAAGGAGAATGCGAAGCAGTCTTCTATTCAAGGGGAGTTAGAACAATTATTTGGTATTTCTCCTTTAGGTAGGATCGAGATGTTTGATAACTCGCATATTTCAGGGACTGATCGTGTGAGTGGTATGATCGTGGTAGAGAATGGAGAGTTCGTTCGTTCTCAATATCGTAAGTTCAAGATCAAGAGTGATGCGAAGGATGATCTTTCGATGATGAGAGAGGTCGTGTATCGTAGGTATTTGCGTTTGCTTAAGGAGAATAAGGAGCTTCCTTCTGTATTGCTTATGGATGGTGGTATGTTACAGATCGAGGTGGCTAAGGAGATCATTGATGTGTTAGAGCTTCCTATCAAGGTGTTTGGTCTTGCGAAGGATGATAAGCATAATACTTCTAAGTTACTCAATAGTGAGGGAGAAGAGATCAAGATCGATCGTAAGAGTGAGGTGTTCTTCTTTCTAACTAGGATGCAGGATGAGGTGCATAGGTTTGCGATCACGTTCCATCAGAATGCGCGTAGTAAGTCTATGGTGCAGAGTGAGTTAGATAGTATACCTGGTGTGGGTGAGGTGCGTAAGAAGGCTCTTCTTAAGCATTTCAAGAGTGTGAAGAGGATCAGGGAGGCTTCTTTAGAGGAGTTAGAGTCTGTTGTGGGTAAGAGTACTGCTCTTAGCATTCGTGAATATTTTGATAAGGTTTAATAGTTTCTTTCTTTCCACTGTTTGAGTATGTGCATATAGTAGGGTAGAGGTGAGGATATGCATAAGATACTTACTAGTAGAGAGAAGGAAGTGTTTTTGTTGCTTATGGATAATTATTCTACTTTAGAGATTGCTGGGCAGTTAGGGATCAGTGAAAAGACTGTTCGTAATCATATTTCTAATGTGATGCAGAAGCTGGGGAGTAAGTCTAGGGCTCAGGCTGTGGTGGAGTTACTTAGAATAAGGGAGTTGGAGTTGTAGAAATGGTATAAGAACACCCGGGAGGGTGTTTTTATAGTTTTAATTTCATAAAATTCACGTGTCATTTATTACATTATTTAAGTAATTTTATTTGAATTTTTTATTTGTGACAGGAATAATGTCTTATTGTAGTTTATTCTAGTTATGAAAGGAGATAATAGTAATAATAACAAAAGAAATATTGTTTTATATTACTATCACAAAAAGGAATATGGAAAGTATTAGAAAACTAGCTGAATTATTTGTACAAGGAATGCAAAATAGTAGATCAAAGGAGGATTTTATTTTTTATTTAGAAAATAAGAATTGTAAGATTAAATTGAGAGAACATAGATTAAGTGTTATTTTACCAAATAAATATACAATTTCTTTTAAACAAGATACTGATGCAAGCTATAAGTTTTTAAAAAAGAAGAAAGATTTCTTAAAGATTTGTTATGAGAATAATATTATTATTGGAAAAAGGGTAATATATGTACTTAAACTTTCGAATAATAATTATTATGTAGGACAAACTAATGATTTTTATAAACGAATGAAGAAACATTTTAATGAAGATAAAGTTGCTGCTAATTGGACAACTAAATATCCTCCACAACGTATTTTAGAAGTTATTGATATGTCAGATTTGAATGAAAGTTCTTGTATGCTTTATGAAACATCCAAAACATTAGAATTAATGATGAAATATGGTTTCGAGAGAGTTAGAGGGGGAGACTATTGTAAAGAGAGTATTAAAGAAATTATTCATACTATTTATGCACATGGTTATGAATTAAAAAAAGGTATTCCTAATCCAAAAAATAAAAAAAGTGAAAAGTATGAATTAGCAAAAGAAGAGTTAAAGAAAAGAAAAGTACTTTATTCCCATGAATAATTAAATTGAAGATTAATGTTTAAATTTGTATTAAGCAATACTGTAATTATCGTTGTTACATTTGATTAATCAATTATACAATAGTAAAATTTTAAAGTATTATTTATTTTACATTGATACAGGAACACTAAATGTTTTTTCTATTTTAATTTTAATCTTTCGAAAGTGAAAGATATTTATTTATGATTGAAAGATTTTGTGATATTATATATCCGTTATATACAAGAGGAGTTAGAATTATGGCTGTGTGTTATAACAAGTTATTTAAGCTTCTTATTGATAAGAATATGAAGAAGACTGAATTAGCTAAGGCTACTGGGATGGGACAGAATACGTTAGCTAAGTTATCTAAGAATCAGAATGTATCTATGGATGTTTTGATTCGTATTTGTGAAGTATTAAACTGCAATATTGGTGATATTGTGGATGTAGTGGAAGAGAATAAATAGTAAATCATTTATTAATTAAGGTGAAAATATGAAAAAATTGAAGATAGCTACTGTATTTAGTGGGATAGGTGCTTTTGAACATGCATTAGATAAAAAGAAAATTCCATATGAAGTAATGTTTGCATGTGATAATGGGGAGAGAGAATTAGAATATACACAAGAACAGATCAATGAAATAATTGCAAATAATGAGTTATCATCTGAACAGATTAAAACATTGATAGATGAGTTATATTTAAAAACAGATAGAGTAAATTATGTTGAAAAAACGTATAAAGCAAATTACGAAATTAACCCACAAGATTATTATCAAGATATTAGGTTTTTAAATGGTGCCAAATATAAAAATAAAGTAGATATTTTTGTTGGTGGAAGTCCATGTCAATCTTTTTCAATAAGTGGTAAACGTTTAGGGTTAGAAGATGCTAGGGGTACTTTATTTTACGAGTATGCTCGTTTAGTACAAGAGATTCATCCAAAAGTTTTCATATATGAAAATGTTCCTGGAATGTTAAGTCATGATAATGGAAAAACTTGGGAAATTATTTCTAGTATTTTTGAATCTTTAGGATATGAATGGAAATTATTTAAATTAAAGGCTACAGATTTTGGTATTCCACAAAATAGGATAAGGATTTTTGTGTTAGGATTTAGAAAGGATCAAAATATTGATTTAGAAAGTGTAAATATTAGTTCTATACCTTTAAAAACTGAATTGAAAGATTATTTAGAGTCTAATGTGTCAGAATTATATTACCATGGGGAAAAAGGTTTTAAATGGATTACTAAACCATTAAGTTTAAAAAAGAGAGTTTCAATTAATGGGAAAATTGCTAGAACGCAAGCAGCGAATCAGCAGTTTAATTGGTGTGGTGATATGATTTTTGAATCAATTGGTAATAGAGTATTCTCTGATAAAATATACAAAGGATATTATAATGGTGAATATGGTGTTGCTCGTAAATTAACTCCACGGGAGTGTTTAAGACTGATGGGATTTAATGACGACTTTAAAATAGTTGTACCGGATAATAAAATGTATAGACAATCGGGAAATTCAATTGTAGTAAATATTTTAGAAGCAATAATTGATAGTATTATAGAAACAGGTGTTTTTTATGAAAAAAATTAGAGTTGGAACTTTATTTAGTGGAATTGGTGCATTCGAATGGGCTTTGAAAAGACTAAATATTGATCATTCAATCGAATTTGCATGTGATAATGGTGATGTAGACTTAGATAGTGTAGATTATGCTAAGGAACTAGAGAAAATAAGAGCATGTGATTCTTTGTCAGAGATGAAAGCATATGAAAAAGAACTATATAAGGCTGTAAGAAAAACAAATTATGTAGAACAATCTTATAAAGCAAATTATGATATAGCCGATGAGAATTATCATTATAATGTCTGTTTATTAGATGGAAATAAATATAAAGGTAAAGTGGATATTCTAGTTGGAGGAAGTCCTTGTCAATCTTTTTCGATGATGGGGTACCAAAAAGGGTTAGAGGACGCAAGAGGAACATTGTTTTATGAATATGCACGCTTGGTAAAAGAGATTGAACCTAAAGTGTTTATCTATGAAAATGTTCAAGGTTTATTAAAACATGATAAGGGTAATACATGGGAAGTTATTAGAGGGATTTTCGACTCACTTGGTTATCATTATACATATGCTGTTTTGAATTCAAAAGATTACGGAATTCCTCAAAATAGAAATAGGTTATTTGTGGTTGGGTTTAAAGATGTTGGTTATATAGAAAAATTTTCATTTCCTCAACCTATAAATTTAATATATAAATTACAAGATTTTTTAATTGAAAATTGTGACGAAGGGTATTTTGAATACGGAAATGTGAAGAATGGATTATTTGAATATAAGCCAATTAATAAGGTAACTGGATCTGTGGATCCAAAGCATTTTTTGTCTGATAAAGTTTTTAAACATGTTATGGCAGTTGGAACAAAAAATTATGTTACAAAACCTAAGACAGATTTAGAGATTGCTAGACCACTTTTAGCAACTATGCATAAAATGCATAGGGCAGGTGTTGATAATTATGTAACTATTGATGGTAAGTTGCGTAGGTTAACAACAAGAGAATGTTTAAGATTAATGGGGTTTGGCGATGATTTTAAACAAGTAGTATCAGATACTCAATTATATCATCAAGCAGGTAATTCGATTGTTTCAGATATATTTATACATATTTTCCCTCAAATAATTAACACTGGTGTATTTGAAGAGTAAAGGAGTTAAACTAATATGGAGACAAAAAAGAAAAATCAATGGAGTTTAGATCGTGCATTTAGTATTGATGAAAAAAACGAAACAAGATTATACAATCTGTTATCATGTATAAGAAATGTAAAAACAGGACTTTGTGACGAAGACGAAGCAATGGAAAATGCTTCTAAACTTGGTGCAATTACTGAACGTGGTAGAAAAGGATACGAAAAATCTACAGCTACTTTGTTGAAATCAATAGGTTTAATTACTGATGATATGTATTGTACGACAGATATAGCTGATGCATTTTTAGATCATGAAATTTCATATAAAGAATTAATTTTATTGCAAATGATAAAAAAAGAGTACAAATATGATGATGATTCAGAAATAATTCATCCATTCATTATTTCTATTGAGGTTTTATTAGGATTAATTGAAAGAGATCCAAACTATGCATGGATCGATGCATATGATTATTTGGAAATTCTTACAGAAATAAAAAAACATAATGAAATTCAAGATGCGGTTGATAAAGTATATAATGCGCACCATAATTTTAATCGTACATATAATTATGAGAAAAATCATGATTTTGATATGTGGCAAAAAGCTTTTGTAATTACAGGTGTTTTTAAAGAAATTTCTGTTGAGAATCCACCATCATTAAATTCATGTTTTACATTGGACATTGAAGAAATTGAATTTGCAAAATGGCTAACTACATTGAATTTAGATTGTATTGATGAATATATTAAAACAAAGAATGAAAGAGAAGAAATTTTAAAAAAATTCGGAAGTAAAAAAAATGGATTATTAAAGCACATTCCAAGAATTAAAAGAAAAGAAGAAATTAAATTAACCGGAATTGCAACTGACACCGAAAAAATATTGGAACTGTTTTTATTTGAAGGGAAATCTTATCGAATGATTGATATTGATATATTAGGCTCTGAGGCAGATAGTAAGGGGTTCTTTTCAAATTTAGTTATTAAATCGTTAGGTGTTTCTGATAATGAGAATAAAGGAGTTTGGAAAAAATTTAGACATTATAAAAATATTGTCAAACTAGCTTTACAAGATGAATCAGATTTTAAATACTATTCTATTTTGTTTAATCACGATGAATTTGAATCGGTAAAACATTATTTAAGACCTCAGACTAACCGCATGATAGGAGGATCTAATACAATATATTATGGCATTCCAGGATGTGGAAAAAGCTATAATGTATCAAAACTTTTAAGTGGAGTTTCTTCTAAGAATATTTTTAGAACAACATTCTATTTGGATTATTCAAATGCCGATTTTGTTGGACAACTTGTACCTAAAACAGATTTTAATGGGAAAGTAACGTACGAACCGAATTTTGGACCATTTACAAAAGCGTTAAAACGTGCATATGAAACATCTGAAATGGTTTATCTTGTTATTGAAGAAATAAATAGAGGAAATGCTGCTGCAATTTTTGGTGATATATTTCAATTATTAGATAGATTAGATTCTAAAAAGATTAGTAATAGTAGTAATCTAAATTTAAAACCAGGAGATAGTGAATATCCAATAACTAATAATTTTATTGAAGATTATTTGAATATTGAACCAGGTAATATAATTATTCCGTCAAACTTAACTATTCTTGCAACTATGAATACTAGCGATCAAAATGTATTTCCACTGGATACAGCATTCAAACGTAGATGGAATATGGAAAAGGTAATTAGTAATTGGAAAGATTGTGATATTGCTGATCTGTGTGTTCCATTCACTGATATTACATGGAAGAATTTTGCGCAAACAATCAATGTTCGTATGATGTCCGCTAATGAAACAGGCGATATTATTATTACTGAAGATAAGAAAATGGGAGCATATTTCGCAACTGAAGATATGTTAGTTGAGAAGAGTGATAGATACAATATTGAGAATAAAGATAAGTTAATTAGATTTGTTACTAATGTTGTAGATTACTTATTTAATGATGTTACTAAGTTTTCTCATGATACTTTATTTAAAGAAAAGTTAACATTTGATGGTATCTATGAATCTGCTATAGAATATGAGTTATCTGAACCATGTGTAGATTTCTTCCTGGAAGTATTTAAAGATAGAATAAAACCAGATGTTATTGATGAGCCAGTGAATACTGAAGTGGAACAACCAGATAATAATGAACAGTCAGACTCTAACAATTAATGACAGTATTATCTTACATCCAGTAGAAAAGAGTAATAGTTTTACTGGTATTAAGATTTGTGATGGCAAGATCAATGTTTATGTTCCACAAGTATTTAGATATGAGAAAGAGACTTTTTATAAAGATATCTTACTATTCTTAAAGTCCTTATCTTTGTCAAAAAGTCCAAAGAATGAAAAGATGACCAAGGGTAAAGAGGTTAAAGATAGTATTTGGCCTTTTGAGTCATATTTATGGATTATTAAAGATTATATTGAGAATGGCTATTATTATAATCGTGAAAAGGTTTATTCTACAAATAGTGGTAAGATTGAATGGAAGAAGACTTTAAAGAATACTCCTATTTATTCAAATGGAAATCTTATATATGATAAGTTTGTTACTTCCAAAATGTCTGCTACAAATGATATGATAGCTCAGATCTATAGACTTTGTTTAAAGCAAAGTATTCAAAAGATTGGATGGCTATTTAGTTTTAATATGTATGTAGATGTTCAACAGATTATTTCTAAAAAGGAAATGATTTATAGAGTAAAGCAAGAACTAAATAATACATTTGATGATATTAAGAGATTGAGATTTAATCATATGTTGAAGATCTTAACTGAGACAGAAGGGGAGAATATTATCTCTAAATCATATATGTATGGTATTGAGAATTACTATTATGTATATGAGACTATGATTGATATGTTCTTTGATGGTATTAAGCAAGATAAGAAAAACTATAATCCAAATGGTTATTGGAAGTTAGATAATCAAGCTGCTGTTGTTGCTTCTTCATTAAGACCTGATACTATTATCAAAAGAAAAGATATTACTTGCATTCTTGACGCTAAGATGTATAAGTATGGTGTTACTCATAATGTAGATGACCTACCAGAAACTCAATCTATTCAAAAGCAGATTACATATGGTGATTATATTATGAATGCACTTGGTGAAGAAAATGTAAGAAATGCTTTCATTATTCCTTATGATAAAGAATTAGAGAAGTTTCAAGAAGATACTAATATTACTTATTATAACAACAGAGTATTAGCTTATATTGGATATGCTTATGCAGATTGGCGAGAGGGTTCAAATAATTCTTTAGCACATGATAAGATTTATACTTTCTTAATAGATTATAATTATCTTCTACGAAATTATAGGAAAGTGGATGAAGAGATGATCGATACACTTTGTTCAACTATTTTAGAAAGAAGTAAATAATTTCTTTTAATGAAATGATGGTAATCTATTGACTTTTTGAAATAAAATCATATAATAAGTGTGTACAAATCAAATGGCACATATCGTTTTGAACTAATTTTTAAAGGTATAGACTTGTAAAAGAGACGGGATATTAGATCTCGTCTCTTTTAATCTCTAACCAATTTGCTTCAGGTTTCATTAGTAATCTTGCATTCTTATATGCCATATTAAGATTAAATATTGTATTTGCTCTATATCGATCTGATGGAAGTTTTTCAATTGCTAATGCCATGATTGTTTCATCAAAATATAAAGGAACTAAATATGTAATACTTTCCATATAGTATTGTGGAACTGCAATTCTATAATTCCTTGCAATTCTTTTTTTAGTAAGAGGAATGTTAGCATTTAATTGGTTTCTAAGATATTTTATACCTTTTTCTTGTAAATACTGTGGGAATCTATCTAAATTATCTTCTAGAATATGACTGAAATTTGCTAGTATATCATATTTAGGATTAAAGTACATATCTTCGGGATTGTCAAAGTATTCTGCTACAGCAGGTGTTGCTTTAAAGTTCGATCCAATAATTCGTTCTGTTTCAGCATAGAAACCATGTAAATGCCATGCTGTACCTTTTTTATTACTTATGCTATTAAATAAACACACTATATCTTCTCCATGTTCTGTAAGGAGACCAGTATTGAATGCAGCAAATTGTTCTGTAAAACTAATGACAACTTTATTTTCTAATACAAGACGTTCAAATGTATATGTGATGTAATTATAAAGAATATCATATTCCATATTACTATTCGGAGTTGTCCAAATTTCAGGTTCTGCTAGTTCGGATAATTCTTTCCATTTCTTAGCTTGAAATTCTTTATTTCCAAGCATTGCGAATCTTTTTAGTTTTGATACTTCTTCATTTTTGTTATCTTCTATGTATTCTTTTACTGTTTTCATATGTATTCCTCCTAATGTAGGAATATAATATTATAAATTTAAAAAGAATGCAATAAGTGTATAATGTAACTGGAATTAGGTGCAATGTAGCAAATAATAGATAGTATATAGTACTAGAATATTGAATTTAGATATTCTATGCCAATTAGATGAATTAAACTAAAATGTATATTTAAATAATGATGGTTAAAATTCTAAAACTTTTTTCTTAAATGATCCATTCACAGAAAAATACATAAAAGTGTGATTGTGTTAATTTAAATCTTATATTGAATATTAATTGACAAGACTGACAAAATTGTATAATATATAAATGGGTTAACGATAAAGTTAATCAAGTATTAAGAAAGAACATAGAACAAGAGATGTTCTGTAAACAAACGTGTAATGCATGTGTATTAGAAAAACTGCTAATGTTTCTAGGGGTTCCTAGAAAATGGTTTAGCAGTTTTTCTTTTTATTTAAATTGAGTTCCATTTTCAATAAAATCTATACACATTACACATCTCTTAAAATTAGGTGCTGAATAGTCTTTGCATGGTAAAATTGATAATTCCTGACAAATTTTTTTGAATGTATTTATATCTATTGAATCAATACTTTTTAATAGTATGCCAGCCTTTTTGTTGAAATTACTTTCATTTGATATTAGTTCATTGACTTCAGTATATGAAGATCCAAAAGGAAGATTATTAATTGTTTTTTTCGCAGTATTGGAAATAATCTTATTAATTGAATTCCTTTCATTAATAAAATCAACTAATTTAGGGTTCTTTGAAAAATCAACATATTTACTGGCATATTTAAATACTGGTAATAAACGAGTAGTTGAAATTGATTTGAAACTAAATAAACACATTTTTTCAGGATCTAAGTGTTGGTTATCAAATAATATGTCATTGATAATCATTTCATCTGATATGGAAGAATAACCAGAAATACCAATAATATTGTCTCTGTATCCAACAGCAACAGCTAAAGGCTTCTTAGAATAGTCTAGTTTATCAAGATCATCAATGCCAACGATAATTGAAGAGGGATCACCAGAAATGATTGATTCATCTACTATTGTTTTAATAATACGTTTTGTTTCACGTAGACGTTTAGGTGATATTCCTGGTGTAATATGGTTAAGTGTATGATATACTTCTAAATAGTTATCTGTTTGAATTTCAGTGATAGGTATTTCACGTTTTCCACGCATAATAGTGCGTTTAATCTCTTTCAATTCTTGTTCATTTTCTTTATAACTTATAAATATAAAATGCTCTGAGATATTTCCTAATTGTTCTTCTGAAAGACAGTCTAAGAAATCTTCTACAATTGCAGAGATGTTTTCATCTGTAAATGAATAACCTAAGAAAATAATTGGTGATTCAGCAAATAGAGTAAGCATTTTTGCAATGAAAAGTTTTCTACTTTGATTAAAGTGCTCATAATCGTCTTCAGTAATAACAATAGAATCAGCGTCAGTAACACATCCATGAATTTTATATATTTCTGCTATATTATAGCTATCAGAAGAAAAAAGTTCATTTTGATGTTTGAATACTGTAAAATCAGAATTGAATATTTCTTGTTCTAAAAATCTATCGTAATTAGTTGTAATAACCGCAGAAATTTTATTACTTAGTTTTTTGAATTCTTGAATCTCGTTTTCGAATTTTTCAGATCGGATTACTTTCATTTTTTTGAAACGATTGCAAATGTACATTTTATATGGATTAACTCCTTTTTTTACCCAATGAGGATTTTTATTTCGTCCTATACTTACTTTTCGATTAAAAAAAGCTTTATCATATTCACACTGTGCTACTGTAGCAAGTTTTTTATTCTTTTCAAAGTCAGTTAACTTTTGCTTATTTAATTCATTTAAAGTGCTTTGATAAAGATATGGATCTTTTGAGCAAGCATTAAAAGACTGTTCTAATAATTCTCTCCAATTTGGAAAGTTATATAAATAACGTCGAGATATTCCTGAGCCAACGAATAATACAGGCATTCTATTGTTGTTTACAATTCTATCCAATACATTTTTATTTGACATATTAACACCAACTTTCTAATTGAATAATGTATTCATTTCTAAATGACTGTGCATATATATTACAACTAAAAATGAAAACTGTCTGTTGTAAATGCAACATTTCTATAATTATTATGAACATTAAATAATGCATATAAATTTATTTAGTTGAGTTTTTTTCGTAGTATACTATTTTTGAAAAATGTATATACTTTTATAGATATGGGTTTCTGATCGCTTGAGATTGGATGTGCAGATTGATGCGGGCCTATATCTTTTTTAAATTGTTTATAAAACAAAAATCATTAAGTCATCGTGCTATAAATATTGTTGCTGCTAACACAAATAATGCGAAACAATTGCCTAATGATATTGATCAATACTTTTAGAAAAAGAAAAGATGGTAAATGCTGGAGTCATTCCAAATAATGGAAATTCTCAGATACACTTACCATCCAATAGCAATATATCATAATTGTATAAACCTGTTCACAATATCAAATAAAAAAGTGTCAAGATCTAATCCCAACACTCTAATTGTCCACTGGCGCAGAGCATGAGATTCGAACTCACGGTAGCTTGCACTACGCCGCCTTTCCAAGACGGTGCCTTAAACCACTCGGCCAACTCTGCATTACCATGTAATAATACAATATTTCAAATACTTTGAAAAGACTAAAAACACAAAAACAATATATTTCCATAGCATTTCAATAAACACCCCACATATTAAGATAATCTTAATTAAATATAAAAAGAAATATGCTATAATACCATAAAAGGGGGGATATCTATGCAAGAAATCAACAAACAACATACCAAAACCCTGATCCTCATGATCATCGGCTTCGCCATCACGATCTTCTCATTCCTATCACTTATGATCACCAATAACATGCTAGGAATTATACTGATCCTTCCAGGAATCGGATTACTATGGTATGCTGATAAACTAAAAAAGAACATCAGTACAATGTACAAAAAAGAATATGTGTTACCAATGCTTCAAGAAGTATTCACTAACGTATACTTCACACCAGAAGAAGGACTAGATCAAGACACAGTCTATGAATCCTCCTTATTTCCTAAAGGAAATAGATATAGTAGCAATGACTTGGTCATAGCTGAATATAAAGGAATACCATTTCGTATGAGTGATGTACATATCCAGAATGTTACACACAACGGTAAAACAACAACTACAGTAGAATACTTCCAAGGAAAATGGATCATTGCTAAATTTCCAAAGAGTATCAATGGATACCTAAAAGTGCGAGAAAAAGAATTCCTAGGAGGAGATGGCACAGGACTATTCTCAGGACTTGAGAAAATAGAAACAGAAAGCGTAGAGTTCAATAAGAAGTTCTCGATCAGAACAAGTGATGAACTAGAAGCCTTCTACATCCTAACTCCAACTTTCATGGAAACCTTACTCGAAATAGAAGCACAGATCGATGGAACCATCGGCTTTTCCTTCCTGAATAACGAGATCCACATAGGCTTATACACACACAAAGATGACTTCGATATCGGAATGCTTGATGAATACGGAGACTACATCTTACAACAACACCAAAATGAGATCGATACCATCACAAGACTATTCGATAGTCTATATCAAAACCAATACTTATATGAATAGGAGGAAACAATATGTTGAATATCGTATTAGTTATCATTGTAGTGATCATTCTCTTCCTAGTAGTATCTTACAACAACATGGTGAAACTATCTAACAAAGTAGAAGAAGGGTATAGTAGCATAGACGTAGCACTCATGAAGAGATATGACCTGATCACGAATCTTACAGAAGTGGTGAAAGGGTATACTAAGTATGAAACTGAGATCTTAGAGAAGATTGTTAGAGAGAGAAATATGTCTAATAAAGATCAAATGATGGATGAGGTACAAAGTAATATTCTAGCACTCGCAGAAGCCTATCCTACCCTAAAAGCAGATGTACAGTATCGTACACTGATGGAAGCCATGAGTGAATGTGAAGAACACCTACAAGCTGCTAGAAGATTCTATAACAGCAATGTAAGTGCCTATAACACATGTATCCAACAGTTACCATGTTCTCTATTTGCTAACTCATTTGGCTTTACAAATAAAGAATTCTATCGATATGAAGGAGAGTAGGCATTGCTTACTCTTTTCAAATCATTAAAAGTAGTGTAGAATGGAAACAGTTATAGTGAGGAAAACCATATGATCAAAACAATTATTGGAGGAATAGCAGTCGGCATCGCTAATATTATTCCAGGAGTAAGTGGTGGTACTATGATGGTTGTACTAGGGATCTTTAATCCACTCATGGAAGCCATCAACGATGTCGTATCTATCAATGCTAAACATCGTAAACAAGATATCATCTTTATAGCTCAAGTATTAGTAGGCGTATTGATCGGACTCGTAGGCTTTGCCAAAGTGATCGAATACTTATTTGGAAATTACTACACGCAAACCATGTTCTGGTTCATCGGAATGATCGTATTCTCTATCCCATCTCTTATCAAGTCAGAGATGAAAGGTAAGAAACTGGATCTCATTTGGTTCATCTTGGGACTTGCCGTCATCGCCGCTATGTATTACTTCTCTCCTGAAAAGGGAGATGTAGTCATCACAGTCTTCCCAGCAGTATCATTATTCAGACTGATCAAATTGATCTTTGTCGGAAGCTTATCAGGAGCAGCTATGTTATTACCAGGTATTAGTGGAAGTATGCTGATGCTGATCATTGGAGAATATTATTACTTCAAATCCTATATCGCCAATGTATTCACATTCCAGATCAATATCTTGATCCCACTAGCAGCCATTGCCCTAGGAATCGTACTAGGCATCATCTTAAGTTCTAAGGTAACATCCTATTGCCTAGAGAAATATAGAGCTAGAACTATGAGCTTTATTCTAGGATTGATCATTGCAAGTAGTGTTGTCTTGATCCCACTACAAGCCTATACACTAACTCTAGGAGTTACTTGTGTAGCCTCTTTCTTAGTAGGCGGCGCTATTATCTTAGGCATCGAGAAGCTTGTAAAGTAAAAGAATACCTGTATAAGGAATCTCCTTACACAGGTATTTTTAATTATTCTCCAGACACATTGATCGCTGTAAACAAGATACTAGGAGAGCCCACAGCACTTGAATTAAACTTCAGATCATTTCCCAATGCCTCTACATGACTTAGAATGTCTAACAAGTTCCCAGAAATAGTGATCAGATTGACAGGTCTAGCAACACTACCATTCTCGATCACAAAGCCACTAGCCTGTAATGAGAAATCTAAAGTCAACTGATTAAAACCAGCATGTAGACCTGACACATCAGTGATCAATACACCATTCTCACATTGTTTCACAAGATCATTGAAACAAGTATCTCCTGCTTGGATATATAAGTTAGTAGGGGAGATAGAAACAGGTGAAGCATAGCCAGAACGATATCCATGCCCATTAGAAGTAGTGTTCGCCTTCTTAGCAGTCTTCAGGTTATGATAGAAATTCTTAAGAACACCATGCTCGATCATAGATAATCTAACACTAGCAGTTCCCTCATCATCAAACGTAGAAGAACCAATTAAGTCACTACGGAATGGATCATCTACGACAGTGATCTTCTCAGAAACGATCTTTTGCTCCATCTTATCCTTCAACACAGATAAACCCTTCTGCACAGAATCAGCAGAGAAACTTTGAGAAAGCACGTCTAGTAAAGAAGACATAGCATCATTACGAATAATAGTCTTATAAGAACCAGACTTCATAGACTTCGCATTCAACTTAGATAGAACTTCTTTCAAAGCACGCTCTACCATTTCACTTTCCTTATAGTCCTCTTTCTTCTTCATAATAGTGATCTGATAATCACTCTGAACATCCTCATTCTCTTTCGCAAGAGTACCTACAAGAATATACGCATAATTCGTATGACGCTCAGCCTCAATACCATGACTATTCATAATCACTACTTTACTATCCCCATACGTATATCCACAATCAGTTACCTGATCGATCCTAGGATCCCCAGCAAGGATCTTATTCTCTAAAGATAACAACAGATCAATGATCTCCTTCGTAGAAGTATTCGCTAACTCTTCATTGAATAACTCCATCTCTTGATACTCTTGTACCTCACTTAAGAAAGGCACATCATCCGTACTAGAAATCGAAGAAGCATTATCGATAATACGCTTCAAGATGATCTCATTCATCCCTTCGTCATATAACTCTACAAACGTATTCCCGATCTTACCATTATACTTACCACGAATATTGATCCCTGTAATAGAAGAATCTTGGTAAGTATCTACTTTACTCTCAAAGATCTGAATATTACGTTGTGTGTTTGTTTGCTCATATACTTCTAACGCATCGATCCCAGATGCCTTAGCCATTTCAAATAATAGTGAATACTTCATTATAAAGCACCTCCACGACCACCAACAGTCATATTTCTAACACGGATCACTGGTTGTCCTACATCCGTTGGAACATTTCCAGAAACAGAACCACACATACCCTGAGCACGAGCTAGGTTATCTCCTACCATATCGATATTCATTAATACCTTAGCTCCATTACCCACTAACGTAGCACCACGTACAGGCTCAGCGATCTTACCATCACGGATCATGTATCCCTCACTCACAGAGAAATTAAAATCACCAGTAGATGGATCTACACTACCACCACCCATACTCTTGGCATATAGACCAAACTGAGTATTAGCGATCATTTCCTCAAATGTATCCCTACCATTGAGAATAAATGTATTACTCATACGTGAAGTAGGTTCGAACTTATAATTCTGTCTTCTACCACTACCACTGCTTTCACAGTTCATACGTCTACCATTTAATTGATCTACCAAGTATCCTTTCAGAATACCGTTCTCAATAAGCAGATTACGTTTCGTAAAGTTACCCTCATCATCAATATTGTTAGAACCCCAAGCATGTGGGATCGTAGCATCATCTACAGCACTTACACAATCCGCTGCGATCTTAGTACCGATCTTATTCGCAAACACAGATTGATTCTTAGCCACAGAAGTAGCCTCTAAAGCATGTCCACAAGCCTCATGGAAGATCACGCCACCAAACTTATTCCCAATTACAACATCCATTACACCACTAGGACATTCCTCGGCATAGAACATTGTCTTAGCGATCTCCGCTACATGTTCTCCTAATTCCTTAGGATCAATTGTATCAAAGAACTCTAACCCCATATGAGCCCCAGGACCAGCTATAGCATCCTGCATACGAGTCTCATCCGCAGCTACAGCACTAGCACCGATCCTCACACGAATACGATTATCATGAATATACTTTCCAGTACTATTCGCAATCAATACATCTTCCTCTTGTTCACTATAATTCGTAATAGCTTTCTTAATGATCGTATCATAGGCTAGAGTAGCCTCATTGATCTGATGTAAGAAATCTAATTTATACTTAGCAGAATATTCACAAGGACGCTTCTCTGCCTTATGAATATCCTCGAATACCACTTCTTCTAAAGGAAGTGCCTCAACACTGGAAACTCCCTCGACACTTTGTGCTAGATCTCTAGCAGTACGAAGAAGATCTTCCTCATTATTTAAATTTGTATATGCATATACGGAAGAGAATCCTTGATAGATACGAAGACCGATACCATATTGCGTACCACTATTCGCTTCCTCAACGACACCATTGATCATCTGATATGAACAAACATCTCTTTTCTGTTCATAGATCTCAGCAAAGTCTCCACCAGTAGTAAGCATTTCTTGTAATACCTTTTGGCATAATTCTTTACTTAGCATGTATATCACCTCACATATGTAGAGTATACCATACTTTGGAAAAAATTAGAATGATTTGGTTGTAATGGACTATGAAATAGAACGCTGTAGTTTCATTGACATTAGATATATAAAGATTTAGAATATAACTATATGGTAGTACTATTTAAGTGATCGGGAGGTATAGTATGACTATGAAAAGATTATTCTTACTACCTTTTTCTGTAGTGATCTTACTTGGAATGTTAAGTGGTTGCTCTGGAGGAGGTACATCCTCTAAGCAAATTGAACCAGAATTGATCGCAGAAGCATTAGATATGAGTTCTTTAGAGAAAGAATATACTATCAAAACATTTCAAGATATCACATCTTTCTTTGGACGCCGTTTTGATACATGGAATGAAACATATCGAAATACAAAATTAGTTGAAGGAGATCAAAAGGCAATAATAGAATATATCGATCTACTGATCCATACTTTTGATTATGAGATCGTAGATACATATCACTTTGATCCTACTGCTTCTGATCCATTTAATGGAACCTTCTTAAATGGAACATGGGAAGTATGTTTAGGTCTTTCTTCTGTTGATACAGGACGTGAAACAGAAGGTAGGTTATATGATACACCTTGTGATATTGATCTATATTCTAAGAAAGGGGAGTTAAAGGTATGGTTTACTGATCTATTCCATACAGAAGATTATGGTTACCGTTGCTCCACTTGTGAAGGAGATCGTTTTACAGAAGTATTTGGGCAAAGAGTATTCGATGAGTTTTATATGAAAGAGGATCGATATTATAATAGTAGTGATGGTGCCTTATCTGTAGCAGCATTTACTCATGGAGAGGCAGCTATTCTAGTGAATAATGAGGAGTCTTTATATACAACAGATGCCGTACTTGGAAAAGAAGTATATGTTGATTATGAAAATGATGATTATCTGATCATAGTGAAAGAATTTCTAGATGGGGTAGAGGATGAGAGAATAAGGATCACGATCCCAATGACACTACAAGGTGGAGAAGTATTTACTCTTTCTGATGCTCTAGGTAATCGTGGAGATAGTCCAATAGATGTGATCTATGATCCAGGTGAGGGGAGTATCATTCGATCTTATGAAGATCCAACTGCACGTGCTGCTATGAACGCATTCACATTACGAGTTCTAAAGTATGATGATGTAGAATGTGTATTCTATTTCGCTATGGATATTGTATCAGAATTAGAACCAATTACTATAGAAGGCTTAGTAGCTGTACCAATGTATGGAACTATTACTGGTAATGAATTCAAGAAAGAAGAAGCAATTACTTTAAAGGTCGGGAAATCGATGAAACTAGAGTTTGATGCTCCTTATGTATTTATGCCAAACTATGAAACCTATGAATGGAAGATCACTTCGGGACAAGGTGTTTCTATTAATGGTAATGGTGATACAAGTACCGTTACGGCAGTTTCACCAGGACAAGTAGTTATCAAGTGTGTATATAGTTATGGTACAGATGAGGCAGATGTTCTCACAGGGATCCCACGTAATGAAGATCATACTAAGACTAAGTTATATTATATAGAAGTGGTAGAGAAGTAAGTGTATTAGGTAAGTAAAATAGGTGTTGTCTGTAATAGATAACACCTATTCTATTTCTAGTATCATTGATCTTCTAGAATAAATAACTCCTCTACAGGAATATGTAGATACCTAGCAAGCTTCATAGCAAGTTCCAAAGTAGGATTATACTTATCATTCTCGATCGCAATGATCGTCTGTCTAGATACTTCTAAAGCCTCTGCTAGATCCTCTTGCCTAAGACCCAATTCCTTACGCTTTACTTTAATAAGATTCCTCATACTTTTGCTCCCATGATCACGATCACAGCACCAATACTAGCGATCAATGAAGCAATCGCACAGATCAGTAGAATGATCTTAAGTAAGGAAGAGTTATCAGTATATTCATCATCATCTTTCACAGCATTTCTTTGCATATAGTATTGTGTAAAAGATTGTACTAAAGTAGAGGAAACTAATAGAAAACAAGGAATGATATTGAGTGTAGTATGATAGGCATATACCTTATAACTCTCATACATAGTCCATACAAATAAAGCTAGTAGTAAATAGATGTAAGCTGTACTCTGTGAACGATTAGAAATATATCGCTCCATCTCATCCATCTTACGAAGTAACTTCTTCATATATCCACCTCCAAAAGTAAAGATTTCTTTACATTTATATAATACTGAATAGTGTTCAAAATGTCAAGAATTCTTAACATTTGTATCAAATAAAACGGAGCATACACTCCGTTAATTAAATAGATCAATAAGATTCTTGAAGATATTCAATCCACCAATATAAGTACCCAAAGTACTACCAATATTCGCAAACACAACGATCAATAGAATACGGATCACTCTATTCTTCAACATCGTCTTAACACTACCCATATCATCCTGTAGATTCTCTAGGTCTTCTACCTTAGGCTTACGCACATAGGCTTCTGTTAGACCAGCAAACCAACCAGCTGCTAATAAAGGATTCAAAGAAGTAAATGGTGCTGCTACAAAGGCTACTAGGATACTTAGAGGATGTCCTCCTACCAGCAATGTTCCAAGAGCAGAAAGAGTACCATTCCATAAGAACCAGTTAGTAATACCTTGTAGACCTACTTCACTATCTAAATGAAAAGAAGAAGCTAACATAATAACGATCAAAGCAGGAACGATCCAACCAGCGATCTTACTTGCTAAACTCTTCTCAGGAATCGTATCTAACTCCTTCAGATCAATATCCTTCTCCATATTCTGAATGATCCCGTTACAATGCGCTGCCCCAATAACAGCCACGATCTTCTTACCAGGAGCTGTCTTGATCTTCTGTGCTAAATACGCATCACGCTCAAAGATCAACCCTTGCGCAAACTTAGGAAACTTCCCAGAGATCTCTTCTAAAGCAGCACTCAACATATCACTTTGCTTTAACTTCTCTAAGTCCTCTTCACTAATGTCCTCATCATCGAAACAAGCCTCAATAATACCCATCACTAACTTACACTTATCCCAAAGAGAATGCATCCTCCAAACACGAGAGAAAGTAGTCTGGATATTACGGTCAGCTAACACTAAACGACAATTACGTTGCTCACTCTCTTCAATAGCCGCACGCATCTCATCCCCAGAGTTGACCTCTAACTTATTCGCCATTCTCTTTTGATAAGAAGACAAGATCAAGTTAACAAGAACGATCGCGATCCTCTTCTTCTTAATCACCTGAACGATATCCATCTTCTTATATCCCTCAGTATCCTTAATAGACTCGAAACGTCCTTTATCTAACTCAATACAGATCGTATCTGGCTCGATCTCTGCGATTACCTCATGCACTTGCTCAACACTCTTCTTAGATACATGAGCCGTCTTGATCAAATAGATATCCTTGTTCTTATATTGTATATGTTCATATCTTTCCATATCGACATCATTTCCTTTTCTACATACATTCTATTTTAATTGTTTAATTCAAATTAAGCAAGTCATGGTATACTATTTATAGAAATAATTATAGAAATGAGGGGAAACTATGAGGAATATAGCTATAGCCCAAATACAAGTCACTTTCCGTAATATAGTAAAGAATTATACGAATATGGTAGATATGATACAGTGCGCTAGAGAGAAAAGGACTACTATTATCGTATTTCCATCATATTCCTTAAGTGGCGAGTTACAAAGAGAAAATAGTAAGGAAATAGATCCAGAATACCTAGAATATGTGCATAAGATAGCTCTATTATCTAAGGATATCGATATCCTCTGGAGTGATATTAGTAAGCATGGTACAAGTATCTATCTAGCAACAAATGGAGAACTACATGAGTATTCTACTATCCCATCTGTAGTAGAGATCCAAGGAGAAAAGGTACTAGTAACTAATACTTTAAATCATGTAGAAGGGTATGATCATATATTCCATCTAGCTAATGATCCATGGCAATATGATAGCGTTAAGAGTATTCCTAAGTATGCTACATATGTGTATGTGAATGGTGTTGGAGCCTATAACATAGGGAAGAATGTGTATGTGTTTGATGGGGATAGTTATTTGAGTGTGGATGGGGAGATCGTTGTACAGTGTAATGATGCATTTAGAAGTGATCTGAAGGTATATTCTGGTTCTAAGGATATCAGTAAGAGATGTTCTCATAAGTTACTAGAAGCATTGCTATATGGCATCAGAGAGTTTGATAGTCAAGTATTCAGTTGGCATCCTAAGTGGATCATTGGTTTATCTGGGGGCTTAGATAGTACGATCAATGCAGCCCTATTAGTACTCGCACTAGGGCAGGATAGAGTCATTGGATATAACCTAGCTACACGATATAATTCTATCTCTACCAAAGAGAATGCTAGAGAATTAGCACGTAAATTAGGGATCCAATTTAGCGAAGGTAGTATCGAGAAATTAGTAGAAGCTACGAAAGATACGATCAAAGACTTTGGATATACCCAAGAGATCCCAACAAGTATCCAAGAGAATATTCAAGCTAGGATCAGAGGCCATATGTTATCTACCTTTGCGGCTATGCATAATGGAGTCATTTGTAACAATGGCAATAAGGTAGAGATAGCACTAGGCTATTGCACGTTGTATGGAGATACGATCGGAGCATTATCTCCATTAGGAGATCTATATAAGAGTGATCTATTTGAATTAGCCAAACAGATCAATGCAGTATATAAAGAAGCAATTATTCCTAGTAACTTATTACCAGTAGTAGGAGAAAGTATACAGTGGGAAGTACCTCCTAGTGCTGAATTAAAAGAAGGTCAAAGAGATCCTATGAAATGGTTCTACCATGATGCTATGATCGATCATATCTTAACCCATGGCGTAGAGCACTATGTGGAAGCATATGTAGAGGGTAGGTTGATGAGTGATCCGATCTTTCGTAAATGGCTTAGCTACTATGGATTAGACAGTGATCCTGAAGCATTCTTTACAGATCTAGAATGGGTCGTTAGAATGATGCATATAACTACCTTTAAGAGGATCCAGCTACCACCTATGATCACACTAAGAACTAATGCATATGGTATTACAAGAGAGTTCCAAGGAATATTACAGTATTCTAAGAGATATCAGGAATTAAA
>SVBO01000016.1 GCA_015058845.1 Erysipelotrichaceae bacterium
ATTTAATCCAGCGATCTGGGCTAGTTCTTCTCCTAATACCTTATCAATAGGTGTTGTAGTAGGAGAATTGAAGTTCATTGTATCACTTACGATAGCTGCTAGTAATAAGGATGCGATCTTTTTACTTGGTACGATCCCATTCTCTTTATAGATCTGATAGATGATAGAGCATGTACTTCCGATGTTTTGGTTACGGAAGATGATCGGTTGATTGGTTTCGATATTACCGATACGATGGTGGTCGATGATCTCTACGATCTCGCCTTGTTCTACATCATCGATCGTTTGACTCTTTTCGTTATGATCTACTAAAACGAATTTCTTCTTCCGATACTTTAGTAAGTGGTAACGAGAAACGGCACCCATGACCTTATTCTCATCGTCTACCACTGGGTAAGAGCGGAAACGTGTCTTAAGAACACGCTTAGCAGCTTCATCGATATATTCATCAGTACGTACTGTTTCTACATCTCTCTTCATGACTAATTCTACTGGAGGTGCTAAGTAGATCTTACGAGCTACTTGGATCAAGTGTAGACTAGTTTTGATGATTGATACATTCTCATTTTTAGCAAGTTCGATCATTTCATCACTGATATAGTGGTTGTTTACGATCACCATACATGCACAATGATCTTGGATCATTTTCTCTTGTGTCGTTACATCATCTCCCACAAGTACGATCGCATTCGTAAAGTCTTCATTCTCTAACTCTTGCTTCGTAACAGGGATCATGACTCTTCCATCTGGAGCAAAGGATCCACTTTCTACTAAGATCTTAGCTTCTGTTACTTCTGCTAGACTTTGGATCGTTGCTTGTGTCATTAATGTTTGGATCTGTGTACTATCCCACATCATGACATTAGATAGTGCTGATAGAGAGGCTACTCCACATAGTTTTTCCTCATCATCTACTACTACCACTGATTTATTGGTAGTGTCTGCGACACTGTTCCATGCGTTTTCTAGATTCTTATGTGGTTGGATCATGATCGCTTCATCGATGTCGATATCGCAGATCTGACTCTTAGCACTTTGTAATAGTAATGGAGCTTCTACTTGAAATTTATTTAAAACGAATTCTGTTTCTGGATTGATATCTCCTATTCGGCAGGCAATGGCGTTTTGTCCTAGCATTTGTTTTAATTCTGCATACGCGATAGCTGCACAGATAGAGTCTGTGTCTGGATTCTTATGTCCAGTAATATAAATAGGTTCTAACACGCTATATTCTCCCTTCCGTTTAGATATATATTGTAACTGATTTATGGGAATTTGTCTAATAAAAGATTTGTAAAGAATATATGTGTTATGTAGAAATTATTTAAAAAGATCTTCGATCTCACTATTTTTAGATTCTCGATGGATCTTTTGCAGTTTTTTCTTCCTTTGTAGAGCATAGTATACTACTATTCCTAACATCAAGATCGCTATTAAAATGTCCATACTATCACTCCTCTATGTTTTAGTATACCTAAGAGTTATGAAGAAACACGTAGCGTAATTATTAAGAATTTATAAAGAAAAAGGAGACATGTGTCTCCTTATAGTATTCTTATAGTTTGTCAGCTGAACCTAATACATTTCTTAGCTTATGACGTACGATCTCTTTAACAGCCTTACGTCCATCGCCTAAGTATTGACGAGGGTCAAAGTGTTCTGGATGTTCAACCATATGTTTACGGATCATTGCTGTCATACCTAGACGTAAGTCAGAGTCGATGTTGATCTTACATACTGACATAGTAGCAGCTTTACGTAATTCTTCTTCAGGGATACCGATAGCATCTGGCATTTGTCCACCATGTGCATTAACGATCTCTACATATTCTTGAGGAACTGATGATGAACCATGAAGAACGATAGGGAATCCAGGAAGACGATTAGAGATATCTTCTAGAATATCGAAACGAAGTGATGGTGGAACTAGAACACCATTTTCATTACGTGTACATTGTTCACGTTTGAATTTATAAGCACCATGTGAAGTACCAATAGCGATCGCTAATGAGTCTACACCAGTACGTTTAACGAAGTCTTCCACTTCTGCTGGGTTTGTATAATTAGCATCTGCATCAGATACATTAACATCATCTTCGATACCTGCTAATTTACCTAATTCTGCTTCTACTGTTACATATGGTACATGAGCATGTGCATAGTCTGCTACTTTCTTAGAAAGAGCTACGTTTTCTTCATATGGTAGAGCTGAACCATCGATCATAACAGATGTGAATCCACCATCGATACAAGCTTTACATAATTCGAAAGAATCCCCATGGTCTAAGTGTAGAGCAATAGGTAGATCAGTATCTTCGATAGCAGCTTCTACTAATTTCATTAAATAACCGTGCTTAGCATATTTTCTAGCACCTGCAGATACTTGAAGGATAAGTGGAGAATTTTCTTCCTTAGCAGCTTCAGTGATCGCTTGAACGATTTCCATATTATTTACGTTGAACGCACCGATCGCATACCCTTCTTTATACGCTTTCTCAAACATTTCTTTTGTATTAACTAATGGCATAAATTATACCTCCTTTATGTTCCTTATCATTATACCTCTTAACTACTTAATTTGAAAGTCTTTAGCCCTTAACTTTCGATTATTTTCACAAGATAGCGTTTACATTTCATAGCATTTTCTTTGTTTATCCTTTATAATTGTAACATGAGGTGATGGTATGAAACATAAGGCTGCTTTATTTAGATTTCTAAAGACAGTAATGGAATTAGAGTTCACTGAATTCATGGATATATATTATGATCAAGATATTACGATCATGCAGGGTAAGGATAATTATTGGGAAGTGATCTTTCCTCAGTTAGATGGTGTGGAAGAGGTGCATACGTATTTGCAGTTAAATGAGGATATGGACTTGATCCGTTCTTTCTGTTCTTGTGGTAGTGTTCGTAATGAGGATGAGTTTGTTTGTTATTGTCCGCATGTGGTAGGGGCTTATTTGGCTGTGTTAGAGGAGTTCAATGAGTATGATAGTGTGATCGATTATGTGGCTGATCATACGGGAGATATTGAGTGGTTAGAGTGTTTAGATGAGACGTATAATAATATCTTTGGAGATGGGGAGGATTCTGTGTTTGGGGATAATTCGATCTCTCGTGCTGAGTTGAATGAACTGAGTATGTATGATCTATTTGCCGATATGGATCGTGAACAGATCTTAGATTTCTTAGAGAATGTGAATTATGCGTTCCCGCCTTTAAAGGAATTATTGGTACATGCTGCGATGCTTACTAATATGTTTGAGGATGAGGAAGAACCACTGATCCAAAGTCGTAAGACTAAGAAGGATATGTTATCGTAAAGGAAGTACAAAAAAAGCTCCGGGGTAGGAGCTTTTTTCTTATTATAAAACTATAGAAGAGGGAAAATAGATAATGTTTCTTATCTACGTCTATATAGTAGCAGTTGAATGTGTTAGAAATGTGAAAAATATATGAAAAGATAGAAAGTTATACAGAATGTATCAAAAAAGAGTAGTTTCCTACTCTTATCTCTTTACTGTTTCTAAATAAATACCATCGATACCATCTAATTCCACTGTCTTCACAATAATATTCTCATGAACACTAGTCGGAATATTCTTACCCACAAAATCAGCACGAATAGGAAGTTCACGATGCCCACGGTCTACTAAAATAGCTAACTGGATCTCCTTGGCTCTACCATGATCCATGATCGCATCCATAGCAGCACGAACAGATCTACCTGTAAATAAAACATCATCACATAGAACGACCTTCTTATCATGCACCTCTAAAGCTAACTCAAGGACCTTCTCTTCACTCTTCTTATGATCATCTCTCCAATACTGGATATCTAGTTCAGCATAGGGTACAGGAGCTTCTTCAAATGACTCAATGATCTCACTTAATCTCTTAGCAATAGGTACACCTTTACTCTTGATCCCCACTAACACAACATTCTCAGTTCCCTTATTACGCTCCACGATCTCATGGGCCATTCTGACCAAGGATCTTCTCATCATCGTAGCATCTAACATTTCCTTCATATTACTCACCTGCTTATTTGTTAAAGTATATTATACAATTTCCACTTAAATAATGCAAGACTTTCCCCATTATTGAGAGTAGTATTTCTGAGTTTTAGAAAGGGCATCTATGAGTTTTAGGGTATCAAAGATGTGCATGTATCGGTTCATGTTAATGAGTAGAGTGTGTTCATCTAGGACTTCTATGATCAATTGTGAGATCTCGTATACTTTGCTTCTTAGTAAATAAGCGTTCTGTGATGTGGGTAGTTTGATCAGGATATGTGAGTTACTGTAATTATGACTTGGGATAATGTAGTAGCCTAATTGTCTGATGGAATTACGTAGGTATGTCGTTAGGGCTCCGAAGTAGTGGTTCCATTGCCACATTTCATAGTATGTGATCAAATGTAATAGTTCTAGTACTTCTTTGTAGGCATCTAGGGCATATAGTTCTCGTTCGTCACATTCTTCTGTGATATGGACTAGGTGTTTGAGGGATAGGAAGTGTCTGGGTGGGTCTAGGAGTTGGTCATAGGCTTTGGGGCTAAGAGCTATAAAGGAGAATTGGCTTTTCTTGATAGGATTGATGAGTGTGGAGATGGCTGCGTCGATGTGGTTGTCTGTGAAGTAGAAGGGGTTCATTAGAAGGGTGTCACTGATGTTTACGATGAGTAGTATGTTCTTTTGTTTTAGGTATGTGGATAGGGTTTGAAGTTTATATAGTACTCCTGTGCTTTCTTCTACTAAGGGTAATAGGATGGCTTTGGTGTGTGGGTATTCTATGAGTTTTTCTTTGATCTCTTCTAGAGGGATCTCTTCGTTAGCTGGGACTGATATAGTATTGAGTTGAGAGAGTTTGGCGATGTGTTCTAGGGCTGATGCACTGCTTTCGTTTCCTATGACTAGGATGGTGTCACGAGGATAGAATAGGTTTTGGAATAGGGTTTCTTGGGCTAATTGGCTGGAGCCATGGATGATGGCTATGTGGCTGTTTTCTCCTCGGTATATTTTACGTAAGTGTTGTTGTATGCTTTGGAGTATTGCTTGTAAGTCTTTAAGGATGTCTTGTTTGTCTTTGGTCATTATATCCGCCTCTGTTATTATGGTATGTTAGGGGGTATATTTTGGCTCTATTTTGTATTTATTTTCGTTTTTATTGTATTTTTTTAGATTTTTTTCAAAAAGTAGTTGTAATATTTGTGTTTTTGTGATAACATATTTTAGCAATGCCTAAATAGCTCAGTCGGTAGAGCAAACGGCTGTTAACCGTTAGGTCGTAGGTTCGAGTCCTACTTTAGGCGCCATATGTGGCTCGTTGGAGAAACGGTTAACTCACTTGCCTTTCACGCAAGCATTCACGGGTTCGAATCCCGTACGAGTCACCATTTTTTTAGGGGCGTAGTATAGTGGTAGTGCCTCGGTCTCCAAAACCGCGAGTGGGAGTTCGATTCTCTCCGCCCCTGCCATGAGATAAATAAGTCTTCTTAGGAAGGCTTTTTTATTTTTTCTATGGTATAATTTAGTAAAGAGAATTAGAATGTATAATTATTCCAGGAGAGTATTATGGCACAAAAGATCGTATTAGGAATCAAATTTGATGAAGGAACCTTTACAGTAGAGGAATCTCGTGAACATAAATATCGAAATTTCATTATTTTCAAAAATGGAATCAAGTATTTAATTCTTTTTAAATCTAATAAAATCTATCATGCATATTTTAAGAATCTTGAGCTTGTTAGTAGGAATTTAAACGGTGACAACTGGATAATAAGACAATCACCTTTCGAAATAATTGTTAGCTTTATAAACGGCGCACTTAGCTTAAATGTAGATAACGAAGTATACAAAATTGATGATAATTCGCCGAATATACCAAATCTCTATGAACTCGAGAAAATAGAATCAGAAAAAATCAATTCAGTTTATAATGAATTGATAACAAAGTATTCTAATTTGTATCAGCAAATAAAAAATAAAGATAAATTTAAACATGAAATGATAGAATATCTCTCAAAATCTCATCTAGATGAAGATGACTTAGATACAAATGATAGTTATAATGAGTTAGATGATATGAACTATAAAATTGAAGTAATTGATGAGTGTAAGGAATTATTTGAAAGATTTATTAATAGTGAAAAAGATAATGAAAAAATAAATTCTATTGTGACGCTTGATAATTTGATCCAATCGAATGAACAACTTAGAATGATTGACAAATCTATATTAAAAAATGCATTCTCCGGTTGGTTAAATAAAAATGATTTAGATAAGTTGATTGAAAAAGATTATATACACTACGATCGAGAAGATTTATTTTTATTAATTAGTAACAAATTAATTGAAATAAGCGAAGAATATCAATGGAACATTATTAGAAACAAACTATCAAATGACATTAATGATATGGTTTTAAACCTAACGATCAGTAATGAAGATGCAGAATTCATTAACAATGAAATAGATAGAACATATAACAGACAACATATTCCTACAGAATTAGAGATAAATGATTTGATCCAAAAAGTAATAAAAGATAGTAAAAAATGGAAGGAAAAGTATAATCATTATAGAGAATTAAACAATGGAAAAGAGATTATAGTTGCAATGAACCCTACCAAAAAGAAACGATTTGATTTATACGAAAATGGTACTGGGTATCTATCAAATGAAGAAATTTTTGAATTTGAAACAGTATACAAGAATATAAAGAATGATCTACATGAATGTATGTACAAAAAAAGCAGTAACAAATTCAAACCATTTGTGATAAAATTTAATCGTTTTTCGGAATATGTTGATAACATTTTTTCTTATATGAAAAGCAAAAAGATAATAGTAGAAGATGAATTGGGGAACTATAAAATTACTAATCCAGAAAGTTTTGAAGAACTCGATTTTTTTATAAAATCACTGAAAATTTAGGAGGTATGAGATATGGAATCCTTGATCCTTGGAAATATAGTATCATTGATTGCTTGTTTCTTGATGGTCACTGCTGGACTATTAAAGACCAGAAAACAGATCTTGCTATCTCAGACATTATAATCCTTCTTCTTTGGGATCTCTAACTTTGTATTAAGCGGATATCCTGGATTCGTAACTGGCACGATCAATATTTATTCTTCAAGATCAAGCCTTCTAAAGCTTTAAAGAAGATGATCGCTGGTACTTCTTATTGTTGGGTGATCTATGATCTTTATTATATGAATTATGTATCATTTAGTTTTGACTGTCTATCAATCATTGCTAATCTAATAGATATCCGAATGATCTTGCGTGATAGAAAGAAGAAAGCTATCACATAAATGTATTTATTTAAAAGGGAGTTGATAAGAAACAACTCCTTTAGTATATTATAAGTGTAAGCATAGGGATCTACTCTCTTGCTCAATAGGGTAAAAATGACTACTTATCTTGTGAGGAAGGGTAGTCATTTTTACTTTACACTTATGATCAGAAGTAGCTTTATTAAAAATAACGTGTATCTCTACACGTTATCTTTCTTATTCTTCACTATTATTAATGATCTCTTGCGTAGCAATATCATCATTGATAGCCTTAGCTACCTTATCAGTCACCATAGGCCCAATTACAGCCTCTGCAGCAGGTTTTACTACCTTATCCACAGTAGTAGCACCCACAAAACCAATTGTCTTCTTAACGGCTCCAAATGTCTTAGCAGCCCCACTCTTGATCTTATCATTACGATCATTGATCTTAGCTTGACAATCTGCACAATACTTATGACCAGGTAGACCGATCACAGAGTGACATTTAGAACATACATATACTAGTTCTTGTCCACATTTAGAACAGAAATTATCATCGTGTTTATAATGCAGCTTTTTATGCTTTGCTACACATTCTACATTGATACAACCTTTAACACCTTTCATAGTATTACCTCCAGTTATTTCTTGGGTATATTATATACTATCAATAACGATTAAATATGTGATTTACTATTTTATGTTAGAATTATTGTAAAGAATAGTACGCATTTTCTACAGGTACTATAGTGATACTAGAAAGAAGGGAATAATATGAAAGACATTAGTAAGTTATTTGATAAGGAGAAATTAAAAGAAGCTGTTTCGAAAGTAGATCTTAAGGAAGTAACTAATAAGATCGCAGATACTGCTACTAAAGTAGGTGAAACTGCACAGAATGTTGCTTCCAATACTGTAGAGAAGATCAAAGAGATCGAGAAACCTCAGATCAGTGAAGAAGATATGATGGAATTACTTGATAAGTCATATGAAGGTGCTATTAATGGAATTCCTGGTACTAAGAATTGTTATGAGGTTGCTCAAGAGTATTTAGATAAATATGGTGATCCGAAAGTAGCTGCTGATAAGTTTATTGATTGGCAAGTTGCTAAGTGTGCTACTTCTGGTTTCGCAACTAGTTTAGGTGGTATTCTTACGTTACCTGTAGCTATTCCTGCTAACTTAGCAAGTGTGATCTATATTCAAATGAGAATGATCGGTACTTTGGCGATATTAGGTGGGTATGACTTAAAGGATGATGAAGTACAGACATTAGTGTATATTTGTTTGGTTAAATCTTCTGTATCTGATATTTGTAAACAAACTGGTGTGAAGATCGCTAATAAGGTTACATTAAGTATGCTGAAGAAGTTACCTGGTACTGTGTTAACTAAGATCAATCAAAAGGTTGGTACAAGACTATTAACTAAGTTTGGTGAAAAGGGACTTATTAATCTATCTAAGGTAGTACCTGTTGTTGGTGGTATTGTTGGTGGTAGCGTTGATTATGTGGATACTAAGGGTATTGCTAGTCATGCTTATAAGGTATTCTTGATGAATGAGATTGAGTAGTTAGTGGAGGAATAATTTATGGGATTATTAGGATTATTTAGTAATAAATCGAAGAACGACAAAGCAAAAGATAGAGAAATTGCTTATCTTAGAAAAGAGAATAGACGTTTAAAGAAATTGTGTCATGAAAAAGACTCATTCTTTACCGAAATGATATCAGATGGTCTTAGACATGGCAGTTCATTGGCAGGAAAACATATGTCAGATCGAAAGAAGTATTTAAATGGTAAATAAACATACATTATAAACACTATTTCCAAAATAATTAAAAAAGACTTAATTATTCCTATAAATCGGTATAATAAAGTCTTTTTTGTTTATTATTCTAAATTGGTGAAATATGATGATTGAACTACTCTTCTTCGATAATTTCATACTCTGAATCTTCAAAAGAATCTTCATCGTAATCATAATCACCAGGATTTGACATATGTAATATTTCAGCTCCTAGTCTTGTACAAGATCTTAGATAAAGTGCATATTCCTCAGCGGCTACTTCTGAATCAAATACTTCATCTTGTTCCTCTCCATCAAAAATAATTCTGTATTTTGGCATTATTTTTCTCCTTTCCATTTATTAACACATATAATAGCAGAATATAGTAATTTAAAGTGTATTATTTACATGGTTTGAAATTCGCACTATACACTTTAACATCCAGATCATCTATTAACCATCCAAACTTCTGTAAGAATGATAGAATCTCCTCTTCTGTCTTCCGTTCTTTCAATAAATGAAGTACGCCTTCAACACGTACATTCTCCTTATTATTAAAGAATTTACTACTTGGGCCTTGTTTATATTGACGAATTAACCCATTTTTAATAGAAGTCCAAACCATAGAACCACCATCAGTAATAAGGTCTCTGCCTATTCTACCATCTAACGCTCCAGATAGCACTTTAGTTATCAATTTTTTCTTCTATACTAATACTCATACTCCACCTCCTATAATACCTCTCTAATAACAGACAGTATACGATCTACCTGCTTTTCAAATAGTAGTACACCAACAGTTAGTAATAGTACTACCTCTAACAAAGTAAATTGAAGTTCTATAGCGATCTGAACAAATAGAACAACAATTGTTATAAGACTACATAATATAACAAATCTCTTGATCTCATGTTGTTGTAGCAACTCCTTAAGACTCATTACTATCTACCTCACCTTCAACAGCATCTATCACAAAACCAATGTCTATCTTTAATGGTTCTAAAGTCTCAGTCATCTTCCTTATGTACTCTGCTGCACTCTTGAAATCATCAAAGACTCCTACATTTCTCTCTATGATCTTCTCTGTCTTAGGATCGATCACATGTACTACATGTTTGATATCACTCATTCTTATACACCTCACTTATACAGTTTACCTTTTAACATGAACTTTCTACCACTTCCATTTTGTCTATCGTATGCCTGTTATGTAATAGATAGTCTTCGGTATACTGATCTGCCAAGTTACAATCAGAAAAGGACACACCTTGAATTTCCTCCATGGTATTAGAATCAATAAAACGTACTAAATACTTTTTGCTAGTATCATCTTTTATTTCTTCTATTGCTTTAGAAACCTGTAATTGTTCTTTCAATTGTTCATTTAACAATTGATTTTTCATTTCAAGATTCTTATTCTCTTGACTAAGTTTGTAATTTTCGTCCTTCAATTGCTCTGTTTTATGATAATGATAAGCACCGCCACAAAGGAAAAATAGAGAACCAACAAATCCGCCATTTATATAACAATCTTTTTTCACTTGATCAGCTACGTTTAGCAAGATATTCCTCATACCATAATACATACTACCGCAGCCCTTATTAGCTAAAGTATGATTCATTTGAGCACATGACTTTCCTTTGAAAATGCAGATAGCTCTATCAACAATTTGTGTAGATTTCTTCATAGAATCTCCTCCTTTTCAAATTGAGTATATCATAGTAAGAAAAAAATAGTCACGCACGTAATCCGTGCGCGCCTATTTTTCTTTAAACACCTTCATTTCTTGCCTAATATACATTTTAGCATATGGATTACCCAAAAGTCGTAGTGTATCCATAAATTCCACGCCAATCATTCTCAGCTGATTCAAATTATATTGGCTGTCTACAAATCCTATTATATATCTAAATGCATTATAATAATCGGCATACAAATAATATTTTGATTCTTTTTTTAGAATACATAAAACATCTACTACTTCTGCTTCATACTCAGCAATAAATTCTTTTTGTTCTTCACTTATTTTGAAACTCATCTCTAAATGAAAATGTTTTAACCATGTAGAATCTAAATTGTGCGTAGTATTTGGTTCATCGTATCCATCACAAAGAGAACAAAAATATGTAAACATAAGAAATAACATATTCACCTGCGAACTGCAATTCTTATACTCTCTAATAGATAGTTCATATAATTCAATTGCTTTTTCAAAGCACGAATATTCATCATCCGAAAATTCATTCTCTACTCCATTTATCGTATCATTCATTATGTTAATAAGAATTTTAGTATAGTTATAAGCCTCTTTAAAATACTCATCCTCATCCTTTGCAGAAAAATTGCATATTGGATAGTAGTTTACTATATTAAAATTTTTTATAAATTTTGAATAGTCGACTTTTAAGTCTGGCAATTCAACATTTAACAACAGATCTGTAGTAACATTGTATCTATTTGCAATAGCTTCTAACACAATAAAAGGTGGGTCAGATTCTCCAGTTTCATATTTAGAAATTGTTTGCCTACTTCCTACATGTATAGCATTCGCAAGGTCTTCTTGAGTTTCTCCAAACCACTCTCTTAAAACCTTTATATTTCTAGCATATATTTTATCTATTATTGCTTTTTCTTTCATACTTTATCTTCCTCCAAAATCTATACTCATAGTAATAACTTCTATATTCTAATCCTATTTTATAGAATCATAAACTAGTTAATCCTCCATATAGTTACGGATGAACATACAGAGGATATTTTGTACTATTTCTATAAATTCTTTGGGAGTGAATTTTATTAGTCACCAAACTTATCGAATAATTTTGAAACTATATTCAAAATTTCTCGTGCAGTATTATACTCTTTATGATCAGTATCATGTTGTCCATCGTCCCAATATTTATTAACATCTTGTTCAATACGCATCCCATTCTTGGCATTACGGAAAGTATACGTATCCTCTACATCGACACGATATGTGTCTTTAGAATCAAAGGTTTTATATGAAAATCTACATGTTTTAGTTGTTCCATCAAGTTTATCTCGATTTTGAACTAAAGATTCCAATTTTTCAATTTCGTAATCTGTGAAACGACCATTCCCTAAATTTACATGTTCACTTAATCTTTCCTTTCTTGCTTTCTTTTCTTTTTTATCCATACTTTTTCCTCCTATAATCCTATTTTTCATTCTTCCACTAAATAAAACATATACACATGTTTAATGACCTATTTCTTTTAGAATTTGATCAATTTCTTCAAACTCTTCTTTTGTACTTGGCTCTCGTGTTGAATCATTACAATAGTGGCAGTACATTGCTTTTCTATCTCTCATTCTATGACAATATGGACATTCAACCAAGTCATCTTCTCCATCACTAATTCTTGTTCTATGACCACATTTCGAACAATAAATTGTATCCCCCTCATCCCAAAGTGTTCTTGGATCAGTATTTCCACAGTTTTTACATTCCATTATTTAATTTCTTCCTTTCTTGTTCTCACTGTATATTATAGCTCGAATAACCATGATTGGAATTATTATTTTCCTCACATATATTCCTAATACTCTAACAGTATCTTCTTGATCTCTTCACTCGCAAAACACCCCTCAATAGCATACCTATTCATAACAGTAATATCATTATCTGTTAACCCCATACACCTACAAAGCTCATACTCATGTTCTAAGCACGTATCAAGCACAGTCAAATTATCCGTATTCACAGTAACCCTAGCACCCCTCCTAAACAACACCACCAAAGGATGCGTACTATCACAACTAAGCCCATACTCATACGACAAACTACTATCCGGACACATCTCCAAAGTCACCTGACGCCTAATAACCTCCTCAGTCAACTCCTCTAATAAAGCAGCCTGATACCCATGCCCGATCCTAGAAGTCCCATACCGCAAAGCCTCTGCCACACTGAACTCACTATGCGTAGTAGCAGGTATCCCAAGTTCTCTAGCTAACTCAAACAGATCAGCATACCCACTCATATTCTCCTCATATCCAGCCAGATCCACACCACAAACACCTCTGCCCAAATACTTCTTAGCCATATGGATCGTCTCAATATTCTCCTCATGATTCTGAAGCGGATCACAATGATTCATAGCACATAAGATCAAACCAGCCCTAAGCCTCTTACAAACACTCAGACCCTGCTCTAACCCTTCTATCACAGCTAACACGACCTCCTCCTGTGTAAGACCATCTCTAAGATGATACTGTGGTGCAAACCGTAGTTCAGCATAGATCAAACCCTCTTCCTCTAATCTTTCTACTAACTCCCTAGTAACACGTGTCAGTCCCTCTCTAGTCTGCATCACACGTAGAGCAGGTTCAAAGGTCAAGAAATCAGGATCATACTCTCCCTCTGGTATCTGCATAGACTTAGTAATATCTTCTAATGTCATAGTACACTCAGGTTCAATATTATATTTCCTAGATAATTCATACACTGTACTTGGTCTAACTGACCCATCGATATGTAGATGTAGATCGATCTTATTTGTAATCATAGATAGCACCTCACTTACACTAAGTATAACATAAAAGACCTCTGTATACACAAAGGTCTCTATCACTTATTCAGGATGATATAACTTCTTAGTTTGATAAATAGGCTCACAAGTCACATGCATACCCAACTTATTGAACACACTAAGATCTACTTCTGATAGAAGCACAGTAGAATGTACCTCACAACCCTTTAACTTCTTTAAGTTATCTAAAGCCACAGCACTTAAAGGATTATTCGTAGCAGTGATCGTTAATGCGATCAAGATCTCATCTGTATGTAATCTAGGATTATGATTTCCTAAATGCGTAGTCTTAAGCGTTTGAATAGGCTCGATCACATTCTTAGAAATCAAAGGTAACTCATCATTAATACCACTCAATTGCTTTAAAGCATTTAGTAGAGCAGCACTACTAGCTCCTAATAACTTACTAGTCTTACCAGTCACGATCGTACCATCATTCAACTCAATAGACACACAAGGTCCACCAGTCAACTCAGACTTCTCACGAGCATGCATCACAACAGCTCTATCTTCTACAGAGATCTGAGCCTTATTCATCAACATCTCGATCTTATTGATCGCCTCTTGCGTACCCTGATCCTTACGGAACTTCACTCTAGCCTCAAAATATCTACGAATGATCTCAGCATGGCTCGCCTCTCTAGCAGCCTCATCATCCACGATACAATATCCGATCATATTAACACCCATATCAGTAGGTGACTTATATGGAGATTCTCCAGAAATAGAAGTAAATAACTTCTTAAGCACAGGGAATACCTCTACATCACGATTATAGTTGATCGCTAACTCATTATACGCCTCTAAATGATATGGATCGATCATATTCACATCATTCAGATCAGCAGTAGCAGCCTCATACGCAAGATTCACTGGATGATTTAAAGGAAGATTCCAAATAGGGAAAGTCTCGAACTTCGCATATCCAGCCTTGATCCCCCGCTTATGATCATGATACAACTGTGATAAACAAGTAGCCATCTTACCAGAACCAGGTCCTGGAGCAGTGATCACTACTAATTCTCTAGTCGTTTCAATATATTCATTTCTACCAAATCCCTCATCACTACAAACATAGTCTACATTAGAAGGATATCCATCGATCGTATAATGAAGGAATACATTTACCCCTAAACTCTCTAACTTCTTCTTGAAAGCAATAGCACCAGATTGGTTCGCAAACTGTGAAATTACTACAGAACCTACATATAGACCTCTAGCACTAAAAGCATCGATCAAACGTAATACATCTTGATCATACGTGATCCCTAAGTCCCCACGGATCTTATTCTTCTCAATATCATTTGCATTGATGACAATGACCATTTCAACACTATCTTTCAAATGCATCAACATACTGATCTTAGAATCTGGCATAAAGCCTGGAAGCACACGGGATGCATGAAAATCATCAAATAGCTTTCCACCAAATTCCAAATACAACTTATTATCGAATTGTTTGATCCTCTCTTCGATCTTCACAGATTGTAACTCAATATACTTATTATTATCAAAAGCGATCCTTTTCATTTTATCCCCTCTTTTCTACTCATATAAACACTTTATAATTATACCCTTTTTACTACTCTCTTCCAAGTAGAAAATCATTGAAAATAAAGAAATATTTCTATCTCTTACATTCTTACAATTCAAAAGTAACATCTCTCCTTTATTCCAAACAATCCCAAGCATTCTCTGATCCACCTGTGGTATAATAATACCCAGATAAAAGGAGGATCCCTATGAAACCAAAAGTCTATGCAGCGATCGATCTAAAGTCCTTCTATGCCTCTGTAGAATGCTTTGAACGTGGATTAGATCCCATGACGACTCACTTAGTCGTAGCAGATGCTAATAGAACAGAGAAGACTATTTGCCTAGCCGTATCCCCTTCCTTAAAGAAACTGGGTCTACCTGGGAGATGTCGGTTATTTGAAGTGATCCAGCAGATCAAGAAGATCAATTATGATAGAGTGAGAAATGCTCCTAGAAGAGTGTTTACAGGTAAGTCCTATGATGCTATAGAACTACAACAAGATCCTAGTCTTGAGATCACATATATTACTGCTACTCCTAGGATGGCTTTATATATGGAATATAGTACAAAGATCTATAGTATATATTTGAAATACATGGCTCCTGAGGATATTCATGTATATTCTATTGATGAAGTATTCATTGATCTAACTAGTTATCTAAATACGTACAAACTCACTCCTAAACAATTAGTCTCTAAGATCATCCTAGATATCATTGAAACGACTGGTATTACAGCTACCGCTGGGATCGGTTCTAATCTATATCTTTGTAAAGTAGCGATGGATATTATGGCTAAGCACGCTCCTGCCGATGAGAATGGAGTACGTATTGCTGAATTAGATGAACAAAGGTATAGGGAATTATTATGGGATCATCAGCCTATTACAGATTTCTGGAGAGTAGGTAGAGGGTATGCGAAGAAGTTAGCGGATCATGGTATGTATACGATGGGAGATGTGGCTAGATGTTCTGTGAGTGAGGATATAGTCCATAATGAGGCATTGCTATATAAGTTATTCGGGATCAATGCGGAGTTACTGATCGATCATGCTTGGGGATATGAACCCTGTACGATGGAATATATTAAGGCCTATAAACCCTCTAATAATAGCTTAGGATCTGGACAGGTATTACTATATCCTTATACGAATGAGAAGGCTAGATTAGTGTTACAAGAGATGTGTGAGCAATTAGCCTTGGATCTAGTGGATAAAGGATTAGTCACTGATCAGATCGTATTGACTGTGGGATATGATATAGAGAACCTGTTAGATCCAGATATTGAATATACTGGGGAAACAGTAGAAGATCATTATGGTAGATGGGTCCCTAAACATGCTCATGGTAGTGCCAATCTCAAGCAACATACTGCTTCTACTAAGTGGATCAATGAAGCTACCTTGAAGTTATATGATAAGATCGTGAATAAATCTTTGTTAGTACGTAGACTCAATATAGCAGCCAATCATGTGATCACAGAAGAGAAAGCTAAAAGTATACCGATGTATGAGCAACTAGATCTATTTACAGACTATGAGGCATTACAAGTACAAGATGAGAAGGAAGCAAAGGAATTACAAAGAGAGAAAGATCTACAGAAGAGTATCTTATTACTGAAGAAGAAATATGGTAAGAATTCTGTGTTGAAGGCTATGGACTTAGAGGAGGGCGCTACTGCTAAGGATCGCAATGCACAGATCGGTGGACATAAAGCATAAGGAGGCATTATGAGTAAATACGAAGATATTATGGATCTGAAGTGGCCTAAGACTACTACTCGTAAGAGAATGTCATTGCATGATAGAGCTGCTCAATTTGCTCCCTTTGCTGCCTTAACAGGACATGATAGTGCTGTAAAGGAGACTGCTAGACTTACTGATCACAAGATCATCTTAAGTAGTGAGCAAGAAAGTGATCTAAATTATGTGTTAGGATTGATCCAAGAGGTATTTCCTACTCCTGTGGAAGCACAGATCACTTACTTTCAAAAGGATCCTCTAAAGGATGGAGGAGCTTATATTACTAGGGTATGTGAGATCAAAAGAATAGATGAGTTTGAGAAGAGAGTGATGCTTACGGATCGGTCTTATATTATGATCGAGGATATACTAGATATTAGATGTGGATTATTGAAGGATATAGAGGAATAAACGAAGAACAGCACCTATAGAGGTGCTGTTTTGGTATTATGACTGTCCTGATTCAACGGAGTGAATAATCTGTTCAACTTCTGGAACACTAAGACCTACATACTTAGCAATAGTAGAGAGATTCATCTGATCCTGTATCATACGCATGATTATGCTGGCATTAGTTAAACTGATTCCATTCTTCTCTCCTTCAAACTTACCTTCTGCCCTGATTACATTGATCATATCCTCATTCAATTCTAATACCTCTAACATACCATCTTCTCCTTAGTATACTATTGTCTTGATTCAACGGAGTGAATGATCTGTTCAACTTCTGGAACACTAAGACCCACATACTTTGCAATAGTAGAAAGATTCATCTGATCCTGTATCATACGCATGATTATGCTGGCATTAGTTAAACTGATTCCTTTCTCAAATCCATTCTTCTCCCCTTCAAACTTACCTTCTGCTCTGATTACATTGATCATATCCTCATTCAATTCTAATACCTCTAACATACCATCTTCTCCTTTCATCTGCCTGACCTTCCTCTGTAATAATTGTACCACATACCACGATGCGTGTAAATTGGTATCACTATTCAGTATGAATTTAAATAACTCTTGTAGTTTTTTATCTTCTATTAGTGCATAGTTACATATATTACAGAATCTCTTAGTCTCTTCTCCATAAATACATCCCTTTACTCTTGTAAACTCTGGAAAGTCTAATGTAGGATATATCTTAGCCACATCAAAGCAACATAAGAATACTACATAACACCTTGGATGATCACTATACTCCAATGCACTATCTAGATCACATTGATCATAGATAGTGACCCCTTGATAGAACTCTGCTCTCTCTAACAATCCTTTATGAGGTCTTTTCTGCATTTCTACGACATAGATATTTCCTCTATCATCCCTAGCATAAATATCACAACTAATACTCTTATGATCCTTGGCTGGCTGGATATGATACTGCTTCTTGACCTCTACGATCTCCCTGATCTCTTTCTCCCATAGCTTCTCTAACACGGGTTTCAAGATTTCTACATCTTCCATACAATGTTTGAATACATAATCATCAGCAAGACTTATTCTATACTCTTGATCAATCCCCATCTATATTCCTCCTAATCTTAAGTAATCTATTATTATCAAGAGAGAAGAAAATTGCGAAAGAAAAAGTAAAGATTATGTTTTAGTGAATTATTATCTTATTTTATTTAGGTATATATGAATTATGAGTAGGAATAACGAAAAGAAGAGCCCGTCGGGGAAACGGACTCTTCATGAGAGAGGATAAATTCTATAATTATTAATTTAGGGATCATGTACAAGTCGTATTATCTTGTACACTAATATAATATCTTAAAAATATCCTATAAATTCATTGTAATGATGTGAAATTATGTGTTATTCTAAACCCTTCACAACAGCTTCACATACATGCTTAGCAGTAAGACCATACTTCTCTACTAACTCAGCAGGAGTACCACTCTCACCGAAAGTATCTTGTAAGCCAACCATAACCATCTTTCTAGGCATAGCTTGAGATAATACTTCACTTACAGCACTACCAAGACCACCAAGAACATTATGTTCCTCACAAGTTACTACTAAAGAAGCACTTTCCGCATACTTCAAGATAAGATCCTTATCAATAGGCTTAATAGTATGCATATCGATAAGAGTAGGTTCGATTCCCTTTTCTCTTAACATCTCACAAGCAGCCTTAGCTTGTTGTACCATATATCCAGTAGCAATGATCACAACATCCTTACCCTCATGGATCACGATACCCTTACCGATCTCGAAGTTGCACTCTTCTTCAGTATACACATCTTCTACCCCAAGTCTACCTAAACGCATATACACAGGACCATGTAAAGCAGCAGCCGCAAATACAGCTTTCTTAGTAGAAGCAGCATCACAAGGAGAGATCACTGTCATATTAGGAATTGCACGCATAAGAGCTAGATCCTCAACAGATTGATGGCTCGCACCATCTTCCCCCACTGTGATACCAGCATGTGTAGCACATACCTTCACATTCAACTTAGGATAACAGATAGAGTTACGGATCTGTTCAAAGGCACGTCCAGCAGCAAAGATCGCAAATGTAGATGCGAACACTGTTTCACCTTGTGCTGCAAGACCAGCAGCTACAGCCATCATATTTCCTTCAGCAATACCCATATTCTTATGACGCTCAGGACAAACCTTCTTAGCATCAGCAGTCTTAGTGGACTTAGATAAGTCAGCATCTAATACTACCACAGATTCATTTTGAGCTACTAATTCCGCTAAAGCCTTACCATACGCTTCACGAGTTGCCATCTTACCCATTAGTCATTACCTCCTAGATCATTTAAAGCAATTTCTAATTGCTCAGCATTTGGAGCACTACCATGCCATCCAGCATTATTCTCCATATATGAAATACCCTTACCCTTCACAGTATGAGCAAGGATCAAACTAGGTTTACCCTTACAAGCTCTAGCAGCCTCAAAGGCACTAGCAAGAGCATCATAATCATGACCATCTAATACCTCGATCACATTCCAACCAAATGCCTCGAACTTCTTATCAAATGGTGTAGGATTCATAACATCCTTGATATCCCCATCGATCTGTAGACCATTGAAGTCTAGAACAGCTACTAAGTTATCTAACTCATAATGAGCAGCTGCCATAGCAGCCTCCCAAACTTGACCCTCTTCACACTCACCATCACCGATCAAAACATGTACACGATAGTCATTGTGACGGATCTTATTAGATAAAGCCATACCTACTGCAGTAGAAATACCTTGTCCTAAAGAACCAGTAGACATATCAACAGCATCTACATAATTCATATTAGGATGTCCTTGTAAACGAGTATTGATCTTACGGAAAGTCATCAACTCTTCCTCATCAATGAACCCAAATGCACTTAAAGTAGCATATAGAACAGGAGAAGCATGTCCCTTACTTAACACGAATTTATTACGTACAGTATCCTTCACATTCTCTTGAGTTAAATGCATTTCCTTATCGTAAATAGTCTGCATGATCTCAACAGCTGATAGAGATCCACCAGGATGTCCACTCTTAGCATTCGCAACCATCTTAACGATATTACGACGAATCTGTATAGCTTGTTTAGCTAGTTGTTCATTTGTCATTTTATCTACCTCACATTCTCTACTAGATTATACTCTATTTATTAGTTTTTGTATATTCTAAGGCAAATATTTCTTCCCTTTTTAGAAATTTAGAGTATACTTAATAACGCATGTTTTAAAGGAGGAACCTCATGCGTCCCATTAGAATCATTAGTCATTTCATATTAGACTATTTACATACCCACAAAGTATTATTGATCGCCCTACTAGTAGCCCTATTCACTATGCTCCTAGTACCCATCGATCGTCACTATATCGAATACTTCGACTTCCGTACACTTACCTGTCTATTCTGTACTTCTCTTGTCATTAGTGGATTCAAGAATATCTGTATCTTCGAGATCCTAGCTCGTAAGATCGTAGAGAAGGTATCTACTCTTCGTACTGGTATGTTATGTGTCGTATTCATTACTTTCATTGGTTCTATGATCCTAGCCAATGACATGGCATTACTAACATTCTTACCTCTTGGATACTTCGTCTTAAAGAGTAGTGGGAATGAGAAACACATGGCATTCTTATTCATTATGCAGAATATTGCGGCTAACCTAGGGGGTATGTTGACTCCCTTTGGAAATCCTCAAAACCTATACCTATTCTCATACTATCAGATCCCTACTCTAGAATTCATGGAGATCATGTTTCCTCCATTCATCACTGCAACTACCCTAATCATTATCCTATGTCTATTACAAAGCAAAGCACCATTACATCTAGTAGAATCTAAAGAATATCCTATTGATATAAAGAAAACGATCTTATATACGCTCCTATTCATCGTATCGATCCTAGTCGTATTTAGAGTCTTCCCGTATTACTGGGGACTGATCGCTATTACACTTGCTATGTTCATCCTAGATCCGAAAGCATTCATTGGCGTAGACTATGCTCTACTCCTTACCTTCTGCTTCTTCTTTATCTTTGCAGGAAATATGGCACGTATCCCCTTAGTCAATGAAGTAGTCAGCAAACTTATCTCGATCAATCCACTATGGATCGGCGTTGCTTCCTGTCAAGTCATGAGTAATGTACCAAGTAGTATCTTATTATCTAAATTCACTACCAATTACCCAGCCCTATTAGTAGCCGTAAACATCGGAGGATGTGGTACCCTGATCGCATCACTAGCCTCCCTGATCACATTCAGTAATTATAAACAATTTGACGCTAAGGGAACAGGGAAATACCTATTACAGTTCTCTTTATATAATTTTAGCTTCTTAATCATTCTTCTTATCTTAGAAACATTTCTTCTTTTCTAAGAATTGTGTATAATATATATAAGTGAGGTATTAATTATGATCTATACTAAAGATTGGAAAGACTATCAATTGATCGATACAGGTAATAAAGAAAAATTAGAGAGATGGGGAGATATCCTTCTACGTCGTCCTGATCCCCAAGCGATCTGGCCAATGGATGAGGATTGTAAGGAATGGAAGAGAGTCCATGCTCATTATCATAGATCTGATAAGGGTGGTGGCTCTTGGGAATATAAGAAAACATTACCAGAGTTCTGGAATATTTCGTATAAAGAATTAACATTCAAGATCCAACCAACAGGATTCAAACACACTGGATTATTCCCAGAACAAGCGATCAACTGGGACTTCATGATGAATAAGATCAGAAATGAAGATCGTGAGATCCGTGTTCTAAATCTATTTGCTTATACTGGTGGTGCTACGATGGCTTGTGCTGCTGCAGGTGCTAGTGAAGTAGTACATGTAGATGCTTCTAAGGGTATGGTGAATTGGGCTAAGGAGAATATGGAATTATCTCATTTAACTGATCGTAAGATCCGTTTCATTGTAGATGATGTTATGAAGTTCGTAGAACGTGAGAAACGTCGTGGTCGTACATATCATGGTATCGTTATGGATCCACCTTCTTATGGAAGAGGACCTAATGGAGAAGTATGGAAGATCGAAGAACAAATCTTACCATTGATCCAAGCTTGTTTAGAGATCTGGGATGAGGAACCATTATTCTTCTTGATCAACTCTTATACAACAGGATTCTCACCAGTGGTATTAGAGAATGTGATGAGACGTACTATTTGTGAACGTACTCCTGGTGGTCAATTACAATGCGGTGAGATCGGTCTACCTCAATCTAGAGATGGTATGGTACTACCTTGTGGTATCTATGGTAGATGGGAAAAGTAATATGGATATTAGTAAGTTACATGTGTTATATGAAGATAATCATGTGATCGTGGTTGAGAAGCCTGTGAATATTGCTGTTATGGAAGATGCTTCCCAGGACTTAGATCTATTATCTATTGTTAAGGAATATGTCAAAGTTAAGTATAATAAGCCTGGAGATGTGTATATAGGCCTTGTACATCGTTTAGATCGTCCTGTAGGAGGGATCATGGTATTTGCTCGTACTTCTAAAGCGGCTAGTAGATTAAGTGATCAAGTACGTACGCATCAGTTCTCTAAGACATATCATGCTGTGGTATGTGGTAAACCGAAAAGAGAAGATACATTCAGAGATTATATGCGTAAGGATAGTAAGACGAATACTTCTAGAGTATGTAGAGAAAATGACAAGGATGCTAAGTATGCAGAGTTATCGTATACTCTGGTAGATACTCAGAATGATCTAAGTCTAGTAAAGATCGCTTTAAAGACTGGTAGATCTCATCAGATCCGTGTGCAATTCTCTTCTCGTGGTTATCCATTATGGGGAGATCAAAGATATAACAAGAATGCTGTTAAGGGACAACAGATCGCTTTATTTGCTTCTAGTTTAGAATTCATGCATCCTACCCTAAAAGAACTCATGCACTTTGAATTACCATTACCAAGTAGAGCTCCATGGTTCTAAGATAAAACAATACCTAGGATATCCTAGGTATTTTATGTATTCTTAAGAATTATGCCATAGTATTTTATAGAGAAATATGCTATCCTTTACTTAGAAATAGGAGGTAATACTATGTGGTGGTTCTTATTCCTAACAAATCTATTAGTGCCGATCATCATGATCTTAGCAGGAGTATTCATGTGGAAACACTATCCTAGTGAGATCAATTCACTGATCGGATATCGTACCTCTATGTCTATGAAGAATATAGATACCTGGAGATTTGCGAATGAACATGCAGGGAAATTATGGTGGAAATGGGGTTGGATCACGCTTGTGTGTACAGTAGTAGTACAATTACCTTTCTATCATAGTAGTGAGGATGTCTTAAGTACCTTGACCTTAGTATTATGTACACTTCATATTATAGTATTACTAGGCTCTATCTTACCTACAGAAAGAGCCTTACGAAAGAATTTCCATAAAGATGGAAGTAGAATATTCTAAATAGAACTCTCACCAGAGAGTTCTTTTAATTTACATCCACGATCTTCCCAATGATCCAAGAACTAAGCATTACTGTTAGAAATGAATACAAGATCGTACTGACTGGAATATAACTAAGAGAAATAAGTAATACTACCGTATCTGTAATGAAGTATACTTGCGGAATACTTAGGGTACTGAGATGAGAGATGGTCATAGCTAGGGCATCATCTCCTCCTACTGCACCTCCATTACGTACTACTATCCCTACTCCTATGCCTACAAAGATCCCTCCTAGGATCGCTGCTATTAGAGGATGATCTTGCAGAGAAGGTATGAATGGTGGAAATGTTTCATAGAGTCTATAGACTAGGGAGAATACACAGGAGCAGAATACTGACTTCGCAAAGAATCCTTTTCCTAATACGATAGCTCCTATGAGATAACAAGTACCATCTAATAGAATATTGGTAATAGAGGGAGAGATATGGAACCAATGTTCTAGGAATAATAATAGTCCTAGTATACCACCCTCAGTAATATTAGCCTGTGAGTGTATATTATATAACCCAAAAGCAGTAATAGCCACTCCTACTACCATTACACCATATTGCTTATACCGCATATCCCTCCTCCTTTCAAAAAGAAAATGCAGTCTCCTGCACTCTCTTACTCTTGATCTTCTTTCGCTCTATTCACCAATGCCATGATCTCCTCTTTACGAGCCTCACAGTCATTGTACCCTAGATCAAACATCTTATATAACTTATCTACATCACTACACATACGACCTACTTGTAGATCAATAGAAGGACGAAGTACTAAAGTAGTACCTTTCTTTTCTCCTTCGTAAATATAGTCTACTTCTTCTTTAAACTCGATATGGCGACGTTTTAGGTTCTCTACTACCTTAGGCCACTTACCATATAACACTCTACATAACGCTAACTCTGCTTTACTCTCTGGTGGACGTACATAGTTATCTGGTTTTGTTAAGATAACGAAGTTATACTTATTTCCTACTTCTTCTGAACGATAGATCGGGATCATATTACGTACTCCTCCATCAAAGTATACTTTCCCATTACTCTTAGTAATAGGAGAGAGGATCGGTAACTTACAACTAGCTTTAAATAGCTCATAGTTATCTCTTACAGTCTCTTTCCCAAAGAATTCTACTTCTCCACTCTCTAAGTTGAATAGACCAAACTCAAAACCTACTGGATTGGAATGGAATGTTTCCTCATCAAATGGTTCGATCGTACGTAATTCATCGAATACGAAATTGATCCCTACGATACTACCTTCTCTAAAGAAAGCTGTTTTACCCATATAACGAGGATCTGCTACCCATTTCGTAGAACTAGATTTCAAACGATCTGGTTGTTTCGAAACATATTGAGAAGCTGTAAAGGCTCCTGCTGAAATACCATTTATATAATTGATAGGGATCTCATGTTCTAGAAACCAGCATAATACACCTGCTGTATAAGAACCACGAGCTCCTCCCCCTTCACAAACAATACCTAATTTGCTCATTATTCTCACCTACTTTTACCGTAGTATTATACTGTAAATCATTTAAAATGACAACCATTGTCAACAAAAATTGAGTATAATTACCCTCAAATCTAGTATTTAATACTAGATAGAACATCCTTCTCACTAGCGATCTCTTCCACAACACTTTCCTCTATTCCTAGTACCTTAGCAATATTACTCTTATCGATCCCTATATCTAATAACTTCATACAGATCAATACATTCTGAAACAAACACCCTTCACAGAACCCTACATTGAACTTATATAACAAATTGATCTGTACTCTCTCCTTCTCATCTCTAGAAATATACTGATCCTTCAAGGTAAACTCATCTTTCCATAGATTCTTTGCCACATCACACGTTAGATCCCATAATGCTCTCATCTCCTTTTCTCCACGTACTACTCCATAATGTACATATCTTTGCCACTTTTTATTCTCCATCTTTCTGATCCTCCTATACTATTATTTAAAGAAAAGGAAGAAATGTTAAAAAATTGCTAAACTTTTTAAGAAAAAAATAAAAAGAGATATCTCTTACGAAATATCCCCTAATATCCCTCATGCTCTACAGCAGTATTCTCTTTGATAGAGGATACAGCTGCCTCAGTGGTAATGAATAACCCCGCTATACTTGTCGCATTCAATAGAGCTACTCTAGAGACCTTACATGGATCAATGATCCCCTTCTCATACATATTGACCCATTCGCCCTTCTTAGCATCAAAACCGATCCCCTCTTCTACCTTCAACTGTTGCTTCACGATCTCATGGCCATCATATCCTGCATTCTCAGCGATCTGGTATAGTGGAGCTAATAGTGCCTCAAACACAGCATTGATCCCCTTCTGCTCATCCACATTATCCCCCTTCACAAGCTCTTTACACTCCTTATACACCGCCACATACGCAGAACCACCACCAGCAACGATCCCCTCGCTAACAGCCGCTTTCGTAGCATTCAAAGCATCCTCGATCCTAAGCTTCTTCTCCTTCATCTCACTCTCAGTAGCAGCCCCTACCTTAATAATAGCCACTCCTGTCGTAAGCTTAGCCACACGCTCAAACAACCTCTTACGATCATATTCACTCAACACAGACTCGATCTGTCCTCTGATCTGTTCTACTCGGATCTTCACAGCATTCTTATCACCATACCCACTGATCAAAGTAGTATCATCCTTCTTCACGATCACCTTAGCTACTCTACCCAGATCATCTAAAGAAGCATCCTTTAATTCCATATTGAAATCACGAGTTAAGAACCTAGCCCCACTTACCAAAGCAATATCCTCTAACATCGCCTTTTGATTATCTCCAAAGCTAGGTGCCTTAGTAGCCACCACATTAAAATTACCTCTTAGCTTATTAACTGCCAAGGTAGCAATGACTTCATTATCGATATCATCTGCTATGATCAGTAGTGGTTTATTCATCTGCATGATGCGCTCTAGTAAGGGTAATATCTCTTGAATCGAATTGATCTTATGATCCGTCACTAACACATAAGCATCCTCTAACTCAGCCTCCATCTTATCTCGATTAGACACCATATAAGGCGAAATATACCCCTTATCATACTGCA
>SVBO01000017.1 GCA_015058845.1 Erysipelotrichaceae bacterium
CAGATCGGTTCTCGTTTAAGTGGTGTTCTATATGTACTAGATGAACCATCTATTGGACTACACCAAAGAGATAACGAGAAGTTGATCAATACTCTAAAGAATATGCGTGATCTAGGAAATACCTTGATCGTTGTTGAACATGATGAAGAGACTATGAGAGAGTCTGACTACATTGTAGATATTGGTCCTGGGGCTGGTATACATGGAGGCAATATCGTAGCAGCAGGTACACCGGAAGAAGTGATGCTGGATCCAGATTCTATTACGGGTAAGTATCTAAGTGGTCGATTAAAGATCGAAGTACCTTCTAAACGTCGTGAAGGGGATGGTAGTCAGTTAAAGATCATTGGCGCGAAAGAGAATAATCTAAAGAATATTGATGTAGAGATCCCACTTCATAAGTTAGTTGTAGTAAGTGGGGTAAGTGGAGGCGGTAAGTCTTCTTTAGTCAATGAGGTATTATGTAAGAGCATCGAACAACAACTAGGAAGACAAAAGGTACGTCCAGGTAAACATGATCGTGTAGAGGGATTAGAATTGATCGATAAGTTGATCCATATCGACCAAGATCCAATTGGTAGAACACCTAGATCTAATCCAGTGACTTATACAGGCGTATTCGATGAGATCCGTGAGTTATTTACCCAAACACCAGAAGCTAAGATGCGTGGATATGAGAAAGGAAGATTCTCATTCAATGTGAAGGGTGGACGTTGTGAAGCGTGTCAAGGAGATGGGATCAAACGTATCTCTATGCACTTCTTACCAGATGTGTATGTACCATGTACAGAGTGTCAAGGGAAGAGATATAATGAAGATACATTACAAGTTACATATAAGGGCAAGAACATCTATGATGTACTTGAAATGACTGCAGAGGAAGCCGTGGAATTCTTCCGTAATATTCCTCGTATCGCGCATAAGTTACAAACACTAGTAGATGTAGGATTATCCTATGTGAAGCTAGGACAATCCGCCACGACTCTATCAGGCGGAGAAGCCCAACGTGTTAAGTTAGCCAGTGAATTACAAAGAAAAGCTACGGGTAAGACATTATTCGTACTAGATGAACCAACAACAGGCTTACATAGCCATGATGTGAATAAGTTATTAGAAGTACTACATCGTATCGTAGATAATGGAGACAGTGTCTTAGTCATTGAACATAATCTAGATGTGATCAAGAATGCTGACTACATCATCGACATGGGACCAGAAGGTGGCGATGCGGGTGGTCAAGTAGTAGTCAGTGGTACACCAGAAGAAGTAGCTAAGTGTAAGAAGAGTTATACTGGTAAGTATTTAAAGAAATTATTGGAGGAATAAGACTATGGAAGGTATAGTACGTGTGAGAGATATCGCGGAATACTTTAGATTAGAACAGATCACAGGGGATGATACCTCACTAGATCGTATCATTACTGTACCAGAGATCAATCGTCTGGGATTAGAGTTTATTGGGTATTTCGTATCTACGGTATTTGCGAGAGTCGTTTTGTTGGGAAATAAAGAGATCGGATATATTGCTGATAAAATGAGTGATGACCAAGTACGAGAACTATTCAATATCATTATGTCTGAAGAAACTCCATGTATCATTATTGCTAGAGGACATGAATGTCCCCCTATTTTGAAAGAAATGGGCGATCAAAAGAATTTTCCAATCCTCTCTACAAAACAAGAAACTACCCGCGTGATCACGGATGTTGTATCATTCTTAGATGAACATTTAGCAAAGACGATCTCTTTACATGGAACCTTCATGAATATTTATGGGAAAGGTATCTTACTCACTGGTAAGAGTGGTAGTGGTAAGAGTGAGATCGCATTAGAATTGATCCGTAAGGGACATCAATTGATCGCAGATGATAGAGTCGATGTCAAACGTGTCCATAACTCGATCATTGGAGAAGCCCCATTCTTACTAAAGGGAATGCTAGAGATCCGTGGTATTGGTATCATCGATGCTATGCAGATGTTTGGGGTAAATAGTATCTTACGTAGTCATACACTAGATTATGTGATCGATCTAGAGAAATGGGATCAAGATACGGAGTATGTAAGAGCTGGTATTGAAGATAAGGAATATAAGACGATCTTAGATGTAGATATTCCAATGATCACATTACCTATGAAGGAAGGACGTTCGATCGCTGTTATCATTGAATCAGCAGTAACGAACTTCGCGTTGATCGAAGAAGGATATGATAGTGCTAAGGCCTTCGATGAACGTATTCGTAATCATATTCTAGCACAGAAGAAGGAGGGATGATCATGCAGTTATTTCCAAGTCCGAAGATCGTATTATCGATCGGACCATTAAATCTTACATGGTATGCGACATTCATTGCGATCGCTGCTTATCTATGCTACAAAGTCTCAGAGAATAATATTAAGAAAATGGGCTATAGTAGTGAACTAGCAGAAGATCTATTCTTTGGTATGTTACCATTCGCATTGATCGGAGCTCGTACATGGTATGTTGTATTTGAATGGGGCAATCAGTATGCCTCTAATCCAATTTCAGCATTATATATCTGGGAAGGTGGCTTAGGGATCTATGGAGGCGTATTAGGGGGTCTTGCTTATGGATATTACTTTGCCAAGAAACATAAGTTATCTTATCTTCGTTGGGGAGATGCGGTAGTGCCTAACTTATTATTAGCACAAACGATTGGTAGATGGGGAAACTTCATGAACCAAGAAGCGTATGGTCGTATTGTAAGTGAAGCCTATTATACATATTTCCCAGAGTTTATTAAAGCGAAGATGTTCATTAATGGAGCATATAGAGAACCTACATTCTTATATGAAAGTATCGCAAATCTAACTGGATTCTTACTGATCACATTTGTATATAAGAAGGTCAAGGAACGTAAACGTGGGGATCTTCTATATGCGTACTTTGCTTGGTATGGAGTGACTCGTTTCTTTATTGAAGGTCTTCGTAGTGATTCTTTATATATCGGTCCATTCCGTGTTAGTCAAGTAACATCAGTGATCTTGATGAGTATTGGTATCCTAGGAATCTTAGGAGTATTTCGTAAGCAGATGACTAAACGCAAACCAGTACTATTATTCGATGTAGATGGTACATTGATCGATAGTGATGAATTGATCTTTGATTCTTTCCGGTATGTATTTGGTAAGTATGAACCACAATTACAATTAACACCAGAGATCTTATTAAGTTTCTTGGGACCTAGTCTTAGAAGTTCTTTTGAAAAGTATTCTGACAAAGATCCAGATATGCTATGTGAAGAGTATAGAGTCTATAATGCTGCTAAGCATAATGAATTATTGAAACCTATTCCTCATGTGAAAGAGATGTTACAATACTTCAAAGACCAAGGCTATACACTAGGAGCAGTTTCAACAAAGTTCACGAATACAGTGAAGTTAGGTCTTTCTGTATGTGAGATCCAAGATTACTTTGATGTGATCATTGGTGGAGATATGGTCGAACATCATAAGCCTGATCCAGAGGGCATCTATAAGGCTTGTAAAGAACTAGGTGTTAGTCATGACTTCTTGATATATGTAGGAGATTCGCCATCTGATATTGCTGCTGCTCATAATGCGGGAGCATATAGCGTTGCAGCTGGCTGGACAGCTAAAGGAAAAGAAGTGTATAATACAGTTGAACCAGAACGTATTATTGACGATCTGTTAGAGATGAAAGAAGTTGTTAAGGAGGTAGTCTATGGCGGAGATTAGAGATGTTGTGATCATTGGGGGAGGTCCTGCTGGTATGAGTGCGGCTGTATATGCTTCACGTAGTGAGTTAGATACAGTGATCATTGAGGCTGGAGCACCTGGTGGTAAGTTACTGAAGACAAGTGATATCGAGAACTTCATTAGTGAGAAAATGGTGAATGGTTTCGAGTTAGCCAACAAGATGTATGAACATGCTTTGAGCTTTGGGGCAGAGCATATGTATGGCAATGTTGTGAAGCTAGAAGATCTAGGAGAATATAAGCGTGTTACTTTAGAAGATGGTGGTAGCGTAGAGGCTAGAGCAGTAGTCATTGCTACTGGTACTAAGGAACAGTTATTGAATATTCCTGGTGAGGAGCAATATAGTGGTAGAGGTATTTCTTACTGTGCTGTGTGTGATGGTGCTTTCTTTAAGGATAAGGAGATCGCTGTTATTGGTGGGGGGAATAGTGCTTTAGAAGAGGCATTATTCTTAACTAAGTTTGCTTCTCGTGTACATGTGATCATTAGAAGAGATGTATTCCGTGCAGAACCATTAGTAGTAAAACGTGTAGAAGAGAATCCAAAGATCACGATCCATCCTTTACGTAAACCTAAAGAGATCTTAGGAGATGGCCGTAAGGTAACGGGTATCGTATTGGCTGATAGTCAAACAGGTGAGGAAGAAACACTAGCTGTAGAGGGGATCTTCCCATTTGTAGGAGCTCTTCCGATCAGTGATTTTGCTAGTGATCTTGGAATTACAGATGAGAAGGGATATATCTTAGTCAATGAGAAGATGGAGACTAAGGTGCCTGGTATCTATGGAGCGGGAGATGTATGTGCTAAGACATTACGTCAGATCGTAACTGCTGTGTCAGATGGAGCGATCGCTGGTCAACAGTGTTATCATTATTTAAATCATTAATTAGGGAGCTTATGCTCCTTTTTAAATTTCCCCCCTATGTATTCCGAAATATTTGTGTTATAATATTACTCGTTCTCATTCATTATGATATGATGAGTGTGGGAAAGGGAGGTGTGTCTTATGAAGATAACAGTAATTGGCGGTGGACATGGTCTATCAGTCATTCTACGTGGATTGAAACATTGGGAAAATGCTGATGTAAGAGCGATCGTAACGGTAGCTGATGATGGCGGAAGTACTGGTCGTTTACGTGAGAAATATAAGATGCCTGCCATGGGAGATATTCGAAATGTTATGTTAGCTATGGGAGAAGATGAAAGTCTATTCTCAACACTAATGAATTATCGTTTTGATGGATTCGATGATGTAGGTGGACATAACCTAGGGAACCTGATCCTAACAGCCTTAACACAGATCACAGGGAACTTCAATGAAGCTATCGCATCGATCTGTAAGGTATTGAATGTACGCGGTGAGATCATTCCAGCTACGAATGAGATCGTTACTTTATATGCATTGATGGATGATGGAGTAGTAGTACGTGGAGAACACAATATTCCTGAGTATCATCACTATATCAAGAAAGTATTCTATGATCATGATGTCAAAGCAAATGCTAGAGCTATCGAAGTGATCCAAGATGCTGATATCATTATCTTTGGTATTGGTTCTTTATATACAAGTATCATGCCTAACTTGATCATTGAGGAATTAAGACAAGCGATCTGTCATTCTAAAGCAAAGAAGATCTATGTATGTAATGCCATGTCTCAAAGTGGAGAAACAGAGAACTTCAGTGTAGAACAACATATCGATGCCCTACATCAACACTTAGGGCAAAAGTCTATTACACATGTTCTAGTCAATACCCAAGCGATCCCAGAAGATATCTTGCGAAAGTATGAGGGAGAACACTCTCATGCGATCGTCATGAGTGAAGAAGAACATGAGTACACAGTGATCTCGAAAGAGTTACTAGATCTATCTGCGGGAAATGTTAGACATGATCCACAGTTGATCTATCAAGAGATCAAGAATATTGCTGAGGTGGAAGAATAATGTCTTATACAACAGATGTAAAGTCAGAATGTGCCTCTTTAGATCTAAAGGAATGTTGTAAGTTAGCGCAACTATCTGCCTTACTAAAACTATGTGCAGAAATGTCGATCAGTCGTAATGGTCTGAATATGATCATTCGTTGTGAGAATCCAACAGTAGCGAAACGTATCTTGAAACATTTAAAGGATCTATATAATGTAGAGAGTCAACTTTCTGTTATGAAGAAGTTAAACCTAAAGAAGAATAATATCTACGTATTACGTATCTTTACGCAAGTACGTCAGATCTTAGAAGATACATGTATTATGAGTGACAAAGGCTTAGAAAGTTATCCTCATGCAGCCTTCTTACGTAAAGATTGTTGTACAAGAGCATATCTAGCAGGATCTTTCTTAGCCACAGGAAGTGTCAATGACCCTAAGAGTACGAACTATCACTTAGAGATCAGTAGTACGGATGAGAAGCATGCCAACTTCATCATGCGTCAGATGAATAAGTATAGTCTAAATGCTAAGGTCATCAAACGTAGAAATAACCATGTAGTGTATCTAAAGTCTGCGGATAAGATCTCTGATTTCTTAAGTGTTATTGGAGCTCATGATCAATTAGCAGAATTTGAAGATTTCCGTATTGAAAGAGATTTCGTAAATAGTTTAAAGAGACTAGAGAACTGTGAAGTAGCCAATGAAATGAAGACGCAACAAGCGGCTAAGAAACAGATCGAAGATATCTTATATATTCGTCAAAGACTAGGTTTCACAACGATGGATGAGAAGATCAAGCAAGTAGCTCTATTACGCTTAGATCATCCTGAAGCTAGTTTAAATGAGTTATGTATGATCTATGAGGAAGAGTATGATGAAGAGATCTCTAAGTCAGGGATGAAGCATCGTTTGAGTAAGATCAAGGCGATGGCAGATCGTATGCGTGAATCCTCTAAAGAAGAGTAATGAAAGGATAGTAATATCCTTTTTCTTTTAGTCAATACTATGTATGGGTGATATCCATGGTACCATTACTTAAGAATACTAAGTATACAGGAATTGTTACACATTGTAGTGAAGGTTCTTTCGTATTCCAATATAACAATGAAACCTATCCCTTTACCCTATTCAACATCCTATACACACAAGAAGGGGCTACAGAGGCTTGTTCTAGACTAATGGGTACAAGTACTATTGAAATAGAGATCGACTTGCTAGCGCCCTCTAATGAAGCCTACGTGTTTATTAGAGATGAACTCCTACAACAAACACTCATACAAGAGAAACATGCTAGGATCAAGATCGCTAATCCTGAATATACATACTATACCCAATTACAAGAAGCACAGGTAAGAGATGTATCTGGAGAATTAGAATTGATCGATCAGGGGAGAGAATTTGATCGAACTAGGGCACAGCAATTCTTTGGGATCCAGTTTTTGGGATTGTTTTTAGCTCTTGTATTCTTTATAGTGCGAAAAATAATCAAAAAAGTGATTTAAACATTGAAATTTTGAGTGGATATGTTTATACTAAATAGAGTATTTAATGTGGAGGTATTTATGGAAGAAATCAATATTAAAGAAAAAGAAGAAAACTTAACTGTGGAACAAAAGTTTGGTATGACTATTAGATATTATCGCCAAATCGCTGGGATCTCTCAAGAGGAATTAAGTTTCCGCTCTGGCTTACACCGCAATTATGTTTCAGATACAGAACGTGGACGTCGTAACGTATCACTAAAGGCTATCGAAAGATTTGCAAAGGGTCTAAATATTTCTATCACTGATCTATTCAGCAGAATGTAAGATGTACAGTAGTACATCTTTTCTTTTGTGTGATGGTGTTTGACTATATGCTTGATTACTTTCTGTGCTATAATAATATGGGGTGATATATATGAGTAATAATCCAATTCGTAGTATCGTGATCATAGCGATCGTGATCTTTTTAGCCTATACCTTTGCACCCTTGATCATATTTGTATTAGCGGCAGGCTTCCTGTACACTGTATATACTAGATATCAAGAAAGTAAGAATACTGTGAATGTATCTAAGCAAGAAGATCTCTCTCAATATGAAGAGCGTAAGAGTGATCTAGAGATACTAGAAGCAGAATATGAGGAAAAGAGTCGATAGGATATGTTTACAGATGGTTTGTTATTTGGATTCAAGCGATTGACTATTGAAGATTATCCACTTGTACAGAAGTATTATGAAATGGCCGATCTACAAGAGAGCAATCATAATATCATTAATCTATTTATGTGGAATAAGATCTATCCAGTATGGTTTCGTGAGGGTGATGGTTGGTTGATCTTGGTGGGATATCATAAGGGAGAGTGGTTCTTGTATATGCCACTGTGTTCTTGTGGATGTGTGATCGAAGCGATCAGAACGGGTGAAGAATTGTTTGCATCTAAGGGGCTTCCCTATGTATTGAGTTGTTATACGAAGGAAGTGATGGAGAAGGTACTGGCTATCGATCCTAGTTTTCATGTAGAGGCTATTCGAGCTGGGTATGATTATATCTATGAGTTTGAGAAGCTAGCGACTTTTAGTGGTAAGAAACTACAGAAGAAGAGAAATCATATCAATTCCTTTATGAGTGAGTATGCGGGTAGATATGAATATAAGAGAATGGGTCTAGAGGATATAGAGGATTGTTTAAAGTTTCTAGAAGAGTGGAAAGAGTGTGAAGAGGATACATTCTTACAACAAGAGTGTCAAGGAGCTTCTTTCGTATTAAAACACTTTCAAGAACTTCCTTATATTGGGGCCGTAGTACGGATCGATGGTGTGGTAAAGGGATTCACGATCGGATCTCGGTTGAATCATGATACTGTCCAGATCAATGTAGAGAAAGCTGATAAAGAGATCCGTGGTCTATATCCATTCCTTACTAGAGAATATCTAGTAAGAGAGTGGAGTGATCAAGGGATCAAATGGGTAGATCGAGAAGATGATATGGGTAAGGAGAATATCCGTAAGGCTAAGGAATCCTTACAACCAGCTTATTTAGTAGAGAAATATAGGATCTTTAAGTAGAGGAGGGGTCGTATGATCAGAAAGGCAATAGAGAGTGATAAGAAGGCTATCTATCATATGTGGAAGGAGATCTTTGCACAGGATGATAATGGGTATACTGATTATTACTTTGAATGTCTATTTAAGTGTGAGAATACTTGGGTAGTAGATGATGGAGGAGAGATCATTGCTACTTTACAAAGAAATCCACATACTATGTACTTCCATGGAATGCCGATCAAGACTTCTATGATCTTAGGAGTTGCTACACTTCCTTCTCGTCGTAAAGAAGGTCATATGCACGCTTTGATGAGGGAAGCATTGAAACAAGCAGAATGTGAAGAGATGATCACTTTGATCCAAGCGTATGATCCATCTTTGTATAAGGAATTTGGTTTCTCTAAGATCTATTATCGTAATCGTATTGCGTATCATCGTAATCAGATCCCTGTCTACACGCATTTAGAGATCACCTCAGAGGTGAAAGCGGAAGAGCTAGCAAATGTATATCAAGCCTTTACAAAGCGCTTTGATGGCTTCTTTGTGCGTGATAGAGCATACTATGAGAATTACTTTAAAGAGATCAGTGCAGAGGGTGGTCAGATCGTTGGGTATCGTAATAAGAATGGTGAATTAGAAGGATATATGGTGTATTATACTGAAAAGTTTACTTGTGAGATCAAGGAGATCATTTATCTAAATTCATGGGCATTCTTAGCGTTAGCAGGATATGGAGCTACAAAGTGTATGAAGGTAATGATCCATACAAGTAGTTCTGAACAGATCTTGAAGTTATTACCTGGGGGAGAGGTAACGCAGTATCAATTTGCTATGGCTAGAGTCAATGATTATTCGATATTCAATATTCTATTTGATACGAGTGTACAGAATGTAGAAGAGGCATTCGAAATCTGTACTAGACCATTGTTCTTACATGAATATGCTTAATAGAAAAGGTGGCATTGCCACCTTTTAAAGTACCTTATCGATAATGTTGTATTCCAAAGCCTCATCCGCATCCATATAGAAATCTCTATCACAATCCACAGTGATCTTATCTAAACTCATACCAGTGTGTCTAGCTAAGATCTTATTTAATTTCTGCTTAGTACGGATGATATGATTGGCAGCGATCTCCATGTCACTAGCACTTCCATTGATGCCTCCTAAGGGTTGATGGATCATGACTTCACTGTGTACTAGAGCACTTCTATTTCCTGGACTACCTCCTGCTAAGAGGATAGCAGCCATACTAGCGGCTATTCCCATACATAGGGTATGTACTTCACAATCGATCATCTGCATGGTGTCATAGATCGCTAGTCCTGCATATACAGAGCCTCCAGGAGAGTTGATGTACATTTTGATGGGTTCTTGGGAGAGAGAGGATAGATAGAGTAATTGGGCGATGATCAATGAGGCAGAGGTATCATCGATCTCTTCACATAACAGAATAATACGCTCTTTCATGAGCTTGGATAATAGATCGAACATATGTTCACTACGTTCATTCTTCTCTAGGATATTGGGAATATATTTCATAATAGTACCTCGTTTCAGTTAATAAGTATGCCTGAAAGAGAGGTTCTAAAACAAAAAGTAAAAGGTAAGCGCTTACTGTTAATTTGTGAATGGCTTATCAATTGACTTTAGAAAGTGGTGTAGTATAATGAAGATAGTTAAATATATAGGAGGATTCTAATATGGCAGTTAAAGTGGCAATCAATGGTTTTGGACGTATCGGTCGTCTTACTTTCAGACAAATGTTTGGTGATGCTGATTATGAGATCGTTGCGATCAATGACTTAACTAGTCCTGAGATGCTTGCTCATCTACTAAAATATGATACAGCACAAGGTCGTTATCACGGACATACAGTTGAGGCTAAAGAAGGGGCTATCGTTGTAGATGGTAAAGAGATCACTATTTACAAGGAAGCTGATGCAAACAATTTACCTTGGGGCGAATTAGGTGTAGATGTAGTACTTGAATGTACTGGTTTCTATACTAAGAAGGATAAGGCAGTGGCTCATATCAATGCAGGTGCTAAGAAGGTAGTTATTTCTGCTCCAGCTGGTAATGATCTACCTACAATCGTATATGGTGTAAATGAAGGTACATTAACTCCAGAAGATACTATCGTATCTGCTGCTTCTTGTACTACTAACTGTTTAGCACCTATGGCTAATGCTTTAAATAAGTATGCTGAGATCCAAACTGGTATCATGACTACTGTTCATGCTTATACTGGTGACCAAATGTTATTAGATGGTCCACATCGTAAGGGTGACTTACGTCGTGCTCGTGCAGCAGCTGTAAATATCGTTCCTAACTCTACTGGTGCAGCTAAGGCTATTGGTCTAGTTATTCCTGAGTTAAATGGTAAGCTTATTGGTTCTGCACAACGTGTTCCAGTTCCTACTGGTTCTTCTACTATTCTTATTGCAGTAGTTAAGGGTAGTGATGTTACTAAGGAAGGTATCAATGCAGCTATGAAGGCAGCAGCTGAGGCTTCTAATGGTTCATATGGTTATACTGAAGAACCACTAGTTTCTAGTGATATTATTGGTATTTCTGAGGGTTCATTATTCGATGCTACTCAAACAATGGTTACTAAGATCGATGATAACTCTTACCAAGTTCAAGTTGTTTCTTGGTATGACAATGAAGCATCTTATGTTCACCAAATGATCAGAACTATTAAGTACATTGCTCATCTAGCATAATATTTATTCATTCGATAATACATGACACCACTAGCAATAGTGGTGTTTTATGTTTAGGCTATGTTATAATACGATTATAATAATTACCTAGGAGGGATGTATATGAGAGAGTGGGCACTCATGATGAATCGGAAAGCAACCTTTAGAACATTACTTATAGTAAGTATGATCATGGGCTTTGTATTTGTGGGAGTTAGTGTCATTATGCTTATGGAGAATGAGCCTGTACAAGTGATCTTCCCTTTCTTAGGTATCTTCATGGCCATCATTATCGTAATAATGATCATTGTTTATTTCCGTAATAAGATCACTTGTGAGAAATTGTTGGATCGGCAGGAGGCTTATGGTATCGATCTAGATACTGAGATAAATGAGATAGAATATATTGGTACTTGTGGTTTCAGTGATCCTTGGCTGGTATATAAGAGTGAGGAAGTCAAAGTGTTCCATGCTTCTTATATCCAGTCAGCTAGAGCGGGCAGAGTGCGTAATGGTAAGCAATATACACCTGGTATTCATTTGGTGACGGTAGAGGGGCATAGGTATTCTTTGATCGTTCCTAAGAAGAATATTGAAGAGGTATTGCATAGGATCTATGAGTTAGTGCAAAGACATGGTAATTCTGTAGATCAAATCTTGATAGATAGTGATGAGATCGCTAGGTCTATTAAGGTACAATGGAAGCTCCCTTTACTTATTTCTATTCTATTGTTAGTAATAGTAAGTGCTTGTGTATTATGGGAACAGAGGGATGTGGATCTAAGTCCTGAGGTGATCAGTGAGATCATTTCTACAAGTCAATATGAGGATGTAGAGGAATATACTGGGCGTTTAGATGTTATGTATCTAGATAGTGATGAAGTAGATGTGATGGTATATATCGAGGCTGTAGGAGAGGATGAGTATTTCTTAGAGTTTCAAAATCTTTCGGAATTATTCGTGGATGCAACTTTACGTCTTATGAATGAGAATGGAGAAGAGATCACTACAGTACCTGTGTATATGTGTAGACCTATGTCTTCGATCATGGGGATCATTGAATTAAGTGAGAATGTCACAAAGTGGGAATTGAGTGATCCTGTGTATTTCGGATATGCTTCTAGGTATGGTATAGAGTATTATGCGGTAGATGATTATGATGATTATTACCAGTGGAGCAATGTGATCTTAGTGGATTATTCTTTAGAGAATGTAGAGGGTCTTCTTAAGGACTTATATGGGCAATATGTTCTAGCAGATACTTGGTATAATTTAGTGTATATCTATGATGAGGAAGATGCTCGTACGTATGAGTATAATGGCTTTGAGTTCTATGATACGTATTCTGCTAAGTATCTAGCATATATTGATCTAGAGACTCGTGTGATCGAATTGTATAGTTTTGATGAGGAAGATAATACTGTATTAGAATATACTTGGAATATGGAGTAATTAAAGGAATGGTATGACCATTCCTTTGTTGTATTAAGCATTGATATCTTTTGGACTGCGTGGTTCAATAATGCTACCTAGGAATAAGAAAACAACATCATATAGATGTTGCTATTCTTTACATATCTTTGTATAAGGCAATAAGATACTGATCAAGATCAATACCATACCTAATAAACCTAATAGACCTAAAGACTCATGTAATACGATCATACCGAGAAATGCTGCTATAGCTGGATTCACAGAGAGGAAAAGTCCTGCTTTCTCCGTGGATACATGACTTTGGGCTACGGGTTGTAGGGTATATCCAAAACCAGTACATACAAGGATCAACATGGCTAACATACCCCATTGTGGTAGTGTTTGTGGCAATACTAGGGTCTCTGTAGTAAGCGTTAGTAGTAAGGATAGTGCTCCCATAGTACCTACTTGAATGATACCAATGGCTAAGCTAGGATCATCTTCTGTAGTTAACTTATCAGTGGCTATGATGCCTAGGGCATAGCATAGTCCTGCTAGAATACCAAATGTGAAACCACCAGTCAGAGAACCTTGTTGTAGGGCTAGTAGGATGACGCCTGTCATAGCTATGATCGTACTGATGATAGTTACTTTGTTAGGAAGTTTACGAGTTAATACTATATTGATCAGTGGTACGAAGATGATCGCACTATTCTCTAATAAAGAGATCAATGATGTATCGGCTTGTTGTAATGCTAGCATCTCGAAGAACATCATTCCAAAGAATAGGGTACCTATAATGATACTGGATAGAATATGTTTCAAAGACATACTTCTTATATCTTTATAGAATAGGATATATAGTAATATAAATGCGATCAGGAATCGTAGAGATAATAGATTAAAGGCACTCATGCTTTGTAATAATAACTTATTGAAGATAAAGGAAGTAGCTCTAGCAGATATAACAGCGATCAATAAGATCTCATATTTCGATGTCTTATACATACTACCACCTCTTTACAGTTAATCATTATACTGTATTAGATCATAATATACAATGATTTGAAGGTAGAAAAAAAGAACGATCGCTCGTTCTAATTTTACAGTGACAATAAAGGGGATTTCAATTCTAATCATGTCGGCGATTAAAATCAAATTGTAAAACCATAAGAAAGCCGCAGCTATGAAATAATCGTAGCTACGGCTTACCAGACTTAATGTAAGAAACTTTAATTAATAATTAATTAATAGCTTATCTCCAACGCTTAGCGCTGTAGTCATACATATCATGTGGTTCAGGTTGGTTCTTAGCTTCAGCAATTTCGTTACGGATACGTAATTGGTTACCAGCTTCTGGACCATCTGGGTTGTTCTTTAAGCATTCAACGTATTCAGCAGTAGTCATCATCTTGATACCGATGTTCTTCATGTCGAATAAGTTAGCTTGGTGAACTTCTGGAGTCTTAGCGTTTGTAGCATCTGTTAATACGATTACTTCGTAGTCAAGAGAGTTAGCATCCCAAACAGTACCACGGATACAGTTAGGAGTTTGAACACCAGCAAGGATAACTTGCTTAACGCCTAAACGACGAAGGATCATGTCTAATTCAGTTTGGAAGAATGCAGACCAACGTTGTTTAACGATAGTGTATTCACCAGCGATTGGCTTGATAGAATCAAGAATTTCAGCGCCTTCTTCAGCAACTGTACAACCATGGAAACCTTTAGACTTGTAAGCATCGTAACGAGTGATTTCGCAGTCAACACCATTAGCACGGTAGTAACGGAATACATGCACGATTGGAAGATTAGACTTACGAGTAGCTTCTAGAGCTTGTTCGATGTAAGGTAGAGCTTCTAAACCGCAGTCAACACGGAAAGGTGCTCCTGGAACGTTGAAATCTTTTTGCATATCAATGATGATAAAAGCATTTTGTGACATAATAAATTGTCCTCCTTTATGTGATTTTAGTTTACCAAATCATTACCTAAATGTCAATAACAAAATGTAAGGAAAAATGAAATAAACACACATCTTTCTAAGAATATCTCTACATTTCACTTTCGACATCCTTTTTATGTGTTCTTATTCATACACTTAATTGACTAACCTAAATAAAGCGCATTCATTAAGTTTGTCATTTTCTGAATCAAGATCAGATATACATTCTATTATCGGGATAGTTTCTGGCTATTATAGAATACTATTGTATATACGCTCTCAAGTATCGTGCTTTCAACAAACACTTCCCAAGTGTCTTATGCCCATACATTCTATATATAATATATATCTATTTACTTCTTAATTCTCCCCTAATACATCTATATATAAAGCGAATGAAAATTAAAAGCGCTTACGAAAATTATTCCTCAGTCCTTTGAGTTTACGAAAGAAACTGGGAATGCTATAATAGGAGTAAATCATAAGGAGGATCTTAATATGTCCAAACAAACAGTAAGAGATCTACAAGTCGATAACAAAACAGTGTTAGTTCGCGTAGATTTCAATGTACCGATCAAGAATGGTCAGATCAGTGATGATACACGTATCGTCAAGGCTCTACCTACGATCAATTATTTATTAGAGAATAATGCCAAGGTAGTATTATTCTCACACTTAGGGAAAGTGAATCATAAAGACCCTGAGAAACTACAAGCAGATCTAGTAAAGAATAATATGGAACCAGTAGCAGCTCATTTAAGCTCACTAGTAAACTGCCCAGTTACTTTCGTAAGTGTAACTCGTGGTCCACAAGTAGAAGATGCTGTTAAGAACATGAAACCTGGAGAGATCGTATTGATCCAGAATACACGTTTTGAAAAGGGTGAAACGAAGAATGATCCTGAGTTAGCTAAGTATTGGGCTGATCTAGGTGATCTATATGTAAGTGATGCGTTTGGTTCAGTACACCGTGCCCATGCTTCTACAGTAGGTATTGCTGAGCATCTACCTAGTGCTGTAGGGTTCTTAGTAGAGAAAGAGTTAAAGTTCTTAGGGGATGCGGTAGAGAATCCTGAGCGTCCTTTCGTGGGTATCTTAGGTGGCGCTAAGGTAGCCGATAAGTTGAATGTGATCTCTAATCTATTAGAGAAATGTGATACATTGATCATTGGAGGAGGTATGGCATATACTTTCTTAAAGGCACAAGGTAAGGAAGTTGGTAATTCTTTAGTAGATGATGAGAAGATTGAATACTGTGCTAGTATGTTAGCTAAGGCAAAGGAATTAGGCAAGACATTATTATTACCAGTAGATACTGCTGTTGCGAAACAATTCCCAGATCCAATCGATGCTCCTATTGAAGTACAACATGTTTCTGTAGATGCTATTCCTTCTGATATGGAGGGTCTAGATATTGGTCCTAAGACTGCTGAATTATTCGTAGAAGCTGTTAAGAATGCTAAGACAGTCGTATGGAATGGGCCAATGGGTGTTTCTGAGAATCCAGTATTAGCAAATGGTACTAAGGCTGTAGCGAATGCTCTTGCAGAGTCTGATGCTATTACTATTATTGGTGGGGGAGATAGTGCTGCTGCTATGAATAAACTTGGTCTAGCAGATAAGATCTCTCATATTTCTACAGGTGGAGGAGCTTCTCTTCAATTCTTAGAAGGGAATGGCTTACCTGGTGTAGATATTATTAATGAGAAATAAATAGAAGTAGGGGGAGAAACAAGTATGAGTAGAAAACCTATTATCGTGGGAAACTGGAAGATGAATAAGACTGTAGCAGAAGCAGTAGAATTCATTAATACCGTAGATCCACATGTTACAGATAAAGCTACTTTCGGAGTAGCCACATCTTTCTTAGCACTAGATGCATCAGTAAAGAATGCTAAGAACTTGATCGTAGCAGCTCAAAACTGTCACTTTGAAGACAAAGGTGCTTTTACTGGTGAAGTAAGTGTACCTATGTTAGCAGAACTTGGTCTAAAGTATTGTATTGTGGGTCATAGTGAACGTCGTCAAATGTTTGGTGATACAAATGAAACAGTCAATAAGAAGGCTAGAAGATTGATCGCTGAGGGTATTACTCCAATTATGTGTTGTGGTGAAACATTAGAACAATTTGAAGCTGGTGAGACTGAGAATGTCGTACGTACACAAGTGCGTGAAGGCCTAGTTGGTATGTGTCCTAAGTGTGTTTCTAATCTAGTGATTGCCTATGAACCTATTTGGGCTATTGGTACTGGTAAGAGTGCTACGAAAGAGATCGCAAATGCTACATGTGGTATCGTTCGTAGTGAAGTAGAGAATCTATTTGGGGCCGAGACTGCTACTAAGGTTCGTATTCAATATGGTGGTTCTGTGAAGCCTGAGAATATTAAGGAATATATGGCAGAGGAACATATTGATGGAGCATTGATCGGGGGAGCTAGTTTAAAGGCTGATTCATTCATTGCTATTATCAATGCGATTGATTAATTGAAAGAAACTGGTGGAAACACCAGTTTTTATTTGGTATTCTTATAGGTAGAGGTGAGAGATATGGAGAAATTATGTGGTAAGAGAGTCGTATTCTTTGATATGGGCAATACACTTCTATATTTCCATGAACATCCTGAGTATGAAGAACAAATGGAAGAGATGGGAATAGAGAACTTACATCAATATTTATTAGAATTCTTTCCTGAAATGTCATTAGAAGAATTAGTAGAAGGTTTCATCAAACCTTGGTATAGTGCCATGGAACAACGTCCTAAGAATAAGATGGAGCCTATGATCGATGAGTTATTGAATACTTTCGTAAGTAAGTATGATGGATATCTAGGTTATCCTGCTTGTATCAATGCTATGAGAGCATACTATCAACCTATGATGTCATTGATCGAGGTAGAGAAGGAAGCCTATGATGTACTTAAGACATTGAAGGATCATGAGTATCAGATCGCAGTGATCGCTAATACACCATACTTTGCGGATCTTATGCAAGAGTGCTTTGAGTTTATGGGGCTAGGAGATTGTATCGATAAGTATTTCTTTAGTTATGATCTAGGCGTAAGAAAGCCTAGTCAAGAGATCTTTGAGTATGCGTTACGTAGAATGGGTGTTTTCGCGAATGAGGCTATTATGGTAGGAGATAGTTTGTATCATGATATGGCACCTGCGCATTTAGTGGGAATGGATTGTATTTGGTTAACGAAGGATGAGGATAATTATTTAGAGGTTCCTTTGCTTAAGAAGTGTGAGAAGATCGAGGAGATCCTTTCGGTGTTATTAGCAGAGGAAGAAGAGGATGAGGAGGAAGAGGATGAGGATTATTTTGTAGAGCCTGATGACTTTATGGATGAGGAGTGGTAGTTCGACATTTCTTTCTAGATAAGGCTGTCATACTATAGTTGGTGATACATATGAGTAAGAGGATCGGGAAGATCTTGTGTATTTGTGGTGTCTTGTTGTTATGGGAGCCTAGGTTATCAGATCGGATGTATCTACATAACCAGTTCATGATACTATTCAGTGATTGGCAATTTGGCATGATCATACTTGGATTCTTTCTAATGAATCGAAAGGAAAGGCGCAAAAAGTCATCGTGAACTATCATTTTACTTTATCTATGTTTAGAAATAAGGTATAATACCAATAGAAATTAACAAGGAGGGTATAATAATATGCCAATTATTACTGATGTTTATGCACGTGAGGTAATGGACTCTCGCGGTAATCCTACTGTAGAAGTAGAAGTATATACTGCATCTGGTGCATTTGGTCGTGCAATGGTTCCAAGTGGTGCTTCCACTGGAGAAAGAGAAGCGTTAGAACTTCGTGATGGAGATAAGGCTCGTTTCTTAGGTAAGGGTGTTACTAAGGCTGTAGCGAATGTAAATGAGATCTTAGCAGAAGAGATCATTGGATTTGATGTACGTGATCAAAACTTGATCGATAAGACTATGATCGAACTAGATGGTACTAAGGATAAGTCTAGATTTGGGGCAAATGCTATCTTGGGTATCTCACTTGCTTGTGCTCGTGCTGCTGCTGATTACTATGAAATGCCTTTATATAAGTATTTAGGTGGTTTCAATGGTAAGAAGTTACCTGTACCTATGATGAATGTAGTGAATGGTGGTTCACATGCTGACTCTACAGTTGACTTCCAAGAATATATGATCATGCCTGTTGGTGCTAAGACTTTCAAGGAAGCGATCCGTATGGGTGCTGAAACTTTCCATAATCTTCGTAAGGTTCTTAAGGCTAAGGGATATAATACGAATGTAGGTGATGAAGGTGGTTTCGCTCCATCATTTAGAGAAGGTAATGAAGAACCATTAAAGGCTATCGTAGAAGCTATTACGGCTGCTGGATATGTTCCTGGTAAAGATATTTGTATTGCTCTAGACGTAGCTGCTTCTGAGTTCTATAATACAGAGACTGGTAACTATGAGTTAGAGAAGTCTGGTCAAGGTATCAAGACTACTGAAGACATGATCGATATCTATGAAGATTGGTGTAATAAGTATCCTATCATCTCTATTGAAGATGGTCTTGGAGAAAGAGACTGGGATGGTTGGAAGTTATTAACTGAACGTCTTGGTAAGAAGGTTCAATTAGTAGGTGATGACTTATTCGTAACAAATCCTGCGATCCTTAAGGAAGGTATTGAGAAGGGTATTGCTAATGCGATCTTGATCAAGGTAAATCAAATCGGTACATTAACTGAAACTTTCGATGCTATGGAAATGGCTAAGGAAGCAGGATATACTGCTGTAGTATCTCATAGATCTGGTGAAACAGAAGATACTACTATTGCTGATATCGCTGTCGGTTTCAATGCTGGTCAGATCAAGACTGGTTCTATGTGTAGAACTGACCGTATGGCTAAGTATAATCAATTACTACGTATTGAAGATGAACTAGAAGATGTAGCTATCTATCCTGGTATCGATACATTCTATAACTTACGATAATAACTAAGAAAGACACCTTCGGGTGTCTTTTAAATTAAATAAAAGGTGGAGGATCTGATCCTACCACCTAGTTATAGAATATGTATAATGTCTTCTGATCAATTCTGATAATGGATATATAAGCATACCCGCCATAAGATTTCCAGCACCATGAAGTAGATCCCAAGGCAATCCCGTAATGATCCAAGCGATCGTTTGTTCAAAAGTGAGATGAAACATCAAAGCATGAGCGGGTGCATACAGAGTTCCGAAAGCACATCCATGTAGAGCACATATAAGAGGATATACGATACAAGCGATCTTCTTAGACATATTCTGTGGTAATAGCATTGTAATAGCCCAAAGAATAGTCCATATATATAGATATGGGATCCACCACATAGAGAACCCCGCAAATAATCCATTTAAGAAGACATATATATAAATAGGTACTAATGCCTTCTTACGAAAACAGATTGTATATACCATGGTAAACATACCCAATAAATGAATATTAGGCAATACTTCCATGAGGATCTTAGAACAATACATAAGTGTACCAAGCATAGCGAACAGGACCATTTCCTGTACACTCAATGTACTTTTATTTCGTGTATTCAAGTTGATATGTAGATCCCTCTGTGATCATAGTACTATCTACTCCAGTAGAAGCATATTCCCCATCAATATAGAAAGCCCAGTAACTTTGATCTACATCATAATCAGCAGTAATACCATTTACGACCTTTACATATAGTCCATAATCACTATTCTCCCCATCGATCAACTGATGTTCTAATAAAGCCTCTCCCACTGTATCCTCATCTATATAAACTGTGAAAGTAACACTTTTCTCTTCTGCTTTCACTTCTACCACAAGTGTATTCTCCCCATTCCCCAATGTAGTATTTTCGACATAAGCAGCACTATCCCATAGCGTGGGAGTAGCATTTGTCTTTGAACAAGCTATAAGTGTACATAGTGTGGAGATCACTAATACAGTAGAAATAATTCTTTTAATTGTTTTATTCATTGTATATAGTCCTTTCTTTTAAATCAAAAGGATAAAATAAAAGTACCCTTCATACGGGTACTATGCGTAAAGTCCATGTGTCCTGCCACACAAAAAGAGTTAGCTACACTAACTATATCTTTACACATCTCCCCGATCGCCCAAGAGACTTCTATGTGTCACAGACCGATAAGCATCCCGACTTGACTTGTTTGATACAAGAGTTACGGTAATGGCTGTTGCTGTGGATTCTCACCACGATTCCCTTATCCCCTAACGATACTCTCTAGTAGTACGTCCGACAATGAATATAGTCTATTCAATGATCTGCGTTTATTCTTTTGTACTTATATTATTATACATCACTCTTCCATTTGCAATCCTTTTGAGATAATAAGTTCTGATAGATATACACATAGAGCATAGATAGTAGAAATTATGTTTTATATGAATCTTCCTTTATAAAATTCATATATATCTTAATAAATTTCCGAAATAATTCGTTATATCTTAATAATGTTTAATAGACATAGCAAACTATTCATGAATCAGTTAAATTATTACTGAAAGGATAGGTATCATGCTATGTATGAAGGAGATAATATACGTAAAGTAAGAAAAGCGAAGAATATTTCGGGTAAACAACTAGCAGATCTAGCAGGCTATGCACCATCGTATATCTCTGAATTAGAGCATGATCGGATCAATCCTTCGATCGATACATTAGAGAACGTAGCCAATGCGTTAAATGTCCCTATGAGTCTATTAGTAGGAGAGAATCTACATTATCCATATGTAGAATCTAAGGGATTAAAGGTAGCAGATTGTAAACTACCGTATTATAAAGATACATTCAAGCAATTCAGTGATCAATGGTTATACATCATTCAGAATTGGGATGAGGAAGATGTGATAGAGGCTATGATCTATCTAAGATCTAAGAATGAGGCTATAGAATTACGTAAGAAGAAAAATAGTAAGTAGAGGATATTCGTTATGAATATCCTTTTTGATTCATATACTATACCAAAAGATAAGGTGATATATATGCGTACTGTGATCTTAGGTAGAGGTAAAATGGGGAAGATGTTAGAGAGTATTCTAGTGAAGCAAGGGTTTGAGGTATTAGGCTTTCTCACGGAAGAGAACTATGAGGAACTCTCTCATACAACACAAGTACTATTCGATTTCTCCCATACCTCTAAACTCGTACTCCTCGATAAATTCTTATCACTGTGTAATTGTAGTGTGATCATCGGGACTACGGGCTATAGTAAAGAACAATATACCCTCTTACAATACTTTGGTAGGACCCATAGAGTATGTTACAGTTCCAATTATTCTACAGGGATCCAAGTAATGAATCGAATGGTGCAGATAGTATTACCCTATGTCATGCATGAATATGATATCGAGATCATTGAGGCACATCATCGCTATAAGCAAGATGCTCCTAGTGGTACAGTACAATTATTCTTAGATACGATAAAGAGAAATGATACCTTTACGGAAGTGTATGGTAGATGTGGTATGGTCGGTAAGAGAGAAAGAGAAGAGATCGGGGTCCATTCTGTGAGAGGTGGGACACATATTGGGACCCATCATATATACTTCATGGGAGATAATGAAGAGATCATGATCACGCATCATACTTTAGATAAGGCTGTGTATGCGTATGGGGCTATACAGGCATGGGAGTTATTAGAGAAGAGAGAGTGTGGGTTCTTTGAGTATCAGGAACTACTCTTTCAAGGAGAGTGATATGGAGAGTCAAGAGATGATCAGAAGTATTAGTCAAAGTCGTAAGAGAACACCTGTAAAGGTATTCCTAGAACCTAAGGGGATCACAAGTAGAATGCGGTTATTGAAGGCTAAGAGGAAACATCTTACATTCTTCAGAAGACCCATAATGATCACGGGAGAATATGAAGAGATCAAGGGATTCATTGAGAGGAATGAAGAGGATATTAAGTATATCGAGATGGAGTATTCTTGTAAGAATAGTGCCTTACCACTACTAGATATATTAGAGATCAATGCTAGGATAGAGCCTGGGGCTATTATTAGAGAAGGAGCAGTGATCCATGAACATGCAGTGATATTGATGGGAGCTGTGATCAATACAGGGGCTGTAATTGGAGAGAAGACGATGATCGATATGGGTGCTATTATTGGGGGAAGAGCAATGATCGGAAAGAATTGTCATATAGGGGCTAATAGTGTGATAGCAGGGGTATTAGAACCCATGAGTGTCATTCCTTGTGTGATAGAAGATGATGTCATGATCGGAGCCAATGCAGTGATATTAGAAGGAGTAAGAGTAGGTAAGGGAAGTGTGATCGGAGCAGGTAGTATCGTGTTACAAGATGTTCCTGCGAATAGTGTAGTAGTAGGTAATCCTGGTAGAGTGATCAAGGAAAAGGATGAGAAGACAGTAGAGAAAAGTAAGATCGTAGAGGAGTTAAGAGAGTTATAGGACTATCTATTTCTAAGGATCCATGGTATAGTATACCTTCACAAGGAGGATACTTATGAAGACTAAGTTACAAGTACAGTATAAGAATATAAATATAGATATGGAAGAAATGGAAAGAGTAGTGAAGGAGAGTGTAAAGAGTCGGGGGATCAAGATGAATATGATCGATACTTTACAGTTGTATTATCAACCTGAAGATCTTGCTCTCTATTATGTAGTCACATTGAAGAGTGGGGAAATGATCCGAAATGATGTTCCTGTGTATATGAAGTAATAGAGTGTTTAGGCACTCTTTTTATTTGCTTATATACGTATTTCGTATTAGAATATAGATAAATAATAAGGAGGAATTCAAATGACTACAAAGGTATATTTCTCAAGAGTGATCACACCTGAAAAGGTATTAGAACTCTACAAATTAGCAGGCAAAGAATTAACAGGAAAAGTGGCTATCAAGGTACACTCTGGGGAAAAGGGAAATCAGAACTTCCTACGTCCAGATTTCTGGAAACCAGTGATCCAAGCTGTAAATGGTACAGTAGTAGAATGTAACACTGCCTATGATGGTGAACGTAATACAACTGAGAAACACTGGAAGACTATTAAGGCACATGGTTGGACAGAGGGTAATACTGTAGATCTATTAGATGAAGTAGGTCCTGATATGGAATTAGCGATTCCAAATGGTAAAGTGATCAAGAAGAACTATGTAGGTAAGAATCTAGCAAATTATGATTCTATGTTAGTGCTATCTCACTTCAAGGGACATCCTATGGGTGGCTATGGAGGTGCTTTAAAGCAATTATCTATTGGAGTAGCCTCTTCTTTTGGTAAGGCATATATTCATGGTGCTGGAGAACCAGAAAAGATCTGGACAGCGGATCATGATTCTTTCTTAGCTTCTATGGCGGATGCAGCAGGATCTGTGGTAGAGTACTTTAAGGGTGAAGTAGTGTATGTCAACGTAATGAAGAATATGTCTGTAGACTGTGACTGTTGTGCAGTAGCAGAAGATCCATGTATCAAGGATATTGGTATTCTAGTATCACTAGATCCAGTAGCGATCGACCAAGCTTGTATCGATCTAGTATATGCTTGTGAGGATCCAGGTAAGGATCATTTCATTGAACGTGTAGAATCACGTAATGGGGTATATACTATTGAAGTAGCTGCTGAGCATGGATATGGTAGCCGTGAATATGAATTAGTTGAGGTTGAATAGTACTGAGGAGTATATATGAGACATAATAGAAAGTTAGTAGAAGAGCTATTTGAGAAAGCTAAGGTAGATCCTACGTTCTATTGTTATTATGATAGTTCTACTAAGGGGTTAGTAGAGTATTTGACGAAATACTTTGATAAGAAGCCTTTAGATAAGGATGAGACTATCTTCTTTAAGGATAAACATTACTATATTTATAGAGATAGATATGGGGAGTATTATCTTCAAAGAGAAGTGAATAGACATTTAGAGAATACTTACTTCATGAATAAGGAAGATGGTTTCAGGGCTTTGAAGGAGGAATAATATGTTAGAGTTTAGATATGATACTCAGTTACTGATCGAGGGTAAGGATCTGAATGAAGATGCGATCTATGATTATTTTGTAGAGAACTTCAAGGGAGATTGCTTATTAGCAGTAGGAGATGAGGAACTGATCAAGATCCACTATCATACGAATGAACCATGGAAGGTATTAGAGTATTGTGCCTCTTTGGGTGAGATCTATGATATCGTGGTAGAGGATATGGATAGACAATCTAGAGGATTACATGGATAAGGAAGAATACGATGTGTTCTTTCAAGGACATTTGATTGGTGTATTCACGATCCAAGGGGATAAGCGTAACTATGCAAGCCATGTAGAGGGAGTTAAGGAAGTACAAGATACGATCTCTAAATTAACGAAAGAGATGTTTGAGGTAGGGCCTATTACTTTCTTTGAGAAGATCGTTGCTGTGATGAAGTGGTGGCATAGGGATGAGATATGTTATCCTAATCGAGAGTTGGTAGTAAGACGTAAGGTATAAATAAGGAGTGATCTAGTAGTTAGGTCATTCTTTTATTATCTAATGAATTACTGGAAAATAGAAAAAGTGATCTAGAACCACTAGATCACTTTCTTACTTTAATTCTCCAATAATATTCTCTAAATACTTCCAAATAGAAGAATTCACTGTATACCACTTCTCATCATTGACACATAAAGAGCCAGCAGAATCATCTAATACATATACATTCCCTTCAAGCGTAGTAACTTCTAACTTAGGAGCAATACCACCTGCTCCCATGATCAATTGAATATCTTCATAATAATTCAAATAACTTAAATGAATTAATACCTCATCTAATAGATCGGCATCTAGATCAATATATTCCACGTCATTATAAGAAATAGGATTAATGATTCTTGCTGAAATGATCTCTTGTGTCTCTAAGATATCATAGAAGAACTTAGAGGTACTATTGATCAATGTGAAGGCTGGATGCTTTAGATTGATCGCTTCTTCAATGTAATAAACTTCATTATTATACTGGATCTCATTCCCATTACGGAACTTAATAACAGTACCATCTCTTTGAATATAATTAAAGTCTTGGAAGAATATCATATCATTATCCTCTTTAGAGATCACCATACTTCTAAAGTAACTATTCAGATCATTGATATAGTATTGGTATCCATTAGTATCTTGACTAAGTGAAATAAATGCACCAGGATTATCTGCAGAGAATACATCTAACTCAATAGTATCTTTATACACACCATCTCCAATAATGATATGAGAAGCGATCCTTACATCCTCTGTATCAGTAATGATCATATATTCTCCACTACGAGATGGGATCTTGAAGTAGGCAGGATGTTTCTCTCCAGCATATTCTACATAATTTCCCTCTGTATTCTTTACATAATAAGTAACGTCCATAGATTGGAAAGTAGTAAACTCTACGCTCCTATCAGCATACAAGGTAAGATCTACTGGCTCGGTAACTAAGATATGATCATATACCTCTTCACTTGTATACAGATACTTAGGGATCTTGATATATTGATCGATATCATATTCTACAGCATATTCCTCTAAAATTACCGTAGGTGTATCTACAGGTTTATTCGTACAGCTTAGTAATAAAAATAATAATGAACAAGATAGTATTAACTTTGTTATACGCATATGATCCCTCCTATATATCCATATTATACAATACTTATAAGAATGTATGCAAATGCAAGAATATAGAACATATACTTGACAATCCTTACATCATCTAGTACAAAGATATTGTAAATATATAGGAGGAAACTACATGGAATATAGTAGAACAGCTATCGACATCATTCGAGATAAGACACTCACATATCATCAACAATTAGTAGAACTCGCCAAACTAGGAGAGAGTACAGATACTACGATCTATCTAGATCCAGAATATGTAGATGCTCTACATCGTAATGTGATCTGTGATCTAAATGAAGGGACTGCCCCGTATCGTCCTAGATATAATTGTCCAGATTATGAGTTATTATTTGAAAAGGGTTGTGAATTCTTAGAGCTAGCACCGCCTACAGATATTTGGGAAGCTACGCATACCCTATTGATCTTCTATCATAATGTACATACAGGTTCATCTTATCCAGTATATCTAGGAAACATCGATACCCTACTAGATCCTTTTATAAAGGATGAGGAAGAGGCTAGAAGAGCGA
>SVBO01000018.1 GCA_015058845.1 Erysipelotrichaceae bacterium
TAGCAAAAAGTGGAAAGAAGAAGCACCCCTTCTCACCTGAAGTACAGCGTACTTGGGTTTGACTCACTAGCAAGTTGATTGTTAATTGATGGGTGCAAGTGTGCCCATTTTTTGTTCTAATAAGCAAATGGAGGTGTAATTATTAGCAAACGTATTTCGACAGATGAACTTGTCAATGAAAACATTCGATTCAAAGAAGTATTAGTAATTGGTGCCAATGGTGATCAACTAGGGATCAAATTACGTCGTGAGGCTTTAGAACTTGCATATGAAAGTAATTTAGACCTATTATGTGTTGCTCCTGGTGCTAATCCGCCTGTTTGTAAGATTCTTGATTATGGTAAATATCGTTTCGAAGCACAGAAGAAAGCCAAGGAAGCTAAGAAGAATCAACATGTTACAGAAGTTAAGCCAATCCGTTTATCACCTGTAATTGACAAAAACGATTTTGACACAAAGGTTAAGCAGGCCGGTAAATGGTTAGCAGATGGAACTAAAGTTAAGGTAGATATGCGTTTTAGAGGTCGTTTGATCACTCGCGTAGAAGTTGGTAAGAAGATCATGGATGATTTCATTACTGCTCTATCTGAAAATAGTACTGTAGAAAAGAAGCCTTTGTTAGAAGGAAATACAATGTCTGCAGTAATTGCCCCAAAGAAAACAAAGTAAAAATTAGGAGGATCTATTTATGCCAAAGATGAAGACTCGTAAGTCATTAGCAAAACGCGTTAAGAAGACTGGTACTGGTAAATGGGCTCGTTCTCATGCTTATACAAGCCACTTCTTCTCACACAAATCACAAAAACAAAAACGTCATTTACGTAAGGGTGCATTAGTTCATGGTACAGACTTAAAGCGTATCAAACTAATGATCATTGACTAATAGGAGGATGTAAATATGCCAAGAGTTAAAGGTGGAACTGTTTCTCGTAACCGTAGAAAGAAAGTATTAAAGCTTGCTAAGGGTTATTTCGGATCTAAACATAGATTATATAGAACTGCACATGAACAAGTAATGCGTTCATTACGTTATGCATACAGAGATCGTAAGCAATTAAAGCGCGAAATGCGTAAGCTTTGGATCGCTCGTATCAATGCTGCAGCTAGAATGAATGATATTTCTTATTCTAAGTTAATGTATGGTATGAAGCTTGCTAATATCAACATCAACCGTAAGATGCTTTCTGAAATGGCTATTCATGATGCTAAGGGCTTCAGCGATGTAGTTGCTAAGTCTAAGAAGGCAATCGAAGAAGCTGGTAAGTAATTATCGAAGCAATAGCAGGAGAGTTTCTCCTGCTTTTTATTTATATCTGTAAGGAGGTAGTAATATGCATGTTTCACTAGTTGCATTAAATGCAAAGTACATTCATAAGAATCTAGCAATACGCTATCTAAAACAAACATGTCCTTCGCAACACACATGTACACTCTATGAATTCACTACGAAAGATGATCTAAATAAGATCGTAGATACTGTATTAAAGGATCAACCAGATATGATCGGGATCAGTACTTACATTTGGAATATTGAAAGCGTAAAGACATTAACAACACTTTTCAAAGAAAAAGCTCCCCATGTATATATTCATTTAGGAGGACCAGAAGTAAGCTTTGAACAAGACTTTTTCTTGAATACTTTACCTATTGATGCGATCTGTTGTGGAGAAGGAGAGTTTACACTATGGCAATACATGGATGCCTTAGAGAATAAAGAAGTAAATATCGATATTCCAGGGATCTTCACAAGAAGTAGTAGACCTACTCTCTCATATGCTATTACTCCTTTACAAAAGTTAGAACAATATCCATCCCCATACTTCATGGAAATGGACATGGAACACATGGATACTAGATACCTATACGTAGAAACATCTCGTGGATGTCCTTATCAATGTACATATTGCCTATCCTCTGTACAGGGCAATGTAAGGCTATTCTCACTTGATTATGTAAAGGATGTATTAGATAACATCTTTGCTAGTTCTGCCCGTCAGATCAAGTTTCTGGACCGTACATTCAATGTAGATAGACAAAGAGCATTATTCATTGCTAAGTATATCCATGAGAATGCTAGAGTAGAGCAAGTATTCCAATTTGAAATAGCAGCAGAATTCTTAAGTGAAGAATTGATCACATTCCTAGAAACTCGTAAAGGGGGACCTAAGTTCCGCTTTGAAGTAGGGATCCAAACGACAAATGAGGATGCTTTAGTGGCTATTAAACGTAGACAGAACTTTACTAAGTTGTCTAATGTCGTACAAAGGATCTTGAAGGGAGAGAATTGTGAGATCCATGGAGATCTAATAGCAGGTCTTCCGATGGAGGGATATGAGAGTTTTACTAGATCATTCAATGATGTATTCCATATTTATCCTACTGAATTACAATTAGGATTCTTAAAATTATTACGTGGAACCTATATGAAAGAGAATTCTAATGCATATGAAATGATCTATCAAGAAGAAGCACCTTATGAGATCCTAGAAACAAAATGGATCTCTAGAGAAGAATTAGAGCGAATCAGAGATGTTGCGTATGCATTAGAGAACTTGTATAATAAAGGAAGAATGCGTACTACGATATTAACAGTATTAGATAGGTATTCTATAACTCCATTTGATTTATTCTTATATCTAGGAAGTGATCTACGTAGTAATAAGCCAAAGAATTACTATGAATTATTTACTCGTGTATATACTTTACTCGGAAATAAGTTTGGTCATGAGAATGTGATCGGTCTATTGAATGAGGAGTATTATGCTTTATCGAAACAGAAGGTAAAGCGTATTGCTGAGTTTGAGGTAGAGGATAAGAGTGCTTTATTAGAAGTGTTAGTAGAGAATCATGTAGCTGTGATCAATGATCTGATCCATTATGGGGTATTTGCATTAGGAGCAGAGGGGATCTTATTTGTACTATATAATAAGAACCAGGAGTATCCTAAGTTATATCGTATTATTGATCGCAATGTAATTGAGTTAGAGAGGAAATAAGTATGAGAAAGCTTGTAATTGCTACTGGGAATCAACATAAGTTGACTGAAATGAAACGTTTATTTAAAGATGTTCCTTTTGAGATCGTGGGGCAGAATGAGATCGGTGAGTTTGCTGAGGTAGAGGAGACTGGTACTACTTTTAAAGAGAATGCTGAGATCAAGGCTTTAGGGGTATCTAGATTCTGTGATGAGTATGTTCTAGCAGATGATTCTGGTCTAGTTGTCGATGCTTTAGGCGGAGAGCCTGGGATCAATTCGGCTCGTTATTTAGGGCATGATACTTCTTATACGTATAAGAATCAAGTGATCGTAGATCGTTTAAAAGGTGTGACAGATCGTAGTGCTAGATTCGTTTGTGCGATTTCTTTATGTAAGGGCAATGATGTTGTATATACAGTAGAAGAAACTTTTGAAGGAGAGATCATTCATGAATCTCTTGGAAGTGAGGGATTTGGATATGATCCGATCTTCTTCTATCCACCAATGAATATGACATCTGCGCAAATGACTATGGAACAAAAGAATGAAGTTAGTCATCGTGGGAAAGCTATTCGTAAAATTATTACGTATCTATTAGAAAATGTACATGAAGATTAGTAGAGATACACTTAAGTTCATCGCTTTAGTAACCATGACTATTGATCATATAGGATATTTACTATTTCCAGATATGATCTTATTAAGAGCCATTGGTAGACTAGCGTTTCCTCTTTATGCTTACTTTGTAGCAGAAGGGTTTAGATACACTAGAGATCGTAGAGCTTATCTTACTAGATTATTAGTCAGTGCTGTATTAACACAAGTACTATTCAATACAGTAGGATTAGACTTTGTCAATGTACTATTTACCTTTGCGATATCTACTTGTGTATTATGGATCGCTGAGAAGGGTGGTCTTATAGCTTTTCTCGGAGTATATATTGGTGTACTAGTATCCATAGCTATCAGCTGTGATTATTCGTTTTATGGCGTACTTATGGTAGTCTTATTCTATTTAGAAGGTAGGTCATTCATTAAGATGTTAGCAGGATGTTTCCTACTGACTACAGTGTACTTACTAGCTACACTTAGTTTTGATATCAATGCCTTCATACAAGCTATTCAGTACTTTGAATTGAATCATTTATTCTTTATACAATATTTATGTATATTAGCAGTTCCTTTATTAGCATTATATGATCATAAGAAGAGTATATATTCTTCCCTTATGGTCAAAAGAATCGTACAATATAGTTTCTATCTATATTACCCATTACACTTAGTTATATTGAAATTAATAGGAGGTTAAGGATATGAGTAATCATTTAGTCATCTACCAAGGAGAGATCCCTCAAAATACTGGTAATATGATGCGTACTTGTATGGCTACTGGTACACAATTACATTTGATCGAACCTTTAGGGTTTAAAATAGATGATAAGCATTTACAACGTGCTGGTATGGATTATATCAAACAATTGAATTATCGTATTTACAAGGATTGGAATGAGTTTCTAGAAGTGAATCCAGAGGCTAGAGAGAATTGTTATTTCTTAACTCGTTATGGAGAATTACCTCCTTCAGAGTTTGATTTCTCAGATACTTCTAAGACATATTACTTTGTAGTTGGGAAGGAGTCTACAGGTGTTGATAAAGAGATCTTGAAGGATCATTTAGATCATTGTATGAGATTACCTATGTTAGCCAATGCTAGAAGTTTAAATGTATCTAACTGTGCTGCTATTATTATCTATGAAGCACTTAGACAACAGAATTATGCTTCATTGTCTTATGTAGAAGTACTTAAAGGTGGGAATGTTTTAAAGTAACACGAGGTAGCAATACTTCGTGTTTTTGTTATTCCAAAAGAAAATGACCTATATCAGGTCATTCACTTAGTAAAATTTCTATTCTTTTCATTACGATCGGATCTACTTTAAACAATTGTAAATATTTCTTGAATCGTATATCGATCTCATCGCTCTCTAAACCATAGGCATATTGGAAAGCATCTTGGATCTTACCAACATACGAATACATCTTTATGTATTTCTCGATTCCATAAGTAAGTATCAAATATTCTGTAAAGAAACCAGCAATAGGGTATGTGATCGTACAATCGTGTTCGTAGAAGATATCATCCCGTAGATACTCAGTAATACTAAGTACCATATCTTTAGATAGATAATATTGGACCCATTCTAGATTAGAAATACTCCACCATTTCTGATCAAAGAACATAGCAAGACCCTCACGAATAAACCCACTCGTAGGACGATTGATCAGATAACTGATCAAATGCGCATCTTCATGGAATCCTATACATTGTACCTTCTCATTATATACTGCATAGATCTCATTGGGTATATTAGCAAACCCATTACAAGGCTCATACTCCTCATCCCCATGCAAATCTCCATAATACTTACCTACCATCTCTGGTGTATCACATAAGTAATAATGGATCTTGAAATCCGGCGTTACATTGAGTACAGAGCAGATATATTCATAACATGCTTCTTGTGTTTGGATAATATGGTCGATATTCTTTTTAGCATAACTATTCTCATCATAATGAAATACGTAATGTGTACTTTCTGTCAGCATAATTCCACCTCCATATATTACTAGTATTATATCATATGTGTTAGGAAATATATACTTTCTGAATTAGAGATGGAATTCTGTAGCGAAAATGGTATAATAATGAATATGTTCTGGGGGTGAAGGTATGCCAAGTATTAGTACACATCTACATTTAGCACTATTAGCTTCTGATCGACTACCAATCACTGATACAGATGCCTTTCTATTAGGAAGTGTTTATCCAGATCAAATGTATATCTCAGAGTATAAGAGTGTATTACTACATTATAAAGAGCATGTAGAAGATCCTTGTGATCTAAAGAGATTCTTAGAATGTGAGAGTAAAGATGATTTCACGTTAGGGTATTATTATCATCTATGGTGTGATGAATATGTGAAGCATGTAGAGTTAGAGGATATAACAAAGTATGATCGTTTGATCTGTGATATGGAAGTGTTGATCCCCGTGATCCAAAGATTATGCAATAATAGTTATACTGGAAAGTATCAGCAATCTATGGAGAATATTATGATATTAGAGAGAGAACCCATGCCTTTATATCTAGTTTCTCCTAGTAAGAAAGAGAAGTATGTAGAAGTGTTAGAAAGCATTGTAGATGCGTTCGTAAAGGAATTGGAATGTGTTTGTAATATGTAATTGTTTAGGTGAGAGGGGGTAGTGATATGAAGGTATTACACTTTATATTAGATACGAAAGAGAAAAGGGAATGTGTGTTCGTTTCTATATTCTTGTTATTACTTTTAAGTGAAACTGTTCGTAATATGTTATTCTTACTACCGATCCTAAGTATTAGTTCTTTAGAGAGTCTATATGATCTGATCCCGTATGCGGATTATAGTTTTATTGGAAGAGCCTTATATTCGATGGTCTCATTAAGTGAATTAGATCTAGGAATATTTCTGCAGAAGTTAGTATATGCTTTCTCAGCTAGTACTGTATTATGTATTGTATTAAGTTTATACTTTATGTTTACTAGTTATTCTACTAAGATCATTAGAGTGGCTAGAAGGATCTCTGTGATCAATCTATTCATTAATTTGACCACTTATGGAGGGGCTATCGTGTTTATCTTACAAGCACTAGGTCTTACAACGTATGAGATCGTCTTACAACAAGTAGGTCTTGTGAGTATGTGGGGCTTTGTGATGCATGGAGTAAGTGTGATCGTGGTATTAGTGGGTCTATATAGTGTGATTAGAGCATTAGTAGATGCACTAGATTATAGGGCTGTGGAGATAGAAGAATAAGAAGCTGCATAGGCAGCTTCTTTTACTTAGAACTCTTTTAGGTTGTCTAAATTGTTTGATGGATCATCATCACGTACTGTACGGATATGTTGTTTACCATCTCTTCCAGTAAATAGCATACATCCTTCGATCTTACCTTGTTCAATAGCTTCTTTAGCCATTTCATAGTCATAGACTTTACCAGTTGAACTTTTGAATTCTACGATGTTTCCTTTACCATTCTTACGTACTGCAACAAAGCTTTCTTTTTTTGAGTTTTTCATGGTTTTACCTCCTGTATCTACTATGCTACTAAGTACGATGGTATATACTTTTTGAAAGTAGGTAATATAAGGAAAGCATTCCTCTTTATTTCGGTTTGAAAAGATGGTATAATACGTAGGAAGGTGATTTTATGAAAGGAATGTTAGTAGAAAGTGTAAATGATATTCTTTCTTTATTTACTTTAGGATGTATTGTCGGAATTCCTGTATTTTATTTTTTCCGCAGTATTTATAGTGCATATGTAAGTTATAGTGAAAAGCGTTTCCAGCGATTGATGAAAGAAGAAGACTGGCATATGTAGTGTATGGAAATACTAAGTATGGAATGCGACTTATGGAGGGTATAATATGTTCAAGAAGGCTATTAAGACAGATAAGGCTCCTGCAGCTGTTGGACCTTATTCAGCAGGTATCAAGTTAGGTGATTTCGTATACCTATCAGGTCAATTACCTATCGATCCTGTAACTAATCAGATCGTAGAAGGTGGGATCAAGGAACAAACTCACCAAGTATTACGTAATACACAAGCTGTATTAGGTGCAATTGGTCTTGAAACTAGACATATCGTTAAGGCTACATGTTATTTAAAGGATATGAATGATTTCGCAGCATTTAATGAAGTATATGCTAGTTACTTTGAAGAACCATATCCAGCACGTGTATGTATTGAAGTAGCTCGTTTACCAAAGGATGCTCTAGTAGAGATCGAAAGTTTAGTGATCGATACATTAGTATATGAGCAACAAATGGCTAATAGCTGTGGTGGATGCAATGGTGGTTGTTCTGATGAGGGTAACTGCTGCGAAGGTTGCGGTGAATAAGATCTAAGGCGTTCTAGATAGAACGCTTTTTATATACTTTCTGTTATTCTATACATTTCCTATCACTTGATACAGATATATATGACATTCTATTATATTGTATAAATGAAGTATTAGAAATAATGATGATTCCATTACTTTCATATACTCTCGTAAGAAATTGGAATGCTTGTAATAGATTCGAAATGTGCTATAATGTCTATAATTTGATAGGTGGTATAGTATGGATCAGGTGAATTATGTGTATCAAAGAGATGGAAGTATATATATTGGAAGAGAAGCGCATGAGTATTCTTTTAGTATGGATCTAGTAAGTTTTATAGAGTATTGTTGTCAGGTATATGGTACATCTTTACTCAATAACAAAATGAATTGTAAATATATCTTACAAGAATCTCAGAACTTCCCGATCATCTTCTCATTACTCAATGATATCATCTTCTTACCTACTAAATCTATCCATAATAAAGAATGTATGTTAGTGAACAGTAGAGCTATACAAAGCGTTACTGTACTAACCTCTACTACCTGTAAAGTAACTTTCAGTGACAATACAGATATGGATCTGAATTGTTCTAAGACAACTTTACTGAAACAGATCGCAAGAGCCCATCAAATAAGAAGTTATTTCAAACGAAATATTAGTCCTATAGAGAAACTGATAGAAGAGCATGGTATAATTAGGTAGGGTGATGAGAATGGATAATCAGGAATTAATGTATATAGCAATGTTTGGGGTTGGATTTGTAGTCTTGATCTTAGTATTTATATTGATCTTTACACAACGAGTACTTAAGATGTTTGAAAGAACACATACCAATGATCTCAATGCATTAGAAGAGAAACTGACAGATGAGGTCAGAGAGATCAAAGAGAAGATCAATTACGATCTATTTACTTTTCAGAATCAGTTATCTAGTCATATGAAAGATGATTTTACTAGATTAAATGAAACGACTGTGAATCGTTTAGTACATATTGAAGAAAAGGTCAATAGTAGTATGCAGAAGGGGCTATCTACTACGTATGAGAGCTTTACAAAGATCATGGAACAGATGGCACGTATCGATACGACACAGAAGAATCTAGAGAATCTATCTACATCGATCAACTCATTACAGAATATATTAACAGATAAGAAGAATCGTGGTACTTTTGGAGAAGTAGAACTATATTCGATCTTAGAGAATCAGTTTGGACTAAATGAAAGACGATATTCTAAGCAATATAAGTTATCAGAAGGTAAGATCGCTGATGCTGTGTTATTTGCTCCACAACCTCTTGGAATGATCTGTATCGATTCGAAATTCCCGTTAGAGAATTATAATCGTATGTATAGTGATGAACTAAGTAAAGAAGAGCGAGAAAAGGCTCGTAAGTTATTTAGAAATGATATTATTGTGAAGGTTAAAGATATTGCGAATAAGTATATTATTCCAGGTGAGACAGCAGAGTTTGCGTATATGTTTATTCCTGCTGAAGCTGTATTCTCTGAGATCTATGGTAGGTTTGATGATATTGTACAATATTCCTATAGAATGCATGTGTATATGGTATCACCTACTACTCTAATGTCTTATCTTACTGCTATGCAAGCGATCTATTTAGGACAAGAAAAGAATGAGCGAGTCTTAGAGATGCAGAAAGAATTCTTACGATTAAGTAAAGAGTTTGAACGCTTTGCATTACGTTTTGAGAAGATCAATACTGACTTTACGAAAACTCATAATGATCTACATGATGTATCGATCACTGCCAATAAGATCATTTCTAAGTTCAAGGATATCGAGGCAGTTAAGTTAGATCATACATTAGATAGTGAATGATGAATAAAAAGAAGCACCTCTTAGTATATAATACAAGGAGGTGTTTTCATGTGTGGTCTAGCAGCGATCATTAATTATCGTAGAGATATATCTAATGAAGTTTATAGGATCGAGAAGATGAATAGAAAGTTAGTACAAAGAGGTCCTGATGATAGTGGTATAGTAGTGAGGAAGAATGTGTTATTGGCTCATACTAGATTAGCTATTATGGATGTAGAGAAGGGAAAACAACCTATGGAGGTCGTATATGATGGTGTTTTATATACGATCATATATAATGGTATGTTGTATAATTTCAAGGAATTAAAAGAGGAGTTAGTGAGTCTTGGGCATATGTTCTTGACTGAATGTGATACTGAGGTATTACTTCATTCGTATATAGAATGGAGAGAGAAGTGTGTAGAGAGGTTAAATGGGATCTTTGCCTTTGTAATTAGTCATGAGCAAGAGATATTTGCTGCTAGAGATCCATTTGGAGTAAAGCCATTATATTATTCGATGAAGAATGATGGAGAATGGTTGATCGCAAGTGAGATCAAGGCAATATTAGCTGAAGAGAGTATCAGACCGATCCTTACAAAGCATAATTTCGCAAGTATGATAGCATTAGGACCATCTCTAGAAAGTGGCCAAACACTCTATAAGAACATCTATGCATTACATCCTGGGGAATCCTTGAAAATCAACAAATTCCAACACAAGTATCATCAATATCACCACATCAAAGTATGTGAACACAAAGATGATTTCAACGAAACTGTAAATAAATTACACTATATGGTCACTCAATGTATCCATTCTCAATGCCTAAGTGATGTACCATTATCTGCTATGTTATCAGGAGGATTAGACTCTTCTATTGTCTGTAGTATAGCTTCTCAATATAGACCCATTACCACATACTCATTATTACTCAAAGATAATGAAGAGTATTTTGAAAGTAATCAATATCAACCCAGTCAAGATAAAGAATATGCATTCCTTATGGCAGATCATATCCATTCTGATCATAAGTATATTGAAGTAGATCAACTACAAATGGCCTATGCTTTAGAAGAAGCTATGCAAGCAAGAGATATGTGTGCAATGGCTGATATAGATAGTTCCTTACTATTATTTGCGAAGGAGATCAAGAAGGGGCATAAGGTAGTATTAAGTGGAGAGTGTGCTGATGAGGTGTTTGGGGGATATCCATGGTTCTATAAAGAAGAACTAGTGAATAAAGATACATTCCCATGGTTGAATCATCTCCCACAGAAGATTGCTTTACTGAATCCGAATATGCGTGAGCTAGATCATTATGGAATCCGTAAGAGTGTATATGAGAAAGAGTTAGATAAGATCATGTATCTAGAGAGTGATACTGTAGAAGATAAGATCAGTAAGAAGATGACATATTTATCGATTTATTATTTTATGCAGACTTTGTTAATGCGTATGGATGGTATTACAGCAAGTGTAGGGATCGAGGCAAGGGTACCATTTGCTGATAAGGATATCATTGATTATGTATATAATATCCCTTGGAGTATGAAGTATTATGAAGGAATAGAGAAGGGGATCTTACGCGAGGCATTCAAGAGTGAACTTCCTAAAGAGATACTCACTAGAAAGAAGAGTCCGTATCCTAAGACATACCATCCTAAGTATACAGAAGTAATATCTGAACTATTAAGACAAGAAATGAAGAATAACCCAATGTTATTATACTATTTCGATGAAATAGCACTACAGGATCTAATCGATAGTCAAGGTAGAAGCTTTGAATTACCTTGGTTTGGTCAATTGATGAAAGGCCCACAATTGATGGCATATATCTATCAATTCTCTAGATGGATCAAGACATATCACATGATCCCAGAATAAAAGGAAGGCTATTGACCTTCCTTTTCAGCATTCTCTTGTCTTTTCTTCTTCACATGATCTACGATCTCATACGCTAAGAATCCACCGATCACAACAGCATAGAAGAACGAATTCTTGAATAATTTTACTAGTTTCCCAAGATATGGGATCCTGAATAAATACTTGATCTCGATCTGATCACGCTTTACAGGATCAAAGTCTGGAATAGGATTATTATCTCCCTTAAAGATATACTCTCCATCCACATTCTCTTCTATAATACGATGAATGATCTTAATACCAGTATCAGAATCATAGATATACACATCGCCTACAACGATCTCTTCATCTGCATCTACTCTCTTACCAATAGCAATATCATCCGTCATGATATAATCTTCCATACTTGGTGAGATAACATGCATGAATGAATATCCAAAGAAAGAAGGGATCTCATTGTTTTGCTTAGCTGTAAAACCATTGAATAATAATACTAATAGAACTCCATAGAACAAGATATTACCAAGTAGATTTAACTTTTTATTGTCTTTATTCATAAACTACCTCAAAAATATAACAGCAATCACACCAACGATCAAACAATAATAAGAGAAATAAATATACTTATTACTGATCAATAATCTATTCAATAACAAGATAGCAAAGTATGTTGTTACTGTAGATGCAATGAAGCATAGTAAGTAGGGAATACCCAATACACTGAAATCAGTTAGTAAGAAGTCTGGGATCCCACTTAAACAAGCTAATAAACCAATTGGAATAAATAGTAAGAAAGCAAACTTCATACTATCTTCACGCTTGATCCCACATAACATACCAGCACAAGTAGTAGAACCACTTCTAGAGATCCCTGGTACTAATGCAACCATCTGCATCAATCCGATCTTGAAAGCATCTAGATACGTAATATCTTCACGACTCTTATACGTATTTTGTTTACAAGAGATAAAGATCACGATAGCAGTAAAGATCAAAGCAAATCCTACATACATAGGCTTCTGCATAACTACTTCGATCTGGTCTTTGAATAGTAATCCTACGATACCCGCTGGAATAGTGGCTAATACAAGTTTCCAAATATAGAAGAAATCATCTTTCGTATTCTTAGTTTTTCTAGTAAGATACGTAAAGAAACTAACGATCAGATCGATCACATCATCACGATAATAGAATAGAATAGCAAGTAAACTACCAAAATGTACAAGTAACTCTACTACTGAACCTTGTGTCTCTACATTGATCAGGGACTTTACTAGTACTAAATGTCCACTAGAAGAGATCGGAAGGGGTTCAGTGATTCCCTGGATAATACCAAGGATGATATACTTAATAATAAGCATTGGTTAGCCTCTCCTTTATTTTCTAAAGATCTCGATACCAACTTTACGTTGCACTTTATTTAACTTCTTACGAGCAATTCTAGAAGCCTTTTGAGCACCTTCTGCTAAGATAGCTTCCATAGTACCAGAATTGATTATTTCAGTATATGCAGCTTGGATCTTTTCTAGTTCAGCACATACTACATCAGCCACTTCTTTCTTTAATTCACCATAGCCTTTACCCTCAAAACGAGCTACGATACTTTCAATTGGTTCATGTGATAGAGAAGAGTGGATCTGTAATAAGTTAGCTAGACCAGGTTGATTTACAGGATCATATTGAATGATACCTACTGAATCAGTAACAGCAGACATGATCTTTTTACGTACACTCTTTAGATCTTCTAACAAAGTAATACAACCCTTATCATTATCCTCAGACTTAGACATCTTCTTTGTAGGATCACTTAATGATAAGATACGAGCTCCTACCTTAGGAATTACTGGTTCAGGAACCTTGAACACTTCTCCATAACGATTATTGAAACGTTCTGCTAAGTCACGACATAATTCAACGTGTTGCTTTTGGTCTTCTCCTACAGGAACATAATCAGCATCATAGATCAGAATATCAGCAGCCATTAATGCAGGGTAAGTATATAAACCAGCCGATAAACTAGTTTCTCCCTTAGCTACTTTATCCTTATATTGAGTTTGTCTATTTAATTCTCCTAAATAAGTATGACAGTTTACGATCCATCCCATTTGAGCATGTTCTAATACATCACTTTGTAAGAAGATAGTAGCTTTATTAGGATCTAAGCCACATGCTAGATATAAAGCAACTGCATCCTTTAGATTCTTCTTTAAAGTAGCTGGATCTTGTGGAACTGTAATACAGTGCAAGTTAGCAATGAAGACCATCATTTCGTATTCATCTTGATAGGCTACGAAATTCTTTAGTGCTCCGATGTAGTTACCAAGTGTCATTTGACCACTAGGTTTGATTCCACTTAACATTGTTTTCATAATTAATTTCCTTCTTTCCCAATAAAATAAAAAAGCCCCCAACAGGGACGTAAATAACGCGGTACCACCCATATTTGTTTTCTAAAAGAAAACACACTCTAAGCTATAACGCACAACCGTTTCTTAACTTATGCTAAGAAAAGACTCAGATATCCCAATTTCTAAATATAGTTCTATTTCCTCTCACCAAATGGAAACTCTCTGAAAGAAGGGTATATTTATACTTCATATCGTCATTGTCTTATAAATTATACTCGTTATTATGATTTATTGCAAGTGGATTTGTATTTTGAGTGGTGTTTGTGTGAGAATTGCATGGTAAATATATGAAAAGCATGATATAATTATTATGTTAAAGGAGGTATATTTATATGATTACTATGTATATATCACCAGGTTGTGCTTCATGTAGAAAGGCTAAACAATGGCTTACTGAGCGTAATATACCTTTTAAAGAACGTAATATTTTCTCGGCTTTATTAAATGAAGATGAGATTCGTAATATTTTGATGCGTAGTGAAAATGGTACGGATGATATTATTTCTAAGAGGTCTAAGGTGATCGTGGAGAATAATATTGATGTAGAGGATATGTCAATGGGGCAGTTGATCAAGTTCATTCAGGAGAATCCTTCTATTCTAAGACGTCCTATTTTGATCGATGAGAAGCGTTTTGTAGTAGGATATGACGATGATGAGATCACTACTTTTATTCCTGCGGAGATCCGTCGTTTAACTGCTATTAATTGTAATCCATCATGTCCTGCTTATAAGCGTTGTGGAGAAACTAGAAACTATATTCCTCCACAAAAAGAATCTGTGGCATAGAATTAAGGCGAACTGATATAGTTCGCTTTTCTTATACGATGAATTATCATACTTAAAAAGACTCCTATTTCTTAGGAGTCTTATCAAACCGAATAGCATTCTTCATTCTTCTAGCCTTACCAGGAGCAGGCTTGAACTCATAAATAGCATTCTCTCTTAAAAGAGAGAGGAAAGTTGATAAAGAATCATGCTCTCTTTTGACCTCATACTCGATCTCATAATCACATCTTTTCGCATAATGATTCTCATCTAAGCAAATAATAGCATCCTCAGTCTCATAAACACTACGATACGTAGTAAGAGAAGCAAACTTCTTAAGCCCCTTAACATCTAAGAAAGATAGAGCCTCTAACAACTCTTGTGGAAGACTAAGTAGAGTAAAGTCATAACTATCTACTTCACATTCATATTCCATAACGCCTTGCTTTTGAGGCACTTTTAAAGTAAGGATCCTTTTATCTCCAATATCTCTAATACGAAGAGCATATCTTTTCTTATTCAAGATCTGATCACTTGTATCATAGTAATGATTTACCTGTTTGATCGGATAACTAAATGGATACTTTTGCTGGATACGTTTGAATTGATTGTATTTCAATAGCATCTTGTATTCTAATTCAATACCTTTTCTCATATTCATCACCACACAACTAGATTATACCATGATTTATTTTTCATGTGAATATTACCTTGTTAATACATGGATAATTTGTTATTATGTAATAAATTAAAGAAAGAGGTGAAACTATGCTTAGATTCGCGATCATTTCTAAAGATAATACAAAGTCTATCAAGCTTAAAGATAAGATCTGTCAAATATTAACGCAACAAGGGGCTATCGAGGATCCTTCTAACCCCTCTATTGTTATTACAGTCGGGGGAGATGGTACGATGCTTCGTGCTATTCATGAGTATATGGATCATTTAGATACTATTTCTTTTATTGGGATCCATTCTGGTACCCTAGGATTCTTTACGAATTATACTGCTGATCAGGTAGAAGAGTTATGTGAGGATATCTTACATGTAGAACCAAGTATTCATGAGTATAATTTATTAAAGATCGATCTAGAGGATGAGGTATATTATGCTGTCAATGAATTACGTATTGAGAATGTGTATCATACACAAAGTATCGATATGTATATCAACGATGAGTTTTTACAGTCATTTAGAGGAAATGGTGTGTGTTTATCGACTAGTGCTGGCTCTACTGGATATAATCGTTCTTTAAATGGGCCTATTATCGAGAGTTCCTTGAATCTAATGGTAATGACGGAAATCGCGGGGATCCATCATCGTAAATATAAGAGTTTACAATCTCCTTTAGTAATGGGAGGAGATACTGTATTCAAGATGGTATTGACGAAGAGTGATAAGGCTGTACTGGGGATCGATCATTTCACGATCACTCCTAGGAGTAATGCTGAGATCAGTTGTTGCTTATCACATAAGACTGTTAAGATGGCATTCTTTAAGCCTTTCCCATATACTAAGAGATTACATCAAGCATTTATTAAGTAGAGGTACTATATGCAGGGATATAATGCTATTGCTGTGTTTAATCAGGCTACAGATAAGGTATTGATGTGTATTCGAAAGAAGGATCCATACTTGGGTCTATCTAATTTTGTAGGTGGTAAGATCGAAGAGCATGAGAGTGGTGTAGAGGCTGCTTATCGTGAATTATTGGAGGAGACTGGAATTACTGAGAGTGATATTATTCTGACCCATTTGATGGATTTCAACTATCCTTTAGATGATTGTTATGTAGAGATCTATGTAGGTAGATTGAATAAGGTAAAGGAAGTATATGGAGATGAGAATGAGTTATATTGGTCTAGTTTAGATCATAACTTCTTTGATGCTTCTAAATATGCAGGAGAGGGGAATATTGGTCATATCATGATGCATATTGCTATGCATAAGAGTGAATTACTAAAGTGATTTAAAAAGACTAGGGTAGATACCTTAGTCTTTTTTGAATCTATAAGTTATTCTCTTTCTTTTCAAAATCATTGAACATTTGGAATACTAATGCAAAGATGATCATATAAGATAATAATGAGGAACCACCAGCAGAAATAAAAGGAAGCGTAATACCAGTAATCGGTAGTAGACCAATGATCATACCCATATTCTCGATCTGTTGGAAGGCTAAGATTCCAACAAGACCAGCAATAATATACTTATTCTTTCCCTTACGCGTACGCATACCAATATATAATAAACGCATATCTAATGCAAGAGAAAGTCCCCAGGCGATCAATGCACCGATCAACCCAAAGGAAGAAGCAATGATCGCAAAGATAAAGTCTGTTTGTGATTCAGCTATATATAGTGGTACATTCTGGATCCCATATCCATTCACACCAGCAGATCCGATAGCTAATAGTGAAGTATATAACTGATGACCATACGTAGAAATATACTTTTCAGGATATAACCAACCATATATACGATTGATCTTATACGTACCACCAATAATATATTTGATCACGAAATCAGGATCTACCAAGTACATGATCCCTACAATCGCTACTATAATGATCACTACAGAAACACCGATCACGATCCATTCACGCTTAATACCACTGACAAATAACATAGCTACTAAAGAGAATAAAATGATCAATGTTAATCCACTATCTGGTTGAATATAAATTAGAATACAAGGTGGGATCACTAGTTTTAGAATATCGAATACTAAGATCACATCTGTTTGAAGATTATTGATCGGATAATTGACATGATGTCTTTCAATGATCAATGGAACTAAGATGATCAGAACGATCTTCATGAATTCACTTGGTTGGAAGGTACCGATCTTAGGGATCGTATACCAACAATAAGAGCCATTGATACTAACGATGATCTTCTTTAGAAAAGAGAATTCAAACTTTTGCTGAATGATCAATAGAAGTAATAAAAACATTAGAATATAGTAAAAAATATACACTAAATTCTCTAACTTATCTCGATCCATTTTAAATAGAACAAATAATGTACCATACCCAAGAATATGCCAGATCACTTGCTTAAGTAAGATCGTACTTCCACTATAATTGGAATTGATCCAAGGTAGAGCAGAGTAGATTGCTAATAATGATAACATGGACATACAAAACAAGATGGCTAATAATATATAATCGATTTTCTTTTCGCTTTTCTCGTTCATATTGCTTCCTCACATATGCTTAATATAAGTATAAAACATTTTAGTCAAATGGGAAAGTATATAAAATGTTTAGTTACTATATCTATTCTACTATAAATATCATTGAATGAAAACGAAAAAAATGATACTATATTATAGATATTGAGGTGAAACTATGAAAAAACGATTTGATTACTTTTTGGAAACGACCCAATTTCCTTTGGTTGTTTTATTTATTGCAACGTTTCTGTTAGGTTGTGGTAATCTTTTAGTAAATTCACAAGTTGCTATATTTTGGTCTAATACGAATACTTTTATACAATTATTAAGTGCTTATTTACGTTTAGCTGGATCTTTCTTGATCCAAATATTCCCATTGATCATTCTTGTGTATGCTACCCAAAAGAAAATGGATGATCCTGTTGCTGGAGTCTTAGGAGCTGTTACATACTTCTTCTTACTAATTACGACTATGTTCCTAGCACCAACTTCACTTCCTTCTTATGCGTATACAAAGATCTTTGGATTATCGATCGATAGTAGTTTATTCAGTGTACTAGGAGCACAATCTAGATCTCCACTAAATCTTGGTGTATTAGCTTCTGTGATCTGTTATTACATTGTTAAGTATTGTTATCTTCGTACTCGTAATCGTAGAGCATATGGTATCTTCGCATTCGTTGATAAGAATATGTTAGCAGTGATCTGGTGTACTTGTGTGAGTATCGTGGTAGGTGGTATTCTATCATTTGTTTGGCCATATGTGATCAAAGGGGTAGTAGCTGTATTTGCGTTTATTGCAGATGATATTACAAATCCTTTTAATCTATTTATCTATGGTATTACTGAACGCTTTGCTTCTATGTTGAATATGGTAGAGATCCCAAGAAATGTATTCTGGTTTGGAGAGAGTGGAGGAAGTTGGTTAGATAGTTTAGGTCGTAAGTTTGTAGGAGATGTATCTATTTGGACTGCTCAGATCAGTAATAGTGCTGTGAGTAGTGGTATTGGTAGATTTATTACTCCATTATATGTGATCCAGATCTTTGCGATCCCTGGGTATCTTGTAGCTATGTTTACTTTATATACAAATCGCTTTGAAAAGCGTAAATACTTAGTATTCTTGATCTTTGCGATCTTGATCTCTATGTTTATGGGAAGTTCAGCTCCATTTGATCTATTCATGTTCTGTACTGCTCCATTATTATTTATGTTACATGTATTCTTCTGTGGTGTGTTATATGCTGCTTTACAGTGGTCTAAGGTATATATTGGGTATTTATATACAGGTAGTGCTGTATTAGCTTCTCCTGGTTCTTTCGGAGATCTATTAGTGTATTTAAAGAGTCCTACGATGTTTAAACCGATTCAAGTATTATTTGGTATTGGAGTATTCGTATTCGTATTATACTTCTTTGCTACTAAGATCTACTATCGTTATCTAGCAATCGATATGTTCCAATCAGGTGAGCGAAAGTCTCTAGTAGATAATCTAGTGGAAGCATTAGGTGGATTAGAGAATATCCGTGTGATCGACTCTAACCCATTCAAGATCTTGATCCAAGTTCATGATGAAGCTAAGGTCGATATCTTACGTTTACGTATTCTTTGTAATTCTAAGGTATTTGAAAGTAAAACAGGATTCGTATTATACTTCTATAAGGCTTCTCATGCATTACATGTAGATATTAGTCGTATGATCAATGCTTTAAAAGAGAGTGCAGAGTAGTTATCGATACCAGTTTCTATGGGGAACTATTGGAAATGGTTGCCATGGATATATGGGATAGATCGGTGGATATGGATATATAAAAGGTGGAAATGGTTGAGGATAGAAGAATGGGTTGATGAATGGTCTCATTGTATATACTCCTTTCTACTATAGAGTATGTGGTATCTATGGGTCTTTATAGGCAATACTATTTGAGAGAATGACAGAATATGTCATTCTTTTTGTTTTTCTTTGTATACACTTCTTTTGAGGTGATACATATGATCCAGGTAAAAGCATTCATGAATGAGGATATAACAGAGTTAGAAGAAGATATGAATCTATTTCTAGAAGAGCATTCTAACTATACAGTCTTTGATTATAAGTTTGAGATCACGAATAGAATCAAAGAGATAGAAGAGGAGGAAGAGATCGAGATAGATCAATCGATCATGTATGTATGTTTATTAATGTATAGTATAAAATCGTGGTAGTGATACATTCTAAGGATAGGAGGAAATGAATATGGAAAAGAAACATCCGATTACTTGTAATGTAAGCTCTTGTATGTATAATGAGAATAGAGGGTGTAATGCCCAAACAGTAGAAGTATGTTTAAATAATAGTGTAATAGCTTCTACACATCATGAAACAGCTTGTCATACATTTCAATTAAAGCAGCTAGTGTAATAGCTGCTTTTTAGATCTTCTTCTCTACATTTTGTGGTATAATACTTATACATAAGGAGGGGAAAATATGAGTATTATATATCACATTGATCTTAATGCTTTCTTTGCCACTGCAGAGACTACGAAAGACCCCTCATTAGCCGACAAACCTGTTGCAGTAGGAGGAAGTGGTAGAAAAGGGATCATATCTACGGCAAATTATATAGCGCGTAAATATGGTGTACATTCTGCTATGCCAGTATTTGAAGCCATGAAACTATGTCCAGAATTGATCGTAATTCCTGGAGATTATGAGTTATATGAGCGATTATCTGCTAAGTTCATTAACCTGATCAGAGAATATTCTAGTAAAGTAGAACAAGCTAGTATTGATGAATGTTATGCGGATATGGAAGAAGCGATCACTAACTTCTATAAACCCTTAGATCTAGCCGTAGAGATCCAACGTAGAGTAAAAGAAGAATTAGGTCTTACTTGTAGCATTGGAATCGCTCCTAATAAGTTTCTAGCCAAGATCGCAAGTGATCTAAAGAAACCTAATGGGATCACAGTACTTAGAAAGAAAGAGATCAGATCTAAACTATGGCCATTAAGTATCGATGCTATGGGAGGGATCGGCAAGAAAACTTCTCCTTATCTAAAACAAGCAGGGATCTATACTATTGGCGATATGGCTGATCCTAATAATAGAACTATTATAGAGAAATACCTTGGTAAAAACACTGATACCTATATCAATTATGCTAATGGGATCGATGATAGTCCAGTTACTACATATCATGAAGTAAAATCTATGAGTCAATCTACTACCTTAGAAGAAAATATCCTAGACTTTGCCGATGTTAAGGTTATATTCAGTAAACTTACTAAACGTTTATGTGATAGACTTACAGAAGAGAATCTATATGGAAATACTGTTACTATTACTGTAAGGTTCTATAACTTCAAGAATATCACAAGATCTCGTAAACTAGAACATGATACGAATTCTTATGAGGAGATATTAGCCTCTGCTTTAATGCTATTTGAAGAAAATGATCAGAATGAGCCTATTAGACACCTAGGCATTGCACTTGGGAATATCAAATCGATCCAGAATGATCATAATATCGATCTATTCACTATGGACGAGGAACCAAATGCTATAGAAACACTTAAGAATGAGATCAATAGTAAACTACAACATAGTGAAGTGATCCTAGCGAGTGATCTAGTAACAAAGAAAAAGAGTAAATTCCATGGTATATTTAAGCATTAGTAGTCATATTAGTATAACGAAGAGGAGACTTTGTTATGCTGAAACTGAAGCAATATATCACAACACATCAAGAAGCACTCTCATTTCTTATGATATTATTTTGTAGTGGTTTTATATGTGGCATTCTATTATTGAATTACTTTGATGAGAAGGAGATCACTTCTTTATCGACCTATCTAACCACATTACCCAGTGAAACTGTCGATAAACAAGCATTCTTTGCAAGTCAAGTCTTTATTAATTCGTTATTTCTGATTGGAATATGTATTCTAGGATTTGCTTTGTTTGCAATTCCATTGATCGCCTTTGTAATGTTTACGAAAGGAATACAGATCGGATTCTCTTGTGCTATGTATTATTATATGTATCAATTAAAGGGAATTGGAGAGATCATCCTCACTTTATTCCCACAAGTTATATTTGATACGATCGCTTTTATAATCGTTGCTAGTGGTGCTATAGAAATATCAATTGTCTTATTTTATGCATTATTCAATGGCACTAAATATCCATTTACCAGTATTCTCAATAAGATCCTAACTGATCTATTAATAGGATTAACACTCATATTAATATCTAATTTCATTAAATCAACTTTTCTGTTATAAACATTCTAATATATGATACAATATTGGCAGTAATAGTGAGGGTACAAAGTAATGAAGCTAGAAAATGCGAAAAGATACTTCATCGATCATCAAAAGAGTGTGTTAGAACACTCTCAAAACACTGTGATCGCTTATGAACATAATATTGATAAGTTTATTACTTATTTACAGAATAAAGGGATCGATACGGTAGAAGAAGTAACAACCAAAGATGTGGAAGCATTCCTAGAAACTTGTAAGAACTATGAGCAAAGTACACAGAATCAGATCATTACTACACTTAGACAATTCTTTAAAGAACACTATATATACAATGAGATGGATAGTAATCTACAACCCATGAATACAATTGGATCAATCAAGCAGAATCAACATCTACCGATCTTTTTAAGTGAAAGCGAAATGGCTATGTTCTTAAATATTCCTCTTCAAAGTGATCAAGATATTATGCGTAAGGCTATCTTTGAGGTATTGTATTGTGGGGGACTTCGTGTAAGTGAATGTGCTAATTTACAGCTCAATGATCTTCATTTCTCAGCGAATATGATCCGTTTTATGGGGAAGGGGAGCAAAGAGCGTGTGGTGCTTCTTCATGAGGAGGCTATTCAGTGTATTAGTATGTATATTACTTTAGTAAGAGAGAAGATCGTGCGTGATCTGAGGATCAATTCTAATGCTTTATTTATTAAGAAGAGTGGTAAAATAATTACGAGAAATGATATTTATAAGCTTGTTAAGAATAGATGCATGGAATGTGGTATTACTAAGAATATCTCACCACACTCCTTAAGACATTCTTATGCTACACATATGTTAGAAGAAGGCGCTAATCTAGTGGCTATTCAAGAGTTATTGGGTCATGCGGATATTAGTACTACACAGATCTATACGCATGTTACTGCTAAGCAAATGCGAGATACATATGATAAGTTTTTCCCAAAGAAAAAGTAATATTTGAATGGTTTAAGTTACCATTCGTTTTACTTTGATATCCCTCTAATTTATGGTATAATCAAAATATATTAAGGAGCTGATTTATATGAAATATAAGCGTATATTTACAATAGTTATGGATTCTTTAGGTGTTGGTGCTATGCCAGATGCTGAAAAGTATGGAGATATTGATGTGGATACATTAGGGCATATTGCTGAGCAAACAGTAGATTTCCAGATCCCAAATCTTACACAAATGGGGATCGCTAATCTACATAATCTCTCTAGGATCATGCCTGTAGCGCATCCTACTAGTTATTATACAAAGATGCAAGAGAAGAGTCTTGGTAAGGATACTATGACTGGCCATTGGGAGATCATGGGGTTATATATCGATACTCCTTTCCAAACTTTCACAGAGAACGGTTTCCCTGATGAATTGATCAAGGCATTAGAAGAAAGAACTGGTCATAAGGTAGTGGGTAATAAATCTGCTAGTGGTACTGAGATCATTGATGAACTAGGTGAGCATCATATTGCTACTGGAGATATGATCGTGTATACTTCTGCGGATTCAGTGTTACAGATCGCTGCTAGTGAGGAATCATTTGGATTAGAGGAATTATATCGTTGCTGTGAGATCGCTCGTGAACTTACTATGAAGCCTGAATGGAAGGTAGGGCGTGTTATTGCTAGACCTTTTGTAGGGAAGAAGGTAGGGGAGTTCAAGCGTACAAGTAATCGACATGATTATGCTTTAAAGCCTTTTGGTAGAACTGTTCTGAATGATCTAAAGGATCATGGATATGATGTGATCAGTGTCGGTAAGATCAATGATATCTTTGATGGAGAGGGGATCACTGAGAAGTATAAGTCTAAATCTAATGAAGATGGTATGAATATTACGATTGATATTCTTAAGAATCATGACTTTAGAGGTTTATGCTTCGTGAATTTAGTAGACTTTGATGCATTATGGGGACATCGTCGTAATGTAGAAGGATATGCGAAAGAAATTGAATTGTTTGATAGACAAATTGGTGAATTTATTCACAATATGCATAGTGATGATTTATTGATCTTAACTGCAGACCATGGTAATGATCCTACGTATATTGGAAGCGATCATACACGTGAAATGATCCCATTCTTAGCGTATAGTCCAATGCATACTGGTGCTGGTAAGTTGCCTGTATCTAAGACTTTTGCGGATATTGGGGCTACGATCGCAGATAACTTTGATGTAGGACAACCAGAGAATGGTAATTCATTGATGAAGTATTTTAAGTAGTGTATTTAGTATAAGTAATACAGGTGATCTAGAGATTAGGTCATCTGTTTTATTTATGTAAGAATGAATGTATGATATGGCTTTAAGTATGTATATATGGTTATAGAAGTGTTAAGATATTTAGAAAGATATTATAATTTATAATTAAATGAAAATTAATATATTAATGACTATATTTATATTCATGTATATTTACTACGTATAATACCCCTTAAAAACAACATAATATATATTATGCGAAGTGACAGATATAAAATATGATCATGTATGAAGCTAGATTTGAAACTACCCTTTTAATATTTCAGCTTTATTGATCGTATGCTTTTCAGTTTTATTAATATTTCTGACTTGTAATTATCTAAATAAATATGTTTGGAATATTTATGACAAGGTACTGAGAAAGGTAATAAACTATTCTCATTGTTT
>SVBO01000019.1 GCA_015058845.1 Erysipelotrichaceae bacterium
AGAGATCGCATCCATTAGAATAGACTTACCAGCACCAGTCTCACCAATAAACGCATGAAAACCATCATGAAAGTCTAAAGATAATTCACTGATCAATACGAAATTCTTAATATACAATGACGTTAACACAGTAAAGCCTCCTTTACCCTAATCCACTACACTCTTAATATTGATCATAGAGCCAACCACTCCACGTTTGATATATAACAAATACTCTTGATTTCCCTTTTTGCCTACTACTGTAGACTTAGCAAGAGCTACGGCACCAAATCCATGGAGAGCCGCAAATTGAATAATATCCTGGATCACTTGGATATGTACCTTATGATCCTTAACTACTCCATGTTTATTAATAAATGCATTTCCTGCTTCAAACTGAGGTTTGATCAGTAATACACCTTCACACTCTTCTTCTACACATTCTAAGATAGAAGGAATAATATGTTTCAAAGAGATAAAGGAAACATCGCTACAGAAGAAATCAGATAGAAATGGGAAATCTTCTCTTTTCGCATACCGAAAATTATACTTCTCCATCTCAAATACACGATCATCTTCTTTCAAACTACTATGCAACTGATCACTTCCTACATCTAAAGCGATCACACAGGTAGCGCCTTCTTCTAAACATACTTGTGTGAATCCTCCTGTAGAAGCACCAATATCGATACACTTCTTATTTCTAAGATCGATCTGAAACTGTGTAATAGCACCTTTTAGTTTCTCAGCCGCTCTACTTACATAATGACTATTCCCCTCAATAGTCACTACATTCTCATCATCCACTAGATACTTATTCACAGTGATCACTTCACCATCTACACAAACAAGCCCAGCTTCGATCGCAGCTTTACCCTTCTCACGACTCTCCACAAGTCCTCTTAGCACTAAGACCTTATCTAATCTCTCACTCATTAAGCGATCAACTCCTTGATAGCCTCTAATAGAGCTTCACCAGAAATATTCTCTTCATTACGTAATTCACTCATACTAGCATGTCTAACGAAATGATCTGTAATACCTCTACGATGTACCCTCTTACTAACACCACGATCATTTACATAACCAAGTAATGCTTCCCCAAGACCACCGATCAACATACCATCTTCTACACATAACCAATCACAATCATATTGTAATAGATCAGCTAACATAGCTTCATCTAATGGTTTCAAATAACGAGCATTTACGAAAATAACAGGTAACTCTTGCTCACGTACGATCTCTACCATACGTACCGTTTCTTCTCCATAAGTAAATACCACCAACTTAGGTATATCTACCTTATGTAAGATCTCGAATGTACCTACAGGTACATTAGGTAAAGTACTCACATCCATTCTCTTTGTATTCCCTCTAGGATATCTAACAAAGAATGGACAATGACTATTGAAACCAGTTTCTAACATACCATGTAACTCCGCATAATCCTTTGGATGTGCGATCACTACATTAGGAATAGAACGCAAGAAAGAAATATCGAATACACCATGGTGTGTTTCCCCATCTTCACCGACAATACCAGCACGGTCTACTCCAAATACAACAGGAAGATTCATACGAGCTACGTCATGATTGATCTGATCATATGCACGTTGCATAAAGGATGAGTAAATACTCACAAACGGATGCATACCCCCATTAGCTAGACCTGCACCTAATGTAACAGCATGTTCTTCAGCAATACCACAGTCAATAGAACGTTCAGGATACTTCGCAAAGAACTCTTGTAATTGAGAACCAGCGATCATAGCCGGAGTGATCACGAATAACTTCTCATCACTCTCACCACGTTTTACTAAATACTCAGTAACAGCTTGGCTATAACTCACATAGCCATCCTTTACTCCACCTAACTTCTTAGCAGATTCAACTTCGAATGGACCAACACCATGCCAATCCCCATTCTTATCCTCTTCCGCAGCTTTATATCCCTTACCCTTATCAGTTAAAACATGAACAAGGATCGGACCATGATGTGTCTTAGCCATTTGTAAAGCTCTTTCTAATTCATATACATTATGACCATCAATAGGTCCTAAATAATCGACTCCAAAGTCATAGAACAAAGAATCTTTAAATAATTTCTTCTTAATAGTACGACGTAACTTGATCAATTTCTCTAATAATATCTTACCATTCTTACTCTTCATTAAAGAATTACGAATATCGCTCTTAGACTCAATATACAGATCAGAAGTACGAATACTAGATAACACCTTTGTGAAACCACCTACAGGTCTACTAATAGACATATTATTATCATTTAGAATAATAATTAAATTATTACGTAATTCTCCAATATGATTCAATGCCTCAAATGCCATACCATTATTCAAAGCACCATCCCCGATCACAGCGATCACATGATGCTCTTCCTTCATAGCATCACGAGATAATGCCATCCCTAAAGCAGCTGATAGAGAAGTAGAAGAATGTCCTGCTTCCCAACAGTCATAGATACTTTCATGTTTCTTTTGGAACCCTGCGATACCGCCACTTTGACGTAGTGTATGGAAATCTTTTGCTCTACCAGTTAAGATCTTATGTACATAACATTGGTGTCCTACATCGTAAATGATCTTATCTTTAGGCGCATCAAAGATCTTCAGTAACATCGTACTGATTTCTACTACTCCCAGATTACTAGATAAATGTCCACCAGTCTTAGAGATCGAGTTTAGTAAAAACGTACGGATATCTTTACATAGATCTTTGATCTCTTCTAATGTCATATCCTTTAGAAATGACGGATCTCGTATTTCATCAATTCTCATTTATATACTCCTAGTATTTGCGATCATAGGTTTCTTTCAGTAAAGCAAATATCCCTTTCCTATTTATAAGTGAAGTCTCATAAGATGCGATACGATCCTCTAATTCCTTCAAGATCTCTTTACATCTTTGTACTCCATATCGATTAATATAATTCTCTTTATCAGATTCTTTATTAGAAGTCTTACCGATCATCTCACTAGTACTCTCTACCTCTAATAGATCATCTTGGATCTGGAAGTATACACCATATACACTTCCTAGTTCTCTCCATGTTTGGATAGTTTCTCTATCTTGCGCAATAAGTGCTGCTAAGATAAGAGGTAAGCCAAACATAGCACCTGTTTTTAAAGCATCCATTCTCTGTAAATCAGTATGTGTATCAGCAAATAAATCGATTTCTTGTCCTAAGATCATTCCTCTACACCCACATGCTCTCACAGTTTCTTGGATCATTTGTACTTTAATACTCTCTAAGCATTCTACACTTGTGATCAAATGGAATGCTTCACTTAATAGCCCATCTCCTGCTAAGATCGCAGTAGCTTCATCAAAGGCCTTATGCACCGTAGCCCTACCTCTTCTAAGATCATCATCATCCATAGCAGGTAGATCATCATGCACTAAGGAATATGTATGGATCATTTCGATCGCACAGGCTACTGGTAGATACTTACTACTATCATACCCATATTCCTCTAAAGCACGTAAGAATAACATAGGACGGATCCTTTTTCCCTTACCATGTAGTGCATATTGCATTGCTTCTTTTACTCTAGAATCTTCTAAGTATTCTAAACAATTTGCTAAATATTCTTCAAAGGAATTCAGAAGTGTACTATTCATCTTTCTTTCCTACCTTTTCATGTTTGATCAATAATTGTTGCATAGAGTCATCGAATTCACGTAGTTCCATCTCACATTTCTCTACAAGTCCTAAGCCTTCCTCAAATAGTGAAAATGCCTTCTGTAATTCAATATCATTATTCTCTAATTTACTAACTATTTCTTGTAATCTGGATAGTGATTCTTCAAATGTTAGTTTATTCTCTTCCATCCTTTTGTGCCTCCAATCCATGGATCTGTGCATAGGCAGTGCCATCAGCAAATTTTACTTTGATCTGATCATGGATCTGTAATTGATCGATGCTTTTGATCATTGTATTGTTTGAATATGTTAATGTGTAACCCTTTTGTAATAATTGTAATGGAGAATATGCATCTAGTAATAGAATAGTTTGCTTGAATCTAGATACTTTATTCTGATATATACTTTTTATATGACTTTGTAATTGTTGCTTACTCAATGTTAATTCATTTTGTTGTGTGTTAAGCAAATGACGTCCACTTTGTTCAAATCTTTGTTTGATCAGTGTATATTGCATATTTCTTGCTTTATAATACACTGGAAATTGCCATAGGCGTTGTTCTAGTAGTGAAAGTGTATTGAGTTTATCTCTTACTTTTAAACTTGGATCTATGATATAGGGATGCTTTGATAATTGTTGAAATCTTTGTACTTTCAGATTTCTAATATTTGTCATTTTACTGATCAGTAATGCTTTTTGTTTCTTTAGATCAGTTTGTACTTCTAATAGATTGGGAGTAGCTAGTTCTGCTGCTGCAGTAGGTGTAGGTGCTCTTTGATCACTTACATAGTCTACTAGTGTTGTATCTGTTTCATGTCCTACTCCTGTAATAATAGGGGTATTACAATGATAGATAGCCCTAACGACTTCTTCCATATTAAAAGCCCATAGATCTTCGATAGATCCTCCTCCACGTACTACTAAGATCACATCATACTTCTCTTGATCTGCAGTTTGTAGATTTTCTACGATATTACTAGCGGCAGCTTGTCCTTGTACGAATGTCGGATAGAAGTGGATCTGTGCGATCGGCCATCTTCTTCTGATCGTGGTAATGACATCTTGAGTAGCAGCTCCTTCTTTCGCAGATAGTACGCCTATTTGGAAAGGATAGGCTGGTATAGCTTTCTTATGAGATGGATCGAAGAGACCCTCTACTAGCATCTTCTTCTTTAGTTCCTCATATTTCTTATATAAGTCACCGATCCCATCTTCTTCCACACTATTTACATAGATCTGTACAGTACCAGTACTCTCATAGACACTGATACTACCACTTACAATAACGCCCATTCCATCTTTAAGAGAGAGTGTACATCTACTAGCCTTAGAAGCAAACATCACACAACTGATACGTGCTCCCTCATCCTTTAAGGAAAAGTAGTAATGCCCACTACGATGTGCCACGAAATTACTGATCTCTCCCTTGATACGAACGCTCGCTAATTTCGGATCTACATCTATTCTACTCTTAATATACCGCATCAAGATCGATACGGAAACGGCATCTCTCATAGATTGTCTAATACTCCATTAATGAATTTATATGACTCATCATCACAGTATTTCTTAGCTAATTCAATAGCTTCATTAATCGCAACAGCCTTATCTGTCTTACCAGAATCGATCTCATGTGTTGCTAACAACAAAATAGCCTGTTCAATATATCCCAGACGTGAATATTCCCAATTCTTTAAATGCTTCTCAATAATAGCAACATATGCCTCTTTATTCTCTAAACACTCGATCACTGCATCTAGAATAAAAGGATCGATATCCTTTAGATCACATCCACAAAGATCTTCTAATATTATACGAACATCGCTCTTCAGTAATAAATACTGGTATAAGCAAATCATTGAAGTTTCTCTCAAAGAACGTCTACTAGCCATTATAAAAATCCTCCATAAAATATAATTAATTATACCACATAGTGCTATTTCATGGCAATAAACACATGTGTACTAGAATATATTTTTGACAAAAAAAGAGCTCAGTATACACTGAACTCACTAGAATACAAATCCGATCACTTTGATCTCAACTGCATCTGCCTTAATATCACTCATATGTAGAATGGCAGAATAGATCCTTTGTTGAAGATCTTCGCATACTGCTGTTACATTAAGACCATATTTTACCTTAACTTCAGCAGAAATGACCATCTTATCCTCACTTAATTTACATGTAACACTACGACGGAAAGGAGCAGTATCTCCTAGTACAGCCGCATCACTTTCACTAATAGCGATCTCAGCGATAGTTTCGAACACACCAGTAGTAAGTGCGAAAATACCAGTCTTAGATGATGTATTGATCGCAAAATATTCTTGTGCCATATAATTCACCTTCTTTTCTTATACACCCTATTATAAAGGAAAGAAGCTTCTATTTCAATAGAAATGTTACCTCATACAAATGATTATCCCCCCCGATCTCATGAGCGCACCCGATCACATCACTAGCACTCTCACGATCTCCTTGTTCACTCTTCACTACCATCTTAATAATATTATCCTGTACTTCTACCACATTTTCATACGAACACTTTACTAACGCACTATTCACTTTACTAGCTATTTCTTGTTCTTTCTTGATCGATTCTAATTTGATCAAAGCACTTCTTTTCTCAGTATTCGTAGCACTACTAGAGGCTATGATCTTAGATTGTTCTTCCATAGATTGGGTGTATCTAGCATTGACTTGTTGGATCATTTGAGAGAGTGTTCCTGTGTTACTAGATACGATCTGTTCTACGGGGATGGGTGTTGTTACATAGTAGATCGATAGCATTAAGATACAAGAAAATAGTGTTAGGAATATGACTGCTTGCTTATTCATGATCTTCTCCTCCTAGTTGTATTGTATGTATAGATAAGAAGAATAGAACTAAAAAAGAAGGGACATACCCTTCTTCTTATTAGATATGAGTATTAGAGTTTACTTTATCTTTAACGATAACGTCATGTGCTCCACCTTCTACGATAGAAGTAGCAGATACAAGAGTTAAACGCGCTTTTTGTTGTAATTCAGGGATGCTTAATGCTCCACAGTTACACATAGTTGATTTGATCTTATATAATGTGATATTTACGTTATCCTTTAAAGAACCAGCGAAAGGAACATAGCTATCTACACCTTCTTCGAAAGAAAGCTTGTTAGCACCACCTAAGTCATAACGTTGCCAGTTACGAGCACGGTTAGATCCTTCACCCCAGTATTCCTTAACATATGTACCATTGATTTGTAGCTTATTAGTTGGAGATTCTTCGAAACGAGAGAAGTAACGTCCTAACATAACGAAGTCAGAACCCATTGCTAATGCTAGAGTCATATGATAGTCATATACGATACCACCATCTGAACAGATAGGGATATAGATACCAGTTTCTTTGAAGTATTCATCACGAGCAGCAGCTACTTCGATAACAGCAGTAGCTTGACCACGACCGATACCCTTAGTTTCACGAGTGATACAGATAGAGCCACCACCGATACCAACTTTAATGAAGTCAGCACCAGCTTTAGCTAAGAATAAGAAACCATCTCTATCTACAACGTTACCAGCACCTACTTTAACGCTATCACCATATCTCTCACGGATCCAAGCAATTGTACGAGATTGCCATTCACTGAACCCTTCACTTGAGTCGATACATAATACATCTACACCAGCTTCTACTAGAGCAGGAACACGGTCAGCATAGTCACGAGTATTGATACCAGCACCAACCATATAACGCTTATTAGCATCTAGTAATTCTAGTGGATTTTCTTTATGAGAATCATAGTCCTTACGGAATACTAAGTAACAAAGATTTTGATCTTTATCGATGATTGGAAGACAATTTAATTTATTCTCCCAAATAAGATTATTGCATTCTGATAGATTAACACCTTCATGACCTACGATTAGCTTATCGAATGGTGTCATGAATTCTTCTACTTTAGTATTAAGATCCATTCTTGAAATACGATAGTCACGAGAAGTAACGATACCTAATAACTTACCGTTGCTTGATCCATCATGAGTAACAGCCATTGTAGAATGCCCTGTCTTAGCAAGAAGATCTAGTACATCGCGTAGAGTATGTTCTGGTCTTAAGTTAGAATCAGATGTAACGAAACCTGATTTATAGTTCTTAACACGTGCTACCATTTTAGCTTGGTTTTCTACACTTTGAGAACCATAGATGAAAGAGATTCCTCCCTCTTTTGCTAGTGCAATAGCCATGCGGTCGTCACTAACTGATTGCATGATAGCAGATACCATAGGAATATTTAAAGTGATAGCACTTTCTTCTCCTGCTTTATACTTTACTAAAGGTGTTTTTAAACTAACACTAGTTGGAATATGTGTACTATCTGAATATCCTGGTACTAATAAATATTCACTGAATGTGTGTGATGGTTGATCGTAATAGAATGCCATATTCTTATGTCCCCTCCTGATTATTTTATATTATTTTATATGTTTTAATTTAAAAGTCAACGTTATTTTTAAAATAATGTAAATTTTTTCAATAAATCATCAAAAAAAGGATATTGTCATGCAATATCCTTCTCTAATTAAGCACGTGATGAATACTTACCATCAGCAGTAGTAACAAGCACTACTTCATTTTCTTTAATGAATAAAGGAACCTTGATCTCAAGACCAGTCTCAAGAACAGCCTTCTTAGAAGCAGAAGTAGCAGTATCTCCCTTAACAGCTTGCTCACACTCAACGATCTCTAAAGCAACCTTATCTGGAAGAATAACACTTAATACTTCTCCTTCATAAATAGAAATATGAATATCAGTATTAGCCTTTAAGAAGTTCAATTCCCAAGTTAATCTATCTCTAGGGATCTCGATCTGTTCATAAGTTTCATTATCCATGAATACTAAAGATTCCCCATCATCATATAAATATTGCATAGGACGCTTATCGATCTGAGCAGTTTCTACCTTATCTCCACCAGTCCAAGAAAGATCCTTAACAACACCAGTACGAAGATCCTTAACTCTACACTTAACGATCATTTGACGCATAGCAGTCTTATTTTGTGAAATATCGATAACAGAGAAAATACTATTCTCATATTCAATATTCATACCTGGCTTTAAATCATTTACAATAACCATTTTACTATTCTCCTTTTCGAACAATCCATCGATTATTCTACTAATTTCAAGATAGTCTGTCAACTATAAATGTAGTATTTCTTACAAAACTACTCCTCTATATATAAACAATGACACTCTCTATCATACTGAAACCTCTCTTCTCTAGTGATCCCCTTATAACTCGTCTTGATCTCTACTGATGATCTAAGAATATCAAAATCTACACTCACACTGTAATCTTCCCCAACTTCCTCTAGATCCCAATACGTTTCATCATAGATCTCTACTCTAGCATAATATAAGGCTTCTAAGTATACATAATGTCCCTTAAGATACTCATGAGTCAAACTATATATCTCCTTGTAGCGTTGCATAGAAGTATATATACCACTTCCCATCAAGATCACTAAGCATAAGTATAGAAGACATAAGACACTACCTCCACCACTCTCTTTTCGCAATAGGCAATCTAAATGCTTCCTCATGATATATCCCTTCCATCCATATCGTTTCTTCTACTAAAGAGAATCTAAGATCACTCACATCACTCATCATGATCTGATAACTGGGTCTTTTGACTAAACGTTCGTTATGCTCTTCTAAGACATATTCTTCCTTGTTACATAGAATAGTAAGACTTTCCACTTCGATCTCTGTGATCTCACACATAGCTAGAAGTTCTTGTAATTGTAAGGAACCCATAACTAGATACGTATATTCCTCTTTTTCGTTTCTAGCTACTAACTGTAATACAGATACTAATAGTGTCACTAGGATGGAGTAGATCATAAGGGAAGAGAATACTTCTAATAAGAGAGAACCTCTTCGATCGCGCATGTATCGCGGCATATCTCTTCTCCTAATTGAAAATAGAATGTACTAAAGGCTACATACTCCTCATACCACTTCTTCTCACTAAGCATATATCTCCCTTTGATACTATATATCCCATACACTAGTGATACAGTAATACTCATACATAGAAGTCCCACTAAACAATCGATCATCAGGAATCCTCGCTGTCCCATATCTCATAATATCCTCCTCCTATCTGGATACTCATCTTCTGACTATACTTGCTTCCCTCTAGTACTACAGAACCCGTTTTACTAACATTTCCCTCCTTACTGTAATGGAAACAAACATCATCACGACTCCTGATCCCTTTCACATATTCCCATTTCTCCTCTCCAATACTTACATACTCTTCATAGAAACAAATATCTCTCTCCTCTTTCGTTAAAAAAGACTCATACTTTACCTTCAATATCAATTCCTTACATAGATCCATACTGATCCTTAGTGCATATCTCTCATAAGAATCTTGGAAATTATTTACACTGAACATTGAAAATAGTGATAATGAGATCAATATGATCAATGCAGAGACCATAGTATAGCCACTATTTGCTTGCTTGTCCATCTACGATCTCGATAGTACTTCCATCCATACATGTAGTCTGTTTCTGTGTAAGATACCCTTCACTCACTAGATCTTCTATCGACTGTGGTACTTCTCCATGATCTAACTCATACTGAATAATATTCGCATTCACGACTTCTATCAAAGATTCGCAACCCTTTTCACGGATCGTTTCTAATCTTTTCTGAATATTCGGTATAGTAAGTGTGAATATCAATGAGATCACTGATAATACGATCAACATTTCTAACATAGTAAATCCTTTACGATTCATAACTTTTCCTCTCTTTCTATAGTAATTCAAATAACTCTAATGGAGATAACATCATCTGCATGATCACAACTGCACAGACCCCTACACATCCATACGAAAATCCCTGCATAACATATAAAGCAAACTTGATCCCATGCTCGATCTTCTCATGCAACATCTTCTCATAGTTATCACTATACACCACCAAACGACCACAACTCTCTCCAATACGTAAATAAGAGATATACCCAGGTAACAACCAACCACCCTCCTCTAACGTAACCACTAACTCCTTACCACTCTCAAGCCCCCTCATACACCCATTACCGATCTCATCACAGATCCCATCCTGGATCCCACAGAGTAAATATAAAGCCTCTTTCGTAGAAACCTGTTGCTTCAGTAAAACATTGAAATAGGTACAGAAGATATAAGTAAATAGAGACTGGAACATCCTCTTTATCCATACCACTGAGATCCTATCAAATATCTCCTTAAATCTCTTATCATGATAGATCTTATATAAGTAACCTATACCAAGACATAGAAAAATGATCCCTAAGAATATCCCAGCACACAGACCAATGCACATATAGTATAAGAAATGATCTATCATCAGCCCCATACCCTCCATAAGAGAGAGGATCCTAGGCATGACTAGTAAACATACGAAAGTAATACAAAGACACGATAGAACAAGAATACAGAGTGGATAGAGGAGCTTATTCACTGTTCTTTTAACTAGATCTCTCTTAGTACTCTCTATCACTAAGCAATGAGATAATGCTTCATCTAAGGGATATAGATTTAGAAAGAATTGAAACATCCTCTGTTGGGATCTCTTGGGAAAGAAATAAGAAAACTCTGTCTCTCCCCTCTCTAAACTCTCTAATATACGCTCTATCACCTCTTTATTCTTATCACTTTTCAATAATTCTAAAGCATGAGAGAGAACAATCCCTTCTTGTAATAAGTCTTTTAACCAAAGACATTCCTCATACCGTAAGGCCATTACTGATGGCTTCACTCTTTGTGATATACCCCTTTGCATACGCCTCTTCAATCTCTCGATCCATTCCATCTCTCACCTCCTCTCCTTGTAAGATCCTATCGATCTTGTTACCATAGATCAATTCATACAAACACACCTTCGGTTTTTTCTTACCCTTCACGATCCTTTGATAACTCACTAATCTAAGAACACTTGCAATCTCATCCATACTAACACCTAGTTCTCTAAGCCTCACAATCGCTCCCTGCGCACTTTTCGCATGAATCGTAGTAAGTACCAAGTGTCCTGTTAAAGCACAGCGTATCGCCATTCTAGCCGTATCAGGATCCCTTATCTCTCCTACCATCAATACATCAGGATCATGTCGTAGTGCTTGTTTTAGACCATCTTGATAGGTAAGAGTAGGTTCATGTACCTGGATCTGGATCATTGTATCTCGATACATTTCAATAGGATCTTCTAGAGTAATGATATTCTTCCCCATTTGAGAGAGATGATCTAGTAAAGCATACATCGTGGTCGTCTTACCACTTCCTGTAGCACCACTAAATACTAATAATCCATCTGGATGATCACATAATGATCTGAATACTTGATTTTGTTCTTTCTTATAAGATAGATTATCAATATGGATCTTCTGTGGACTCTTCAAGATCCGTAGGACACTGTTACATAGTGTTGGTGTCTTTAGATAAGAGAATCTTAGTGGTATGATCTCGCCTTCTATTTCTAATGAACACTGTCCACTTTGCAATTTATTTGAAGAAGAGAGATCTAGATTAGAGATATATCGTAAGTAGGTAACATATCTCATATCTCCACATTCGCCATATAACTGGATCCCATTCTCATTGCGCATAAAGATCTGTACTTCATCTTTCACACAATGGAAATGGATATCACTGACATGATTTTCGATTGCAAATCGTACTAATGCCTTTATTTTCTGTTCCATTTTTCTCACCACCCATACTTATTATTTAAAAATTTCGCGAAAATGGGCAAAGAAAAATAAAAAAAGTTAAGATTTTTATCTTAACTCTTAAATTCGATGAATATCTGTATTATTTTCTTTCACATCAGCAATTGTAAATGCTTCCTCATGTCCTGGATATAACACTGTAGTATCACTGAATTGTAGCAAGTATTCAATACTCTCTTTCAGTGCATCTCTATCACACCCTACTAGATCATATCTCCCAATTCCATCCTTAAACAATACATCTCCACTGAAGTATAACTCATCCACTTGGATCAGTACACTCCCTTCGCTGTGTCCAGGTAATGGATCGATAGTGATCTTATGGTCTAACCATGTCATCTCTGTAGGATATGGTAATACTGCTGACCTGATCCAAAGACTTCCTTCTACTTGATTCTTCTCATAGTAGATACGATCTTTAGGATCGATATATACCTCACAATGATATTGCTCGACTAGATAATCTACTGCCCCTGTATGATCACAATGTCCATGAGTCAATAAGATCTTATCCAAACATAACTCACTCTTCTTTAAGAAATGTTTGATCCTCTTCCCATCATCTCCTGGATCTATTATAATAGCATGTCCTTGTTCATGTAAAATATAACAATTCGTTTCTTCTTCATGAACGATCATTCTTTTGATCTTCATAGCCTAAATGAATAAAACACTCCCGAAAGGAAGTGTTTGTGTAATTATTTCTTTTCTTTATGAAGAGTTTGTTTGTTACAACGTGGACAGTATTTCTTTATTTCCATTTTTTCAGGATGCTTACGTTTGTTACGAGTACCGATGTAGTTTTGTTCGCCGCAAACTGTGCATTGAAATGTTAATTTATCTCTCATAGTCTAGTCCCTCCTAAATCATGCTAATTGATTATATCACATATTCTGCAATAATACAAGACTTAATCCGAAAATTATGTGTTTACAAGTATTCTTACCTACTTATTTAAATCAAAATATGTTTGTAATGCATCAGCTACTACCTTCTGACATACATTGGATTGAGATACATCATTCCATGCATGAGGTGCTGCACAAGCAATGGCTACTTCTGGTTCATCATATGGTGCATACGCAATGAAGGAACTATTTGGAGATGAAATATATTCTCCCTCTTCATTTGTGAAATATGCTTCTGCTGTACCTGATTTTGCCGCCACTGGTTCACTTACACTACTTAAGTAAGAAGCACAATACCCACTTGCTACACACTCACGTAGTCCCTTTTGAACTTGCTTCAATGCCTCTTGATCTTCTAATACATTCTGCACTTCTACAGGATAGGTATATACCACTTCTTGGGTACCTGTTTCATACGCTTCTACTAAGATATGTGGTGTGACTTTCTTACCATCATTAGCGATCGTAGATACGTATTGCGCTAATTGTAATACTGTATACGTATCGAATTGTCCAATGGAATAGTCTAGTAAGTGTCCATTTTCCGTAGGTCTTCCAATATATCCAATACTCTCCCCTGGTAGATCTATTCCCGTGATCGTTCCTAGTCCAAATGAGCGGAAATACTTACGCATAATATCGAATGATCCATATAGATCCTTCATATATAGTGGACCATTCTCAATATAACTAGTATCTGCTAATCTCATCGCAATATGGAACATATATACATTACTAGACCACTTCAAGGCATCGATCTCAGTGATCATACCAAAGTTACGCCAACTCTTCTTAACAGGAGTGGCTCTGAAATATAAAGGAGCATCTAGGATATATTCATTTTTCTGGATCAATCCTTCAGTAAGTCCCATATACACAGTAGCCCCCTTAACAACAGATCCTGGAACTACTGCTCCTAAGTCCATATACGTACCATAACTCTTATCAATGATCTCATTGTCACTCGTCTTTTCTTTCCCGACCATACATAATACTTCTCCAGTCACTGGATCCATCATGACGATATACATCTCATCTAAGTACTTACGATACGCATTATTACTAGCTTCTAGTAAAGTATTACTTACGATTTCCTCTACCTCTAATTGCAGATCTAAATCAAGGGATAACAATAAGTCATGTCCCTTTTCTCCTTCATCATAGATCACTTGGATCGGCAAGCCTGTTAATGTATCATAGGATTGATCGATATACATATACTCACCCTTAAGAAGTTCCTCATATTGTTGCTCGATCCCACTAGTTCCGACACGTTCATTTAAAGCATAGCCTAATGCTGTTAGGTATGTCTTAGATTCACTTGGTAGACCTTGTTTAGAGGTAGATACTTTTCCAAGAACTGAACGCAGAGTATCTCCATGCACATAATTTCTTTGCCAATCATAGGAGTTATCAAAACCTTTGAACACTTCCTTATGTTCAGCAATATATACCGCCTTCTCATACTCTACATCTTCTAAGATGATACTAGGAGATACTGAAGTAGCATTATCCATTCCGATCTTGATGATCCCTGCTAGAATATCGATCTCATCTTCTTTATCGATATCTTCTTGCGTGATCCTTTCTAACTTCATGGTATAGATATCATTATCTGTTAATAGCTTATTATAATAGGCACTCATTTCACTCTCGGTGATCAAGGCAGCTGTTTCTTGTGGATATAACTTAATATACGCATCTTTCATATCACGTAGTGTATAAGAATCTAAGGATAATTCGAATTGTTCTACCAACATTCTAGCCATTTCCCATTCTTCCTCATTCGTGATCCCTCTAGCAGGCGTATAGGTAATATTTAGTAATGGTATATTCTCTACGATCAATTCATAGTTACGATCATAGATCTGTCCCCTTGGTGGAGATACTTTCTGATATGTTTGATTATATTTCTCAAGCTTTACGATATAGTCATCTTGTTGGTATACCTGTAGATTGATCAAATGGAAAGCAATGACTAAAAAGCAGCATAGAATAACGATCATCATCGTCTTAAGCCGCTTATCAGATATCTCATTGAAATTAGTTAGTTTACGTAATACATCACTGCTTCCAGCCCAATGGAGAGTAGTTTGTTTATCTTCTTTAAACACCTTGGGTTGCAGTAATGATCTTTTCTTTTCCAAATCGATCACTCCTAACATAGGTATTATACCTTATTTGAAAGAAATATGATATAATAATTTTGTGTATAGAAAGGCAATCTAATTATGAAACGTAAAATTACTAGAACAATTCCTGTAGGAGATCTTACTCTAGGTGGTGGTTCTTCTATTCTAATACAATCTATGACGAATACTAAGACAAGTGATGTGGAGGCTACTGTGGCACAGATCAAGGCTTTACAGGAGGCTGGTTGTCAGTTAGTGCGTATGGCTATTTCTGATATGGAGGATGCTGTGGCTGTAAGTGAGATCAAGAAGTTAGTAGAAGTTCCTTTGATCGGAGATATTCATTTTGATCATAGGCTTGCTCTAGCAGCTATTAAACATGGTATTGATAAGATCCGTTTAAATCCTGGAAATATTGAGAAGAGAGAGCATGTAGCTGCTGTGGTAGAGGCATGTAAAGAACATCATATTCCGATCCGTATTGGGATCAATTCTGGTTCTATCCCTAAGGATCTATTGAATGAAGATGGTGGTGTAAGCATCGAGAATATGATGGAGGCTGCTAATCGTCATGTTAGGATCTTAGAGGAAATGGATTTCTATGATATTGCACTTTCTTTCAAGTGTTCTGATGTTAGTCAAACGATCGATGCATATCGTAGGGCTTCTGAGGTATTCCCTTATCCTCTTCATTTAGGAGTGACTGAGGCTGGTACGTTCTTCTCTAGTTCTATTAAGTCTGCTATCGCTATTGGAGCATTGTTGCATGATGGTATTGGCGATACTCTTAGAGTCAGTGTTAGTGGAGATCCCGTGGAAGAGATCCGTATTGCTAAGTCTATTTTGAATAGTCTTCGTTTATTACCTCATGCGAATCTAGTATCTTGTCCTACTTGTGGTAGAACTAAGTGGGATCTGATTCCTTTAGCGAAGAAAATGGAGGAATACTTAGCGAATATTCCTTATCCGATTACTGTAGCGATCATGGGTTGTGTGGTAAATGGTCCTGGAGAAGCTAGACATGCGGATATTGGAATTGCTGGTGGTAATCATGAGGGGTTATTATTCAAGCATGGTGAGATCGTTCGCAAATTAAAGGAAGAAGAATTTGAAACTGTTTTAAAGGAAGAGATCCATAAGATCATTCAGGAAAAGTATCTATAACCAAACATACACCTTCTGCGTATACTACAGCAGGAGGTGTTTATGTATGTTAGAAACATTCATTAGAGAATTAGACTTACCCAAAGCAAAGATGTTACTGAGACAATACAACATTGATGCTACAGAGGAAGAGATCAAGTATCTACTACCGATCTTGAAGCAAAATGTGCATATCTTACACGATAAAACAAAAAGAAGTGCACTGATCCGTACACTTCCTCAACCTATGCAATATAAACTCAACGCTATACTTGCTAGATTCTCTTTATAGTTCTTCTAACCATTCTGAATGGTATTCCTTTTGACGTAACATGGCTATTTCAGCTTTATAGGGTGCCAAGTCATTGATATAGGGAGTTTCTAGGATCTTAACGACCTCTTGTAATCTCTCATGATGCACGATCTTACAAAGAGCCTCAAACCCGATCTCTCCATTTCCAATATTCGCATGACGATCCTTATGAGCTCCTTGTACATTCTTAGAATCATTCACATGAATGACCTTTACTCTATCAAGACTGATATACTTCTCGAATTCCTCTAACACACCATCAAAATCATGCATATCATATCCTGCATCATGCATATGACAAGTATCCATACAGATTCCAATGTGTTCTGGGTAATTCACTAGTGAAATGATCTTAGCTAGTTCCTGAAACTCTCTACCGATCTCACTACCCTTTCCAGCCATAGTTTCTAGTAAAACTGTGACAGGACAATCTTTCTGTATTACCTCATTCAATCCCTTAGTAATAGAAGCTATACCATCTTCTCTAGTAGCCTTTAAACAACTACCAGGATGTAGGACTAAATATTTCGCACCCATTTGAGAAGTACGCTCTATTTCAGATCTCAATACTTGTACTGCTAAGTCATATGTTTCTTTCTTTTCAGTATTGGCTAGATTGATAATGTAAGGAGCATGGATGATCATGTTTTCTAAAGGGATCCCTGCTTCTTGCATCAAAGAGTGTGCTTCTGGGATATGGAATGTGGATACACTCTTACGTACTGTATTTTGAGGAGCCCCTGTATATACCATCAATGCCGTAGCCTCATTCTCGATCGTCTTTTGAATCGCTCCTAGTAGATAGTCAGGAGCTTTCATATCCATATGCGATCCGATCTTCAACATCCTATTGTTGCTCCTTATTCTTCTCGATCTGAGCAGCCTTCGCTCTTACTTTCTGACGAGCTTTGATATCATTCTGGATCATTTCACGACGTTTCTTTCTCTTTAGACGTTCGATCTCTTGTTGTTTTTTCTTCTTATATCCAGGCTTAACTTTCTCGTTCTTACGATATACGATCTTAGCCATTTCTTTCTCAAGAGCATCTTTCTTAGACATCTTTCTTTGAGAACCATCACGTACTTCTTTCCATTGACCATTCTTGAATTCTCTTTGCGCAAAAGATACTCCTTGCTTCTTTAAAGTAGCTACTGAAGCAAGATCTTTTTCTTTAAATAATAAGTAACATGTACCCTCTCTACCCGCACGACCACATCTACCAGAACGGTGGATATAGTATTCTAAGTTAGAAGGTAGACCAAGTGAAACAACATGGCTTACTGCATCTACGTCGATACCACGAGCTGCGATATCACTGCATACGATATATGTATATTCATTCTTTTCTAATTGACGTAATGCGATCTTTCTTTGTCTTGGTTCTAGACCACCATGTAATTCGATTACATCTCTGCCACTCTCTCTTAGTGTTTCAGCTGCTTCATGTGCTTCTTCACGTGTATTAGCAAAGATCAAGCATACATATGGGTTGAAACCATCTAAGATAGATAGTAATGTCTTAGCATATGAGTGATGCTTACATGGTACCATTACATGTTCGATCTTTGGAGATAATGCGTGTTCATCTTTGATCTCGATACGTTGAGGATGCTTTAGGTATTTCTTAAGGAATGGTTGTAATGCTTGTGGAATAGTTGCTGAGAATACCATCATTTGAAGGTCTTCTCCCATACGTCCACAAATAGCATCGACATCTTCTAAGAAACCAAATTCTAATGTCATATCTGCTTCATCGACTACGAAGATCTGTGCTGTATCTACACGTAGTACCCCTTCGTTCAAGAACATATCCTTGATTCTTCCTGGAGTACCTACTACGATATGAGGTTGCTTAGCGAAAGATTCGACCATCTTACTCTTCTCCATACCACCACTCACTAATTTACAACGTAACTCTGGTTCGATCTCAGTGATCGGAGAGATCCTCTTATAGATCTGAGAAGCCAATTCTCTTGTAGGCGCTGTGATCACAGCTTGTACACAGTCTTTCGTAACATCGATCTTCTCAAAGATAGGTAGTAAGAAGGCTAGTGTCTTACCAGTACCTGTTTGTGAGATCCCCACGATGTCTCTACCCTTCAATGCTTGGGGTAATACTTCTGCTTGAATAGGAGTAGGGGCTGTGTATCCGTTTACTTTTATAAATTCAGTATTTCTACTATTTAAATGCATATCTTGAAATGTTGTCATAAATCATCAATCCTTTTCTATTTATACTTTATTATTATACCAATTTTTAACAAGAATCGCAAAACCAAATCACTATATTATGCATAAAATACACTAAAGGAGGTATTCTTATGTATCCATATAACACTCCCAATGCTATGTATCCCTATAGAGCGAATATGTATATGCCTTATTCTGCTAATTCTACGAACGCTATATCCCCTTATATGCGTAGTGCTAGGGTATCTAAGCCTATTACTAGAGCCTTTGCCAATTTTAATTACTATAACTTCTTAGAGGGTACTCAGAAGACCTTAACAACGATCAATCAGATCATTCCTATTGTCAATCAAGTATCTCCTATGATCCGTAATGCAACTACTTTATTCAAGGTCGCTAATGTGATCAATACGATGCCACAAGATATCCTAACACAAGCTGCTTCTCCAAGTAGCGAAATATTATCGAGTGTTACTAAGAAGACTATTGAAAATCCTACTTTGTTTCGGTAATATTAAGTAGTACAAGGAGGTTTGATCCATGGAAGTGATTCGTGTGATCCCTAGAGGATATTGTAAGGGTGTTGTACAGGCTATTAATGCGGTGAAAGAGGCTCGTAAGAATTATTCTGGGAATATTTATATTCTGGGTATGATCGTTCATAATACGTTTGTTAAGAAGGCTTTAGAGGAACAAGGTGTGATCTCTTTAGATATTTCTAAGAAATCTAAGGAAGAATATCTAGATGAGATCGATGAGGGTATGGTGATCTTTACGGCGCATGGTAGTGCTACTTCTCTGATCACTAAGGCTAAGAACAAGGGTCTTATGTATGTTGATGCTTGTTGTAGTGATGTGTTCAAGACACATCATTTGATCAGTGAATATGAGAGTCAGGGATATACAACCATCTATATTGGTAAGAAGGGACATCCGGAAGCGGAGGCTGTTCTTGCTAATTTTGATCATGTTATTTTGGTAGAGAACTTACAGAATGCTCAAGAGTTAGTATTAGATACTGATAAGATCTTGATCACGAATCAAACTACTATGAGTATTCATGATATTGAAAGACTTCATACGTATTTGAAAGAGAAGTTCCCACATGCTATTGTGACAGAAGAGATCTGTAATGCTACTAGACTACGCCAAGAAGCTATTGCTTCTTTACAAGATGTAGATGTATTACTAGTAGTAGGAGATCCTCTTTCTAATAACTCTAATAAACTAGTAGAGATCAATACAAGGATCCCTCGTAAACAGTTGATCAGTAGTGTAGAAGATATCGATATCTCTTGGTTTAAAGAGAATGATCGTATTGCTGTTACTTCAGGTGCTTCTACGCCTACTTATATTACGAATCAAGTGATCGATTATTTAGTACAATTAGATCTACAGGATGAGAGTACTTATTCTATACCTAGTATTGAGATCAGTAAGATCCTATAAAAATGCTGCTCTATTTGAGCAGCATTGCTGAGATCATTCTACATTCTTGTAGTAATACATCATAGCGTGGATTTTGAGTGTCTAGACCACTCAAAATCCCCTTTTTAGTTTTCAGTACTTTCTCGTAGTACTGGATAAAAGTATCTGTACGTCTTCTTAAGTTCACTGGACCAAAGAAGATCTCTTCTGCACTAAGCTTCATCCCATTAGCAGGTTCAAAGACAATGATCTCATAATACTTACCATCCTCTTCTACTACCTCTTCTTCAAAGATATGATAGTGCATCTCACTTAGATACTCACGGATCAATTCAGCATGGGAATTCGTTTGTAGAATACCTCTTCTACATTTCAATACCTTTTCTCTCCCTTCCTTTAAAATATCCAGGATCGTATAGGCTCCCATACCTGCAATAATGAACTCTGTAATATCCTCTGGTACATTCGTTAGACCATCTGATAACACAGGAATCACTTTTCCCTCTAAACCATGCTCTTTAATAGTTTTGATACTACTTTGTAGTGGTCCTTCTACTACCTCACAAGCATAGGCTTTAGGAACTTTCTTTTCTAGTAAGGCTAATACTGGGATATAAGCATGATCAGAGCCAATATCAGCCAATATTCCTCCTTCTTCCATATAAGAAGCTACTCTAGATAATCTCTTAGATAGAGTGATCATAACTAGCCCTTATCAATGAAATCACGTAAACGTTTAGAACGTGTTGGATGTTTTAATTTACGTAATGCTTTTGCTTCGATCTGACGGATTCTCTCACGAGTAACGTTGAATTCCTTACCCACTTCTTCTAACGTTCTTGTTCTACCATCATATAAACCAAAACGTAAGCGTAATACTTTTTCTTCACGGTCAGTTAAGCCTTGAAGTACTTCATTGATCTCATCTTTTAATAATTGATTGTTTGCATATTCATCTGGTGATAATGCATCCTTATCTTCAATGAAATCTCCTAAGTGAGAATCATCTTCTTCACCAATAGGTGTTTCTAATGAAACTGGTTCTAAGGCGATCTTTTGGATCTCACGTACTTTTTCTGGAGTAATATTCTCCATCTTATTAGCGATCTCTTCTGCAGTAGGTTCACGACCTAACTCTTGTACTAATTGTCTTTGTACACGAGTCAACTTATTGATCGTTTCTACCATATGTACTGGAATACGAATAGTTCTAGCTTGGTCTGCAATAGCACGTGTGATCGCTTGACGGATCCACCATGTAGCATAAGTAGAGAACTTGAAACCTTTTGTATAGTCAAACTTCTCTACAGCCTTTACAAGACCCATATTACCTTCTTGAATAAGGTCTAAGAATAACATACCTCTACCCACATACTTCTTAGCAATAGATACTACTAAACGTAAGTTAGAAGCGATCAGGATACGTTTTGCTTCCTCATCTCCTGCTTGGATTCTACGAGCGATCTCTGGTTCATCATCTGGATTTAACAAAGATACTCTACCGATCTCCTTTAAATACATCTTAACAGGGTCATTGACCTTAATATTACCACTAGCCACGATACTAGGATCGATCAAACTTAATGTATCATCCTCAGCAAATTCATCATCCATTACAGAGATATCATCATCTAAGAATACATCATCTTGATTAAGATCATCGATCATACCTGGTTCTAGTTCATCTACGATCTTGATATTTTCATTTCTAAACCATACCATTAGATCATCTAATTCATCTTCATTTAACTCTAAATGTTCAATACTAGCGAAGATATCTTTTTGAGGAATGAATCCATCTTTTTTAGCAAGTTCTTTAAATTCTCCCTTAAGATCATCTAATGTCTTATATAAAGTAGGTGTTACCTTGGGTTTACTCATTCTCCATAGCCCCTTTCTTTTTACTCATTAAATCATTGATCTGCTTATATATCTCAGCCTTCTTAGAAGGCTCTTGGTAATTCATAGCACTTCTAAGTAAAGTTTCTATATAACTATCAATATCATACTGCTTGATCTCTTCGAAATTATCTAACAACAACTGTTCATTGTACTCTTTCAAGAAGAAATCATCTTCTTCAATATCTAGAAGAAGCTTCAATAACTCTGGATCATCGATCTCACTCACTAAGTCAGATACCATTACTTCTTGATGATCACGATAATAATCTACCAAGAATAAGGATAATGCCTTTGCTTTAGGGGTGATCAATGAACCTAGATTATCTTCAAATAAGATCGCTGCTTTCTTACTACACATCATTTGTGCTAGAATATGCAACTCGCTTAATTCTATCTTACTATATGCTTTTTTAGGATTTTCTACACGTATTTTCTTGGATATTGGTACATTTTGCTTAGGGGTAAGTTGTGCAAGCTGTACTTGAGTAAAGGAAGTTAATTGGGAAAGTCTTTCGACATAGATCGTTTTATCAAATTGATCTGGAATAGAATCGATCGCTTTCATTAATAACAAAGCAAATTCTTTCTTTTCACTATAATTGGCTAGATTGAACTGCTTACTATAATAATCAAATAAGTATTCGATCCATGTGATAGGCATTTCTAATATATATTGTAACTCATTCTTTCCAAGTTGCTTAATGATCTCATCGGGATCTAGTTGTGTCGTATTCTTGACCACCTTGAAATCATACTTAGCCTCACTTAACAAACATCCTGCTTTATAATTCGCATTCTGTCCTGCTTCATCTCCATCATAGCATAATACTATCTCATTAGTTAATCTACGTAAAGATTGGATATGTTCTTTTGTAAAGGCAGTTCCCATCGTTGCGACACAATTCGCCACCCCTACACGATATAATGCTATTACATCCATAGGTCCTTCTACAATATACATTTGAGGAACTTTGTGTCCCAGCTCTTTCACGCGATGTGCATTATATAGAACATTCGATTTGTTGTATATTTCAGAGGCACTACTGTTTACGTATTTAGCTCTTTCATAAGATGGATTCTTTGCGAAATCTCTGCCTGAGAATGCGATCGGATTTCCCTGTACATCATGGATCGGAAATAGTATACGTTCATCGAATACATCTACGATACCATTGTTTTGTAAGCGTGCTACACCAGCTGCTATAATATCCTCATCCTTATATCCCTTACTTGATAAGAAACGATATAAAGCATTGTTACCAGGATTATATCCCAATTGGAACTTCTCGATCAATGGGTCATCTAATCCTCGTTTATGTAGATACTCCACTACCTCTTGCCCATCTCTAGTATGTAGTTGATACTGTGTAAAGGAAATCGTTTCATTCAATATCTTATATAATTTAGAGAACTGTTGATTCACAGGTCTTTCATGTGTATCCACATCTACTTGGATATTTAAATGACAGATCTCACTTACTTTCTTAACAGCTTGTGCAAAAGGGATCTTCTCATAGTTTTGAACGAAAGTAAAGACATTACCTCCACTCCCACATGAGAAACATTTATATATCTGTTTATCGACAGATATATGCATAGAGGGATTATGATCGTCATGGAAAGGACATACACAGGCATAGTTACGTCCTTTCTTAGTTAAGGGAACATAAGATCCAATAACATCAACGATATCGCTACGGCGACGAATGTCTTCGATAAGTGAAGTGCTTAATTGTGCCATAGCGCATTCCTCCTTAAATTAAAACTCTAAACGCTTTTCAATATAAGAAACAACATCTTCAATCTTGATACGTTCTTGTTGCATAGTATCACGATCACGTACTGTTACACAACCATCATTAGCGCTCTCAAAGTCAACAGTAATACAGAAAGGTGTACCAATAGCATCTTGACGACGATATCTCTTACCAATACTTCCAGCATCATCATATTCACACATAAAGTGCTTAGATAACTTAGTAAATAATTCTTCACCTTGGTCATTTAACTTCTTAGATAATGGAAGGATACATGCCTTATATGGAGCTAAGAATGGATGAAGACGAAATACTTGACGAG
>SVBO01000020.1 GCA_015058845.1 Erysipelotrichaceae bacterium
TAGAAACTGTTATTTAGTTTTGAGGGAGCATTCCTTCAAGAGAGTCCGGTGACGATGGCAGAGTGGACACACCTGTACCCATTCCGAACACAGAAGTTAAGCACTCTTACGGCGACAATATCTATGCTTGCCATAGTGAAGATAGCAAGTTGCCGGGCTCTTAAACAACCAGTCTATTCGGCTGGTTTTTTTGTGCTTCTTTTCCTTATCTAATCATTACTAGTACGACATACTTATTCCATATACCTTTCCTCATGATACACTCATAAACCATATAAAAAGGATACCTATTACTTCTAGTAGACATCCCTTTGTATTATCCAATAATCAATTCTATTACCTTATCTTTTAATCGATCTCTAATAAATCCAATAAACTCATTCTTTTCATTTATACTCCTGATCTCTAGAATAAATGCCTCTCTTGACTTCGTAAAGAAGAATACATAGTTCTCAGTGAATACAACATCATATAGATCTCTATACTCCACCACAGTCTCATGATCAAGATCGATCACTTCAAAATATCGATCAAAGAAACGATACTCGATCACACGATATTCATCAAAATCACTAGAATTCTTGATCATCGCATTCGAAAGCCTTGAAACTGATGTGCGTAAATACCATATTAACAATACTGCTAACGTTAACATAACCATAGCAGTCAATATATCTCCTGTGTTTGAAGCAACCATCATGATCCCATTAAAAGCAAAGAAAGCCGCTAACACATAACAGATCACTTTCCTGATCTTCCCTCTACAATGATACAACACCAAAGCATATTCCTTAAAAGTATCTTTCGTATATATAGTCTTATAGTGATAATACATTTCCTTCATATCAAAACCTCAGCCTTTTCTTTACTAATTATAGGAGAAACCACCTAGAAATACAAGTAACTTAAATAAGTAGTATTGAGCAAAATACCGAAATGCTTTATACTTAATAAGATAGTAAAGAGGAACAAAGTATGAGAAAAATAATATCTAAAGTTTTATTACTTGTATTAGTAGTCTATGTAGCGCTACAGATCATTCCCTATGGAAAGAACAAAATCGATAACCCATTTACCAAACAAGATCGTCCTTTAGTCATTGCTCATGGAGGAGCTAAGGCAATGAATCCAGAGAATACATGGATGGCCTTTGAGTATGCGTATGAACTAGACGTAGACTCTCTAGAGATCGACTTATGTATGACGAAAGATGGGATCCTAGTCACACACCATAACACTACTATTGATGCTACAAGTGATCATAGTGGTAAAGTTAATGACTATACTTATGAGGAATTAAAACAAATGAACTTCGGAGCAGATTTTACTGCATTAGATGGCACACAACCCTATGCTCACCTAACACAAGAACAATTACAAACAGAATATAAGAATCAACTATATCCAGTAGATATCGAGGAATTGTTCCAAAGATATGGCAATACTATTCTATATATCCTGGAAGTAAAAGATGAAGATGGACTAGGAATTCAAGCAGCCGAGCAACTACTAGATCTGATCGAGAAGTATGACTTAGAAGAATATGTATGTGTAGCATCTTTCCACGAAGATATCATGGAACATATCAATGACGTAAAAAGTGATCGCATCGTAACATCCTTAGACATGGGAAAAGCAACAGATTTCGTAATTGCTAATTATGCTGGCTATGGATACTTTACAAACTTTGATGGAGCAGGCTTCCAATTACCTATGGAAGAATACAACATTCCATTAGCTACCAAGTATCTCATCTATAAGATCCATAAAAATGATATGTTCGTTCATTACTGGACGATCAATACTAAAGAAGAAATGCGTACTTGTATCAATAATGGTGCAGACGGTATTATTACAGATAGACCAGATCTACTATATGAAGTATTAGAAGAACTAGGGTATTAATTGAATTGAAAGAGGTGTTAGGGTGTTTTCTTTAGAATTATTGAAAGATCGAGAGGTCCTTCAGAAGATAAAGAAATTAGCAATTCCTTCTATTATAGAAGAGGCATTAGCGGTCATAGTGCTCTATGTAGATACAGCTATGGTAGGGGCTATAGGTGCTAATGCATCAGCATCCGTAGGTCTCACCTCTACTACAAATTGGCTAGTTTATTCTCCTATGTGGGCATTTGCAGTAGGATTCTTAGCAACGATCTCACAGGCTCTAGGTGCGCAAGATGAGGAAAGAGCAAGAAAGGCTGGGAAACATGCAATCTATGCTAGTATCTTTATAGGGATATTACTGATGATCATTACTCTATCCATAGCAAGACGATTACCTGTTTGGCTAGGAGCAGATATAGAGATCATTGATGATGCAGGGATCTACTTCTCCATCATTTCTGCCCCTATGTTATTTCGGGCAACCTCTACGATCTTAGGAGCAGTATTAAGAGCCTCTGGGGATACTAGAACCCCTATGTTAGTCAATGCGATAGTGAATGTACTAAACATTATCTTGAACTTTCTAATGATCGATGTACCATTCATTTGGACGATTGGTTCTCTATCCATCCCGATCTATCGAATGGGACTAGGTGTCAAGGGAGCAGCCATAGCCACAGCTATCTCTGTTACAGTAGGGGGGATCCTCATGTTTGTAGCCTACTATAAACACCCTGTGATCTCATGTAAAGGAGAGACGATCCACTATGATCCACAGATCATGCAAGATATCTTACGTATAGCCTTTCCCGTAGCATTAGAGAGAATCGCTCATTCCAGTGGACAAGTAGTCTTTACTGGATTAGTAGCAAGACTGGGAACGATCTCAGTTGCAGCGCACTCTATAGCACTTACTGCAGAAGAGGCCTTCTATATCCCAGGCTATGGAATGCAGACAGCTGCTTCTACTCTAGCAGGCAATGCCGTAGGAGAGAGAAATGAACAGAAGTTGATGAAGACATCGCAAACGATCATGTTACTAGCCTTCTTAGCTATGACTATTATGGGCGGGATCTTATTCCTTTTCGCTTCGCCGATCATGCAGATCTTTACACCAGATCCAGAGGTGATCATAAGAGGAGCCATGGCCCTTAGGATCGTAGCAGTCTCAGAACCGATCTTTGGTGTCTTGATCATTCTTCAAGGTGTATTTGATGGAGTAGGAGATACCAAGTTCCCATTCATCATCTCTACCTTCACCATGTGGGGCATTCGACTATTATTCACACACATAGCACTTACATACCTACACGGAACACTTAATTCAGTATGGATCTGTATGGTAATAGACAACACCACACGATGTTTGATCTACGCATTACGATTTAATGATCAGAAATGGCGTAAGAAATTCATATATATAGAAAGTAATTAAGGAGGAAACAATATGTATCAATGGAATTTAAGTAAACTATACACAAGTCTAGAAGATCCAGCATTTACCGAGGATCTAAATAGATTAGATGAGATCAATCAAAGATGGGCACACTTTACTGCTACTTTAAGTAGTGAGGGAAGTGCTGAGGAATTAAAACAAATGCTAGCTATTCAAACAGAACAATACCAAGTAGCTATGCGTTTAATGGATTATCTATCCCTAAGTTCTAGTGTAGATTCTACCAATGCGAAGGTACAATCTTTACTAGGGGTAGTATCTAAGAAACTAAGTGATAGTGCTAAGTCTGATGCGATCAGTGAGAAGTATATCGCAAGGATCGCTGATCTAGAAGCTATGATCGATTCTGATCATGAATTAGTGCCATATAAAGAATACTTATTACAAACTAAGAAATGGAATCAATATTCCCTAAGTGATGAGGTCGAGGAAGTGATCAGTAAGTTATCGATCGATTCTACGGAAGCATGGAGCAATCTGCAATCTTACTTAACAAGTACGATGGATGTGGATTACAAGGGAGAAAAGGTAACATTATCTCAAATTCGTAATATGGCATATGATGAATCACCAGAGGTTCGTAAGTCAGCGTATGAGGCTGAGTTAGCAGCATATAGTCATGTGAAGGATGCGGTAGCATTCTCTTTAAACTCTTTAAAGGGCCATGTGAATACGATCTGTGAGATGCGTGGGTTTGAGTCTGCGTTAGAGAGAACTTTGATCTATTCTCGTATGAGTCAGGAAACATTAGATGCTTTATTAGATGCGATCAAGGAATATTTACCTAAGTTCCATATGTATTTACGTCGTAAGGGTGAGTTATTAGGACATGAGAATGGTCTTCCTTGGTATGATCTATTTGCACCAATGGGAAAGAGTAATGAGCGTAAGTATACTGTTGAAGAATCTAAGGACTATTTATTAGATGGTTTCAAGGATTTTGATGGTGAGTTATGTGACATGATCGAGAAGGCTTATGAGGAAGAGTGGATCGATTTCTTGCCTAAGAGAGGAAAGGTTGGGGGAGCATTCTGTGCTTCTAACTCAGAATTAAAACAAAGTTTTATCTTAACGAACTATGATGGTTCCCTATCAGATATTGTTACTCTAGGACATGAGCTAGGACATGCATTCCATAGTCAACAAGTACAAGATGAACCTACTATCAATCTAGGATATTCTATGCCACTAGCTGAAACAGCTTCCACATTCAATGAAGTAGTGATCATGAATCAAATGATCAAGACATGTGAAGAGAAAGATGTGAAGTTGAAGTTGATCGAAAGTACTTTACAGGATGTGACTCAGATCATTTGTGATATTTATTCTCGTTATTTATTTGAAAGTAATGTATTTGAACAACGTAAGTCTGCTTTCTTATATGCAGATGAGTTAGAAGAGATCATGCGTAATGCACAGTTAAGTGCGTATGGAGATGGGCTAGATCCTAATTGTCTACATCCATATATGTGGGTATGTAAGGGACATTATTATTCAGCTGGTCTTTCTTACTATAACTTCCCATATGCGTTTGGTGGTCTATTTGCTAGAGGTCTATATGCTGTATATCAAAGAGAGGGTGCTTCTTTTGTAGCTAAGTATAAGGAACTATTGAAGGCGACTGTGTATAAGGATGCGGAAGAGGTTGCTAGATTAGCGGATATCGATATTACTCAGAAAGAGTTCTGGTGTAGTGCTTTAGATAGTGTTGTGACTATGATCGATGAGTTCATGGAATTAACGAAATAAAAATAAAGTGAGATGATGTAGTATTTCTACGATCGTCTCACTTTTTACTTGTGATGCCAGCTATAATATTCAGCATCTTTGGCTAGAGCAGCTTCAATATCTGTATCCTCACTCTCTAAGACAATGAACTGCATGTCTTTGTATAGTTCAAGGAAATCATCTACAGAGATCGTGTATCGAGCATCTACTGTGATCACTTGGATCTTTCCTTCAATCATTAGGAATAAGGTCTTAGGAGCAGTGGTAGAAGAGAGGATACGAGCACTGCGTAAGATCCCTATGGCTCTTTGAATATCACACGTATTCATTAGAATAGATTCTCCTCACTTTTCTCAGGTAATACAAAGTGACAGATCAGATATAGAATAGGTCCCATTACATTTACTAAGGCTAACATCAGCCAAAGGAAACGTACTACCTTAACATCCATGTTAGAATATTCTGCTAGTCCAGCGCATACGCCTGATATTTTACCATTACTTTTGTCTTTATATAATTTCTTCATACTATCTTCCTCATTTCTTATATAGTATATCATATTTCTGTTTCTTTGACTATTTAGAAAAGAAAAGGACACTGGATGGTGTCCTGATTAGTTATACGATCCTCCAAGGATTCTTTTCTTCTCTTTCTTCTAATACACAAGATAATAGAGAGTTGCGTACCATGTCTGATACAGTTTCTTGGGTATAGAAAGCAATATGAGGTGTGATGAGTACATTAGGCATATTTCTTAGAATTGCAAATCTACGATTCTTTAGAACTGTTTGCTTGCGATCATTCCAGATATATTCTCCCTCATCTTCAATAGCATCGAACCCACAGGCACCGATCTTACCTGATTCTAATGCATCGATCAAGGCATCTGTATCGATCAAACCACCTCTAGCTGTATTAATGATCACTGCACCATCAGGCATCTTATCAATAGCTTCTTTATTAATGATATGATGTGTATCAGCTGTAAGCGCAGTATGTAAAGTGATGACATCACACTTAGTGAATAGTTCGTCTAATGGTAGGTATTCTACCCCTAGTGTTGGATCTGGATGGAAGGAGTAGGCATATACTTTACAACCAAATCCTTTTAGATAACGTAATACAGTTCTACCGATCTTACCTGTACCAATGATCCCAACTGTCTTAGTACATAGTAGTTCGCCAGATAGACCTTGTAGGGTATAGTCATTGGCAGAGGCTCCGTTCATGATACTCTTACATTTACGTAATGTCATGAGTAATAGCATCATGGTAAATTCAGCAACGCATTCTGAGTTATAGCTTACGTTAGTGACTTTGATGCCAATAGACTTAGCGTATTCGATGTCGATGTGGTCATATCCGATAGAGCGTGTGGAGATGATCTTGACACCAAGTTCTTTAAATCGGTCTAAGCATTCTTTGTCTACTGGTGTGGTACTGATAGAGATAGCATCATATCCTGTGGCTAGATCAATGATCTCTTTAGAGAATGGTCTAGTTGTATAGTTATATTCGATTCCTAATTCTTGTGTATACTTTTCGAAGTAGTAGGCTTCATCAAAGGGTCTTTGTCCATATACGAATATTTTCATAAGTTACCTCCTAGTTATTTCTCGGGAAATATTATCTATATGCTTACATTGTAAGGGATTATGGTATATTTCGCAAACTATTCTAGTATATTTAAAGAGAATTATAGGGAAAAGATAGTAATGAAAATAGTTTCATATGAAAATATTTGAAAATGATGAGAAATTTATGTAAATGGTATTGACACATATGAAAGAGTGAGTTAATATATGGGTGTTGATATAAATGCATTGAAAAGAAGAGTAGGCACAGAGAGAAGCGTAGAGAATTCCTGGTTGGTGAAAAGGAAAGTGAAGGCTGTGTTGAAACACCCCTTGGAGCAGTTCGCTGAAATTAATAGTAGGTTGAATCGGGAGTGCCCGTTATAGCACTAGAGTATGTTTGTACTCGAAGAGGTCAGTACTGTGAGGTGCTGGTGAATTAAGGTGGAACCACGAAGTTACTCTCGTCCTTAGGGCGGGAGTTTTGTTTTCTTCGGCCGAAAAACATTCGTGAGTCCTTGCCTTTCTTTGATGATTTATATCACAAATGAAAGATGGAGGAAAATATTATGAAGAAAAGTTTATTAGCTATGTTAGTTCTACTTATGGTTACAGGTTGTGCAAATACAGGTACTACTGATAATGATGCATTGGTGATCGGTGTTGATGATACATTCGCACCAATGGGATTTAGAAATGAGAATAATGAATTAGTAGGTTTTGATATCGATCTTGCTAGAGCTTTAGCAGAAAAGATGAAAGTAGAAATTGAGTTCCAACCTATTGACTGGTCTATGAAAGAGACTGAGTTAAATGGTGGTAATATTGATTTAATTTGGAATGGTTATACAATTACTGATAAGCGTAAGGAACAAGTAGCATTCAGTGATACTTATTTAGAAAATAGTCAGATCATTGTTGTATTAAAGGATTCTGATATTCAAACCAAGGCTGATCTAGCTGGTAGAGCTGTTTCTTTACAAAAGGATTCTAGTGCTTTAGAGGCAGTGCTGGGGGAAGCTGAATTAGCTGCTACTTTTCAGGGTGGAGCTCCTACTGAGTTTGATACTAATATCGAATGTTTCATGGACTTAGAGGCTACTAGAACTGATGCTATTGTTTGTGATGAAGTATTTGCTAGATATACTATTAAACAACGTGGTGAAGAGAAGTATCGTGTTCTAGAAGATGATTTCGGTAATGAGGAATATGGTATTGGTGTTCGTAAGAGTGATACTGAGTTACTAGCTGATCTAAATGAAGCGTTAAGAGAAGCAAGAACTGATGGCACTTATGATGCTGTTTACCAAACTTGGTTTGCTGAATAGTTATGTTGTTAGAACAATTGGTGCAGCCTTTATTGCAAGGTAGTATAGTAACGCTTCAGGTATTCTTTGGTACATTGCTTTTCTCGCTACCATTGGCGATCATTGCAGCTAGTATCCAGAATATGGGTAATAAGGTCATTAACTTAGTCTTCAAGGTCTTTGTGATGATCGAGAGAGGAACTCCGCTTCTTCTACAAATGATGTTCGTATTCTTTGGTCTTCCTTATATGGGGATCGTATTAGATAGAACAACATCGATCTTTGTAGCATTTATTCTCAATTACATGGCTTACTTCATGGAGATCGTTCGTGGAGGGATCCAGTCTGTAGATGTGGGACAAAAGGAAGCGTGTCAGGTTCTGGGGTATAGTGAAGCGTCTGCTTATGTAAGAGTGATCTTACCACAAGCTTTGCAGAATTGTTTGCCATCAATTGGGAACGAGGTATTAACGTTAGTTAAGGATACTAGTTTGATCACTGTGCTTGGGGCTTCTGAGTTATTGAAGGCTGGTAGAACAGCGGTGAATACTTATGGTACTGCAATACCGTTCATCTATGTAGGTGTGATCTACTTGTTAATGACAATGTGTGCTGCATGGGTAATGGGAAGGATCGAGAAGAGTATGGATCCTTCAATGAAGGGTGAGTGAACATGTTAAGAGTAGAGAAGATATGTAAGTCGTTCAATGGTGTTAGTGTGTTGAATGAGGTGTCTTTCACGGTAGATATGCATGAGATCGTGTGTTTGATGGGTAAGTCTGGTGCTGGTAAGACTACGATCTTGAGATGTTTGAATCAGTTGGAGTCTTTGGATGATGGTGAGATCATATTGGATGATCTAAAGATCACTGCTGGTAGTAAGAATGTTGAGTTACAGAAGAAGATCGGATTAGTATTTCAGAGTTGGAATTTATTCCCTCATATGACTGTGTTAGAGAATTGTATTAATGCGCCTGTGTATCATAAGTTGATGAGTAAGGATGAGGCTATTAGTAAGGCTGAGAAGATGTTGGATGAGATGGGTATCTTAGATAAGAAGAATAAGTATCCTGCTACTTTATCTGGTGGTCAGAAGCAAAGAGTAGCGATCGTTAGGGCTTGTATGTTAGAGCCTAAGATCTTATGTTTTGATGAGCCTACGAGTGCGTTAGATCCTGAGTCTACTAAGCAGGTGGCTAGGCTTATTGAGAAGCTTGCTAGTAGGGAGATTGGTATATTGATCGTTACGCATGATGAGAGTTTAGCTAAGGAACTAGATGCTCGTGTAGTACGTTTGGGATAAAGTAAAGAGTCGGGTGACCGACTCTTTTAGTATCTTAGTCCATTAGGTGTCTTAGTGAATTCGTAGCGCAGATAACGATGATATTGCTCAGTAATACCTTGGTTATATGGGTAGTAAACATAAACAGCATCCTCAGTATCAAGCATATATGTAGTAATATCAAGACTAGGGAAGTCAGTTACTATATTTCCATGAGGAGTGACATTCATATACACTCCATCTTCTCTTTCACTAAATGTAGTATTGAATAGTTCTTCAGTACTATATTGTGATTTTACTTCCGTAAAGTATTGTTGATAATAGGCAAGAATATCTTCTCTTGTTTGAATAGGATATCCTTCCATACTACTGATCTTGAAATACATATCCCCTGTAATGATCCCTTCTGTACTATGTTTGTGTTGGATCTCTTTGATCTCACTTACAGTATACCCATCGAAAGTAATAGAATCTATTCCAGTACCACTTTTACGTAATGTGACACCTAATTCAGCGTTTAAAGCATTATACGCAAATGTAGCAACCTCATGCTCATCCGTAAGTAACTGAGCATTCTCCTTCATGAATCTCTCATTGATATATAGAGTATAACTAGGATCATCATTCATAGAATATCTCATATCAACATAGTAATCATCCGTGAAATGCTTATCCACAGCAATACCATCATTATAATGTCGTAGATTACGGAATCCTTCTAAATAATCCACTTCCACATGCTCAGGTACTTCTATTCCTAATTCCAAATAGATTGGTAATGTAGATAGATCTAACTGTTTATAATGCTCAACGAATGCGTAGATATGTTTCTGTTCTCTTTCTTTATGTTCTCTTTCTTGTTCTAACCACGTAGGATCCTTACTCTTCTCAGGGCACTCATTACTAGTAAGCCATTGTGTATCCTTATCGGTAAGTGTAAGACTCATTTTGTTAACGAATAGATCGTAGATCCTAGCACTATCCATCTGCTTAAAAGTATCCACACCATTCTCACTAGTAATATAATAACTACCAAAGAACCTATATTCCGTACCTTGTAATCGCATGATCACATACGTAAGATCATCCACAAGAGTACCTTCTACTACATTGCCTGTGAAAGAAGAATCGTTCAATATATGGATCAACTCTACCATATCATTTGCATTTAATGCGAAAGCATTCGTAGAACTAGAAGGAGAAATGAGCACTAGATCTTCACTAGAGAGTGCTAATAAAGCATCATCATTTGTCTGTATAACACTAACTACAGGGGGATCGGTAATATCAGGCGTAGTAGGTGTATTCTGCTTCACAGGGATATTACTACATCCTACTAATGCTAGTATGAATAAACAACTTACCAATCGTTTCATATAGTATATCCTCCTTATACTTGTATTGTATCAAATTAAAGAGCAAATAACTATCGATACGATGTTTATTAAGAAATAATTCATGAATTATACTTGACTTAATTCGATAATACTCATATCATAGGACTGTTGGGAGGAATGAGTTATGGAGAGAACAAAACATACTTTAAATGAATTATTAGTATGGATGTTTAACTATATACTATATATTGAAGAGAGGAATATGAAGGAGAGTGGAGTGAACGTCTCCATGAATGATGTGCATACTCTAGAGCGTATCAAGACAGCGAGCAATAATAGTATGTCACATATAGCACGTACTTTAATGGTCACTCAAGGGACACTGACTACCAATGTGGCTAAGTTGATCAAGAAGGGATATGTGATCAAGTATAAGGATGAGAATGATAAGCGTATCACTCGTTTAAAGATCACAGAGAAGGCTGAGCCTATTCTAGAGATCCATGATGCATTTCATGAGAATATGATCAATAAGATGATCGGGCAATTAAACTTAGATGAGAATGAAGTATTGAATGCATCTTTAGAGAATATTCTAGAGTATTTTAGACAAGAGTATTCTGATAAATTAGAAGCTAAGAAGTAATATTTAGTGTATTACTTCTTTTCTTTTTACTTTTATACTTTTCTTTGCTCATTTTCTAGAAAATTCTAAATAATAATATAGGAGGTGATGTAGATGTTCTTAATAATTTTCTAAGAATTTACTAAGGGTATTTGAGTAGATAAGAGTTTGTATTAATGGTATACTGAAATAAATAATGGAAGGAGAATGAGTATGTATACGATCAATAATTTATGGAATAACGATAATGTTAAGGTGCTAGAGAAAGATGAGAATATGGGATATTCGGTGATCGAATTCCAGAGGGATCTTTCTATTATGTCGCCACAGGAGGCTATGAGTAAGTATTTTATGGCTGAGATGGGGGCTAAGGAGAAGACTGCTGTGTTAGAGTTGGATGGTAGTAGAGAGTGGACTTTGAGTGCTGGTGCTATGAAGTTGATGATCGGTGATGTGAAGTCTAAGACGAATGTGAAGGGTGTTGGTGATCTTTTCGGGAAAACTGTGAAGGCTAGTGTTTCTGGTGAGACGATCATCAAGCCTGTGTATACTGGTAAGGGTTGTGTGGTGTTAGAGAATACTTTTAGACATATCGTTCCACTGGATATTAGTGAGTGGGGTGGTAAGATCGTGATGAATGATTCTTTGTATCTTGCTTCTAGTGGTCTAGATGTTTCTGTGGAGCGTATCAAATCACTTAGTGGTATGGCTCTTGGGGGAGAGGGTCTGTTCAATACGTGTGTGAAGGGGTCTAAGGGTGTGTTATTGATCGAGTCACCTAAGCCTAGAGAAGAGTTAGTAGAAGTGGTATTGAATAATGATGTGATCAAGGTGGATGGTAATAATGCGATCTGTTGGTCTAGTGGGTTAGATTTTACGGTAGAGAGAACGACTAAGACTTTGATCGGTTCTGCTGCGAGTGGTGAAGGGCTTGTGAATGTGTTTAGGGGTACTGGTAAGGTATTACTATATTTGAATTAGTTTAGAGAGAACATAGGAGTGATCTTATGTTCTTTTTGTTATGGCTTGTACTAGAGAAGGAGATAAGTTAGAATTATGTGTAGAAAGAGTGAGTGATGGTAATGCAATTTAAAGAGTTATGGAATGATCTACATAAGGAGAATGCACCTGGTAAGCCAGTGTATGATGAATGGTTAGATAAGTACCAAGATATTCTAGAGGGATGTAGTACTGCTGTGCTTGATCTAGGGTGTGGTAATGGGAATAATACATTATATCTTAGAGAAAAGGGATTGCCAGTAATTGCTTGTGATCATTCAGAGGTAGCTTTACAACAGGTACAACAAGAGATACCTGATGTAGAGACTATGTTAGTAGATATATCAGAAAGACTTCCTTTTGATAATGATTCTTTTGATGTGGTAGTAGCAGATCTATGTTTACATTATTTTGATGAATGTACTACAGTGCAGATCATGCATGAGATCAAGAGAGTGTTACGTTCTAAAGGGCATTTATTTGCTAGAGTGAATTCTATTCAAGATAGTAATTATGGGGCTGGTAGAGGTGAGAAGATCGAGGAGAATTATTACTTTGTAGAGGGATATAATAAGAGGTTCTTTAGTGTGGAGGACGCGAAGAGGTTCTTTTCTATTGTAGGTAAGGTAGATGTTAGAGAGGCAGATATGCTTAGGTATCGTAAGCCTAAGAGAGTTATTAAGGTGAAGGTGGAGAAAGGATAGGTATTTAAAAACTCACTGGAATAGTGAGTTTTTGTGTGCTTATTTATGTACTATCCAGTGACATGCTTTCTTAGAGTCTATACGTTCTAGATAGTCCATATCAATGAGTTCTTTCATAATGCGTTTTAATGTTCTTAATGATATTCCTGTTAAGCCCATTATTTTTTTGAGTTATTTCTGATCTTTTATTTATTGATCCAAGAACTAACTTTTGTTTATCGTTTAAAACGTCATTTAAAGTGCCATTTTTCGGAACTTTATAATTTAAGTTATACAATGTTACTTGAAATGTACTAATGTTAGAATAGAATTTAGGCTTTAATTCATCTCTAAAGTTATGTGCGAAAGCATATGATAAATAGTATGATTTTTCAAAAAGGCTGTAAAAGAAAACAGCCTTTTTATATATTCGAGTGCATACAATATGCGGAGTATAGTGAGAGAAAATGAGACCTCGTAACATAAGGAGATAATTCGATCAAGGATGATACAAAGCACAAGTATCATCTTTTTCACGTACATTCATTCTATTCGATTATTTTGAAATATGTAGTCATATTTATATATTCCTTATAATATGTAACAATCAAGCATTATTCTTTAAAACATAATACATAAACACAACAGGGAATAACAATACCAAGAACAATATCTTCAATAACCTCATATACCTACACCTCCAACACTACTCTACCACTCTTCTTAGTACCTACTGCATAACATAACAAAGTGCTATGATCAATAGCAGCAAAATAGCCCTTATACCAAATATCATAATGCTCTACAATATGATCCAAAGTCTCTTTTAACTGTAATAATACTGCTACCTCATGCTTACAAGTATCCGTACACATACAAGTACACACCAAGTTAGAAACCATTCGATCTACTAACTCAAACTCCACCTCATAATACTCACTACCCCTAATGATCGCATACCCATGTCCACTATCCATACATATATATTTCACACGATCATCATTATAGTAATGACAACCTCTTTCAAAAGTCTTCACATCTACTAATAAAGAAAGCGGATCATCTAGTGAGAACGAAGTACTATCATCACCACCTACCACATACTCTTCCTCATCTTCTCTACAAGGAGGAAAAAAACCAAGAGTGGATCTGTTCTCTTGAAAGTGTATATCGATCAAACGTGATCCAATGAGTTCCACCAAGATATAACTCACCACCCACACTCGTATCTATCAAAGAGATCACTCTCTTATATTCTGATAACTTGATCTTGAAGTTATACATCACCTTCGCTACCACACCAATATACTTCTCTAACTTTCCCTCTACCCAAACACGATCACCCACATGTAGATCGTATTGATCATTATAATACGTATAAGACTGACACTTATCTGGAAAATACACTTGTACTAAGGATCTCACAGGCTTAGGATCATCTTTGATCTTAATAATATCTTTGCTATCAAAATTACTCATGCCTTACCTCCTATTATCTATAAACCCTCATAACACTCGCTAATATGATCAATGGAAACAACAATACTAAACAACATACCTTGAATATACCACTTAATATCCTCATAGCTCCATCACTTCCTTCACCTTAATATTAAATACAAATAACACTTAAAACAATACGAAAACATACACTTATTCCTATATATTACCTAAATAAAGTAACAAACAAGTTACAACAATACATCTCATTCCCACCAATTCCCATCTACCAAACAACATAACCACTAAAACACCAAGTATTCCTACCTATAATTCAAATAAAATACTTACTTTCTCTCCTATTTATGCTATAATCTATAAGCAAAACTATAACTATAAGAGAGAGAGTGATATAAATGAAACTAAATAACAGCTTCTTCTACACACTAAGAGAAAACGTAAAAGACGAAGATAGCATTAGCGGAAACCTACTTGTAAGAGCAGGTATGGTAAAGAAAACATCCACTGGTATCTACACATACATGCCAATGGGACTTAAAGTACTAAGAAATATCGAACACATCATCCGTGATGAAATGAACAAAGCAGGCGCACAAGAACTACTAATGCCAGCATTGATCCCAGCAGAGATCTATGAGAAAGCAGGACGTAGAGCAAGCTTTGGAAGCAACATGTTCGCCCTAAAAGACCGTTATCAAAAAGACTACGTATTAGGACCAACACACGAAGAACTATTCACGATCGCTGCTTCTATGAAGAGCGCCTCTTACAAAGACTTCCCATATAACCTATATCAGATCCAAACAAAATACAGAGACGAAACACGTCCTCGTTATGGTCTGATCCGTGTACGTGAATTCATTATGAAAGACGCTTACTCATTCGATAAAGACCTAGAAGGACTAGATGTAAGCTACCAAAAGATGTTCCAAGCCTATAAGAATTCCTTTGATCGCATGGGCTTAGACTACCGTATCGTTAAAGCAGACACAGGTGCAATGGGAGGCTTATTATCAGAAGAATTCCAAGCAGTTACTGAGATCGGTGAAGATACATTGATCTTCTGTGACACATGTGGATTTGCTAGTAATCTAGAGATCGCAGCAGTAAAACTAACTGCAGCAGAGAGCACAGAGGAAAAACTTCCAAAAGAAGAAGTTCATACACCAAATGCTAAGACTATCGAAGAAGTATCAGCCTTCTTAGGAAAAACACCAGCTGACTTCGTTAAGACATTGATCTATAAAGCAAACGGCAAGATCATCGCATGCTTAGTACGTGGAGACCGTGAACTAAACGAAACAAAAGTATGTAAGCTATTAGGTGTTGGTGAGATCGAAATGGCAAGCTTCGAAGACGTTGAAGTATTAACACAAGCACGTGTAGGCTTTGCTGGACCAGTAGACCTAGCATGTGACATCATCGTAGACCAAGAAGTAATGCTAATGCACAACATGATCGTAGGGGCTAATAAGACAGATTACCACTACATCAATGTAAACGTACATACAGACTTCGAACCAACTATGGTAGCAGATATCCGCAATATCACTGAAGAAGACGTATGTCCAGTATGTGGCAGACCACTAAACTTCAAGAAAGGTATCGAGATCGGTAATACATTCAAACTTGGTACTAAGTATTCAGAAGCATTAAACGTGAAGTATCTAGATGACCAAAACCAATTACAACCAATTCAAATGGGTTGCTATGGAATCGGTCTAGGACGCTGTATGGCAGCGATCGCAGAACAAAGCTGTGATGAATATGGTCTATCTTGGCCAGTAGAAGTAGCTCCATATAAAGTAGCGATCGTAACGATCAATAACAAGTTCGAGAACCAGGTACAAGCTGCTGAAGAATTATACGATGCATTCATGGCACGTGGTATCGAACCACTATTAGATAACCGTGATGATCGTGCTGGTGTTAAGTTCAAAGACATGGAATTGATCGGTATCCCGTACCGTATTACATGTGGTAAGGGCTTAAATGAAGGTAAAGTAGAGATCAAGGGTCGTAAGGATGAGGCTGCTACTGAAGTGTTATTAAGTGAGGCAGTAGATTACATCTGCAATCTTTTAAATAAGTAAGATCTAATTAACTAAATTTTACATTAAAAAGTGTTGACTTCCTAAAAAATAGGAGTATATTAATCGTTGTATAAATTTTTAGGGGAGGATTTTGGGTTATGGAACATATGGTTCATTCTATGCATGAGATCATTGATGTATTATTACCATTCATTGTAGCAACAAGTGAATTAGTAGGTATTTCATTCTTATTCATCGCTTATATGCGTTACTTCGCAGAATATGTACTTTACACTTTTAAACGTAAATACTATCCTATCAACTTACGTTTAATGAGATCTTTCATTACAACATTAAACTTCTTAATGGCTGCTGAGATCTTGAATAGTATCGCTATCCATGAGATTTCAGAGTTATATGTGTTGATCGGTATCGTAGTGATCCGTGTAGCATTATCACTATTATTACATAAAGAATTAGATCACGAAGAACACAAAGAAAGAGAATATAAAGAACGTCATAAGAAGAAAGAAGCTGCTAAGGCTGCAGCAGCTGCAGAAGCAGAAGCACAAGCTAAAGCAAAAGCAGAAGCAGAAGCACAAGCTAAAGCTAAAGAAATGGCACAAGCTTATAAAGAAAAGATCAAAGGTTAGTATCAAGGGCATCGAAAGATGCTCTTTTTGTTTCTTCTAAGAAAATTATAAAAGTTATTATATAAGATAGAGAATGTGAATAATTGTAATAAATATGTGAATTCTGTGGACGGAAAAGATTTGGAGTGATAGAATATATAAGATACATTATATGTTTATATTTAATGCATATAAAGGGAGGAATATTGAAATGAAAAAAATACTAAGCTTCTGCTTAGCAATACTATTATGCATCGGCGTATTAGTATATGTAGCAGCAGATGTCAACCATGGACACGGTCCCGGTGTCATAGTAGAAGAGGAAGGTGAGCACCATTGATTTTCTTTATCTTATTTGCTCTATGGGTGATCTTTAACGGAAAGATCACATTCGAGATCATCTGGATGGGTGTATTATTTGCTGGAGCTTTAACTTGGTTCTGTAATAAATATGTAGGATATGGAAATAAAGAAACAAAAGGTATCACTCTTAGAAGATTACCACTTCTTATCTCATATCTAATCATCTTGATCTGGGAGATCATCAAAGCTAACATCATCATGATCAAAATCACAACATCAAAAGAGTTAGAATTTGAACCATGCATTATCTATTTCCAAACAGATCTAAAAGAACAATTCACAAAAGTATTACTAGCAAACTCAATCACATTAACACCAGGAACTATCACAGTATCCTTAGAAAACGATCTATATTGTGTACATTGCCTTGACAAGAGTATGGCTGAAGGTATCGACGAGTCTATCTTCGTTAAGAAATTACGCAAGATCGAGGAGGTATAAACATGGAAATGATCGAATTGGCAACACATTGGGTATTATTGATCACCATGATCTCATTAGCCATCGTACTATTATTCTGTTTATTACGTGCTATTCTAGGGCCTCGATTCACAGACCGTCTGATCGCAGTAAACCTAGTAGGTACAAAAACTATCATCTTGATCTGTGTAGTAGCAATGTACATTGGTGAAGCTTATGTAGTAGACGTAGCATTGATCTATGCCTTGATCAGTTTCTTAGCAGTAGTAGTATTAGTAAATGTATATAAATCAGCTTATAACAAACAAAGAGCTGAAAGAAGTGTAAAGGAGGAAGCATAATGGAGATCTTAGAATGGATCCGCTTTGGCATTGCAGCAGCATTGATCCTAAGCGGTGTAGTCATTATCGGTATCGCTATTTTTGGTGTATTCCGCTTTAACTTCGTCATCAACCGTATGCACATTGCAGCAGCTTGTGATACATTAGGTATCATGATGATCCTATTTGGATTGATCATTCTAAATGGTTTCAATGTCATGAGTCTAAAGTTATTATTGATCATTGGTTTCATGTGGTTAGCCAACCCAGTCAGCTCTCACTTGATCTGTAAGTTAGAAATCGAAACTAATGAGAATATTGAAGAAGAATGTGAGGTAATCAAATAATGCAAACATTTGAACTTATCTTATTATCATTCCTTATTATCTGTGCATTAGCTGTAAGCTTATCAAGAAACTTATTAGTATCTTTAATTATCTTCATGTCTTATAGCTTAGTCATGTCGATCCTATGGATCGTACTACAATCACCAGACTTAGCGATCACAGAAGCAGCAGTAGGAGCTGGTGTAACAAGTATTATCTTCTTCGTTACTTTATATAAGATAAAAGGCTTACGAGAATTCAACTCAGCCCCACAAGAAGCAATTGAAGAAGAAACTACAGAAGTAGTAGAAGAAACAGTAGTAACAACAAAGAAACATCACGAAAAGACTATCAATGAACGTCTTCAAGAATGGATCGCTAAATATGAAATGCCATTATATAAGAGATTCTATAACGTTATGGCAGTAGTACTATCTACAGTAATCATTCTATGTATGTTATTAACAGTATCAGAATTACCATCTTATGGTGATCCTAGTAATCCAGCAAACAATGAAGTATCTGAGAAATATATCATGGATACAATGGAAGACACTGGAGCAGTAAATATCGTAGCAGGTATGATCTTAGATTACCGTGCATTCGATACATTCGGTGAATCTACAGTATTATTCGTTGCTGCTGGTACAGTAATCATCTTACTTCGTAATGATCGTAAGAAGAAAGAAAAAGAAGAAAATGATCGTATGTATGAACCAAAACCAGATATCATTCTACAAAATATTGCGAAACTATTAGTTCCAGTAGCATTGATGTTTGGTATCTATGTAGTTCTAAATGGTCACTTATCACCAGGAGGAGGATTCTCTGGTGGTGCGATCATGGGTGCTGCTCTTATTCTATATTACAATGCCTTTGGAGCAGAGAACTGCAAGAAGTTCTTCACATATCGTACATTCAATACAATTATCGTATGTGCTCTATCATTCTATGCAGTAGCTAAGAGTTACTCATTCTATACAGGAGCTAACCATATCCATTCTATTATCCCTAAAGGTACACCAGGAAATATCTTAAGTTCTGGATTGATCTTACCACTTAATATTGCTGTAGGTGTTATTGTTATGTGTACAATGTTTGGATTCTATTCATTATTCCATAAGGAGGAGATCTAGTATGTTGAAAGGTCTATTAACAAACTATTATGAAACGACTGCTATGATCATCTTCGGAATCGGCTTCGTAACATTACTTCTAAACCGTAATATCATCAAGAAGATCATTGGATTTAACTTCATGGATACAGGAATCTTCCTATTCCTTGCAGCCAAAGGATATATCACAGGACGTATTGCACCGATCGTAGTATCCACACCAATCGAGTTCGAAACATATATCAATCCGATCCCAAGTGGGTTAGTATTAACAGGCATCGTAGTATCAGTAAGTATCTCAGCATTCTTCTGTGCCCTAGCAGTTCGTTTATATAGAGCCTATGGTACATTAGATCTAGAAGAGATCGTTACTAAGATGGAGAAAGATCAGGGGGTGTACTAAGATGGAACTAGTTCAAAACTTTCCTTTCGCATGTATCATCCTAACAATGTTTGTAGGTGTATTATGTGCAGTCTTAAAACCTAAAACAGCAAGAACACTTGCCATCAGTGCAATGGTTATTGTTGGGATCCTATCTTTCGCAACACTTTCATTCGTTGTGAAAACAGGAGAATATTATGTATATATGATGGGTCACTTCCCAGCACCATTTGGTAATGAGATCCGAATTGGTGTCTTAGAAGCCCTAATGGCATTTATCTTCAGTATCGTAATGATCCTATCACTATTAGGTGGTATGAAGCATATCTTCCATGATATTGAAGACACTAAAGTAAATCATAACTTCTTAATGATGTGCTTACTATTCAGTTCTATGTTAGCATTGATCTATACAAACGACTTATTCACAGCCTATGTATTCGTCGAGATCAATACACTAGCATCATGTGCGATCGTAATGCTACGTAAAGCTAAAGAAACATTAGTTGCAACTACACGTTATCTAATTATGAGCTTACTTGGTTCAGGTCTATTCCTGATCGGTATCTGTATTCTATATGACATTACAGGTCATCTATTAATGTCTAACATCCAAACATCTGTTGCTAATCTAGTAGCAACAGGTGCCTATAGAATCCCACTTGAGATCATCATCTGTTTATTCGTGATCGGTATGGCTATCAAGAGTGCCTTATATCCATTCCATTCATGGTTACCAGATGCCCATGGATCAGCTACATCTTCAGCTAGTGCTATTCTATCTGGTCTTGTTGTAAAGAGTTATATTATCTTATTGATCAAGATCTGTTATCGTGTTATCGGTATCGATGTGATCTATCAATCTCAAGCTCTAAATGTATTATTCGTATTAGGATTGATCGCTATGATCATGGGATCAGTCAATGCATTACGTGAAAAGGATCTTAAGCGTATGATCGCTTATTCCAGTGTTGCTCAACTAGGATATATCTATATGGGTATTGGTCTTGGTAGTGAAGCTGGTATGATCGCTGCTTGTTTCCATATCTTAACACATGCTGTTACTAAGCCAATGCTATTCTGTGCTGCTGGTGGTTTCATGGAAGTATCTGGTGGTAGCAAGAAGTTTAAGGATATTCGTGGCGCAGGTAGAAGAAATCTATTAGCGGGTATTGCCTTTGTAGTAGGTACATTATCTATGGTTGGTATTCCATTCACATCAGGTTTCGTTTCTAAGATGTGTTTCGCAGAAGCTGCTTTAGGTATGTCATCTAAGATGATCCCTACATTAGTTGTATTATCTATCAGTACATTATTGAATGCTTTATATTATATTCCTGCGATCATGGTAGTATTTGCCAATACTGGTGATGAAGTAACATTATTCGCAGATAAGAAAGACGTTGCCTTTATGGTATCTATGATCGTCTTCATGGCCTTGAACTTCGTTCTTGGTTGTGGTTCAGGCAAGATCATCGATATGATCACACAAGGTATACGTATGTTAGGATAGGAGGAAAAGGAAATGAATACAAATATGATCTTATTATTACCGATCCTGTTCCCTATCGTTATGGCATTATTCACATTAGCTATTAAAGAAAAGTTCAGTGTGCGCTCTTTCCGTGAGAAATATGTAGGAGTTGTATTATTCATTAACTTGATCTTAGTAGCAGTTGTTTTAAAGAATGGTGGAAGATTAGTATTATTCCATCTAACAGATAGTTTACCAATTCTATTCAATATCGATGGAATGACTATTCTATTTACTGCATTAGTATCTGTAATGTGGTTATTAGCAGGTATCTTCTCATTTGAATATATGAAACATGAGAAGAATAATGAAAGCTATTATCAATTCTATCTATTATCACTTGGTATCTTAGTAGGTCTTGGTATGGCTGGTAACTACATGACATTCTATTTATTCTATGAAGGTATGACATTACTTACAATGCCAATGGTACTTCATACTAGAACAAGAGAAGCACATGCTGCTGCATTAAAGTATTTATTCTATTCAGTATTTGGTGCCTCTTTAGCACTTATTGGTTTCTTCTTCATGAGTCAATTTGGTATTACAACTGAATTTACCGCTGGTGGTGCTTTAGATATGAATAAGGTAGCTGGTAATGAAGGAATCTTATTGATCGTAGCACTATGTACGATCATTGGCTTTGGTGCTAAGGCTGGTATGTTCCCATTACATGGTTGGTTACCATCTGCCCATCCAGTAGCTCCAGCACCTGCTTCTGCAGTATTATCTGGTGTTATTACTAAGGCTGGTGTACTAGCAGTAGTACGTGTTGTATTCTATCAATTTGGTGCAGATTTCTTACGTGGTACTTGGGTACAGTATACTTGGATGATCTTAACTCTAATGACTGTATTTATGGGTTCTATGCTTGCATATAAAGAAAATCATTTCAAGAAAAGACTTGCTTACTCTTCAGTCAGTCAAGTTTCTTATGTATTATTCGGTCTATCTACATTAACTCCAGTAGGTATGGTAGGTGCATTAATGCACGTAGTATTCCACTCTGTTGTTAAGGATGGTCTATTCATGTCTGCTGGTGCAGTGATCTATAAGACACATCATACATATGTAGATGAATTAGAAGGTCTTGGTAAACATATGCCGATCGTTATGTGGTGCTTCACATTATTCGGTGTTACTTTGGTAGGTATCCCTCCAACATCTGGTTTCGTAAGTAAATGGAATCTAGCTATGGGTTCACTACACAGTGGTTGTGGTGCTCTAAGTTGGATCGGGCCTGTTGTGTTATTGACAAGTGCTTTCTTAACTGCTGGATATCTATTATCTGTTTCTATCAATGCATTCTTACCAGGGGCAGATTTTGATTATTCAACAGTAGAAAACTATGAACCAAATAAATATATGACAATATCTCTTATTATCCTTGCGATCTTAGCAGTAGTATTAGGTATGTATTCAACTCCACTAGAACTATTCTTTAGTTCGATTGCTGGAACATTGATGTAGGATAGGAGGTAGTGAAAATGAAGAACGATTTTATCTTATTATTCTTAGCACTATGGCCTATCACTGGTGCATTGATCAGTTATTTAATTGGTAGAAAGAACAAGAAAGCAAGAGATTTCTTTGCTATGTTCGTATGTATTCTAGAATTTGCATTGATCGGATATATGTTTATTCAAGTAGCTAATGGTGCTGAATATACATTCCGTATTGGTGAAGTTTGTGGTCGTGGTCTATATTTAAAGATGGACGGATTCCGCGCTGTATATAGTGGTATTGCTGCTTTAATGTGGATGATGACAACTATTCTATCTCGTGAATATTTCGCACATTATCGTAATCGTAATAGATATTATTTCTTCTTATTAGTAACTTTCGGAGCTACTGTAGGAGTATTCTTATCTGCTGATCTATTCACAACATTTATCTTCTTTGAATTAATGTCTATGGCATCTTATGTCATGGTAATCCATGATGAGAAGTCTGCTGCTATGCGTGCAGGTGATACATATATTACTGTTGCTGTACTAGGTGGTATGGTAATGTTGATGGGTATCTTCTTGTTATATAATGCTGTAGGTACATTAGATATGGATCTATTGTTAGAAGCCTGTGAGCATTATGAGAATAAGGGTATTCTATATATCTCTGCTATTCTTATGTTATTTGGATTTGGTGCTAAGGCAGGTATGTTTCCATTACATATCTGGTTACCAAAGGCCCATCCAGTAGCTCCAGCACCAGCATCTGCTTTACTATCTGGTATTCTTACTAAGACTGGTGTATTTGGTATTCTAGTAATTGGTTCATACATCTTCTTACATGATCAAAAGTGGGGATTCCTGATCCTTTGTATCGGTGTCATCACAATGTTCCTAGGTGCTGTATTAGCCGTATTCTCTATCGACTTAAAGAGAACACTAGCATGTTCTTCTATGTCTCAGATCGGATTTATTCTAACTGGGGCAGGTATGCAAGGTCTATTAGGACATCACAATGCGTTAGCTGTTAGAGGCACATTACTACACATGGTGAACCACTCTATGTTGAAGTTAGTATTATTCATGGCAGCTGGTGTGATCTTCATGAATCTACATAAATTAGATCTTAATGAGATC